>JABLXN010000016.1 GCA_013177995.1 Brevinematales bacterium | reverse complement strand
GCCCAATCAACTTATGATGAGTACGGGAGGCAGGAGACAGACTCCTCTAAGGGCTCTTCTGGCCCAGGAAATATTCGTCTTCCTGCCAGATGGGTGGTTTATTATAAAGGGAATTTTATGTAGGAGGCATGATATATGAGAAAACTGGTGAGTGTTTTGTTCTTTATGGTTGCGGTGCTGGGTTTTGGTCAGCAGACGACAGCTCCGGATTTTCCTAATGAGGCTTCTTCTCAGGCGGCAACTCAGCAAACGGCAGTTACCCCAGAGAGACCTGTTCAGGCAACAGGCAGTGTGGTGTACAACGATGGCAAGGTTGACTATGTGGGTGCCAATGCCAAGTTTGTGATCACTGCTGAGGACAAGGGTTCTGGTGTGAAGGCCATCTACATCATGGTGGACAACTCCCTGAGCGGCAAGTATGTTGATCCCATCACCTTTGCTACAGAGGGAAAGCATACCATTGGCTACCGTGTGGAAGACAATGTGGGGAATCTCTCTGCATTCAAGATGTATGAGGTAGTGGTGGATCTCTCTGCTCCTGAAACCAGGATCGCTACCGACAAGAAGGTCGTGGCTATTGGAGATGCTCTCTATGTGGGTAAGGATACCGCCTTCACCATTGTGGCCAATGACAAGTATTCCGGGGTGAAGAGTGTGGAATACGCCATTGGTGAGGGTGCTTTTGGGGCTTATAATGTGGCCTTTGTTCTTCCTGCTCAGAATGGGCTTCATACGATCCGCTACCGGGCTATGGATAATGTGGGCAACGTTTCAGAGGTGAAGACCTATACGGTGTACCTTGATCTCAATGCTCCCAAGGTGGAACTTTCCGTGGATCCCGCTGCTTTTGAGAAGGATGGGGTGAAGTATGTGCCAGCCGGGGCTCGTGTTTCTGTTTCGGCTACTGATGCTGAAACAGGGATTGCCGAGGTACTTTACTCTCTTGATGGTGGAGACTATGTCGCTTATAATTTCCCTGTGGTTCTTGCTCCTGGGACTCATACCATCAAGGTCAAGGCTATTGATTTGGTTGGTAATGTGAGCGAAGAGGTTTCTCTCACCCTTGTGGTGGATGCCGAGGAACCTACCGGAAGCCTTGTTCCCGCTCAAAAGTAAACGAGAAACAGAGAATTAGGGCTGTTCAGGAAGCTGGACAGCCCTTTTTTTATGAGAGGAAAGGTTTTCTGAAAACAGGGAGGAAAAGCGTGCATCCTTTTCTTTCTTCACTTATCAATTATGAAAAAGGGCTTCTCAAGTATCAAATGGATCATTTTGATCCGGGGCGGGTGGGCAGAATGCTTGAAGAGGCAAATTTCTCGTACGAAGGGAAAAAGGTTTTTCATATAGCGGGGACAAAGGGCAAGGGGAGTACGGCTATCTATCTTTCAAGGCTTCTTTCAGGGGTGTATCCACGGGTTGGGCTTTATACTTCCCCCCATCTTTTTGTGGTGGAGGAGAGGATTCGTATCAATGGGGAGATGATATCTTCTGAGGAGTTGCATACCTTGATAGAGAGATGGGCGTCTCTTATCGAACGGCATGGGTGTAGTTTTTTTGAGGCACTTACCTTTCTTGCGATGGCGTACTTTCTTGAGAGGGATTGTCAGGCGATTGTTCTTGAAACAGGGATGGGAGGAAGGCTTGATGCCACCAATTTTGTGTCTCGTCCTGAGGCATGTCTTCTCACCCGTATAGGCTGGGATCATACCAAATTTTTGGGTGATACCCTTGAGGCTATTGCTATGGAAAAGGCGGGGATTATCAAGACAGGGGTTCCGGTTTTCTCTTCTTTGCAGGAGGAGGGGGTGAAGGCTGTTTTTATGGAGAAGGCGAAAGAACAAAAGACGCAGGTGGTATTCGTAGAAAACAGGGCTCAGCTTGTTTTTTGTTCGCCTACAAAGTGGGTTTACCGTTTTCCAGATGGGAGTCTCTGGGAGTCGTCCCAGTGGGGCGAGGTTTTTGCCGGCAATTTTCTTTTGGCTTATGAGGCCCTCAAGGGAGTGGGGATCCCCATAGAAGAGGCAAAGGCAAGAGAAGCCTTTTGGCGACCCCTTCCTTTTCGGATGTGGTATCATCATCCCTTTCTTCTTGATGTTTCGCACAATCCTGAGTCTTTTTTGGCCCTTTTTCAGGCCTTAGCAAGGATTGATGTTCCCAAGGATCTCTATATTGGTATTTTGGGAGAAAAGGAACTTGCAAGACTTGTCCCTATCATTGAGGATTACAGGCATCTTTTTGAGAGGATTGTGTGTTTTGATTTTGCTTCTCCCAGGCCTTCTGGAGGGAGGGAACTTCTCTCTCTTCTGGGGGGAAAAGCAGAGTATCTTCCTGAGGTACCTGTGATTCAAGAGACAGGAAAACTTTCTATTCTCACGGGTTCGTTTTACTGGGCGGAGGAGTTTTTGAAAAGACATGGTATCGAGAGGGAAGAGTTTTTGAAAATTTGAAAGAAATCCTTCTTTTTCTTACAATAACCCCTATAGAAATCAGGAGTTCTTCATGAAGGCGGTGGTGATTATTCCGACCTATAACGAAAGGGAAAATATCCAGAAACTCATTCCTGTGGTTCTTCAGCAGAGGAAGGATATTCATGTGCTTGTGGTAGATGACAATTCTCCCGATGGCACAGCCGGGATTGTGGAAGAGATGGCAAAACGAGAGTCCCGTATTCATTGTCTTCTTCGGGAGAAAAAAGAGGGGCTTGGACGGGCCTATATTGCGGGTATGAACTATGCAATGAAGATGCCGGAGGGTTTTGATCTTTTTTTTGAGATGGATGCGGATTTCTCTCACAATCCAGAGGAGATGGCGCTCTTTTTTGAGGCTTTTGAAAAAGGGGCGGATGTGGTCTGTGGTTCCCGCTATCTCCATGGGGTGAGGGTGCTTAACTGGGATCTCAAGCGGCTTTTCTTGAGTCTTGGGGGCAACCTCTATGCCCGTTTTGCGACGGGAGTGCCCTTGACTGATTTGACAGGGGGATACAATGCCTATACCCGTCGGGCACTTGAGGTGATAGATCTTGCCTCTATTCGTTCGAATGGGTACGCCTTTCAGATAGAGATGAAGGCCAAGGCCTACTACCATGGTCTTTCCGTGGTGGAAGTACCGATAGTGTTTCGAGATCGCTATGAGGGCACGACCAAGATGAACTCAGGGATTGTCAATGAGGCCCTGTTTCAGTGCTGGGCTATTCGCTTTTCCAAATATCGCCTTCGTCGTCAGAACCAGTAAGCGGAAAGAGGGGTCTCTTTGAGGCGTCTTTCACGCTTTTTGTAGTCCGGGAGAATGGAGGAAACTTCTCTCCAGAAGGCTTTCTGGTGATGTTTTTCTTTAGTATGACAGAGTTCATGAACCACCACATAATCGATGAGGTCCTGGGGAAGGAGAACCAACTTCCAGGTGAAACTCAAGAGGTTTTTGCTTGAGCAGGAACCATATCGCCTGGAAGCCGAAGAGAGGCGTATCCCGCTATACGAGAAACCGTAGGTTTTTGCATAGTGTTCCACCCTTTCTGTGAGGATTTTTTTTGCCTGTTGTCGATACCATGACTCCATCACTTTTTGAGCGGTGGCTTTTTTCTTTTCGGGGAGAAGAAAACCTTTTTCATCCCATTGGACAACAGTGGTGGATCCAAAATGGAGAGGGTAGGCCTTGCCTAAATAAAAAAGGGAACAATTTTCTTCTAACCTACCATGAAACTTGGGTCGGGACATCATTTCTTTTTGTTTTTTTTCAATCCAGGACCTGTGTGTTCTCAGAATGTGATCGATATGTTCTTTTCTTGTTGAGAGAGGACAACGAACTTCTACCATCCCATCTTCCATGATACGAAGAGAGATGGTTTTTCTTCTGGTACGGACAATCCGGCAGGGATAATCAGCCATATCAGATGATGAGCCCATAAACCATATTGACAGCGGCCAAGAGAATATCATAGACCATGATGGTGACAGCCGTCGAAACAAGGAGGAAACTGAGCGCAGGGACAATGTCCTTTCCCACCAGTCGCTGGTTCTGGAAGGTGAGGCCAAATCCGGCACAGAGAATGATAATCACAATCAGCATGGTATAGTAGGAAATCTTGAAAAAGATGAGAATGCCCACATGGTAGAAGTTGAGGCGAGAACCGTACACATAGTCATTGTATCGCAGGACGTCAATAAGACTGATGTCTTCTAAATTGCCATGGGCACGAAGCGAATAAATGGCCCCAGCAGGATAGGGAAGGGTGAGTTTTTTGACGGTGTATCCCTTTTGAGAGACGAGGTTGCCGTTTTTGTATTCGTAAGCCCGGGCGGAAAGGGCAAAAAGGTCTGTTTCATAAGCCTTGACCTGAGGAGAGATAAAGACATAATCCAGGCGTCCCTGGTCATCAAAAGAAACAATCTTGAAATTGATCCCATAATAGACACCCTGAGGTCCCTTGTAAAGTTTTTCAAAGGAGAGAAAGGTGTTTTTCTGAGCAAAGGCGAGATTTTCTTTGGAAACAAACCAGGAAAGAGAAGTAAACTCTGAAGCACTCACATTGGTAGGATTTACTGTGAACTTTGGCATACCCTTTGCCTTTTTTGTCTGAAGGATAAGGGATTGCTGTTTCATTTCAGTGAGGGCAGGAATGGCTATTTCCTGAAGGGCAATAGCTCCACCCATGATGATAAAAATATAGAGAATAACCGGCCCTATGGCTGTACTTTGGGATACTCCTCCCCCCTGAAACACTAAGCCCCAGAGAAGGGCAAGTCCCGCCAGAATAGGAAGATAGGTGTACACCAGTCTCAGGGAAGCAATAAGCGCATCTAAGGACGCCATTTTGGCAAACTGGAGAAAGTAGAAAAAACCAGCCAGGCCTAAAACAATGATAAGAAGAAAGAGATAAAGAAAAAACTGATTGAGTTTTTTCATGGTGGCTCCTTAGGCCTTACGGGGAAGGCCGTTTTTGAGGATGAGAAGGCCATAACCCAAAAGGGCGGCTAACGACCCCATGAGAAGACTTGGGAAAGCAACCCTGAGAAGCCCGAAACGTATCCCAAAACTCATGAGGGAGATAAAGCTCAAAAAGTGTGGAAAACTAAACCAGGCAGCTACCCCTAAAAGAACAAAGAAAGATCTCATGAGCATCTGAATCTGGGCTTCTTTGAGATAGATAGAGATACCTGCAAGCAGAGAAAAATATCCTGCAGACATGAAAAGAATGCCCAAAAGAGAACTCACTATTCCCCAACTATAGAAGGTATGGAAAAATACCTCACGGAGTTTTCGTACATAGGCAAAATAGGCTTCAAAAAAGATTTTGGTAAACCCTGTTTCCTGAAAGGCAGGGGCTTTCTCTTTGAGGGAAAGAGAAAATACTCGCCCATCCGGCGTGAAACTGGCATCCCCTACCCTTGACACAGCCTGGACGGTGAGAGTAGAGGCGTTGGTACGCCATGAAGAGGCAAGGTAGATATCACCGGTGAAAACAAGGTGTCTCCCCTTCCCTTCGGCTATATACACCTGGGTATTGCCATAGGGGGTGATATATCCGGCCTGGGGAAGGGGTTTGATGGAAAGTGGCTCATAGTGCATGAAATTCACAAAATCCCATCGGAAGAAGAAAAAAAGCACTAACACCACGGTATTCAGGGCACCAATGATGGGCATCACCCGGATCATAAAACGGGTGTCGTTTGATTCAATCTTGGCAAAAAAGATGAAGGTAGCAAAGATGGCCATCAATGGAAGAGAATGAACAAGGAGAAGGGCATAATTCTTGAGTGCCTCAAGAAGAATAGCCTGCTCTCCACGAAATTTCATGCCGAGCAAAAGATAGAAAAAGTAAAAAAGCCCTAAAAAAGAAAGATAGATGAAGGTGGTAAGAAAGGTTCTTGCGTACTTTTTGATGACATCAAGGTATATCAAGGTAGCCCTCCTGCAAAAAGATTTGTATAGCAGGGTTTATTTTTTTATTGTATCGGCATAACCTGAGGAAAAAATTGAGTTTTTTAGAAAAGAAAAAGGCCGTCTTCAGGACGGCCTTTGTGTCATAGAGAGGAGAGGAGCTTTTGGGCTTCCTCTTTGGCTTCTGGAGAGGCGGTAGGATTTTTGACCACCTCATCAAGGCGTTGTTTTGCCTTGGCCTTGGCATCAGAAATGAGGAAGTTGACATCTGCATCTGTCATACCGGCTTTTCTCACCTTTTCTTTGTCTGTCTGGAGAAACTTGATGAGAAGCATATAGGCTTTGGCTGTCTGGATTTTGGTGGCCGAATTGTTTTCCCTTCTTTCTCTTTCGAGGGCTTCTCGAAGGGTTTTCATCACCGTCTCAAAAGAGAGGTCTTCCTTTTGCGTGGGTTGCGTGGTGACCGCAGGCTTTTGTTCAGTCGTGGTTGGTTTTTCCTCTGGTTTTGTTTCCTTCTTGCCACAGGCAGCAAGTCCAACGAGACTTACGATAACGAGTATACTCATCATTCGTTTCATGGTTGTCCTCCTTGTTATTTCCACTCGATAGATTGCATGAGCTTCCAGGCGGTTTTCACGGTGGCATCCCGATGCCACTTGTCATAAAGGGCAAACTGGAGCACCACCGGAAAAATTTCTGGCGATCGAGTGCTTCCTAAAATCTTGAGAAGCTCCTCTGCAATCACATCGTCATAAAACATCACCTGATCCTCTTCCTTGAATCGTGGATTCTGGTAGTAGTGGAGAAGAAGGTCCTTGACTATCCCGAACGTGGTCGGATCCTGAATATTGGCCGCGATAACGGGAAGTGCCAGTCGTTTCTTTTCGTATTCGCCCTGCATTTTCAGGATGCGAACGGCTGTTTCCATTTCTGTTTCAGCGCCAATACGCAGGTCCGCTAATGTTCGGGCTTTTTCTTTTGTTTGTGTGTAGCTCGTTGTTATCAAAAGAAAGCCAAACAGAATCCACAGGCGTTTCATGGGCACTTACCACTGGAGTTTTTGCATGGCGGCCCAGGCAGCCTTGACTGTATCATCACGATGAGAGTCTGGTGCCATGACTATCTGAAGAAGGGCGGGGAATGCCCTTGGATCTCCTAATTCACCGAGAGAGACAACGATAGCCTCAGCCACCTTGTCGTCCTCGAAGCGCTGGGTATCTTCTTCACTGAATTTGCCTCTATCGATACCATATTTGTTTTTGAGAAGATAGACCAGTTTGGGGACAATGAGTTCCTTGTCACCTAAAGCAGGAAGGGTACGGGCAGCGGCGATTCGTGGTTTGGTAGCGGTATCTCTTTCGATAACATTGAGCATGGTCTCGATGTACATTTTGTTGCTGCTTTCGGCAATCCCCTGAATGGCCAACACACGGGCATCTGGGCTTACGATAAACATCTTCTGGGCGGTTTTCTGGGGATTGCGTACTTCCCACATGACAATACGTTCGAGATATTCATACTTTTTGGTGGGAACATTGGTCACCTTGGTCATAAGAAGGACAATCTTGAACTGGGTGTCAAAGGCCCCTTCCTTCCCGATGGTTTTGATAAACTCCTGTTCAAGATAGGGAAGAACAGGATCTGGAAGTTTCAGTTCTTTGGGAACAGCTGAAATAGGTACATTCGGGCTCAAAAGAGTCCCTACCATCTCCATCTGGGCAAGCAGGGGAGTGGATAAACCTACAAGACACAAAAGGATCAAGAGGGTTTTCCCTTTCATAGACATCTCCTTGTTTTGTTTTTTGCCCTTTTATTGTATACTATTCGGGGGTTTTGTCAAGTTTTTTTATGTATCGGAGATATCCCCCTTTTATCTGAAGTTTTTTGAGTTTTTTGTTTTCGGAAAAATGGTACGCCATTCTGTGAAAAAGCTAAAAAAACATACGTTATACTTTCTACTCCCATAATAAGGAGAGAGGCCATGTTCAAGGTGGAACGACACACGAGTGAAATTCTTTTTGAAAAAAGAAAGCCGAAGAGATTGACAAATTCTTTCTTTTCCCTTAAAATAATGTACTCATATTCTCAGGAAAAGGAGAGAACCTATGTACGCTATTGTTGAGATTGGTGGCAAGCAATACAAGGCCGAGAAGGGTGCAATTCTCCGTGTGGATCATCTTTCTGTCAAGGAAAACGAAAAGATAAAAGTGAAGGAAGTTCTTTTTCTCCATACGGACAAGGGTGATACGATTGGACAGCCTTATGTGAAGGATGCCGTTGTGGAGTGCAAAGTGGTGAAGCCTGAGGAAAAGGGCGAGAAACTCACCATCTTCAAGTACAAACCCAAAACAAACTACTCTGTGAAGAGAGGGTATCGTCATACCTATACGGTGCTTGAGGTCGTGAGTATCTCGCAGGAGAAGCCAAAAGCATCGGCTGAGGCATGATAGACATCTCCATCTCCGAGAAAACCCATCGGGTAGTGGCCAGTGGCCACGCTCTTTTTGACCAGAAGGGAAAGGATGTGGTATGTGCGGCGGTTTCAGTGACCCTTCAGGGATGGGTGGTCGGGACTCGTCTTCTCTGCAAAGAGGATGTTGCTGTGAGGCAAACCGAGGGGAGATGGGAGGCAGAGGTCTCTGAGATGAATGAGAACTCTCTGCTTTTGTGGAAACAGATGATTCTTACTCTGGATATTCTGTCAAGGCAGTATCCAGATCATATACGATTACATTGGGAGGAGAACCATGGCTCATAAAAAAGGCGGCGGTGTAGCAAAAAACGGCCGTGATAGCGAATCCAAGCGCTTGGGTGTCAAGGTGTATGGAGGGCAGCCTGTTATCCCCGGCAATATTATCATTCGTCAGAGGGGAACAAAGTTTCATCCCGGCAAGAATGTGGGGATGGGCCGAGATCATACCCTTTTTGCTTTGAAGGCCGGCATTGTGCAGTTTGCGCATAGCAAAAACCGCCAGGTGGTTCATGTCATCGAGGTGAAAGAGGAAAAACCAAAAAAGACGAAAACGGCGAAAGCCAAAGCGGAATAAGGAGCCGATCATGACCCAGGAGAGGCTTGCCTATTTCAAAAAGCGGCTCGAGGAGATGAGGGATTCTCTTCTTGAGAATATTCGTGGAGAAACAGCAGAGGAGAGAAACCCTTTTGAAACAGATGGAGATGTGGTGGATCAGGCAGACATGCTGAGTACTGCCTCCCTGGTGGAAGGTCTGTCCAATACCCAGAAACGTACTCTTGAAGAGGTTCTTCGAGCCCTCCAGAGGATTGAAAATGGTGTTTACGGGAAGTGTACCGTATGTGGGGAAGAGATTGACCAGGAGCGTCTTGAGGCTATACCCTACGCTGAAAAGTGTCGAAAGCATATGTAAAGAAGCCGCCTTCGGGCGGTTTTTTTTATTTTGGCCTGATTTTTCATAATGCGCTTAAAATTGCACTTTTCTCTCCTTTTCTTTATAATAAATTCTCAAAATTGGCAAAAGAGGCACAGTATGAAAGAAAAACTTCGCGTGGGTATTGTTGGAGCAACGGGAATGGTGGGACAGCGATTTGTCTCTCTTTTAGAGCATCATCCCTGGTTTGATGTCGTGTTGGTGGCGGCAAGCAGTCATTCCGCAGGGAAAACCTATGAAGAGGCCGTTTCTCATCGATGGGCCATGGCTACACCAATACCAGAAAAAGTAAAAAATCTCACCGTCTATGATGCCAATAAGATAGAGGCTATAGCTAATGAGGTAGATTTTGTCTTCTGTGCTGTGGATATGCCAAAAGAGGACATTATCATCCTTGAAGAAGCCTATGCCAGAAGAGAAGTCCCTGTGGTTTCCAATAACTCTGCCAATCGTATGACCCCTGATGTGCCTATGATTATGCCGGAAATCAACTGGCATCATGCGGAGATTATTCCTATTCAGCGGAAAAGGCTTGGTACCAAGCATGGTTTTATTGCGGTGAAACCCAATTGTTCTCTTCAGAGTTATGTGCCAGCCATTCATCCCCTGATGGATTTCGGGCCTTCTGAGATGATGGTATGCACCTATCAGGCTATCTCCGGGGCGGGCAAAACCTTTGATACGTGGCCAGAGATGGTAGATAATGTGATTCCCTTCATCAAGGGCGAGGAAGAAAAAAGTGAGAAGGAACCCCTCAAAATCTGGGGTATTCTTGAGGGGGATCGTATTGAGAGTGCTACAAAACCTGTGATCAGTGCCCAGTGTTTGCGAGTAGCGGCAAGTGATGGGCACATGGCGGCGGTGTCGGTACGCTTTGAGAAGAAGCCATCAAAAGAGGAGATCCTTCATCGGTGGAAGACATGGGTCCCAAGACCCCAGGAACTCAATCTTCCTTCAGCCCCCAAACCTTTTCTCACCTATTTCGAAGAGGAGAATAGACCCCAGACAAAGCTTGATCGCGATATCGGAAATGGGATGGGAATTGCCATAGGCAGACTGAGAGAGGATCATCTTTTTGATTATAAGTTTGTGTGTCTTTCTCACAATACCATTCGTGGAGCCGCTGGAGGAGCTATTCTGACGGCTGAGGTTCTGTGTGCAGATGGATATATTTATCGAAAGTGAGAAAGGAGAAGCACCGGGGAGAAAATGGCAGAAACTCCATGCCATCTGAAGATGATGAGGAGCATGTATGTATCAGAAACTCAAAGGCACCTATGATATTCTCCCTTCTGAGAGCGATTTTTTTCGCTACGTGATGCAGGAGGTGAGTTCTATTGCCGGTCTCTATGGCTACAAAGAGATACAGTTTCCTATTCTGGAGTATGCCAATCTTTTTCAGAGGGGAGTAGGGGATAGTTCTGATATTGTGGTGAAAAAAGAGATGTATGTGTTTGAGGATAGGGGTCATCGATTGGTGGCTCTTCGTCCCGAGGGAACCGCCGGGGCAGTTCGGCTCTACATTGAGAATGGCCTTCATATGAGCGGGCATACCCAGCGGCTTTTCTACATCGGTCCTATGTTTCGTGCGGAGAATCCTCAAGCAGGGCGATATCGTCAGTTTACTCAGTTTGGGTTTGAACTTATAGGAGACCCTTCGCCAGATGCCGATGTGGAGTTGATAGCCATTAACCATCATTTGGCCAAACGCCTTGGTATTACAGGGGTGACCTTGTATCTCAACTCTATTGGTTGTCGGGAGTGTCGTCCCGTGTATCAGCAGAGACTTACCGAGTATCTCACCTCTCACAAGGACGGTTTGTGTGAGGATTGTCAGATGCGACTTACCATCAATCCTCTTCGTGTGCTTGATTGCAAAGAAGAGATCTGTCAACGTATTGTTCGTCAGGCGCCTCTTCAGTATGAACATCTCTGTGAGGCCTGCCAGGCTCATTTTGAGGCTGTCAAGGCTTCTCTCACCTCCTTGGGAATAGCTTTTGAGATTGATCCCTATCTTGTGAGAGGGCTTGATTATTATAACCGCACGGTCTTTGAGTTCAAGAGTGCTTCTTTAGGGGCTCAGAGTACCTTTTCTGCTGGTGGGAGGTACGACTATTTGGTGAAGGATTTAGGGGGAATGGATACACCGGCCACGGGTTTTGCTATGGGAATGGAAAGACTGGCCATGGTGATTGAAGCTTCAACGGGGAAAAAGCGAACAGACTTTTACAGGCCCCCGTTTGTGTATGTGGCTGGTATAGGGGAGAGCCTTTCCCAGGCGGTGTGGCAAGCACTTTCCTTTTTGAGAGAGCATGGGATCTCAGCCACGACGGAATTTCGATATACCCAGCTCAAAAAGCATCTCAAATCAGCGGACAAGTTGCGGTCTTCTTATGCCGTTCTTCTTGGAGAGGATGAGGTCCAGAAAGGGATATGGACCCTTCGCAATCTCCAGACGGGGGAACAGATCCAGGATTCTCCAGCGGAAATTGTGGCCTTTCTTCGAGCCAAGAAGGAAAAGGCTGACTGAAAGTCTGCCCTAAATGAGACCCCTGCACGGATGTTTTCTTTGCCTGTCTGGGTCAGGGGCTACGCCCCTCTCCCCCGATTTTTCTGTTTACAAGGGCTTATTTGTCTTTTTTATTCAAAAAAGTAGAATAATTGAGACCCTTGCACGGGTGTTTTCTTCCCCTGTTTGGGTCAGGGGCTACGCCCCTGAAACCCCGTTTTTTCTGTTTACAAGGGCCTATTTGTCTTTTTTTATTCAAAAAAGTAGAATTATTTATTATGATAAGGAATATTTTTATACTATTTTTATTTTTTTATTACTTTTTTGAGACCTTCGCACATTCGTGCAAAGGTCTCTGAACGTTATACCCTGTAGTGTTCGGGAATCCGTAGAAGCCTCTTTTCAAGGCCTTCTTTTTTCAGAAAAGCGATCACTCTGTCCATAGGGGCGCCTACAATGACGTCAAAACTCCCTTTCTCAATGTGAATGAACTGGTCGTCATTCTGGATGGCGTATCCCCCGGCAAAGCGGGTGACGGGATGCGAGTTCACATAGTTTTCAATGAACTCCTCAGAGAGGGGGGCAAAAGAGAGGATGGTCTCTTCAGCACCGCTTTCGGCAATGTGTTTGTTCTGGTGAAAAAAGGCGTATCCGGAGATAACCGACTGGCGTTTGCCTGAGAGAAACCGCAGGAAAGCCTTTGCCTCTTCTTTGTCTTTCGGTTTTCCGATGATTTTTCCTTCACAGAGGACAATGGTGTCAAAGGCAAAGACGTAATCATCGGGAAAACGCTGGGAGATGACCTGTCCTTTGGCTTCAGCAAGGATACGGGGAAGTTCTCGGGGGTCCTCATGGGAGAACCTCTCTTCGTCCACATCGGAGATCTCAATCACAAAGTCCCGCACGGTTTGTTCAAAGAGCATCTTTCGCCCTATGGAGGCGCTGGCGAGGATGATACGATTACTCATTGTCTCCCCTCTTGAGGACTTCGATGAAGGCTTCCTGGGGGATATCGACGTTCCCAATGGTTCGCATGCGTTTTTTTCCCTCTTTTTGTTTTTCGAGGAGTTTTCGTTTTCGGGTAATATCCCCCCCATAACACTTGGCAAGCACATCTTTACGCAGGGCCTTGATGGTTTCTCTGGCGATGATCTTGCTTCCTATGGCCGCCTGGATGGGGATAACAAAGAGATGCTGGGGAATAAGATCCCGAAGTCTGGTGACCACGGACCGACCTCGTTCGTAGGCACTGTCCTTGTGCACCATCTGGGCAAGGGCATCCACCACCTTGCCGTTCACCAAAATATCGAGTTTGATAATCTCGCTTGGACGGAATTCTAAAAACTCGTAGTCAAAAGAAGCATACCCACGCGAGAAGGACTTGAGTTTGTCATAGAAATCATAGATGATTTCAGCGAGGGGAAGTTCGGCGATAATCTCAACCCGACCCGAATCAATATAGATCATATTCCGCTGGATGCCCCGTCTATCCTGAATGAGCTGAAGAATGGCACCCAAATACTCATTGGGCACAATGATGTGAGAAAGAACAAAGGGCTCTTCTATCTGACGGATCTTGCTCTGTTCAGGGAGTTCGGTGGCTGATTCTATCATCATCACTGTTCCATCAGAGAGGGTAATCCTGTATTCCACCGAGGGGATGGTGGTAATGATCGCAAGATCAAACTCTTTGTCAAGCCTTTCCTGGACTATCTGGAGATGAAGAAGTCCAAGAAAGCCACACTTGAAACCCATGCCCAGAGCGGCGGAATTCCATTTTTCAAAGGTAAGGGCGGCGTCGTTGAGTTTGAGTTTCAAAAGGGCTTCGTGGAGATCTTCAAAGTCCTCTCCTTCGGCGGGAAAGAGCCCCGCAAAGACGTAGGGTTTTACTTCTTTGTATCCTGGGAGGGGTTCATTGCAGGGGCGATCGGTGTGGGTGATGGTGTCTCCCACACCGAAGTCGGATATGGATTTGATGGCGGCTGTGAGATATCCCACCTCACCAGCCCGGAGTTCAGAGGTGGAGACAAGCTTGATCTGGGTATAGCCGACCTCTTCCACCTGATAGTTTTTCTGAGAAAGCATAAAGGTGATGGGATCACCCTTTTTGATACTTCCATCGAAAATGCGCACTTTGGCGACTACCCCAAGATAACTATCGTAGTAGGAATCAAAAACCAGCGCCTTGAGAGGAGCGTGAATGTCCCCTTTGGGGGCGGGAATACGCTTCACAATAGCCTCAAGAACAGTGTCTATACCAAGCCCTGTTTTGGCACTGATGAGAAGGGCTTCTTCCGGATCAAGTCCAAGGTCCTTTTCAATCTGTTCTTTGACCATATCAATATGGGCGCTGGGAAGATCTATCTTGTTAATGACGGGGATGATGGTGAGGTTCTCTTCAAGGGCAAGATAAAAGTTTGAGAGAGTTTGTGCCTGGATTCCCTGGGTGGCATCAATTACCAGAAGCACCCCTTCGCACGCCCGAAGGCTTCGGGACACCTCGTAGTTGAAGTCCACATGACCGGGGGTGTCAATAAAATTGAGCTGGTAGGTCTGTCCATCAGCTGCCTGATAAAAACCTGTCACCGTATGAGCCTTGACGGTAATCCCATGTTCCTTCTCTACTTCCATCGAATCAAGGACCTGTTCGCTACTTTTGTCTTTGAGAAGCCCCATGGCTTCAAGAAGTCTATCGGAAAGAGTGGATTTTCCATGGTCAATATGGGCGATGATAGAAAAATTTCGTATAAACTGCTGATAACTCATGCTTTTCCCTCCTGGTGAATGGTGCTCACCCATGCTTCTGGGTCTCTGTCGGCAAAAAAGGCGCTTCCGATCACGAGAAAATCGGCACCGGCTTCGAGAACCTGCCGGTAGGTTTCACGATTCACCCCTCCATCCACCTGAAGCCGTATAGGGCGATTCTGGATCATATCACGCACCTGCCGGATCTTTGGAAGCATCGCTTCCTGAAACTTCTGGCCTGAGAAACCAGGTTCTACTGTCATGACAAGGATAAGCTCCAGTTTGTCCAAGTAAGGGAGAAGAACCTCAGGACTGGTGCCGGGTTTGAGAGAAAGCCCGGCTTTTTTGCCGGCCTGCCGGATTTTGTCTAAAAGAGACACATCCTGCGGGGAAAGGCTTTCTACATGGAGGGTGATATACTCCACAGGAAGAGAAAGGTAGTCGTCAATTCCCCTCTGAAGATCAATCATGAGATGGACATCCGCTGGGAGCCTGGTTCTCGCACAGAGATCCGCAATGGTTTTTGGGCCAAAGGAGATATTGGGGACAAAATGATTGTCCATCACATCGTAGTGGATCCCATCGACTCCGGCTTTCTCACAGAGGCGAATGGCGTTTCCAAGGTCCCAGAAATCAGCGGCAAAGATGGAAGGGGCGATTCTATGGGACATAGGTTTCTTCCCTCACGAGGGAGTTGTTGATGAAGACCTGAACCGTGGCTGTTCCCAGAGCCTTGAAGGGGATAACGATGAGCTGACCCTGAGAAACCGTACTATTAAAGAGTTGAATAGGCCTTGAGTTTTCATCAACCATCACAACAAGAACGGATACATCCGAGGTATCGGCTTCATTCATGGAGCGTACGGTGTGGGTAAAGAGATAATACCTGTACTGAGTGGCTGAGGGCACTCGTGCATAAATACCCACTTCAAGGGCTATCTCCGTGTTCTTTGGAACGACGGTATTGGCTTCGAGAGATTGAGCCATCACAATACCCTCTTTGGTTTCATCATCAGTGAGGAAGGGAAGAAGTTTGACCGAGAGACCTGCACTGATAGCATCCCGGGCGGCTGTGTCAATACTCTTGCCAAGAAGCGAGGGAACACGTGCTTCGGTGGATTTGAGATCAGAGTTGACCACAAGCATAAGTTTTTCGCTTCTATCCACCACGAGGTTTTCTTTTTTGTCCTGGCTCACCACGGTATTGAGGGCGTACTCATCTGATTGGATGACCGTAATCTCATAGGGGATATTGAGCTGACGAAGGAGATTTTCAGCCTCTTCTCTGGTTTTTCCCACGAGGTAAGGGACGGTATAGGTGTCTTTGCCCATACTCACTAAAATTTTGACCGTTCGTCCCTGTCGGACGGTGATGCCGGGCTTGGGGAACTGGTCAATCACAATATAGCGAGGAACACTTGGTTCGAATTTGGTTTCAATATCAATAGCAAGTCCCCTTTCCTGCAGGATGCGTACGGCATCAAAGAGTTCAAGGGATTTTACCGCTGGAACCTTGGTTTTGGGGGCGGCTATTCGGTGTATAGAAAGGACGGTCAAGATGACGAAAAGGGCGACAATACCGCTGAGAATGGCAAAAAAGACCATCTTGCGAAAGATCCTGCGGTAAATGTCCACGTTCTGGGCGGAGAAATAGCGAACCCATTTGTCTTCGAGTTTTTCAAAGAAAAGGCGAATTCTGTACTTCCAGTCTTGCATGGTGTACTCCTTTGTCTAAAATGGTTTTCCGACCACTGGTCGGTAGCCGTTTATGAAACCAATATGGTCAATTTCTTTTTTTCCAGCAGGCTTTACCCGCCATAACCGAAGAGAATGTTCTCTGCAGGCCACAACAAGGGCATTTTTATCTGCCTGGAGGACCATTCCTCCTTCTCCGGAGCGGTTCTCTTTTTCTATCGCGGTGAGATGGAGGAGAAAAGGGGTTTTACTCTGATGGTAGGTCGTGAAAATGCCCGGCCATGGTTCGTAAGCACGAAAGCGTCTCTCGATCTCATCAGCAGACAAAGAGGCAAAGTCTACATAGCCGTCCTCTCGTTTGATGAGAGGGGCATACGTGGCCCGGGTATGGTCCTGAGGGAGACGAGGGGCGTTTCCTTTCTGGATTTTTTGTATAGCCTGCACAAGAAGTTCCGCCCCATCGAGAGAGAGTTTTTGAGCAAGGGATGGATAGGTGTCATGAGGTTCGATGGGAAGACGGGATTGAAGGATGATATCACCAGCGTCTAACGTTTCACTCATATACTGAATGGTATTGCCTGTTTCTTTCTCTCCATGGAGGATGGCCGCCTGAATAGGGGAAGCCCCTCGATACTTGGGCAAAAGGGAGGCATGAAGGTTAATACAACCCGCCGGGGGCATGGTGAGTATCACAGGGGGAAGAATTCGACCATACGATACCACCACAAAAAGGTCCGCTCTCAGGGAGCGAAGACTCTCCAGAAAGGATTCTTCCTTGAGTTTTTCTGGCTGGAGGCAAGGGACGTTGTGGTTTTCTGCCCAGAGCTTGACGGGAGTTTTGTGAAGGTCATGCATTCCCCTTCCGTAGGGTTTGTCTGGGTTGGTCACTACCCCTACAATCCATCCCTCCCGGGCTATTCTTTCAAGTGATGGTAGTGAAAAATCTGAACTCCCCCAAAAAACAATCCTCATAAAGCCACATGCCCTAATTTTTTTCTATTTTCTTCAAGAAGAGCGGAGATTTTTTCCGCATTTTTGGCTTTGTCCTCTTCTGAGAGATAATCAAGGAAGAGCTTTCCATTGAGATGGTCTATCTCGTGCTGGAGGACTCTCGCCAAGATCTCGTCTGCCTCAATGACAATACTTTTGCCCGTTGTGGTTTTGGCTTTGACCTTGATGAAAGAAGGTCTGTACACGGTTCCCCATACCTCTGGGATAGAGAGACATCCCTCTTCGTAGGGAACACTATCCTTGGAAGAGAAGATAATCTCAGGGTTAAGGAGGGCCATCTTTGTTTGCTGACCGGATTTGGAGAGATCAATAATCACAATTCGCTCAGAAATCCCTATCTGGGGAGCAGCCAGTCCAATGCCTTCCTCTTCAGCAAGGGCTTCCATCATATCCTGGATGATAGCTCGTATCCTTTCATCTACTTTGCCCACAGGTTTGGCTACCTGTCTCAAAACGGGATGTCCATAAGTGATAACTTCACGCTTTGCCATACAAAAAACCTCTTTCACATATTGTAAAGCAAAACGAGGAGAAAGTAAAATTTATAGGGAGGGGGACCGGGAAACAGCCTGTTATGGCTCTTGTTTTGCCAAAAGTACGGATATATCGGGAAAAGAAGAAAAGCACAAAAAAAAAGAGAGAGGCCCCGCCGGGGGTAGACGGGACCTCTATATATTTAAGGGGGCATCTAAAATATAGCAAATTCTGTGCCAGAAGTCAAGTTTCTTTTTCTTTTTATTTAAGTTATTTTTTATCAAGAAGATAGCCTATCGATGCAAAATGGGGCATCAAGCAGACGTATCTTCAAAATGCACAATATTGCACTTGTATAATATGCAAAAATGTGCATTATGCATTATGCAGATTTTTTTCAATGAGGACGATGATGCTTCGAGGAGAAACTGTAATAATGGGTTCTTCGATGACAGGACGGGAAGGGGACTCAAAGAATCCCGGCGAAAGTTCCGTATTGATCATCATCTCCCATTGACATCCCTGCGATGGTTCCGGGATATGAAAGGCTAAATTTTCCCAGTAGGCATTGAGGATACAATAGAGATTGGGGGCGCTGATTTCGGTGTAGGGGTTGTCCCATCGATTTCCCTTGAGAAGAAAGGCCACACTCCGGGAGTAGTGGCTCCAATCTGGTTCGAAGAGTTCTACTCCATGCCAGAAGATATCTCCGTCCTTTTCTTCATCTCCAGCAACGAAAAAGGTTTCTCGCTTGAAGGGCAGATAGGTCTTTCGGAAATGGATGAGAAATCTCACGAACTCGTAGAATTCCCGATTTTTCTCTAACAGGCTCCAATCGAGCCAGTTGTATTCGTTGTCCTGACAGTAGGTGTTGTTATTTCCTTTCTTGGAAAAGCCGAACTCATCTCCTGCATGAATCATGGGGGTTCCCTGAGAGAGCATGAGGATGGTGATGAGGTTTTTCATCTGTTTGCGCCTGAGGTGGAGAATCGATGGATCGTTTGTTTCGCCCTCTACTCCACAGTTCCAGCTCAGGTTGTTGTTGTCTCCATCCTGGTTGTTTTCCCCATTGGCCTCGTTATGTTTGGTGTTATAACTCACGAGATCAGCGAGGGTGAAACCATCGTGAGAGGTGATGAAATTGATGGAATGCTGCGGTTTTCGGTTGGTCTGGAAAAAGATATCATAGCTGCCGCAGATCCTTTTGGCGATTTCTGGTACCTTTCCCTCATCACTGCGGACAAAAGAACGTACATCATCTCGAAAACGCCCGTTCCATTCTGACCATCCAGGGGGAAAATTTCCCACCGCATAGAGACCACTGGCGTCCCACCCTTCGGCAATGATTTTAGAACGAGAGAGAATGGGGTCCTGACTGATTTCTCCCAAAATGGAGTAATCGGGGATCCAGTTTCCAGCCATATCCCGACCCAAGATGGCGGCTAAATCAAAACGGAAGCCGTCCACATGCATATCAATCACCCAGTAGCGCAAACTATCGAGGATGAGGCGTTTGACCACGGGGTGGTTGCAGTTCAAGGTGTTTCCACAGCCTGAATAGTTTTTGTAGTAGCGACCGTTTTCAAGCATGTAGTAGATACTGTTGTCAATTCCTCGGAAGCTCACGGTTGGACCCAATTCATTGCCTTCAGCGGTGTGGTTATAGACAACGTCAAGGATAACCTCAATACCCGCCTTGTGAAAGGCCTTGACCATGGTTTTGAATTCCTTGACGGCTCGTAGCCCATCTTCTTCAGTGGCATACCAGTTCGCAGGGGCAAAGAACCCAAGCGTAGAGTATCCCCAGAAGTTTTTGAGGCGTTCCCCCGTGAGGGGATTGGTGTGGATATTTTCATAGGGGTTGAAGGCATGAATGGGGAGAAGTTCTACCGTGGTGATGCCAAGTTCTTTGAGATAAGGGATCTTTTCGATGAGACCAAGATAGGTACCGGGATAGGTAACACCCGAGGTGGGGTGTTTGGTATATCCCCTGACATGGAGTTCATAGATGATGGTGTCTTTGAGGGGAATGTGCAGGGGTTTGTCCCCTTCCCAGTCAAAATCCGTATCACTTACCACCTGTGATTTGGAGAGAGTATGAAAATTGGTCAGAGGGCTAAACGAAAGATCTCCAAAGGGGGAGTAGATATCATACCCATACGAGGCGGGATCCTCCCATTGATAGTATCCTGTAATGGCTTTGGCATAAGGGTCAAGAAGGAGTTTATTTCGGTTGAAACGATGCCCTTTTTTTTCTGGCCAGTAGGGACCATCCATCACATAGCCATAACATTGCCCACTGGTGATGCCGTGAATAAAGACGTGCCATATATCTCCTGTGCGGTGCTTCTCAGGGTGCAGCTGGATGATATAACGAGGTTCTCTGTCCTGATAATGGTCAAAGAGAAGCAAAAACACCCTTGTGGCGTGCCTGGAGAAAATGGCAAAATTGCAACCGGTGTGGGTGAGGGTTGCCCCTAAAAGATAAGGGCTCCCTGGTTCGATGTGGAGATCTCCTCGTTTTTCCTCAAGCTGCATAGGCTACCTCGTTTCTTTTGGTCGTGTGAAAAGAAGCCACAGAACACAGCCTACTCCCACAAGAACCCCTATCCAGGCGAGGAGTTGAGGGACAAAGGCTGCTTCATACGAAAGGACAAGGGAATGCTTGCCGGCAGGCACAAAGATAGCCATCTGGGCAATGTTTGCCTTGAGGATGGGGGTCTTTTTGTCGTCAAGGCGAGCCTTCCATTGTTTGTGGTAACGGGTAGCGAAAAGAACATAGCCGTCTGTGGGACTTTCAAGGGAAATTGAGAGCGAAGATGGTTTATAGGCCGTCAGGGAAAGGGAAGCGTTTGTCTTTGTGGGATTGGCGAGGTCCTGGCCGTTTTCGACAATGATGGAGGTGGTACGGGGCCAGTCAGGACGGGAGAGGAGGGTATAGGCCTCTTCTTCGTTTTTCACAGAGACGCTTGTTCCAAACCACCCTATCCGGGGCAAACTTCCACTGATGGCATACACGGCATGTGGCTGGCCTGATTTATCCCGCCATATTCCCATCAGGGGATAATTGGTATTGGTGATCATGGCATCAAGGATAAGGTAGGTTACGTTGGCCATACGGAAGATGGGAAGATTAGCGGCAAGGACATCGTCAAGACTTTGTGGTTCTTTGATGCCCGAAGAGATATAGTTAGCCAACATAAACCTTTGAAGGGAAATGTCGACAGCGGATTCAGCCGGTATATCAAAGGCTTCTACGCCGTGGTAGAGAAAGTCGTAGGTGAGGTAGGCCTGTCTTATGCTACATACGGGCACAGGGAAAATACGATCGTTCTGGAGGACCAGAAGAGAGGGGGCCACCCGGAAGGGGGCTTTGGTTTTCTTGAGATTGGCGATGAGTTCATCCTGGCGGTAGAAAGCCGTTCCTTCTTTCACAAAGGCTTTGTCAAAGTAAAAGCCATTGATGGTAATGGTATCAAAGAGCATACCGGCGAATATGAGAGCAGAAGCTACTCTTTGAGCAAGGAGTTTTTCTTTATCGGAGATGGTTTTGCTTCCAAGAGAGAGAAGAATGAGACCGCTTGAGATAGCGAGAACAAGAGAAAACGCGAACATCCGAAAAAGTGCCCAGCCCCGATTTTCTACCGCTACGGAGGCGTATCCCTTGAGAGTGGGATAGAGAGTCTGAGCAAGACTCTCTGCACTGAGGAGATGATAGAAAAGCCAGACGAGACTCACTCCAACAAGCCCTAAAGAAATTTTGCCAAGCGTCTTCCAGAGGGAGAGATTGGATTCTTTGATGGCAAGGCGTATTTTGTCAAAGGCATAGGTGGAGAGCACCACAAGCCCTAATCCCGTTACTATGAGCCACTTGAGGGGAACACGGAAGGAAGACATAAGGGGGAGATGATAAAAAAGCCAGTAAAGGGGTTTTCCAGGCCAGAATTTTCCAAAAGCAAGGAGAAGACCAAGAAGTGTCCAGATTCCCCAGAAGAGAAGCCAGCGCTTTTCTTCTTTTGGGGTGTTTTTCTGAAAGAGAAAGCCAAAGCCCAAAAGACCAAAAATGACCAAAAAGAAACCGAGAGAGTCACTATTTCCATTGAATTCTTTTGTTCCCCAGTAGGGAGCGGAGGGGTCACCGGAGAGTTTCCCATGATACCCAAAGGCAAGGTTGTCTATGAGTTCTCTTGGGTCCTGAGAAAACTGGGTGGCAAATTCCCATCCGCCAAAAGAAGACGGATTTTGCTGGAGGCTTTTTCTCCCTTCAAGGATAGAAAGCCACCCCCCAAGGGTGACACTCATGACAGAAAGTAGAAGAACACTTACTACAAGAGATCGTGTGGCGAGGAGAGCCAGTGAGGACAAGAACGAAGTTTTGGGTCTTTTTTCCCACCATATGAGAAGAACCATGGTGGCGGCTACAAGCGAGAGATAAAAACCCCGCTGGATATCAGCGTTCATGAGAAGTCCCCAGAAGGTCCCGCTTAGTCCAGCCCAGGCAATCCAGCGCCAGCCTGTGGTACGAAAGGTGTTGGTAAGTGCCCATAGAAGCCACGGAAGCCAGGCGAGTGCCTCAAACACAAGAAGATGTCCCCCAAACACAAGTGAGACCCAGTGTGGCATGAGACCATAGGCAAGGGTCCCGAAAAGGGATGCCCAGGGGCTTCTTTCCATGCGGCGAAGCCATACCCACATGCCAACGATGGCCAAAAAGAGCATCAGGGGGTAGTAGATATTCTGAAGCCACATGGCGGGTAAGATGCGGAGAGCAAGGTGATAGAGATAGGGGGGGAGATCAGTGCTTCCACTCCCCATCCAGTAGAAGTGATGCCATTGGCCGGAGGTGTTCTGGATGCTTTGCTGGACAGCCTTGATGATCCCAATAGACCCATCAATTCCCTGAAGCGGATAGCCCAAAAAGGTTGGCCAGAAGAGAAGAACAAGAACACCCACCACAAAGGTAAAAAGGATGAAAACGGAGGATTTCTTTTCCATAGAGACTCCTTGTGAATTAGATTTGATAAATTATAAATAGATATGGAGAAGATTGCAAGAAAGAGAGAAGGATATACTCAGGCTCTCTGTAGGGATGTTGTTCCACACTTATACAGAAGAGTTATCTTCACACAAGACCGCATACCTTGAGACCCTTGCAAGAATGTGCAAAGGTCTCATGTTTTCGAAAAACGATGTTTCACCTGAGTTGTAACTGTTCTCAAAATTGCCAATTTCCTTTGTTTGCTTTATAATACAGGCTATTCTATAGTGAAGGAGGCCGCATGAACGAGCATGTTACCCCGTTGAGTGATGAGAGACAGAGTAGACTACTCAAGTTAGAAACCTGGAAAAAGATGGGGTACAATCCCTATCCCAACCGTTATGACAGACAGGATCTTTCTGAGGATATAAAGAAACGCTTTGTTGAGAGTGGAGAGAAGGAATTTGCAGTGAAGGCAGCGGGTCGTATTATGCTTCTCAGGGATTTTGGCAAGGCGACCTTTGCTACCTTGCGGGATCCTGAGGGTAATATTCAGATTTATGCCCGCAAGGATGTGCTTGGCGATGAGCTTTTTGAGCGTTTCAAGCTTCTTGATGTGGGAGATATTATTGGGGTTGAAGGGGATGTTTTTCGTACCCACAAGGGAGAGATCACTATTCTGGTCAAGGGGTTTGTGTTACTTGCCAAGGCGCTTTTAGGTCTCCCTGAGAAATTTCATGGGCTTACGGATGTAGAGGTGCGCTATCGTCAGCGTTATCTTGATCTCATTGTCAATGAAAAGGTGAAACAGGACTTTTTGATCCGTTTCCGGATGATTCAGTATATTCGGCGGTTTTTGGAGAACCGCGGTTTTCTTGAGGTAGAAACGCCGATGATGCAGGTGATTCCTGGAGGAGCGTCGGCTCGTCCTTTTATCACTCACCACAATGCCCTTGATATGGATCTCTATCTTCGTATTGCCCCGGAACTTTTCTTGAAGCGCTTGATTGTGGGCGGGTTTGACAGGGTATTTGAACTCAATCGAAACTTCAGAAACGAGGGGATAGATACGCGGCATAATCCTGAGTTTACCATGCTTGAACTTTATCAGGCGTATGCTGATTATTCCACCATGATGGAGATTTTTGAAACGCTTATGAAGGAGTTGGCCATTCACCTGAAGGGGAGCACCCGTTTCACCTATCAGGGACAGGAGGTTGACTTTGGTAACTGGCGTAAACTTCGCTATGTTGATGCCTTGAAGGAGTATGCCGGTGTGGATGTTTCTCTTGTCAAAACGAGAGAGGATGCTGTGAAGGCAGCGCAGAAGGCGGGTATTGAAGAGATTGATGCCTATATGGGCAAATGGGAGGTTCTCAATCTCATTTTTGAAGAGAAGGTGGAACCGAATCTCATGGAGCCGGTGATCATCTATGAGTATCCAGCCGAGATTTCTCCCCTTGCCAAGTACAAGGAGGATGATCCGGAGTTTGTCGAGCGCTTTGAGCCCTATGCCTTTGGGCGTGAACTTGGTAATGCCTTTTCTGAGCTCAATGATCCCTTTGTGCAGAAACAGCGCTTTTTGGAACAGGTGAAACGGAAAAGCCAGGGGGATGATGAGGCTATGTATATGGACGAGGACTATGTGACAGCTCTTGAGTATGGGATGCCACCCACAGGTGGTATGGGGATTGGGATCGATCGTTTGGCCATGATCTTTATTGATACCAATTCCATTCGGGATACCATTCTCTTCCCGACGATGAAGCCTATGGCAAAAGACTAACAAGGAGCAAGCGATGGTGTATCACAAGGAGATTATCCAGCGTTGCTATGCACGTTATCCTGAAACTGTGGAGAAAGCAAGAAAAATTTTAGGTCGACCCCTTACCTTAACGGAAAAGATTCTGTACAATCATCTTTTTGATGGGTCGGAAGTGAAAGCCTATGAAAGGGGCAAGTCCTATGCAGAGTTCCAGCCTGATCGGGTGGCCATGCAGGATGCGACAGCCCAGATGGCTCTTCTTCAGTTTATTCATGCGGACAAGGAAACAACCGTGGTGCCGGCTTCTATCCACTGTGATCACTTAGTGCAGGCGAGAGATGGGGCAGAGAGTGATCTGAAACGGGCTCTTGTAGAAAACCAGGAGGTGTATGATTTTCTCCGTTCTATGGCTTTGCGGTACAATATCCACTTCTGGGAACCGGGAGCCGGTATTATTCATCAGATTGTGCTTGAAAACTATGCCTTCCCCGGTGGTATGATGATAGGAACAGATTCCCATACCCCGAATGCCGGTGGACTGGGGATGATGGGAATCGGCGTTGGTGGTTCGGATGCGGTGGATGTGATGGTAGGAATCCCCTGGGAACTGAAATGGCCGAAGATTATCGGAGTGAAACTCACAGGAAGGCTTCAGGGATGGGCTTCTCCCAAGGATGTGATTCTTGCCCTTCTTGGCAAACTCACCGTGAAGGGTGGGACAGGGTGTGTGATGGAGTATTTTGGACCTGGTGCCCGTACCCTTTCCGCAACCGGAAAAGCCACCATCTGCAATATGGGGGCTGAACTTGGAGCTACTTCGTCGGTTTTCCCCTATGATGAGAAGATGGCGGAGTATTTACGAAGAACCGGTCGGGAAGAGGTGGCGGCAATGGCAGAGGCTGTGGCTCCACATCTTCGTATGGATGACGAAGTGGAAAAGAATCCGCACGTTTTCTATGATCAGGTGATAGAGATAGATCTCTCCACCCTGGAACCCCATCTCAATGGGCCTTTTACCCCTGATTTAGCCCATCCTCTCTCTACCATACGAGAGGCCATCGAGAAGGAAAACTATCCTGCTGAAGTCAGTGCCGGGCTCATTGGAAGTTGTACCAACTCAAGTTATGAGGATCTTTCCCGTGCGGCTTTTCTCTTGAGGGAAGCGATGAGTATGGGTATCAAACCCAAAGCCAAACTCTATCTCAGTCCAGGGTCAGATCAGATTCGGGCTACCCTTGAGAAGGATGGCATTCTTGAGGTGTTTCGACAGGCGGGTGCGGTGATTCTCTCCAATACCTGTGGCCCCTGTATTGGGATGTGGGATCGTTATGATATGGTCCCCAATACACGAAACACCATTGTGACCACCTTCAATCGCAATTTTGCCAAAAGGGCTGATGGGAATCCCAATACCTACGCCTTTGTGGCAAGCCCTGAAATGGTGGTAGCAGTGAGTTTGGCAGGGCGGCTTGATTTTGATCCGCGGCGTGATACCATTCGGCTTTCGGATGGACGTGATGTCTCTCTCCCGGAGCCTTGTGGACAGGAACTCCCTGAGGTGTTCTCAAAGGAGGTTTCTTTGGGGCTTCTTCCTCCGGCGGAGGATCCGAAGAGCGTGCGGATTATTGTGTCGCCTACCAGTGATAGGCTTCAGCTTCTTGACCGGTTCTCTCCCTGGAATGGAGAGGATTTCAGGGATTGTCGGGTACTCATGAAGGTTTCAGGGAAGTGTACGACAGACCATATTTCTATGGCTGGTCCGTGGCTGAAGTATCGTGGACACCTTGATAACATCTCCAATAACCTTCTTTTGGGGGCGACCAATGGCTTTACAGGGGAAACAGGCAAGGTGAAAAATCTTCTCACCGGAGAATATCAAACCCCTGCGGAAGTTGCCAGGATGTACAAGGCCAATCGTATTCCCTGGGTGATTATTGGGGATAGGAACTACGGAGAGGGTTCAAGTCGTGAGCACGCCGCCATGGAACCAAGGCATCTTGGAGGGGTGGCGGTGATAGCCAGAAGCTTTGCCCGTATTCATGAGACCAATCTCAAAAAACAGGGACTTCTTGCCCTTACCTTTGTGAATGAAAGCGATTATGAAAAGATTCAAGAGGATGATAGGATTGATATCCCGGCGACGGCTCTTCAGCCAGGGAAAATCCTTGAGGTTGTCCTTCACCACCGTGATGGGACAAGAGAGGTTATCCCTTGTCAGCATAGCTACAGTGAAACCCAAATAGCCTGGTTCAAGGCAGGCAGTGCCCTGAATCTTATCACTTCTCAGGGGAAAAAATAATGAAAGGGAGTATTGTCATCCTTGATTTTGGGTCTCAGTATACCCAGCTGATTGCGCGTCGTATCCGTGAACTTGGGGTTTTTTCGGAGATTTATCCCTATAACATTTCGTTAGAAGAGTTGAAGGCCATGGAACCGGCTGGAATTGTACTCTCCGGGGGACCATCAAGTGTTTCTGATCCCAATGCTCCTATGATTGCCCCTAAGGTATATGAACTAGGGATTCCTATTCTCGGGATTTGTTATGGGATGCAACTCACGGCTCATCTGTTGGGGGGAAAGGTAGAGAAAAGTCTTCATCGGGAGTATGGAAAGGCCTTTCTTGATCTTCTCAAAAGGGAGAGTCTTCTCTTTCAGGGGGTACGGGATAATTCCGTGATATGGATGAGCCATGGGGATTCGGTTTTGGGGCTTCCTGAGGGGTTTGAGATTGTGGCCAAAAGTCAGGATGGGGCTCTCACGGCTATTGAACACAGGACGAAACCGATTTATTGTGTGCAGTTTCATCCCGAGGTTGCTCATACCGAGGATGGGCGTATTCTTCTCTCCAATTTTGTGAAGCTCATTGCCCGGGCCTCGATGAACTGGACCATGGAGAACTTTGTGGAGAAAACCATCCGGGACTTGCAGAGCAAGTGCCGTGGGAAACGGGTGGTGCTTGGGGTGAGTGGGGGAGTGGATTCTACCACGCTTGCGGTGCTTGCTCATCGGGCTCTTGGGACAGATGTCAAGGCTATCTTTGTCAACAATGGGCTCTTGCGTTATCAGGAGGCCGAGGAGGTGCTCTATAACCTGAGGGAAAGATTGGGGCTCACGGTAGAGTATATTGATGCTACGGATCGCTTTCTCTCGGCTCTTCAAGGGGTTACTGATCCGGAACAGAAACGAAAGATTATCGGCAAGGTATTTGTGGATGTCTTTTATCATGGGCTTCATGATTTTGATTTTCTGATCCAGGGAACGTTGTATCCTGATGTCATTGAGTCGAATGCGGTAAAAGGCCCTTCTCAGACGATCAAAACCCACCACAATCGTGTGAAAGAGGTTGAAGAACTCGAAAAACAGGGAAGGATTATTGAGCCTTTCAAGTTTCTTTTCAAGGATGAGGTGAGAGAGGTGGCAAGGATCCTTGGGATTCCAGAGGATATTTTAGGCAGGCATCCTTTCCCCGGGCCTGGGCTTGCTGTGCGGATCCTTGGGGAGATTACTATAGAAAAACTGGAGATTCTTCGAAAGGCTGATCATATCTTTATCTCTGAACTCAAGGCAAGCGGGTATTATGATCGGGTGTGGCAGGCCTTTGCCGTGTTTCTCCCGATCCGGAGTGTAGGGGTCATGGGGGATGAACGCTCCTATGGGCATGTGATAGCCCTGCGAAGCGTGACAAGCTCGGATGGGATGACGGCGGAGTGGGGGAGACTTCCCCTCGATCTTTTAGAGAGAGTGGCCAACCGTATTGTGCGGGAGATTCCGGGGATCAACAGGGTGGTGTATGATATTACTTCTAAGCCACCGGCAACCATAGAGTGGGAGTAAAAAAGGGAGGGAGGTATGGCAAAAGGCTATGCCCTTGTTTTAGGGGGAGGGGGTGCCAAGGGAGCGTATCATATAGGGGTGTGGAAGGCCCTTCGGGAGATGGGCATTCGCCTAGAGGCTATCTTTGGCACGTCGGTAGGGGCCATCAATGCTTGTCTTATTGGGCAGGGGGATTATTTTCGTGCGGAACAACTCTGGTCAAATCTCTCCATCACTCAGGTTCTTGTCCTTCCACCGGAGCTTCTTCAAAACGGGCGTTTTGTTCTCACCAAAAAGAATCTTCCTGTACTCCAGAGTTTTTTGAAAAACGCTCTGAAAGAAGGTGGGCTTGATACCCAGCCTCTTCGTCAACTCATTGAGGCGTATCTCGATGAACCAAAGCTTCGACGAAGCGGGCTTGATATAGGGCTTATCAGCGTGAAACTGAGTGATTTCTCCCCTCTCAAGGTTTTTCTTTCAGAGACAAAGCCGGGAACCTGGGCTTCCTATCTTTTGGCCAGTGCGGCTTTTCCAGGTTTCAAAAGCCCAAGAATTGGAGGTACCAGTTTTATTGATGGGGGCCTTTATAACAATATCCCCCACGAATTAGCAAAACAACGGGGATATCGCAGGATTATTGTGGTGGATAATTCAGGAATAGGCAATAACCGCCCACCTGAGATAGCCGGTACCGACACCGTCTATATTAAAAACACCATGAATTTTGGTGGGGAGTTTGATTTTGTTCCAGAGATTCTTCAGAAATGGATAAAATTAGGCTACTATGACACCCTGCAAACCTTTGGGGCTATTCAGGGGAAACGTTACTTTTATCGAAAAAATCCCAAGGCATTGGCAAAATTTGATAAACTCTTTGAAGAGGCGGCTGTGCTAAAGTCTCTCTCTCAGGCTTTTGCCAAGGAGCAGGTCCGTTTTTCTCCTGAAAACTGGCAACAGGAAGTACGACACCATCTCCCTGATGAGTATGCCTTTTTGCCGTCGTTAACAGAGGCGTTGATGGAGTATGCGGCGTATACCCTCAGCGTTCCCCGGCTTTTTCTCTATGAGTGGAATGACTGGGAGAAGACGGTGAAAAAACATATCTATGACTGGTCCGGAAAGACGTCGGCTGTTTCTCTTTTCACCGATCTTCTCAAAGGGAAGCGGACCCATCTCCCCCTTCAGGTGCTCAAGGTTTTGTTTCTTGCCTCTGATCGTCTCTTGTCCTGAGGTTTTCCCAGAGTTCGGCGATAGTTTTGCCAAGGGTGGGATGGACAAAAGAGGGGTCTATATCCATGAGAGGTTTTAGGACAAATACCCTGTTCTGAAGATCTGGGTGGGGAATGGTAAGTTTGGGGGTAGTGAGAATAAGGTTGTCATAAAAAAGGATATCAAGGTCAATGGTTCTTGGGCCCCATTTTTTGGTGCGCTTTCTTCCAAGTTCCGTTTCTATGCTGAGGAGATGCTCAAGAAGAGAGTGAGGGGAGAGGTCTGTTTCCATTTTGACCACCATATTGAGAAAATCCGGCTGGTCCGTCTCTCCGTAGGGCTTTGTTCTGTACACGTGTGAATAGCAGAGGTTTTTCCCCAAAAAAGAGAGTTTTTCAATGGCTAAACGAATGTATCTTTTTCTCTCTCCAAGGTTGGAACCTATGCCGATGAAGGTTATAGCCATTAGAACCGGTCTCCTTTAGAGTGCAGGTCAACGTTGAGTAGGGGAAGAGAAAAGCGTTCAATGAGCCATGCACCCAATGGTGAGGTGATAAGAATGGCTGCAACCGCTAAAGCCAGGATGGTTTCTCCACCAGGAAGGCCATAAGCCAAGGGAACGCTTCCCAAGGCAGCCTGGACGGTGGCTTTGGGGAGGTAAGAAATCACACAGAAAAGCCGCTCTTTCCAGTGGCAGGAGGTTCTGGCTGTGGCCAGAAGTACGCCAAGCGATCGGAAGACCAGGCCACCCAGAATGATCACAATACCTAAGGGACCTAACTGGAGAATATGCTTTGGATCCACGGCCATCCCCACCAAGACAAAAAGGACAATCTCAGCCGCCACCCAGAGGACATTGAGCTTTCGGGCTACTTCATTGGCTACGCGAGGGGCCCGTTCCAGGAGGACAAAGCCCATCATCACCACGGCTACCAGTGCTGAGGCATGGAGAATATCTCCGACCTGCATGGCCATAAGAGCCATCATCAGGATAAGAATGGCTTTCTCTGTTGCCCGAATGCGGGTGTAGCGCTTTTCAAGATAGGTAGAAAGGAACCAGCCTGTGAGAGCCCCTACCAGAGCCCCAATCCCCACACTCCACGGGAGAACCCACGTCATGGAAAGAAGGCCTTTTGTTTGTCCTCGGGCCAGGGAAAGGGCTAAAGAGAAAAAGGTCACAGCCACCACATTGTCAAGGGAAGTAGCCGCTAAGACCATGGTAGGGACATCTTTTTTCTTGCCTATCCCGGCCTGTTTGAGTTCAAGCATGGCGGGAACGACGACCGCAAGGGAGACAGCAGAGAGAATGCATGAAGTCAAAAAGGCGATAGGCCAGGAGAATCCCAAAACAAAATGAAGTAAGACGGAAATTCCTATCATTTCAAAGGTGGCCGGTACCCACGACATAAAAAAGGCTGTCCAGCCATGGCGATTGAGGGCTTCTCTTTGAATTCCCAGTCCTCCACGGAGGAGAATTACCACCAACGCTAACGACTTGAGAAAGGGTTCTGTTTTTTTGAGGATATCTAATCCTTCGCCGGAAAGAGTGTTTCCTCCGATTCCGGAACGGATGAGCATGCCCAATACAATACCCCAGGCAAGCATCCCGATAGGGGCGGGGAGTTTAAGCGCCCGAAAAAGCCTTCCACCCAACCATCCACCGACCATGATGAGGATCACCAGAATATTGAGCATGGATTACCTCCTCTCTTGAGAAAAACACCCGGCCAGGACCCGTTTCTTCCGGATCCTGGCAGTGGTGACTTATCGTTCTTGAGATGTGGGGTTTTTTAGATTTCCTTCAGGATGAGAAAATCAAGTCCAGAAATCTTCATGCCTTTTTTGAAGGCAAAGGTTCTTCCAGTGGCAAGGTTTTTCACCCTTTTGTTCTCAAGGGCGGGAAGTGGAAGCTCCTCCTTGTCTGTAGAGAAGTTCACCATCACCCATGAGATATCATTGCCATCGATACGTTTGTAGATGAGAAGATTGGGATTATCATTGGGCACTATCTCAAGTGTCTCAGAGCGAAATTCTTTGTTTTCTTTTCGAATAGCGATGAGAGTTCTGTAGAGAGACAAGAGAGAATTTCTGTTTTTGAGCTGGGACTCAATATTCACATGGCTTTTCACGGAAGGCATGGAGAACCAAGGTTTACCGGTAGTAAAACCGTAGTTGCGTTTTTTGTCGTTATTCCATGGGAGGGGCATGCGTTTGTATTTATCATCTGGCATATCAGGCTGAGCAAGGCCAATCTCCTCTCCATAGTAGATAAAAGGTGTACCTGTGGCGGTGAGAAGACACACAGCAGCAAGCCGGGCAAGTTTTTCGTCGTTTTGCAGCTGATTCATGGCGCGGTAATGGTCGTGATTGGCAAGAAAAGGAGCGTAAAAATCAGCCGGAGCAGAATATCGCTTGTTATTCATATACACACGAATGATATTGTCTCTATCACTGGAGAGAAAAGCTCCCGCTCTATCGAAGTCAAAACAGAGATCCATAATACCATTGGTGGAATAGTATTTAGAAACACGGCGGTTGTCTGTCCATACCTCCCCGACAAGGACAGCATTGGAATTGATGCTTTTTACATACCGGTTGAAACTTTCAAACCAGGCCAAGGTTTCCTCGGTATCAGCCTGCCCAGCTCCCGGGCCTGTTTCGATGAGATAACGAATAGCATCCAGCCGAAAACCGTCCACGCCCTTTTCCAACCAGAAGCGGGTAAATTTGTAGACTTCTTCTTTCACTTTTGGACTTCGGTGATTGAGATCCGGCATCCCGCTCCAGAAGGCGGCATAATAGTATTCTCCTCTGGTACTATTCCTCACCCATACATCCCATTTGCTTCCTCCTCCCCAGGGACGACCCCAGCCTGATTCAGTGACGTCCTTTCGCCAGATGTAGAAATCGTCATAGAGAGGGTCTCTTTTTGAAGAGTTGATAAACCAGGGGTGGGTGGATGAGGTATGATTGAGCACGAGGTCTATGATCACTCTTACTCCCCTTTGGTGAGCCTCATCAAGAAGCCTCTCAAAATCCTCCATGGTCCCATACTGGGGGTTCACAGAGGTGTAGTCAAGGACATCATAACCATGGTAGGAAGGAGAAGGGTTGATGGGCATGAGCCAGATGGCATTTATGCCAAGGTTGGTGAGATAGTCAAGTTTGTTTATGATACCCTGAAAATCTCCGATACCATCCCCATTGGAATCAGCAAAGCTTCTCACAAAGATCTCATAAAACACCGCATCCTTCCACCAGGGACGGGCAAAGGCCCCGTTTCCCAGCAAAAAGACAATCACAAAAACCAGAAAAAAGGGTAAACGCTTCATAGAAACTCCTTGATATGTCTCTTGAAAATCTATCCTTATATTATAAGGAAGAGAACGAGAGTGTCAAGAAAAAGGACCGACGTTCGGGAAAATAAAAAGAAAAAGGGCCCTGCTCAGAAGGCAGAAGCCCTTTTCCTGTGGTGTGGGAAGGGGGAGGAGAAGATGGAGGTTAGGCAAGGTAGTATTTGAGAGAAGGGTTTTTGTCTCGAAGGGCGGCAAGAAGACGATTTTCTCGCTGTCTTATCCCTTCGGCGGTAATATGAAACTGTTCGGCAAGTTCAGAAAGGGTGGCGCAGTCCTCGTTTTCAAAACCATACCGTAAACGAAGAAGTTTTTGTGAGTCCTCGTCAAATTCGGAGAGGAGATTGTCGAGTTCTTCAGAGAGACACTGGTGGCAAATGGTATTTTCTATGTCCTCGGAATCGGCAATGTCTTCAAGAGAAGAGTAGTTCGGTCCCTCATAGAGATGAGGCTGGTAGTTTTTAAGTTCTTGGGCTGCCTCAAAAAGGGAGAGAGACATGCCTCTTGCAAGTTCAGAAGCCGAGGGAAGACGGCTTTCCCTGACAAAGAAATCCTCAATAAACCGACGTATAGCTCGTTTTTTGTCCTGCTGGCGGGCGGAGATGTTTTCAAGGTGTCCATCCTCCTGAAAATGCCGCAGGATGCTTTGTTTGATCCAGTAGGCGGCATAACTGGAGAATCGGATATTTCTCTCGGGATCAAACTTTTCTGCTGCTCGAATGAGTCCTAAATTGCCATTCTGGATGATATCCATGAGAGGCATTTTTCCCTGATGCATTTCTATGGCGATCTTCACCACGAGGCGAAGATTACTCTCAATGAGAGTTTTTTTCGCTTTGGTATCACCCTTTTGAATACGCCTTGCAAGTTCCATCTCTTCTTCAGGGGAAAGAAGAGGATAGCGACCAATCTCTTTGAGATATTGTTTAAGAATACGATACTCTTTCATATTGTACCTCCGCTCTTCTTTTGCAATAAGCGTGCCAAAATCAAAAATTTTCTATTTATTTGAAATAAAAGAAAATAAGAAAGGGTGACAATGATAAAAAGAGGTTTTGTATATTTTTGTATACATAGCAAAAGGCATTGTATACAAAAATATACAGTTTTTTAGTTTGTATACAAAAGTATACAGTTGCCTTTTGCCTCAGAGAAGGGGAGAAAAATCGAGCCCTTTGCACGAATGTGCAAAGGGCTCAAGAAAGTAATAAAAAAGACAAACAAGCCCTTGTAAACAGAAAAAGCGGGGGAGAGGGGCGTAGCCCCTGACCCAGACAGGGGAAGAAAACATCTGGGCAAGGGACTCAAATCCTTTATTGAGGCTCTTTTATGGCTTCACAGGGGGCTATGTTTTTTGTGACTTGAGACTTCTTTGTTCTGGTTTCAGAAAAAAGGATTTTGAAAATGCGGGGCGTTTGTTGTTTCTTTCTGAAGAAAGTATTCTTTTTTGGGATTACGGAAGGCGGCAAAAACCTGATGAAGGGGGTTGGGTGTCAATGGACGAATGTCTTCTAACAGGGAGAAAAGGTGAGATTTGCCTTTTGAGAGAGGGGTAGAGGGGCGAAGAAAGGGGATGTGGTATTCCTGACAATAGGAGAGAAGTTGACGCTCGAAAAGATAGGCAAGGGGCCGAATGATGGCCAAGGGAAAGTGATGAAGGGGATAATGGGGGAGAAGAGGAGCCCAGCGGCGATGATAGATGAGGGCCATGAGGGCTGAGAGGGTGATATCCTCTAAACTGTCTCCTAAGGCAAGTTTTCCAGGAGTGGAAGAACAGGTATGGATAAGGGTCTGGAGAATGGCCTGTCTCGGGTTATGGTGATAGAGGGTATGCCCTTCTTTTGGGAGGGGTGAAAGGATAAGGGGAGGAAGAGAAAAACGATTTTGGAGAGTGGTGTACCATCTTTCTATGAGAAGGGGATCTTCATTCGGGGTGAGGATATGGATGGGGCGGAGAGTATAGGATATAGGAATATACGAGAGCCTTTTCTGGAGAAAAAGAAGGAGGGAAATACTCTTGGGGGCTGTGGAGACGCCCACCCAGAGAATATCCCCGTCCTGAATCATACGGTAGTCCTGAATGGCCTGACCAACAATCTTGAGAAGATTGTGTTCCTTCATGTGAGGTCCTCAAGGGAAAAAACCCACGAGAGGGAGAGTTCTGGTTTGTAGAGGGGGATCTCATAGCCTATCATGGCCTCTTCTTCACTGTAGTAGGTGGCAAGAGCATAGTAGAGGCGTCGTAGTTTGTAGAGCTTGAGGTTGGAGTCTGGGGTTTGTTGAAGGGTGTATTCGAGGAGGTTTTTGAGGGCTTCCAAAACTTCTCTATTGGCACTCTCAAGGAAAATATCCTCGAGAGCGAGGAGTTCATCGATTTTTTTGTGGAAAATGAGGGTGAGAAAAAAGTCACTCCATTCATCAGCAAGAAGAAAGGCGGTATCGACCATTTCTTGTTTCGTTTCCTCGGAAAGGGTGAGAAAGGGTTCGATGGTTTTTTGTTTCTGGCAAATCTTGAGAAAAGCCCTGGTTTCTTTCACAAACTGTTCAAGGGAGGTTTGTTTTGTCTTTGATGGGGCTAAACTCATACTTCACCTCTCTCGCAAAGTATCTGGAAAAGGACAACGGTTACATCATCCTGACGGAGGCGTACGTGGTGGTGATTGGTGTAAAAGTCTTCGATTTTTTGCATGAGGATATCTTTGATAGTGGTGATGGATTCTGTACGATTTTCCATAATGATGTTATTGAAATAGGTGTTGTAGAAAGAGAGAAGGTCTTCAATACCGTCGGTGTAAATGATGATTCTGTCGTCTTTTTGGAGACTAACTTTGTCGTAGCGGTAGGAGAAGCCGCTCTGAAAGCCTGTAGGAGGGGATTTTTCTATGCCAAGGAAACTGATTTCGTTTTGGGCATTGAGGCGAATGGCAAACGGAATTCCGCCGCTGGAATAGTAAAACTCCCGGTTTTCAACATCCAGGATGCCCATGTAGACGGCCACGAAGGGCATAGTGGACATTTCAAGGCTGGAGAGTCTTTCGTTGAGCATCTCAAGAAAGCGATTGGGAAGAATAATTTCCTGAGACACGACGTCTTTTCGGAAAGCGGTGTACACATCTTTCACAAGGACGGTGAGCATAGCGGCGGAAATACCATGGCCTGCCACATCAGCCACAAGGATCAGGTGATAGGGTTTTCCGCCTACGATTACTTCTTCGATGTAGAAGAAATCTCCGCCCAGTTCCTCGCATGGCTGGAAAAGGTGTTGATAACATACCACCTCGGAGAGGGGAGTGGTATCGGGGAGAAGTTCGTACTGCAGGGTTTTGGCCGCATTGAGGTCATCAAGCATCTGTCGGGTGATGGAAGCAAGTTTTTGTTCGTGGAGCTTGATATCCGTAATATCGACAAAGGTAATGATGCTACTGTCATAGGCATCGTCTACAAAGACGGGGAAGGTACGGATGTTGTACCATCGCTGTTTGAACTCGATTTCGGTATGCTCTTTGAAGGAGCGGGTGGTGATGGTTTCGTCTAAGAGGTCATTGAGCCTTTGTTGAAGGGGGGAGGGAAAAAGATGGGCAAAGGCCTGTCCCTGGAGGGGTGTTTCCCGCTCGCAGAGGGACTGGGCCTTCTGGTTGTGTCTGATGATGCGGCCATCCTTGGCTACCTGAAAGATGGCGTCGTCCGAATGGCTGAAGAGGCTATTGGCAATGGCGGAGAGGCGCTTCATGTTCTGAAGCATGATTTCTTCGTTGGTAATGTCGTGAAGAAGGATATAAAGTCCCATGAACTCATCTTCGAGCGAGATGGCTTTGAGATAGGCCTGAGTATGGATGATCTGGTATTCATCGTTATGGCGAATGCTCAGATCAAGATGGCTTTTGGTTTCTCCCATGGTTTGAATGGTCTGCAACAGAATCTGGAACTGGTCGATATAGTCGTTATGGATAAAAGAGAGGAAGGGCTTCCCTTTGAGGAGGGTTTCAGAAGGGGTTCCAAGGAGAAAGAGGGCTCCACTATTGGCATAAATAATATGATAATTGGAGTCGGTAATCAGGATGGCGTAGTCTTTGATCTGGTTAATGGTAATGTTTTTGAAATCCATGGCGTATTCGCGCATGATGATGAAGAGGTGTTTGAGAAAGTCATGGAGTTTTGAGGCGTTGAGTTTCAGGTATTTGAGGGCTCGCAGATAAGGAATGAGGGAGAAATAAAAGAAAACTAAAACACCAATCACCTTTCCATTGGCGTTTTTGACAGGGATCACTAAGGTGCGAAAAACCTTTCGTCGAAAGTAAGCGGTATAAAAACCTTCGCTGAGAATCCCGCGATTGATTTCTCTTCCCAAGATAGCGGGGTCTTCCTGGAGGGCCAAGTTTCGGCGGAGGAGTTTTGGCCAGAGGGGGTGGGTCATGGATTGGTACTTGAGGAGAAATTTTTCCTTGGCACGAACATAGACAAGACAGTTGGTGGTAAAGAAGGCTTTGCTGAGGCGGTTGCCGATGTAGTCGTACATTTCCTGTTCGGCATAGGTAGCACGGGATTCGAGGCGGAGAAACTGGTCAAAGAGCTGTTCAAGGAGAAGTTCGGTTTTATAGACATTTTTGATGTAGTCCAAAAAAAAGAAAATGAGAAGGGCTGAAAGACCGGCAAAGAGGAGGTTGAGCCACATCATCGGGTCCCCCAGCTGAAGGATTTGGGAATGTAGATCTGGTAGAAAATTCGCATGGCTTCTGTGTCTGTCATGAAGGCAAGGCAATCAATGAGGGTTTGTTTTTTGCTACTAGAAACGGGAATATGCACCAGAGAGGGAAAGGGGTCTCCCCTGTCAATGAGTTTGTCGAAGTGTTCTAAGAGGGCCAAGAGGATATTTTCTGCTTTGGTCATTTCTTTCTGGAGTTCTGGGTGGGTGTATACCTTGTCGAAGAGAAAGGCACGCAAATTGTGGAGGGCGGTCAGGATGTTTTCGCTGATTCGTATTTCAGCGCTTTGCTGCGAATGGAGGATAACATCCCGAACGAGGGTATTGATGCGAGCAGCGTGGCTTTCTCCGAGGGTGGAGAGAATCTCCCTGGGGATCTCATGGGGAGAAAGAAGACCGGACGAGAGGGCATCCTGAAGGTCATGGTTTACATAGGCGATGATGTCGGCGAGGCGTACAATTTGTCCCTCGATGGTAAGGGGTTTGTCTTTGTCTGACCAGAGAATGGGATTCTGGCCTGTTTTGGAGTGTTTGGCAATACCGTCCAGGACCTCTGTGGTGAGGTTAAGCCCCTGACCGTTTTTTTCAATGGTGCTGAGGACACGAACACTATGGGTGGCATGTTTGAAGTGGGGGTCGAGATGTTTCTGGATGATGCGTTCTCCTGCATGTCCGAAAGGGGTGTGTCCCACATCATGGCCTAAGGCGATGGCTTCTGTGAGGTCTTCGTTGACTCGCAGGGACCTTGCGATGGTGCGGGCTATCTGGGATACCTCAAGGGTATGGGTGAGCCGGGTACGAAAGGTATCACTGGCAGGGGAAAGAAAAACCTGGGTTTTGTGTTTGAGCCGACGAAAGGATTCACTGTGGATAATACGGTCTCTGTCCCGCATAAACTCTGTTCGTATCTCATCGGGAGTTTCGGGTATTTTTCTCCCCCTGGTTTGGGCACTTTTGGTTCCGTAAGGGGAAAGATACTCTTGTTCGAACTGTTCGTGAAGTTCTCTCATACGTCGTTCCATTCAAGTTTCTGCTCGGGTAAATACGATACTATATCCATGAGGTTCTCTTTTCCTTTTATCGGCATTTTTTGTGCATTCTGCACTCTTTTATTATACGGAGAGGATGTCTATACGACAAGTATTTCTTTAGTTCCCACGAATGGGGGTGTATGGGTTTCATGGATGGCGAACGTCGAGGAGGGGGAGTTTGTTCTGTTTGGGGCGAAGGTTCCCATTCTTTCAGCAGAGTTGGTGAAAACCTCTGAGATTATTTTTCAGCAAAAGGTAAAGGGTGTACCACAACAGAATCTTTATCGTTATGGGAGTTTCTTGAGCGTTTTGAACTTCCCCTATGTGGCTATTTTGCCTGTCAAAACAAACTATACGGATGAAGATATTTTGCCTGTCCTGAATGCGACGGTCGTGGCCTATGTGCCAGAAAAGAAAGAGGAGGTTTCTTTTCAGGTGAAAGAGGTTTCGACTGAAGAAGAGACGCCTTCTCCTATTCTTTTTCAGGTAAAGGGGAATGTCTTTAGAGATCGGGTCATGCTTTCGTGGTTTTTTGATGGGTATAAGGGGCAGGAGTTTGCGGTGTATCGTCTCAGTGTTCCGCCTCAGATAGGTGTTCTTCGTACCAGTCGTCCGATCGCTCGTGTGAAGGAAACCTGGTATGAGGATATGCCCCCTGTTGGGGGACCGTACTACTATGTGGTGATTCAGGAGAACGAATTTCAGGTGGAAGAGAAAAATAGTGTGGGGCCTCTCTGGTTTCCTGTGGAACCGGTAACGAATAGGGTCATGGGAAGGGAGTAGAAAGACGTTCTTTTGGGGAAGAAGAGAGAAACTTCCCCCAAACTTGTGACAAATGCCCATTGACATGGAGGAGGGACTATGGTAAAATAGGGGGCGAAAGGGAAAATTTTTCACAGGAGAAGCGTGGATGAGTTGACAGGGTGAGGGAGAGGTGGTATAATTTTAGGAGAAAAAGGAGTGAAGAAGAGGATGGTGAAGAGGGGGGTATTGGGTTTAGGGTTTTTGTGGTGAGGGGGGAATGAGCGGAGAGAGAGGAATGTTTTGTGGGGGCTGGATGAAAGGATAGAGCGGGTTTGGGGTGCGGTATGAGTGAGAAAGTGTATGGTGCGGACGTGGTATGGGCATGGGGTAGTGAAGGGACGAAGAGGAAAGCCATGGTCACATGGGCGAGGACTCATGTGGCTATGGCTTTTTTTGTTATAGATGTGAGAGGAGAAAAAGTAAGGAGGAGATAGAGATATGAAGAAGGCGGTTATTGGGTTAGTATTTTTTGTGATGCAGGGGTGGGTAAGTGGAGACATTTTGAAGGAGTATGGGGTAGACAGGTATGAGATAGAGAGGGGGGTGAGGCATGGGGTATGGATCACGAACGAGGCCGGGGTAAAGGAGATAGAGGCGAGGTATCTCGGGGTATGGGTAACGAACTATGCGATGAGGTACGGGATAGGGGTTGAGGTAGTGCTGACGAATGATGTGGTGGAGATAGCGAGGAGGGAGATAGAGGGGATAGTGGAAAGGGGTTTAAGGTGGAGGGTGAGGGAGGAGGTGAAGAAGAGGGTGATGGTGAGTCGGTGGGTTGAGCGTGTAGAGGGGATGGTGAAGACGAATGGGATAGACAGGTGGGACATAGAGGGGAGTATTCGGCGGATGTACAGAGTTGTTGGGGAGGCTTTTTGTAGTTTAACGAACGAGTGGGGTGGGCTGGACGTATGGGGAGTAACGAACAGCTGGCCCGGGAGGTATCTTGGGAGCGGGGAGGTGGAGTTAGAGGTGAGTGGGGTGATGGAAGGGTATTTGAGGTTGCTGGTGGATGTGAGGAAGAGGGAGGAAGGGATATTTGTGAGGAAGGCGTTGCTGGATGATGATTCGTTGAGGTGGTATGCGGAGAGGGGGAGTGGGGAGTATTATGTAAGGGAGGAGGTGAGGAAGCTTGAGGAGGCGCTTGAGGAGTGTCCTGAGGTGGAGGGGATGAGTGAGGAGGAGTTTTTGAAGTGGCGGGATGAGGTGAGGGGGAGGTATATTGAGGGGGTGAAGAAGTGGGATGAGTTATTTGAGAAGATGAGGGAGGGGATGGACGAATGGATGAAGGTGGCGAGGGAGAATTTTGAGGAGGGGGAGAGGTACTGGAAGGATGGGTACCGGTATCTTGTGAAGAAGAGGTACGAGTGGACGAAGGGGATGGAGGAGAGGATCAGGGCCGGGGTGAAGGAATGGGAGAAGAAGTCGAAGGAGAGGGGTTTGGGGCTGGAGGAGGCGGCAAAGGAGCTTGAGGAGGAGATTGGTCGTGCGGTGGTGAATTATGGGGATTATCTTTTGCAGATGCAGCAGGTGAGTATGAAGTCGAGTGTAACGCTTGGGGAGATAGAGGAGAGTGAGAAGTTTCTGGATGGACGGATAGAGAGGAAGAGGGCTGAGGTAGAAGGGGCGCAGAGGGAGTATGAAGGGGCGGTGATGTCTTTATCGAATTTGTCAAGTAGCTATAACTATTATACAATGATGTATAGTAATGCTTTAACGAATAATAGCGGGACGAATTATTTTTATAGTAAGATGATGGATTATTATGGGCTGATGAATGATGCGAAGGCGCAGATGGTGAATATGAGCAATGTGGTGATAGGGAGGAGGGGTGTACTGGAGAAGGTAGCGAAGGAGCTGACGAATTTGTTGGGGATGAAGGCGGTGCTTGTATCGAATCGGGTAAATTTTTCGAACATGGTGGTGATGATGGAGGGGCGGCTGATAAGGGAGATGTTTACGAACGAGGTTGGGTATGGTATTTTTGAGTTGAGTGGGGGTGTAGAGGGGCTGGCGGATGTATATTTTCGCAGTAGCAGGGAGCTTTTGTTGTGGAAGCGGGAGAGGGAGTTATGGTACTGGAGCAATCAGGTGGAGATAGCGGGGGAGGTAGTGAGGTATGCGACGAACGAGGGGGGTCGTGAGAGTGCGGAGGAGACGGAGGGGAGGTTAAGGGCTGCGGAGGTGGCGTTATCGAATGCGAGGGCGGAGCTTGAGAGGCTTGAGGGGGAGTTGAGGGAGCGGGAGAAGAAGATGAAGGAGGGGTATGATGGTGTGACGAATGTGTGGGCTGAGGTGGAGTCACTGAGGGGGGAGATGGAGAAGGCGAGGGAGGCGTATGAGGAAGCGATGAAGGTGTGGGTGCTGGTGACGGATGAGAGGAGTGTGGGGGTGATAGGTGAGATGATGAAGCGGGCGTTTTTGGGTTACGGGCAGGCGTATGAGGGGTACTGGAGGGCGAGGAGGGCGTATGGGTCGAATGTGGTTGAGGTGGATGGGCTTGGGCTTGAGATGATGTACTGGGGTGTGTATACGAATGTGGTGGGGGTGTATGGTGGTATGACGAATGGGCTTGAGGGGGTGAAGGGGGTAGTGGAGACAGTGGGGGATGGGTTGGATGCGGTGAAGGGTTATGTAAGTGAGCGGAAGGGGCAGTTTGGTGTGTATGGTGAGGAGGTGGAGAAGGTACTTGAGATAACGAATGAGGGGGAGTATGTGTTATGGGCAGCGGGGGTAGAGGGGATGTATCGGGAGGGTGTGGAGATGGTGAAAGGGGTTGAGGGGTATATAAGCTGGATGAAGGGATACGGGACGAATGGAGAGGTGGAGTGGGATGAGTCAGGCGGAGTGGAAGAGGATGAAGTGGTGAAGGGGGTGAGGGCACGTTTTTATGGTGAGGTGACGAATGTATTGAGGGATTTCTGGACGGCAGTAATGGGGAATACAGGGGGGTATGTGGGGACGAATGTGGTGGGGAAAGTGACGAATGTGGTATTGAGGGGGGATATGTTTGATGAATGGATGAATTCTCATAAGGTGAGTGCCGGGGTGCGGGGGGTGGTGAAGGAGTTGATTGAGGGGGCGTTGAACGGGAAGGATGGGGATATTTTCAGCGGGTATCAGGGGGTGATGGGGGTGATAGAGGGGGTTGGGGAGGAGCTTGTGTGGCTTGATGGATGGGAGGAGTGGTTAGATGGGATGGAGAGCGGGAGTGAATACGGGGCGAAGGGGGACGTCGGGGAGTATTGTGAGGAGAAGGAGCTTGATTTTGGGCGGGTGTGGGCTGTATTGAATGGGGGAGGGGTGAGTGGTATAGTGATGAAGTGGTGGGGTGCGATGGAAGGGGGGATAAGGCGGATGGCGAGGGAGGTGATAGGGGTGAAGGGGGAGATAGGCGGGATGGTGAAGAGGTATCATGGGGTGAAGGGGGCGATTGAGGAGCTGAAGGGGGTGATAGAGAGTAGGGGAGATATCGGGAAGGTGGTAACGAATGAGTATCTGAGGGTTTTTGGTGGGGTGTATGGGGTGGTGAAGGAGCTTGCGATACTGGGGATGGGGGCTTTTGAGACGAATGGTCTTGGTGAGCTTTGTGAAGAGAGGGAGAGGTTACTCGGGAAGGTGGTGAGTGCGGGGGAGGTAGTGAAGAAGCTTGGGGAGGGGGATTATAGGGGGGCGTATGGGATAGTGATGACGAATGATGTGGTGGAAGAGGGGGAGAAGGATGCGCTCAGGCGGGTGATGGTTGGGGGAGTGGTTGAGGGGGTTATAAGGGAGATGGGGGTGATATGGGACGGCAAAGCGGTGGAGAGGGTGAGGGAAGAGGTGAAGAAGCGGCCTGGTGGGGTTGTGGAGTGGGTGAAGGATGAAGAGATAGAGGAAGTGGTGAAGGGGGTATTGAAGCGGGAAGCGCTTGAGATGGTGAAGGAGGAGGTTGAGGAAGAGATAAGTTCTCAGGGGTGGATAAGTATCATGGGGGTATATGAGAGGGTGAAGGGAGTTGAGGAGGTACTGTCAGAGGGAGAGGTGAAGGAGTATATAGGGCTTCTGGCCGGGGGATGGTATAATCAGGGAGTGTGGGTGAGTGAGTGGGGGCAGTGGTATTTGCAGGGGGCATTGAGGGCTGAGGTATTGAGGACGAATGGAGTGGTGAAGACGGAGGAGGAAGCGCTGAGCAACTGGGTGAAGTTGAGCGGGGTGGAGAGGACGAATGTAGTGGATAATGTGCTGTGGGGTGTGGTGGAAGGTCTTGATATGAGTGATGAGGAGAGGACGAATGTGGTGGGGGTGTACAGGGGTGTATTGCTTGAGTGGGCAAGTGGTATTGGGCTCGGGATCACGAATGAGGTAGTGGTGGGGGACAGTCTTTATAGTATGTACAGGGGGCTTGTGGAGGGAGAAGGGAGTGATGGTCTGGTGGAGTCCTATCGGAAGTACAGGGGGTATTGTACGAATGCGGTGGGGATAGGGGGAGAGGGTGATAGTATTGTGAAGATGGTATACCGGCTGACGGGTGGAGAGATGATAGATGGGGTGACGTGGTATGAGATGGTGAAGGGAGGGCTTGAGGTGATGAGCAGGCTTGTAGTGGAGGGGAAGGTGGTGATGGGACTGCGGGCCGGGTTGATAGAGAAGATGGGGAAATGGCAGAGAGAGGTTGAGGGGCCTGGCGGGAGGATAGAGATTCTGGAGGGGGTGGTGAAGCGGCTGAAGGAAGAGGAAGAGAGGAAGGGGAAGACGATAAGGGACTATGCTGGTGTGGTGGAGAGGAATACGACGAATGTGGTGGTGGAGACAAATGGGAGAGGAGAGGAGAAGTGGAGTGAGACGAACGGGGTACTTGGGTACCGGGAGGGGGATGAGGGATTTAATATGGCACAGGAGGTTGAGTCGAGGAAGGAGAGGTTGAGGGGTGTGTTAGAGGAGATGGTTGGGCAGGTGGAGTGGTACCGGTGTGGAGGAGGGGATGTGGTTGGCTGGCTTGGGGAAGCGGACGTGAAGGTGAAGAATCTTGTGGAACGGGATGGGGTATTGATGCAATACGGGGGAGAGGTGATGGGGTATGAGGAGGCGATGAGAGAGAGGGAGAGGGATCTCGGGTTGTATAATGTTTTCGTGAGGGAGTATAAGGGGAATGAGGCGAAGGCGGTCTCGAATGTGAATGAGAAGTGGCGAGTCTATGAGGAGCTTGAGAGGAGCAATCAGGTACTTTTGGGGCGGTATTATGATGAGTTAGAGAGGTATGGGGGGCTGGTGAAGGGGTATTATGAGGTGATGGCGGCGGTGAAGGCGGCGAAAGGGGAAGTGGACAGGCGGGATATGGAGTACCGGAAGGTGCTTGCGGTGTACAACTGGGCGAGCACGCCGTATGTAGTGGAGAGTGTGACGAATGCGAGTGAGGGGATGGAAGGGAAGCTTGTGACGAACAAGGTGGATGCGAGGGAAGCGTATCAGAGGGCGTACAGCGGGTACACGAATGCGCTTGTGAGGTATGAGGAGGCGGTGAAGGAGAGGTTAGAGGAAAGGAAGAAGTGGGAAGAAGCGGAGGCATTGAGGAAGCAGTATGTGGAGGAATATCGTGAGAGGGTGAGTATTCTGAGTGCGCTTGAGGAGCAGGGGCGGAAAGCGGGAGTGGTGAGGCAGGAGTATGAGAAGAAGCTGTATGAGGTAACGAATAGTATTGGGGCGTATATTGGGGCGTATGATGAGAGTCTTGTGGAGGTGGCGTGCCGGATGGCGAAGGAGGGGTATAGTGTCATAGACAGGACGAAGGAGTTGTTGCAGGCGGTGAAGGGGGATCTGGGTGATGTAAGAGGGATATTTGAGAAGGTGAAGGGGGCGTACGGGAATGAGGTAGTGGCGAAGAGGGTGCTGTCTGCGTTTGGTATTTTTGAACGGGGAGAGGCGGAGGCAAGGCTTGGGGAGCTGAAGGGTAGTGTGGTGGTGAGTGAGAGGTATAGTGGGGGAGGGGGCTTTGTAACGAATGTGAAGGAGGTGTATGTCACCAATTTTGAGCTTCTTGAGCTGGATGAGAAATATCGTGTGGTGGTGAGGAATGCGTATCTGACGAATTTTGTGACGGTGACGGAGAGCGGGAGCGGGGAGGTGGTGGCTGTATGGACCAATGCGAGTGAGGGGGTGTATAAGTGGCTGGATGTGGAGAAATGGTGTTACAGCTACAGTTATAAAGGGAAAGAGGCATTGTATAATGATAAGATTACTCTTTCGGAGGAGGAGTGTAAGGTAGGGAATTTCTGGAGAGAAGGGTATGAGATGATGAAGGGGGAGAGCGGTATTGAGTGGGTGGACAGGGCAGCGAATCTGATAGGAGCGGAGAAGAAGAGGGAGGTGACGGATCGGGTTGGTCAGAGGGCGATGAGTGAGACGTGGGGTGCGGCGGCTGCGGCGTCAGCGGCTGTGGCAGCGATGGTAGCGATAGCAATTTTTGTTCCTGGTCTGTGGGGTGTGGTAGGGGTGCTTGCGGCGGCTGCGGCGGTGGCGTGGGGTGTTCACTGGGCTGTTTCGAGTGAGGCGCAGACACAGATTCACAATGCTTTTGTGGCGATGGAGTCGCAGCAGAGGCTCTACTGGGGGACGCAGGATAAGGAGAAGGACATAGCGTCGAAGTACCGGTTATTTAGTGCGGCGGCGGAGGAGTATTACAAGTACTGTGAGGTAGTGGTTGGGGGGACGAATGAAGCGAGATGGATAGGGAAGGTGGTGACGAATGGGGGGAAGGTGTATGGTGAGCTGACGGCAGAGGGGTGGCGTGGGGTGCTGGAGGGGCTTTCGAACACGACGATGTGGGGGTATATCTCGAATGTGGGTGTGGATGAGGGGTTAGTGGAGCTATTGAGGCAATATGGTGGGGATGTGGTGGAGTACGGGGAGTATTTGGATGCGGCAAGCGGGGTGAAGAAGGTGGCGTATCGAGTGAATATGGAGAAGTTTTTGAAGACGTTCAGGATAGCGTATGAGAAAAGGTGTAGTGGGCTTCGGGATGAGCTTGCGCAGAAGCTTGGGGATGAGAAACTGGTGAAGGAGGTTGAGGCAGAAGGGGTGAGGGAAGCGATGAGGATGATGGGAGGCAGGACTGGATGGATGAAGACGGAGGGGTACAGGCAGGCGATGGGGGATGGGCTTGAGGTGGTGAAGGAGAGTTACGGGAAGACGAAGAATCAGGAAGGGGAGATGCAGAGGTTTTTGTGGGGGTTAGAGGATTATGATTTTGAGAAGCAGAAGCAGGAGTGGATGGAATGGGTGACGACGGTGAGAGCGAGAGGGGAATTGAACTGGGACAGGGGGCTTCGAGAGTATGCAGGGAGATGGAATGAGTGGAGACGCGGGTATGAGGAGAAGAGGACGGCTGGGGAAGAGGCGTGGGGGCGGATGTGGAGCAATGTGATAGTGGCGAAGGAGGAATGGATATCGAATGTGACGGCAAATATTGAGCAGGGGGCGGTAGCACGGGTGAATGAACTTGTTGGAGTGGAGCTTGAGGGGTTGCTGGCAGGTTTGAGGAGTGCGGTGGATGAGCTGAAGGAGAAGAGCGGGGTGGAGCTTGATATGGTGGCGTGCCAGCCCGGGGTGGTGAAGCAGATGATGAGCAATGTGATAGAGGAGAATAGCCATCTGTATGATAGTTATTTTGGGCGGATGCTTGAGAGGGTGAGACTTGCGTCGACGAAGTATGTGATGGAGACGTTATCAGCGTCGAGGGTGAGGGATGCGAGTCTCGGGAAGGAATTTGATGCGGTGGTGAGGGGATATGAAGCGGTGTCTGTGGAGGTGAGCGTCGAGAGACTGAGGGCGATGATAGAGGAGACGAAGGAAGAGATGAACCGTGTGATGAGACAGCAGGACGAAGAGATAGCGAAGAACATGGAGGAGATGTTTATCGGGAGTGGATTTGTGAAGAGAGGGGATGAGTATGTGAGGGAAGGTGTATTGATAGATTCGACGCTGTTTGGTGATGAGAAGGAGGATCAGTATGTGCATGCGTACTGGCTGTACACGGACTGGTGGAAGAACCGTGTGGAATGGGATGTGGAGGGAGATTTGGGCCGTGTGGAGAAGACGATGGGGGCAGATCCACGGGCTGGATTTTTAGCGCTGAAGGGTATTTCGGAGATGGCGACGGTGGCGATGCAGAAGCAGATGGAGAAGCACATGAAGCGGATGGCGGAGGAACACCTCGGGAGCAACAGGTATGAGGTACCATCCGGCAAGGAGCCGCCGAAGAATTTCAAGGAGCATGGAGGGGAGAGCGGGAAGGGATACACGAGGGAGAATGCGAAGCCGAAGACGGTTGGGGGGAGTTATGATAAGCCTGAGCTGTATCGTCTCACGGAAGCGCTGACGATCATGGAGGTGAGGAAGGGGATTGGCGAATCGAAGGCGAAGCAGTTTTTCTGGAACAAGGGTTTGTGGGACACGGATGCGGATAATGATGGGGAGGGGGATTGCAGTAACTTTTTTGAGGGGACGTTGACCTTTCTTGGGAATATGAGTTTGTTTAATATAGGGTTGATAGCGATCAATTTTGTGCCGGGATTGAATGCGATTGGATGTCTTGTAGCGGCGACGGGGATGCAGATGATGAATAGTTCTCTGAATGCGATGGTGGGGAACATATCGATGGATCAGTGGGGATATGAGATGCTGTCTGCCGGGTTGAGTGGTGTGGCAGGTCTGGTAGGGCTGAGTGGAGCCGACAAATGGGTGAAGTGGGCTGCAAATTCGATGGTGAATCTGGGGCAGAGGAGTCTTCGGGTGGAGAACGGGAAGCTTGATCTGAAGATGGATGCGAAGGACTGGGCGGAGTGGGGGACGACAATAGCAGGTTCTGCCATTGATACCTGGATCGGGAACGGAGGCTGGGGTGGTGTGATAGCCAGCGGAGTGAAAGGTGGCGAGGAAGCTCAAGGTCAGATAGGACGTCTGTCCTTGAGCGGCTACAGGATGGAGTTGTCCTCGTCGCATGCTACGCATGCGCCTCGGACGAACAATGGGCCGCTTTTGCGGACGAGAGAGACGCCTTCTTTTTTCAGGGAAAGTCCTTCCTCCGTGGGCGACATCAACTCGTCCTCCTGACTTCGGAAGTATAGCGCCCACCTCGCTTCGCCGATTCCCCGCTCAGGCGGGGTCCCCGCGGCTACGCTTCGGTGGGCTTTTTGGGAAAAGCAACAGAAGATGTCGCCTCGGGCACCTCCTGTGCCCTCACTTCGGAAGGGTTTTCCCGCCACAAGGTCAAGAGTACACAACCGCAAAAGCGGCCCGGTGGGGTACAGATTTTTTTGGGTGGTTGGAAAAGAGAGAGCTTCCAGCCTGCAAGATAAGAGAAAAAAGAGGGTTCCCAGAAACCGTTGCAGGGGCGAAAACGGGGTTTTCAAAAGGGGCGGAGCCCCTTTTGCCCCGCGCGGGAGCGCTTCGTAGAAGAAGGAAAATGGGTAAAAAAAGTAGCCCAAAACTGAAAGAGAAAAGATGGTCGAACAAGTATTCAGTTTTTGTGTGAAGATAACCATTCTGGATGAATGTGGAACAACATAGCAAGGGCAAGATGGTCGCGAGAGGTTTTTTATTTGCTTTTTTGTTTTTCTTGTGATATGATAGACAGGGAGAAGGTATGGCGTATCATCTTGCCATTGTTGAGGATGAGGCAGTTGTTGCCCATAGTATTGCTCAGAAGCTTGTTAAGTTAGGGTATGAGGTGAGAGGGGTTTTCTCACGGGGAGAGGAGCTTCTCTCTTTTCTTGAAACATCTGGGGTGGATCTCATTTTGATGGATATTCAACTTCAGAATGGGATGAGTGGGATAGAGGCTGCGGCGGAAGTTCTCAGAAGATATCATATTCCTGTTGTGTATTTAACGGCTTTTTCTGATGATGCCACCCTGGAAATGGCGGCAAAAACGGAACCCTACGGATATCTTATCAAGCCTTTCAACGATCGTGAACTCAAAGCCACGGTGGAAATGGCTCTCTACAAGGCGTCTTCTCTGAGGGAATTGGCCTATCGAGAAGCAAAGTGGGAGGCCATGTTTACCCATATTCGGGAAGGGCTTGTTGTCACAGATCCCAAAGGTCTTATCATCTCAGTCAACCCTGCTATGGAGAAGTTGGTTGGGTTGTCGCTTGAGGAGATGCGAGGGAAGAGTCTTGATGAACTTTTTTTGTTTTCTCATCAAGCAGGAAAGGCTGGAAAATCGTTTGTTCTTGAAGTAAAAAAGACGGGTTTTCGCACAGCCGTGTTCTGGGATTCGTCTGTGATGATGAATCAATATACTGAGAACTTGGGTGTGGTCCATATGTTTCATGATATCTCTGAAATTGTGGAGTATGAAGAGGCTCTCTCCCAGAGTGAGGAGCGTTATCGAACATTGGTTGAGGATCAAACGGATTGGGTGGTGCGATTATCGGAGGATGGAACGATTCTTTATGCCAATAGGGCCATGGCTTCTTCTTTGGGGTGGGAGGTGCAGCAAATCCATGGGCAGAATTTCTTTGAGATTGTTCCGCTGGCTGATAGAGCGAAATGGCGAGATGTGTTGTTGTCTCTGGAATCTTCAGAGGATGTGGCTTCACTTGTTTTGGACTATGAAAGGTATGGGGTGCGGTATGTGATTGAGTGGCGCTTTCGTTGTGTGCATTTGAAGGGACAAACGCATACCTGTTGTGAGTTTCAGGGTGTGGGACGTGATATTACGCTTCTCAGGGAGACAGAGGAGGCACTTCGCGAGGAAGATGAGTTTTTGAAGCGGATTCTTATGAGTATTGACGAGGGGGTGGTGATTGTTGATGAAAAGGGGGAGATTGAGTTTGTCAATCCACGAGGGAGAGAAATTCTCTCTCTCACAGGGGAAGAAAGGGGGCTTTTGTTAGAAAGGGTGAGTTTTGAAAGGCAGGGGGGAGAGAAAATAGAGGATTTTACTCTCCTTGTGCAGGAAATCCAGAAGTGGCCTGCCGGGGTATGGACACTTATCAATCGACGTGAAAAACGCTATGAACTCATGATAGACCTTTCTCTTTTGGGTGAGGCGGAGAAGAACAAACGGGAATATGTGCTTCTGATGACGGATATGACGCTTTTCAATCAACTCCAGCAGGAGTTTTACAGAGCGCAACGGCTTGAGGCGATGGAGGTGTTGGCGGGAGGGATTGCCCATGATTTCAACAATATTCTAACGGTCATTCTGGGCAATATTTCACTTCTTCGAATGCGATTGGGGGATTCTTTCCCTGAAACAAAGGACTATCTTCAGGAGGCGGAAGCCGCCTGTGAGAGAGCCAAGCAACTTACCACACAGATGCTTTCTTTTGCCAGGGGTGGGGCACCGGTGATCAAGGAGGAAAATGTGTTTCAGATGGTGGAGGATACGGTTCGGTTTCTTCTTCAGGGCTCGGCTGTTCGCTGGCATGTAGAGAGAAAGACAGAGGATGTTTCCATTCCGGTGGATATTGGCCAGTTGGGACAGGTTATCCAGAATCTGGTGCTCAATGCCCGTGAGGCGATGAAGGATGGGGGAGATCTCTGGATTGTCTTTGAGGGGGTAGCAGCGGAAGAGGTGCATGGGCGTATTCCGGATCCGCTCCCCGGGGTACAGCAGTATCTCTGTATTGTGGTGAAGGACAACGGACCAGGAATTGATCCGTCGGTACTTTCCCGTATTTTTGAGCCGTATGTTTCTACCAAGGCACGGGGGAGTGGGCTTGGACTGGCTATTGTGTACACTATTGTTCGAAAGCATCATGGTCTTATTGAGGTAGAATCTACACCGGGGGAGGGGACCACATTTTCTCTTTATTTGCCGGTGTATAGTGTGGCTGAAGAGAAAAGGGAAATAGTTTCTCCCGTGGGGGAAAAGAAGCTCTCTGACGATGGGAAACGGGTATGGATACTGGATGACGAGGTGGGGATTGTCCGTGTCCTGGAAAAGAGTTTACGACAGCGTGGCTATGAGGTGGAGAGTTTTCAGAGGACAGAAGACTTTCTGAAGCGGATAGGGGAAATATCTTCCCAGGATGTGGTGATTATGGACATTACCATGCCAGGGGAAATGGCCGTTGAGGAGAGACTGCAAAGGGTATTTGCTGTGGCCCCGGAAGTGGGGATTATTCTCATTAGTGGTTATGCGAAGAAGAGTCTTGCTCTTCCTGAACGTGAGGGGATGGTGTTTCTCACCAAGCCTTTTACGGTGCAGGAACTTTTAGAAAAGATGTACGATCTTCTTCAGGAGAAGAAAAATTCGTAAAGATGGTTTGGTTTCTCTTTCTACTTGACAAAATGAAATTCTTCCTTACACTAAAAAGGAGGAGGAGAGCGTGGCAGATCAATTGGCGGTGAGTGTGAACTTTCTTTATCCCGGGATTATTCTCAAGGGGGATGCTTTTGCCGAAAATGGGGAAAAGGTGCAGGATGGGTATGTTCCTTTCACAGATGAAAAAATAGCCTGGCTCAAAGCACGAGGTATTCGCACGCTTTATTATACCCCTTCGGAGGAAAAATCTCGGTGTACAGGCGGAGAACCCCTTATTCCGGAGGAAACCCTTGAAAAAGGACTTGATATAGCAAGAGAGGTGGAACAGCGGCTTCGTCAGAATGCCCCGCTTCCTACCAAAGAGATCAATGGGCTTATCGACGAACTGGTAGAAAAGGTTGTTCCTCTGAAAGGGACAACATTGAACCTTGTGGAACTGAAAAACTACGATGAATATACCTATACCCATTCTCTCAATGTTGCTCTTCTTTCCCTTCTGATGGGGAAAAAATTGGGGTACAATGAGGATCAACTGAAGATTTTGGGGGTGGGTGGGATGCTTCACGATATTGGCAAGGTGAAGATTCCCCTTGAAATTCTCAATAAACCGGACAGGCTTACCCCAAAAGAGTTTGAGGTGATGAAGCGTCATCCCGTGTATGGTTTTGAGATGGTCAAAAATGTCTATTCGCGTTTTGTGCAATCCATTGTGCTCTATCATCACGAGAAGGTTTCAGGGACAGGCTATCCCCTTGGCAAGAAGGGGACAGAGATGGGAGAGTTTGCTCAGATTGCCAGTCTCTGTGATGTCTTTGATGCCATCACCAGCAGTCGTCCCTATAAACCGGCACAGCCTTTCTGGTATGCCCTTCTGTGTATTTATCGGGAACAGGGGAAAAGTTTTGCCCCACGACTTGCCCAGACTTTTGTGAAAGAGCTTCCCCAGTATTTAGGCGAAAAACCCATCTTTCCAGGGGGAAGCTTTGTGAAGCTAAATACGGGTGAGATTGCCTATATTCCTCGGGATAGTCGGACCATCTGGCCGGTGGTGTATCTTCTCATCAATGAGAGGCGGGAGATCCCTCAAAGGTGGGTGATTATTGACCTTTCGTTGGATGAAACCCGGATGGTGGAGAAACAGATTTTTGACGAAAAACTCATAGAATCTCTCAAAAAGGTAGCTCAGAAGTTTCTTGATCCCGGGGAGGCACCACCAGAATGGAAACTCAAATGAAAGAGGCGCTTTTCTGGTCAGAAGAAAAAGAGGGTGCGCGCTGTCATCTCTGTCCTCATCACTGCTTGGTGCGGGAGGGAAAGTCGGGCATATGTGGAGCCAGGGCAGTGCGGGATGGCAAACTGGTCTCTCTGAACTACGGTCGTGTGGCCGGCATGGCCATTGATCCCATTGAAAAAAAGCCCCTGTTTCATTTTTATCCTGGATCCCGAATCTTTTCCATTGGAACGTTAGGGTGCAACCTTCACTGTCCTTTTTGCCAGAATGCGGGGCTTTCTCGTTTTTTTGATGGCTATGGGGGAAAGAGTGAGGATATTGATTTTGTCTCTGTGGAGGAACTAGTAGGGCTTGTGGAACGGAGTCAGGGGGAGAGAATGGTGGCCTATACCTATTCTGAACCCATCGTGTGGTATGAGTATGTCTTAGAAGCCATGGAAGAATGTCATAAAAGGGGTATCAAGAATGTGCTGGTTACCAATGGGTATATTGAAGCAGAACCTCTTGAGAAGTGGCTTCCCTTTCTTGATGCGGCAAATGTGGATCTCAAAAGCTTTCGTGAAGAGGGATACAGGAAATTAGGGGGGAGTCTTGCTCCGGTCAAAACAACCATCCGCCGTCTTTTTGAAGCCGGTGTTCATGTTGAGGTGACAACCCTTGTTGTGCCCGGTGTGAGTGATTCTCTTCTCGAGATGGAGGAACTCTCTTCCTGGCTTGCTTCACTCTCCCCGGAGATACCCTTTCATCTTTCGAGGTATTTTCCCCACTATCGTTATCAGGAACCTCCAACAGCCATTGACCTTCTTCATCGTATGCGAGAGGTGGCTAAAAGACATCTTCATCATGTGTATGTGGGCAATGTGATGGAAGATGCCTCTACCTTTTGTGCGGGATGTGGGCAGCTTTTGATTCGTCGTACTGGCTATCAGGTGGATGTGGTTGGTCTTGAGAAGGGGAAGTGTCTTCATTGTGGAAGGTCTCTCTGGGGGCGATATGCAGATTGAAAGGGGGGAGGAAAGATTTCGTTTTGTGCGGGTAGAAGGGCGTTATCTCTATAGCCCCTATGATCCCTTTCGGGAGATAGAACGTACCCTTGCCAAAGAGAGGCTTCCCGAGAGGCCTTTTTTCGTGCTTTTTGGTTCAGCCGAAGGCTATGTGGTGGAGTTCTTGCTGGAGAAGGGATATAGTCTTGAGGATATCTGGTGTCAGGAACCGCTTCCGGAACTCTCAACGTGGATGAGCCTGCATTATCCTGGTCTTGATAAAAACCTCTCTGAACGTCTCGAAAAGGCCCTTCTTGAGGGCAAAAGACCATTTCTCTTTGCCCTTGAGGGGTACAAACGGTTTTTTTCATCGGCGTATGAGGACTTCTGTCAGAGATATACGCTTGTTTTGACGCAGGCGGTGGAGAATATCAAGGTGACGGCCTTTTTTTCCCGTCTCTGGTGGGTGAATCTTGTGCGAAATATGAGTCTTTTTCGGGAGGGGAGGCTTTTCACGTTTCCGGAGAAAGGCTCTTTAGAAGAAGATGTGGTGGTGGTCGCCTCGGGACCTTCACTTGAGGCTTCTCTTGGTGAATTGAAAGAGTGGGCTTCTCACGGGGGAAAAATACTCTGTTGTCTTTCTTCGTATGCCACATTGAAGGAAGGGGGGATTACCCCATGGGGAGTGGTGGTAAGCGATGCAGGAGTGGCCAATGTTCTCCATGGGATGGGACTTGAGAAGGATGTGGTGGTGTTTGCCAGTCTCTATGCAAGTTCTGCTCTTTTGGTGTCCCTTGAGTCTCCCGTGGTGATCTATGATTATGCTACCGAGGTGGAGAATCCCTCTTTTGTGCTTTCTACCCCTTCGGTGGCAGTGGATGCCCTTTCTTTAGCCACAAAGCTTTTTTCCGGGAAGGTGTATGTGGTGGGGCTTGATCTTGCCTATACCACGGCGGGAACTCACACACAAACCAATATCCTTTCCCGGCTTTCGAGGGTTTCTTCTCACCGGCTGAAAACGGTGGAAACGATGAGTATGGGTTTTTTGTCCCGTCGTGATATCGAAGAGGTGAAACGAGGGGTATGGACCACACGAGCTTTTTCTCTCGTAAAAGCGGAGGTGGAAAAACGTTTCCCCATGGTGAGTATAGTAAAGCCCCTCCTTGAATGGTCTAACCCCACCTGTGAAGCGTTACCTCTTCCTGGAAAAACAGGAAAGGAGGTGGCGTTTGTGCCCATCGAAGATGGCGAGAGAGTTCTCCAAAAGGCCCGTATGGAAATTGAAAGGCATGAAGCCCTTCTGTATCTTCGAGAACAGATGAGTGGGGGGACATCAGAGAGATTGAAAAGACTTTTGCTGGATAAATACATGGTTCTGGCTAGAGAACCATAAAAGAAAAAGAGAGGAAAGGCGTGAAAGTGAGGTATTTCTGGATAGGGCTGGTTTTTTTGCTGGTGGGATGTTCTTCTCGTGTGGAGGTGTTTTTTTTGAATCGACTGGTGGCGTTAGATGAGGGCCTTTCGCAGGTCGTGGATCGGGAGTTTTTTCCGATAGCGGCTTTGCGTTATCGGTGGCTAACCCCTTCTCAGGCTCTTGTCTATGGGATGGATGAACAGCAGAATCGGGGATGGTGGCTATGGGAGAGGGGGAAAGGGCGCTTTTTCCCCCTTGAAAGGGACATTCAGGGATTTGATGTCTCGGGGGAGAAGATCCTTGCTATTGGGAAAGAATGGGAGGATGGTTTTCCTCTCTGGATAGGATACCTCAAGGGAAAAGAGTTTCGCTGTGAGGTTTCTCTTCGTTTTCCTTTGGTTCCTGAGAATTCTCTTGGCGTGGATGGTGGGTTTTATCTTGCAGGAAAGGACGAAGAAGGGATTCATACGGTGTTTTTTCTCTCTTTGAGCGGGAAGCTTGAGAAATGTCTCGTTCTCACCAATCGAGAAGCGGTGCTACGGTTTGGTCGATTGGGGGAGAAGATTGTGGTCTATACCGCCTATGAGAAGGAAGCAGAGGAGAATCTTTTTGCCTTTGTGAATGAAGAAAATCCTTCCTGGAAGGTGATGACACGGGAGGGGACGGTGGTTCAAAAGGCGGTTTTTTTGAAAGAAGTGTTGGGGGTGCCTGTTCTCAGGGAGGGGAAAACTCTCTGGTTTGTTTTTGATAGCGAGATGCGTGTGGTGAGTCGGGGACCTGAGTGGAAGGCGGTGGTTTTTGAGGAACTTTCTGACGCGAAGGGTAAGGCAAAAGGGGTGTTTCTCTGTCTTCTCCCCGCGGAAAAGCGAAGTGCCCTTATGGTCTTTAGCTGGGATGGGGTTCAGTGGGGATGGAAGACTCTCTCCCCTTGATTTGACAAAAACTAAAGTCTTCTTTACAATATTCCATCCTTCCTGTCTCTTTTTCGGGTTTCTCTGAGGGTAGGAAACCGAGAGGGACGGGCGATTATGACCACAAGGAGGAAAGAATGCGGAAGTATGAAATGGCCTTTCTTCTCAAAGAAGGAGAGGCTTCTGTTCAGGCTCAGTCCAGACTCAAGGACTACCTGAAGCGGTTCAATGGGGTGTTGATTGGTGATTCCAATATGGGTGTGCGTGAGCTTGCGTATGTGATTCACAAGAATCGCCAGAAATTCCCTAAGGCTTTCTACTATTTCATGGAAGTGGAAATGGACCCTGCTCAGGTAGAGGCTTTTGAGAAACTGGTTCGGTATGATGAGGATGTTATCCGCCATATGGTATTGGTGAAGTAATATGGCGTGGGATATCAATCGTGTCGTGCTTGTCGGTCGATTGGCACGGGATCCTGAGATCAAGTACACCCCTACGAATACCGCCGTGGCTCGTTTTACCCTCGCTGTCGGTGGTAAACCCCGTAATGATGGGGGTGATAGTGTCTCCTTTATCCCTATTGTAGTATGGGGCAAAACAGCTGAAACCTGCAAGCAGTATCTTTCCAAAGGAAAGATGGTGGCTGTGGATGGGAGGCTGGATCAGCGTTCCTGGAAGGCCCAGGATGGTTCTGCTCGAAGTGTGATTGAGGTTGTCGCTGATAGAGTGGAATTTCTGGGTTCTCCCGGTGGATCCGGAAAACCTGCTGAAGCAAAGGGAGATGCTACTTCTTTTGATGCAGGTGATGAGGCGAGTTTTTACTACGACAATACGGATATTGATACCAATCCGGTCAATCCTGAAGACCCTGGATTTTAGGGTTCTAAAAACCTAACAGAAGGAGAGATGTATGATGGATAAAGAAACCGATATCAAGATGGATGTTGTGGTTCCAGAAGATGTGGAGAAGGAAAAAGAAGAATTGCCTGCTGAGGAAGTAGCTGAAAAGGCCGCTTCTGAAAGAGACAAGAAGAGATTCTTCTACTCCAAGAAGGTATGCCGTTTCTGTACGGGCCAGATCAAGATGGAGGAAGTAAACTACAAGAACGTGGAACTTCTCCGTCGGTATATCATGCCCAGTGGAAAGATTGTTCCCCGGCGTATCACCGGTACCTGTGCAAAACACCAGCGTATCTTGGCCGGTGAGATCAAGAAGGCCCGTATTCTTGCGCTGTTGCCATTTTTGGCACGGTAAGTGGAAGGCGAGTTTCGGCTTTTCCTTGTGCTTCTTGCCCTTGTAGGGTGGGGAGTGCATGAGGGGATAGTGATTCTGGGAAAGGTGCTTACTACCCCCGTTGGTCGCATAAGTATCGTGGGGGTAGTGGGAGTTGGTGGTTGGTTTTTAGGGGGGTGGCCTGCTGGGCTTGTGGGGTGTGGTGTGGCCGCACTTCTGGTGTACAGCCCTCCGAAATGGCGAATAGGGATGGTGTTTGGACTCTCTCTTCTTTTGATGGTCTGGTATGCGTTTACGGAGGAGAGGGTGTGGTTTTTTCTCAGGCCGTGGCTATGGTCGTTAGCTGAGAAGGCGTCTCTTTCGCCGGAGGTGGTAAATATTGTGGTGTTTTTTCGCCCCTGGTATGCGGGCTATCTGGTAGCTCACATGCTATGGGGGATGTATAGAGTATATGGGAAATACCCTTTCACTCTCTGGTACCGTTTGGTCCGGAGGCCTCTTCTGAGAGAAGTCATGGTGTTTGGTGGGCTTTCTGGACTTATGCTGATCGGGACCAGAGAGAGGCTATGGATAGGGCGTTTACTGGCCGGGCCATGGATGGTGCTCCTTTCCTTTTTTGTGTGGAGAGGGGTCATGGTGGTTCATACCCACATAGGAAGACGTCTGCCCTTCTGGATGGTTGTGGCCTTGGTGATGGTGCTTCTACTCTGGTTAGGGGAGGAGTTTCTGGTTGGGGTGTGGGTGTTTGCTGGTGTAGGACTGATGAGTGATTTTTTTGTAGAAAAAAAAGAAACACGATAAGGAGGACTTCTATGCGTGTGATTTTGCTGGAAAATGTGATTGGGCTTGGCAAGGCAGGAGAGATAAAAGAAGTTCGAGATGGCTATGGGAGAAATTATCTGATCCCCAAAAAGCTTGCCGTGTTAGCCACAAAAGAACAGGAACATCATTTTCAGAGATTGGCAGCCAAGCTTGCAGAGAAGGCAAAGCAGCAGTATGAGAATGCCATGCAGCTCAAAGAGGCGTTGGAGAAAGAAGTGCTGGAAATATCGGCTCGTGTAGGAGAAGGGAATCGTCTCTTTGGTTCTATCACCAATGCTGATGTGGCCACCTTGCTTTCTGAAAAGGGCTATACTATCGAAAAGAGAAAGATTGTGAACGAACACATCAAGACCATTGGTGAGCATACGGTTCGCGTGCGTCTTGATGAGGGTGTCACTGCAGAAATCAAGCTTGTGGTGAAACCAGCATAGGATTGGTATGGCAGGAGAAGAGTTACTCAAGCGACTGCCACCATACAGTTCTGAAGCAGAAAAGGCTCTCCTGGGGGTTTTACTCAAAACCCCCAGGGTTTTGAGCGAAATAGGGGATGTTCAGGAGGACGATTTTTTTGACGAACGTCATCGTCTTATTTTCCGTGCGATTGTGGATATGGCAGATCATGGGCAGGGGGTGGACCCTGTCACCGTTTCAGAGTGGTTGGAGAAAAAGAAGCTTCTGGAAAGGGCGGGAGGGATCTCCTATCTTGCCCAGATTCAGGATGCCCCTGTTATCGTTTCTCATTTTACAGCTTATAAGAATATCCTTCTTGAGAAATCGCTTCTTCGGGCCCTTATCAGGGCATCGGAAGGGATTATTCAGACATGTTATGAGTCTCAGCGTGCTATTGAGGAGATCTGTAATGAGGCGGAGAAAAGCATCTTTGATGTGACGAATCGTCGTTTGAGAACGGATTTTGTGCATATCAAAGATGTTCTCATGAGGGGAGTGAGTACGGTTGAACTTCACAAAAGGGGGGAGGTGGTTTTTTCCGGGTATTCAAGCGGGTATCATGATCTTGATGAGAAGATTTTAGGACTTCAGAAACAGGATATGATTGTCCTTGCTGCCCGCCCTTCTATGGGGAAGACGGCTTTTGCCCTCAATATTGCCCTTCGTCTCACCGAGGTTCACCCTGATGTAGCGGTGATGATCTTTTCGCTTGAAATGAGTAATCTTGAGTTAGCCTTTCGTGCTATTTCCTGTGCTTCCAGGATACCGCTCCACAAAATACGCTCGGCCAAGATTTCCAAGGAGGAGATGGATCAACTGGTCGATACGGCCGGTTCTCTCTCTCGTAAGAATATTTTGTTAGACGACACGCCGGCTATTTCTCTCAATGAACTGAGGTCCAAGGCAAGAAGGGCAAAGTCTCGTTATCCGAATTTAGGGCTGATTATCATTGACCATATTCAGCTGATCAGGACGTCGGATTCGATTGTGAGTAACCGGGTGCAGGAGTTGTCATATATTTCTCGTAATCTCAAGGCCCTGGCCAAGGAACTTGATATTCCGGTGATGGTGCTTTCTCAGCTTTCTCGTGCGGTGGATCAGCGAGAGGATCACAGGCCTATTCTCTCGGATCTGCGTGATTCAGGTGCCATTGAACAGGATGCGGATCTTGTGATGTTTCTCTATCGTGAGGAGTATTACAAGCCCAATACGGAAAAGAAAAACATTGTTGAGGTGATTATTGCCAAGCAGAGAAATGGAGCGGTAGGTTCTGTGGAGCTTGCCTTCTTTGGAGAAACCACTCGATTTGAAGAGTTAGAAAAGGGGTTCGTGTCTTCTCCGGAGAGACATGGGGGAGGAGATCGTGAATTTTAAGGAGAAAGTGATTCTTTTTTTTCATGAGATAGGGGAGTTTTTTCTCTTTTTGCTTGCGGTGGTGAAACGCTTCTGGCGTGGTATGCAGCAGTGGCAGGAGCTTCTCAGACAGGTCTACATGGTGGGCTTTGAGTCTATTCCTGTGGTGATTCTTACGGGGCTTTTTTCTGGGCTTATTATGGGGCTTTCGCTTGGGAATGCCCTTGAAAGTATCATCATGGGGACAGCTCAGTACCTGAGCGGGGGATTGTCTGTGGCTCTGGTGAAGGAACTGGGTCCTGTGCTTACGGCGCTTATTGTGGTGAGCCGGGTGTGTTCTTCGGTAACAGCTCACCTTGGGACAATGAGGGTAACAGAGCAGATCGATGCCCTTGAAACGATGGGGGTGGACCCGATTGAGTATCTTGTGGTTCCAAGGGTACTTGCTGGTATGATTTCTCTCCCGGTATTGGGGCTGATCTCTATTGTCTTTTCCCTTGTTGGGGGATGGATGATGATATCAGGGGTTCATGGGGTTCAGACGGCTGTATATATTGAATGGGCTCAGATTCCTCTGAAGATCTCCTATATTTTTGAATCTCTTTTCAAAATGCTGTTTATTGGGGGATTTATTCTCCTTGTGAGTACCTTTGAGGGCTTTCGGGCCGGCGGAGGGGCAGCCGGTGTGGGAAACGCCACCATCCGATCAGTGGTGACGAGTAGTGTGATGGTGATCTTTTTAGATTATGTACTGGGCACCCTTTTTATGATTGTGAGTGGAGGGATATTCTGATGGCGGCTATTATTGAAGTCTATGACCTTCACAAAACGCTCAACAAAAAGAAGGTGCTGGATGGGGTGTCGCTTTCTATTGCTCAAGGAGAGACCTTTGTTCTCATCGGACAGAGTGGGGTGGGCAAGAGTGTGCTTCTGAAGCACCTGATTGGGTTGATGAGACCGGATAGTGGGGAGATTTATATTGATGGGATACGGCTTGATTATGATAATTCTGAGGTGCTTTCTTCTCTTCGTTGTCGGTTCGGGATGCTTTTTCAGGGAGGAGCCCTTTTTGATTCTCTTACCGTGGGGGAGAATATTCTCTTCGCCCTTGATCATCTGAGACCAACGATGAGCCAGGAGGAGAAACTCTTGCGGATGAGACGGGCCTTAGAACTTGTGGAGCTTCCGGGGATTGAGGATTTTGCGATTGCATCTCTCTCGGGAGGGATGATGAAGCGTGTAGCTTTGGCCAGAGCCATTGTAGCTGAACCGGAGATTGTGCTCTTTGATGAACCAACAACGGGGCTTGATCCTGTGACGACGGCGACCATCAATGATCTCATGGTGGATTTGAAGAAAAAACTTCAGATTACCTTTGTGGTGGTTACCCATGATATCAAGAGTGCCCTTTTTGTGGGGGATAGAATCGGGATGCTTTATAAGGGGAAACTTCTTTTTGAGGGGACTCCCGAAGAACTCAAACAAACGACAAATCCCTATGTGAAACAGTTTGTGGAGGGGAGATCCCAGGGGCCAATTACTGAAGAGTATCAGAAACAACTTCAGGCGATAAAAACATCGCCGCAGGCCGGAGGTGAGGTATGGAAAAACAGCTGAAAAAGAAAGCCCTTTATGTAGGGGTATTTGGATTTTTGGGCATTGTTCTCATTGTGGGGTTTATCATTTTTGCAGGAAAGTATAACGCCATCCTTGGTGGGGCGTACAAGCTTCACCTTGTCTATACCTTTTTAGACAATCTTCAGGTTGGGGCAAAGGTCAAGATTGCTGGTGGGCCATCGATTGGGTATGTGGATAGGATTGATCTCAAAGAGGGAAAGTTAGTGGTTACGGTCTATATCCAGAAAAAATTCAAGATCAACCGTGGGGCTGAATTCAATATCTATTCCACGAGTTTAGTTGGGCAGAAATACATCAATATTTCTCATTATAACCCAGCGACGACAGATTTCTATACCAACAATGAGGAAATCTTAGGGGTGACCCCTATGGGATTTTCACGGGTACTCGAAGTAGCAGGTGTCGGGCTTCAGACTCTTGTATCGGGTGAGAATGTGGATACCCTTTATCAGGTGAAGGCCACCTTTGAGAATACGGCTGAACTCATTGCAGGATTGAATGCCCTTGTCAAGGACAATAGCGCCGATATTCGTTCAAGTATGGCCAATCTCAGCAAAGCTCTTCGTTTCTCTGAGGATATGATCAAGCATGTGAATACCATCATTCTCAATCTGGAGGTAGCTTCAGCCCAGCTCAACAAACGTATTGAGGCGGTGGATGAGAAGCAGGTGGCCACGGCTATCAGGGATATTCAGACAACCGCAGAGGAACTTCGCAAGCTCTCCCAGGAACTCAATCGTATCGCTTCGGATAAAAATAGCATTATTGCGCTCTTGAAAGACAAAGAGATGAAAACATCGCTTGAAAATACCATCAAGAACCTTGAGGAGTTCAGTAAAAAGATCAAAGAAAATCCCAGCAAACTCTTTTTCAGGTAGGATCGTATGATACCAATTGGTGATGAAAATCCGAGGTATTCTTTTCCTGTGGTAAATACGGTGTTGCTTCTTTTGAATATTGGGATTTTTGTGTATGGTTTTTTTCATCCTGCTCTGTATGAAGCCTGGATGAGGGAGTATGCCTTTGTGGCCGGACTATTCTGGGCGGATCCAATGGCTCATGCCTATCGGCTGGTTAGTTATGCCTTTCTTCATGGAGGGTGGCTTCATCTTTTGGGGAATATGCTTTTTCTCTATATCTTTGGGGATAATGTAGAAGATAGAATCGGGCATTTTTCGTATTTAGTGTTTTATCTTCTTTCGGCGGTGGTTGGGGCGCTTGTTCAGGGAGCCTTTTTGGGGAGTTCCACTATTCCCATGGTGGGGGCAAGTGCCGCCATTTCAGCGGTGGTGATAGTCTATATGTTTTTCTTTCCGACCAAGAATGTGGTGACGCTTGTGTTTTTTGGGTTTTTCTTGGTGCCTGTTCGAATTCCGGCCTTTTTCTATATCTTTATGTGGGCCGTGATCCAACTTCTCAATTCTCTTCTCATGGTGGGAAATATTGAGTTCTCCGGTGGCGTGGCCTATCTTGCCCATGTAGGGGGGATGGGGATGGGACTGCTCTGGGTCCTTCTTGGACCAAAGCGTCGTCTCAGGGCACGTTCACGGTGGTGAGAAGAACCCTATCCTGGTGCCAGAAGAGGAGTTTTTCGCCGTTGTGAAGAGGGATAACATGGGAAACGACTCTTCCCTGAATGTTGGTGAGAAGAACAAAGATGTTATCCTGGAGTTTGAGAAGAGAGATCCCGTTGTATTGATCCGCAAGCCATATTCCCGCCGGGGTGAGGGCGATATCCATCGTGTTTCCTAACGCTTCATACACCGCAAGAAAAGAGGGGGTCCAGGGGGAGTGAATATCATAGGCTCTTACGCCGTTAATCCTATCAGCGAGGATAAGCCTTTTTTCCTGGGGGAGAACAGAGAGGGATCTGATGGAACCGATGATCCAGGAGTAGTTGGTTATCCTTTTTCGTTTCTGGTCTATGAGGGTAAGCCCTTTGTCTCCCTGAGCGATGTAGAGCATGGACTGGTATTGGGCTATGCTCCAGATACGAAAGGGATAAGGGAATGGGAGGGATTGGGGAGAGTTGGGAAGAAACGATGAGCTTGCGTCCTGGGAAAAGAAAAGTCCATCGGCGGCCCAGAAAAGGACATTCGAGATTTTTGCCATGCCGTATATCTGGTTGTAGGTAAGAGAGGCCTGGGTGATAATAGAAGGGGTATTGGTGTTTGAGAAGGAGAGGCCAAGAGAAAACCATACAAGGCTCTGGCTATTTCCTGTGGTTGTCCAGGCGATACCCTGGGCTTCATTGGTGTTGGCAGAGAGCCAGAGAAGGGAAATAAGCCCGCTTTCTGAAAAGGGGAGGAGTGTAATTTCATTTGGGCGCTCAATGGGGAAAAAGGCGATTTCTCCGGTATTGAGGGTGAGAAAGACAAACTCTCCTATGGCATGGGCATCTTGAATAAAGGCATTTTGAGGGGCCTGCCATTCCCAACTCACGGAGAAAGAGAACGAACGAGAAGGGTTTTTTTGTTCACAGGCCACTAAAAAGATAAACAAAAACCAAAAGATTTTTCGAAAAGATTTCATTTTTTTGCCCCGTTTATGGTATATTATAGTGAAGAAAGTGAAGATGTGTATACTATACAGATGCGGCGGGATTTTTGCAAAAAAATGAAGATATAAAACGAGCTCGCCGATACTGTAAAGAGAGAATGCAGGAGGATACTATGAGATACATCTCCTTTTTTGTGAGTCTGATGATAGTGGCATCAACGATGTTTGGAAGTTTTGAGGATATTGGCTGGACCATGCGAAGTAAGGGAATGGGAAATGCTATCTTTGGCGATTTTGATGGGGTGAATACCATGCATTATAATCCTGCGACGATCAGTATGGCCAGAAGTATTCAGCTTTACACAGGCTGGAATACGCCCTATGCGGGATTTGATGATAAATCGATGATCAATGTGATCGATGTGAGTCTGGTAGCCCCCTTCTGGAACCGTTTTACCATTCCTGTGGATAATTTCTTTACGAAGCGTGGAGCCATAGGACTCTCTTTCCATCGATTGAGTCTGATAGGTCCGGATGGTCTTTCTGACAATACGGTGGAGTATTACCATGAGGGAGTGTATAGTCTTGTCTATGCGAAGGATCTCAATGACGTACTTTCTCGTGGAGCCAAAATCTCTGTGGGAACGAAACTGAGTTTGTATGATATCGGGGTGGGTGGTTTCGAGGATACCACAGCCAACCCTGAACTGAAAGGGGCTATGGGTCGTTTGGGATTTGGTATGGACGTGGGGGTAACTTATGACTTCAGTGAAACGATTCGTTTGGGTCTTGTGTACAAAAACCTTATTTCCCCCAATGTCTCTATCCTCCCTGATGGGCAGGATGTGCTTCCATCGGAACTCCGTATAGGGGCCAATATGGAGATGGGAAATCTTTTTTTCATGAAAAAAGCCAAACTTGGTGTTGGATATGTCTCCTATGGTCGTGAATGGAACAAGGAAACAAATGACAACCGCCAGGCGGATTCTTCCTGGCATGTGGGATATGAATTTTGGCAACTGACGGCGGGTGATCTTTTCCCCACGAGTCTTTATAAGGGAGAGATGCTTGCTGTTCGTGCGGGGATGATCTTTGAACCTCGGAAGGTTGGAGATGAGATAGATCTTTTCGTAGCCAAATTGACCGGTGTGCTTAATTTCACCTTTGGGCTTGGTTTCACGTATGTTTTCAATTACAGCCATCAGGTGACGCTGGATTCTTCCCTTCAGTGGGGGGTCAATATGGGAAAACTTGAGCCAAGTGTGAGCCTGAATTATCAGTATCTTCTTCCCAACAGTGCTTTTGCGTATCGAGAAGAGGAGATCAAGGCCAGACAGCTTGAGGAAGAGGTCCAGAAGCGACAGGAGGAACTTCGGATTGAAGAACTCAAGAAACAGAAACAAACCAATACCCAAACCAATGCGGCTCCTGTGCCACCGACAACTCCACCTCCTACAACCAATACCAATACGCAACCAAAACCCACAACTCCTCCAAAGACTAAATAATCATGCCTCGAAGGCCCACTGGGTATCCAGTGGGCCTTTTTTGTGAAAAAAAGATGGAATTTTTGAGGTTACACCCTGAATTTGCGCAGGTCTTCTTTCACATAAAAAAATTTATTGCACCGTTCCTCAGAAAATCTTTTCAAAATATAGACAAAAAGCTCAAAAAGAGGTATAATACTTCATAAAGAAAATCCGGGAGGATAGCCTCTATGGAAGGAAAGCTTAAAGAACTTACCCAGAAGATTTATGCCGAGGGTCTTGAGAAAGCCCAGAAAGAGGGCCAGATGATTATCCGGAAGGCAGAAGAGGAAGCAAACAAAATCCTCGAGAAGGCAAAAAAGGATGCCGAACAGATGATAAAAAAGGCTGAGCAGGAAGCAGAACAGCTCAGACAACGCACCCTTTCTGAGGTAAAGATGGCTTCTGAACAGGCTATGGCAAGCCTCAGGCAGGAGATAACCCGTCTTGTGGTGGAGTCGGTGATAAAGCCTTCGCTGAAAGAAACCCTCTCTGATGAGAACGTGGTGGGAGAGGTGATTCTTACGTTAGCCAGGCACTGGTCAAACGAAGAGGGGCGATTTGATATCACTGTGGTTCTCCCGGAAAAACACAAAGAAAAACTCCTTGCCTGGTTCAAGGCAAAGGCGGCCGCTCTTCTTGAAAAGGGGCTTGATATCCAGTTTGAATCGAGGATGGAGGGAGGATTCAGGATTGTCCCCAAAGATGGATCGTTTGTTCTCTCGTTTACAGAGAAGGATTTTGCTGAGTTCTTCCAGTCGTTTTTGAAGCCACAGGCAAAAGAGATGCTCTTTGGAGGAAAGTAGTGCAGTATTACTACCTGCTTTCCAGTCTCTATGATATCTCTCTTGAGGCCGAGAAGGTTGGGAATACGCTTGAGGAAGTGTGGAATCTCTGTGCCGAAGAGATGACCGAGAAGGATTTTGAGGGACTCAGGTCTCTTTTTCTTTTCAATGATATTGCCAATGCGGTGAACTATGGCAAGCCGGATTTTGTGTATCAGTACCCCGCGTATTATACCCAGGAAGAGTTTGAAGAGAACATGAAGGATAGTGAGAGTTTTCTTCCTTTCTTAGCGGAATACTGGTTTGCCTATCAGAGTGAGAGACGGATCTATCCCGACCTTTTGCCTGAAGAGGAATTGACGGTGCTTTTATATGAGCACCTTGATGATTTCTCTGACGTCTTTGTCAGAGAGTACTATGAGCGCGAGGCGCATCTTCGCAATATCAAGGCCGGTCTTGTGGCCAGACGCTATCATCGGCCCATGGAGAGAGCTATGTTACCTGTGGGGGAGTTTTCAGATCTCATGCGTCGAAGCTCTTCTCCGGATTTTGGGGTGGGTGGAGAGTTTGAGTTTATCGAGAAGGCAGCCCAGATGTATGAGAGTGGACGACTCTTAGAAATGGAACTTCTCTTTGATGAGGTACGGTGGAAATGGCTTGAGGAAAGGGTGATGCTTGAACCTTTTTCTGCTCATGAGGTATATAGTTATGTGCTGAGACTTGCTATGGTGACACGCTGGCTTTCACTGGTGACAGAAGAGGGCAAGAAAAAACTCCAGTCTCTTATTCATTCTATTGAATCCAAGATAGTATTTTCACATGAATTCGACATCCGCCAAGGGAGGAAATAATGGTCAAGGGAAAAGTAAAAGGCATTATCGCCAACTTAGTTGCGGTTGAAGTGGATGGTCCTGTTGGGCAGAATGAGATTGCCTTTATCGCGATGCCGGATGCCCGTTTGATGAGTGAGGTGATCAAGATAACCGGAAATATAGCTTATGTTCAGGTTTTTGAATCCACCCGTGGGCTCAAGGTGGGGACGGAGGTGGAATTTACAGGCCATATGCTTGAGGTGGAACTCGGGCCCGGGCTTCTCTCCAAGAACTTTGATGGTCTTCAGAATGATCTTGACAAGAAACAGGGGATTTTCTTGCGTCGAGGGGAGTATACCGAGCCCCTTGATTATGAGGCCAAGTATGATTTCAAGCCCCTTGTGAAGGCAGGGGACAGTGTTCAGGCCGGAGACTGGCTTGGTTCTGTGAAGGAAAACTGGATTGACCACAAGATTATGGTGCCTTTCAAGCTGGAGGGCAAATGGCGAGTGAAGTCCATTGTGTCTGCTGGTTCCTACAGGGTGAAGGATGTTGTCGCTGTACTTGAGAATGAGGATGGGGTAACCGAGGAAGTCACCATGGTGCAGCGATGGCCTGTCAAAAAAGAGATTCGCTGTTATCGTGAGAAGCCCAGGCCCTTCAAGGTGATGGAAACAGGTATTCGTATCATTGATACCTTCAATCCCATGGCAGAAGGGGGAACGGGATTTATTCCTGGACCTTTCGGGTGTGGAAAAACGGTGTTGCAGCATGCTATCTCGAAAAATGCTGAGGCGGATTTGATTCTCATTGCGGCTTGTGGAGAACGTGCCAATGAGGTGGTGGAAATTTTCACTGAGTTTCCTGAACTCATCGATCCACGTACAGGTCGAAAACTCATGGAAAGAACCACCATCATCTGTAATACGTCAAACATGCCGGTAGCTGCTCGTGAGGCTTCGGTGTATACGGCGATGACCATTGCAGAGTACTATCGAAATATGGGACTTCGGGTGCTTCTTTTGGCCGACTCGACATCGAGATGGGCTCAGGCTCTTCGAGAGATGTCCAACCGACTGGAGGAACTTCCTGGGCCGGATGCCTTCCCCATGGATTTGCCTGCGGTGATCTCCAACTTTTACTCCCGTGCGGGTATTGTCTATCTCAACAATGGACAGACGGGATCGGTGACTTTTATCGGCACTGTATCTCCAGCGGGTGGAAATTTGAAAGAACCGGTGACAGAGGCTACCAAGAAGGCGGCTCGCTGTTTTTATGCCCTTGCTCAGGCAAGAGCAGATTCCAAGCGTTATCCAGCCATTGATCCTATCGATAGTTATTCAAAATACCTTGAATATCCAGAGATTCAGGAGTATCTCAATAAGCGACTTGGTTCTGACTGGGTGGAGAAAGTGTACAACGCCCGCAACTGGACACTCAGGGGAAAAGAGGCGTATGACCAGATTACCATTCTTGGTGATGATGGAGTGCCTATTGATTATCATGTCACCTACTGGAAATCGGAGACCATTGACTTTGTGCTTTATCAGCAGGATGCGTTTGATGAGATTGATGCCATTACGCCTTTAGAAAGACAGAAATACATGCTTGATTTAGTGACAGAGATTTTAGAAAGTGAGTTTGAATTTTCGTCTTTTGAAGAGGTAGGGCAGTATTTCAAGCGGCTCATCAATATCATGAAACAGATGAACTACAGTCCCTTCAAACAGGAGAAGTTTCTCCAGTATGAGAAGGAACTCCGTGAAGCCATAGCAGAAAGGAGGAAAAACGCATGAGTGGCCAGGCATTTCAAAAGATTTATACAAAGATAACCAAGATTACCAAGGCAACCTGTTCTCTGATTGCTGAGGGGGTGAGTTATGAGGAGCTTGCTTATGTGAATGGGCGGCCTGCTCAGGTGGTGAAGATCCAGGGTAATGAGGTCACCCTTCAGGTTTTCCAGGGGACAGCAGGGATTGGTACCAATGCCGAAGTGGTTTTCACAGGGGCTCCCCCGAAACTCAAGGTTTCTGATCAACTTGCCGGGCGCTTTTTCAATGCGTATGGACAGCCTATTGACGGGGGACCGGAAATTGAGGGTGAGGAAAGGGAGATTGGTTCTCCGTCGGTAAACCCTGTTCGTCGTAAACAGCCATCGGAACTCATCGCTACAGGTATTGCGGGTATTGACCTGAATAATACGTTAGTGACCGGGCAGAAGATTCCTTTCTTTGCTGATGCGGATCAGCCATACAATATGGTGATGGCCAATGTGGCCCTTCGTGCCCGTGCAGACAAGATTATTCTTGGGGGCATGGGGCTTTCCAATGATGACTATCTCTATTTCAAGCATCTTTTTGATAACGCTGGGGCTCTCAGTAAGATTGTTTCTTTTGTGAATACCACAGAGGATCCACCTGTAGAGAGGCTTCTGATTCCTGATATGGCTCTCACGGCGGCGGAGTATTTTGCTGTTGACAAGAACGAAAAAGTACTAGTGCTTCTCACTGATATGACGCTGTATGCGGATGCCTTGGCTATTGTGTCAAACAAGATGGATCAGATTCCTTCCAAGGACTCTATGCCAGGTTCCCTCTACTCAGACCTTGCCAAGATTTATGAAAAGGCCGTCCAGTTCCCATCTGGCGGTTCGATTACGATTATTGCGGTAACGACTCTTTCTGGTGGGGATATTACCCATGCTATTCCTGACAATACGGGGTATATTACCGAGGGGCAGCTTTTCCTTCGCAAGGATAGTGATATTAACAAGGTGATTGTGGATCCCTTCCGTTCGCTCTCTCGTCTCAAGCAGCTCGTGATTGGAAAGAAGACCAGGGAAGATCATCCCCAGGTGATGAATGCGGCGGTTCGTCTCTATGCCGACGCTGCCAATGCCAAAACCAAGCGGGATAATGGGTTTGACCTGACTGACTATGATGAACGCTGTATTCAGTTTGCCCGTGAGTATTCAGAGAAGCTTCTCGCTATTGATGTGAATATAGCCGTGGATGAGATGCTTGATACAGCCTGGGAACTCTTTGCCAAGTACTTTAACCGCAATGAAGTGGGTATCAAAAAAGAACTCATGGACAAGTACTGGAAAGGACAGTAAGGTATGGCGATCAAGTATCAGTTTAACAAACTGGCCATGCAGGCCATGCAAAAACAGATCAAGATACGCCAGAATGCCCTCCCTACCTTGAAGAGTAAGGAGACAGCTCTTCGTCTCACAGTAAAAAGGCTCAAGGAGGAGAGGGATAAAATTGCAGAGGAGTTTGATCGTTATCTCAAGGAGATGGAGGGAAACATCCGCCTCTGGGCGGAGTTTCCCGAGGGGCTTGTGTTTCTTGAGGAGGTGGTGATTACTACCCAGAAGATTGCGGGAGTGAAGACCCCTGATTTTTCTGATGTGAAGATGAAGGTGGGGGCCTATTCGCTTTTTCATACCCCTATGTGGTATACCGAGGGTATTCAGCAACTGGAAAAAATAGCGAGGATTCTCTCAAGGCTCAAGATCCTTGAGAGAAAGATGGCCATCCTGGATTATGCGAGAAGGAAAACCACCCAGAAGGTCAATCTCTACGAGAAGGTGCAGATTCCTGCGTACGAAGAGGCCATCCGAAAGATCAAGAGATTTCTTGAGGATGTGGATAACCTTGAGAAATCAGCACAAAAGATCACCAAGCAGAAGGTGATTGAGGGTGGGGAGGGATAGCATGATTGAGAAAATGCAGAAACTCTCCTGTTTCATTTACCATCAGGAAATGGAGAAACTCCTTCAGGATTTGCAAAACCTTGGGCTTGTGCATATTGAAACCATGACCACAGATGATGAGGAGATCAAGCGTCTTGAGGCGGAGAAGAAACTTCTTGATGATGCCCTGCGGATTTTGAAAGGGTATGTCAAAGAGGAGAAAAAGCTTCAGAAAGAGGTTATTCAGGATGTTCCCCTTGAGGTTGCTCGTTGGGTGGTAGAAAAGCAAAATGCCATCCAGCAGCTTCAGGCAGAGATTCAGAGTATGGAAAGGACGCTCAAAGAGATTTCTGTGTGGGGAGAGTTTGGTTCAGAAGACAAAGCCAAACTTGAATCTCTTGGGCTTTCTATTCGCTTTTATATGGCCCTTGAGTCAGCCTACAAGAGGCTTGCCACCGACCTCCCTGTAGAGAAGATCAACCAGGTGGGGAAAACGGTGTATTTTGTGGCTATTACCCCAATGGGGGAGGAGATTGAGGCGCTCAAACCCTATGAGGTGGCGTATCGCCCGATTTCTATGGAGGCCTTAGAAAAGGAGATTGCCATCAGAGAGGCGACGCTTTCTGAGTGGTTCCTTGAACTGGAACACCTTGTCCCGATGATGGATCTTTTAGAGAGGGAAAAACTCCTCATTGAGGATAGGTTGGCCTACAGGCTGGCTGAGGTATCAGCTCTCCCGGAGGCTGAGGGAACAGTGCGTTTCCTGCAGGGATGGTTTCCAAAAAAGAAACGGCCAAAGATTGAGGCGCTTCTTCAGTCTTATACCATAGTCTATCTCATTGAAGATCCAAAACCGGGAGAGAATGTGCCGGTGCTTCTCAGAAATAACCCTTTCAGTCGTCTTTTTGAACCTATTCTCACCCTTCATAGTGTGCCTTCGTATTATGAGATTGATCCTACGCCGTTAGTGGCCCCGTTTTTTGCGCTCTTTTTTGGGCTCTGTATGGCGGATGTGGGGTATGGGGCTATTATGCTTCTTATTACCCTTGCGCTTGTGTTTCTCACGAAGGGATCGGCCAGAAGACTTGCCTGGCTTGGAGTGGTGTTTAGTGTGATGACTATTGTGGCTGGATGGGTACTCAATAGCTTCTTTGGGGTGCAGCTCACCGGTATTCTGCCCGGCGAATGGAAAGGGACGGTTTTTTTTGCTAATATCAATGATGCCATGGCCTTTTCTTTGATGTTAGGAGTTCTTCAGTTGTCTATCGGTTTGATAGTGAAGATCATAAACAAGATCCGTATGGATGGGGTAGTGTATGCCCTTCATCCGTTGGGAACGCTTCTCTTGATGGGGGGTGTACTCATAGCCATGATTGCGGCGCTTTCTCCGGCGGGATTTTCTATCGGGCCATTTGCTGTGAGGGCGTGGGTGGAAGCTATACCCAATGCCGTCATGGTGGGGAGTGTGATGGCGGTGATTGGTGTTGGACTTATCCTTCTTTTCAATAATCCCCAGAATAAACTCTGGGTGCGACCTCTTCTTGGACTATGGGAGTTGTATGGGACGGTTACAGGTCTTCCGGGGGATATTCTTTCGTATATTCGACTCTTTGCCCTTGGTCTTTCCGGGGGGATGCTCGGGAGTGCCTTCAACCAGATTGCTCTGATGGCACGGGGGGATAACCCGGGGATTCTCAACTGGGTGGGAATGGGTCTGATTCTGGTGATAGGGCATGGACTGAATTTAGCGCTTGCTCTTTTAGGCGCTTTTGTTCATCCACTACGATTGACCTTTCTTGAGTTTTTCAAGACCATGGACTATCAGGGTGGTGGGAGACGGTATGAACCGTTTCGACATAGAGAATATATGCAAAAGGAGTAGACTATGGAAAACGCATTGGCTTTGATTTTAGGCGGTATTGGGCTTGGACTTATGGTGGGTATGCCCGGTGTGGGTTCAGCTATGGGGCTGGTGATCAGTGGAAGTACGGCTATTGGGGCTCTCAAGAAGCGTCCGGATGCCTTTGGTACGCTTCTGGTGGCTTCGGTGCTTCCCTCAACCCAGGGTATTTATGGGTTTGTGAGTTTCTTCTTCTATCAGAGTTATATGAAGCCTGAACTTACCCTTTTGCAGGGTGCGGTGATGCTTGGGGCCGGGATTATGGTGGGACTTGCTGGTCTTGTGTCGGCTATTTATCAGGGAAAGGTCTGTGCCTCCAGTGCGGCGGCTATTGGATCAGGCCATAACACCCTTGTGCCCGGTCTTGTGATGGCGGCTCTTCCTGAGTTCTATGCTATTCTTGCCCTTGTGGCAGCTATCCTTATGACAGGGTTGATGGGATAAGTTCTTATTTTGATTTTTTAGTGGCTGTCTCTTCTCGTTTTTTGATAGTCTGGATATGGACAGAAAGAGGAGAAGGGACAGCCTTTTTTCAAGAGAAGAGGCCATTGCGATGTGCAATGGCCTCAAGAAAGTAATAAAAAAGCACAAAGCAGTATAAAAATATTCCTTTCTATAATAAACAAGCCTATTTTTTGGATGAAAAAAGACAAATAAACCCTTGTCAACAGAAAAAACGGGGTTTCAGGGGTGTAGCCCCTGATCCAGGAAGGATAAGAACCCACCCCTGCAAGGGGTGCAAGAAAGGAGTGGGGATAGAAACGGATGATTGCGGTAGAGAATATTGCCAAATCGTATGGAGGACAAAAGCTTTTTTCAGAGGCGTCTTTTACCATTCACCCCCGGGAGAGGATAGGGCTCTGCGGGAGAAATGGAAGCGGGAAAACCACCCTTCTTCGTCTTCTTTCAGGAGAGGAAGAGGTGGATGAGGGACGAATTGTATTCCCCAGGGATTACAGGGTGGGGTATCTCAAACAGCACCTTGTCTGGAGAGAGAAAACCGTTCTTGATGAGGTGAGACAGCATATTCCCGGGGAAGAGAAGCCTGCCTATGAGGCTGAGAAACTTCTCCATGGACTTGGCTTCACTCATGAGATGGTAGGGCTCTCTCCGTTGGTCCTTTCCAGCGGGTATCAGATGCGGCTTGCTCTTGCCTGTGTGCTTATTTCAAAGCCGGATCTTTTGCTTTTAGATGAACCTACGAACTATCTGGATATTCTTTCCATTCGTTTTTTGAAAAATCTCCTTTTAGGCTGGAAGGGGGAGTTGGTGATTATTTCTCATGATAGGGATTTTCTTGATGAGGTGATCACCCACACGCTTTATATCCATCGTCAGCGTATCCGAAAAATGGAAGGCAAGACGGAGAAGATGTACAATCAGATTGCCCTTGAGGAAGAGGTGTACGAAAAAACGAGAATTCACGAGGAGAAAAAAAGACAGCAGATAGAACTCTTTATCAGCCGTTTTCGGGCGAAGGCCAGGCTTGCCAGTCAGGCGAAGTCGAGACAGCGAATGTTAGCCAAAATAGAACGCAAGGAAAAACTTGAGAAGCTTCCAGAATTGGAATTTCATTTTCCTTATGCAGAGACGAGTGCAAAAATTTTGCTTGAGATTGAAGGACTTTCGTTTGGATATGAGAAACCTCTCTTTGAGAACCTGTCCTTTCGTGTGGAAAAGGGCGAGTGTGTGGCCGTGGTGGGCCGAAATGGCCAGGGAAAAACGACGCTTCTTGAGGTAATCCAAGGGTATAAGACTCCCTGGAGGGGAAAAATCACCTACCATCCCCAGGCAAGGGTGCAGTACTTTGGGCAGACAGAGGTGGAGAGGCTCCATCCGGAGAATACCATCGAAGAAGAGATTATGAATAGCCTTGGTGAAAGAAACAGAACTCAGGCCAGAACCATTGCAGGGGCTATGCTTTTTGAGGGGAGTCTTGCCGAAAAACCGATCAGGGTTTTGTCGGGAGGGGAGAGATATCGTGTGCTTCTTGGAAAGATTTTGGCAAAGCCTTCGAATCTGCTTCTTCTTGATGAGCCAACCAACCACTTAGATATGGAGGCTACCGATGCCTTGCTTGCGGCTTTAGACCAGTTTCCCGGGGGGATTGTTTTGGTAACTCACAATGAGGCTTTTCTCCGTGTGTTGGCCACCAAGTTTGTTATCTTCAATGAGGGAAGGGTGCAGGTGTTTGAGGGGACGTATGATGATTTTCTTGAAAAGATTGGCTGGGAGTGGGAGGCTGAGGAAAAAAGAGCGTTTTCTTCCGGGACAAGTCAGAAAACAAATCGCCAGAAAAGGGCGGAGATTGTCCAGGAAAAATCGAAGGTTTTGAAGCCTTTGCAGCAGAGGCTTACTCAATTAGAGAAAGAGATCTCTGAACTGGAAGAGGAAAAAAATCGTCTCACAACCCTTCTTTTAGAGGCTTCTGTGGTCTCTGACGGGGAGCGAATCAGGGTGTATGGAGTGTCTCTGAAACAGGTGGAGAGAACCCTTGAAGAAAGGTATGAGGCATACTATACCTTGGCTTCAGAGGTGGAAGAAAAAGAAAAGGAATATGAATGGCGTCTGAAAGAGGCATAGGACAAAAGGAGGGGATATGGTGGATTTCTGGCAGGTGGTGGTGGGGACAGCACTGGGGTTTTTCGTGGGGGCGATTCCCTTTGCCGTATGGTTGGGGAAATGGGTTTTGGGGGTAGATGTGCGGGAGTACGGGGATCACAACCCTGGGGCGACGAATGTGTTTCGAGCCGGTGGGAAATGGATAGGGGTTCTCGTGGTCTTTCTTGAGGTTGGCAAGGGGGCTTTGCCGGTTACGCTAGCCTATCATCTGTGGGGAATGAGAGGTTGGGGACTTATCCCGGTGCTTCTCTCACCGGTTTTTGGGCATCATTTTTCGCCATTCTTGGGTTTTCGAGGGGGAAAGGCAGTAGCGGCCACCCTTGGGGTATGGGGAGCCGTGACCGTTGGGATCATACCCCTTGTAGGGGGGATAATCACCTTTTTCGTGAGGTTTTTTTTGAGACCGGATGCCTGGGTGGTGATGGTGCTTTTTCTTTCAAATCTTTTTGCCGGCCAGCTATTGGGAATTTGGCGGGATGGATACCTTTTGATAGCTTTTGTACTCAACTGGTTTTTTCTTGCCTGGACTCATCGGGAGGAGTTGTGGGGGCTTCCTCAGATAGGCTGGAGGGGCAAATCCTGAAGAGTCTTTCAAAGAAAAGGGGGAAGTTACCAGAGTCTTTCTAACTGTGTTCCACTATAAAAATAGAGAAGGATATCCTTGTAGGATTTTCCAGCAAGAGCCATCCCGTAGGCATCCCACTGGGCAAGTCCTACCCCATGACCATATCCCACCCCATGGATAACGAGCTTCTCCTCTTCTACACGAATGTTGGCACGGGTACTTTTCATGAGGGTTGGTCCAATCATGGCCCGGAGATTGGTACCCGGGATCTTGATGGTTCTCCCCGCCTCATCGGTGAACTGGACAATTTTCAAACGTTGCGATGGGGTACGTTCTAAAACATCCACCTTTTTGATGGGGGCGGTGCCTAACTTTTGAGAGAGTGCGGAGAGGGGGATTTCGATTTTCCATTCATTGTTTGGATACACCTTGTAATAGGGAGAGGGAAGGGACCTGAGATAAGGCCAGGCTATCCCAAAAACCTCCTCACTATTTTCCGTAAAACCACCACTGGCCGCATGGAAATAGGCGGGGATAATTTTTCCCTGATAGCGAAGAACCTCTCCCCGTGTTTCATCAACAGCGAGAGAAGTGGCTTTGTATTCGGCACTTTCTCCTTTGTAAACCTGGGAACGTGTGTCGGCATAGACATCAAAGGGGAGTTTTTTTTGTCGACTGGATACCATTTCATAGAGGGCGTAGGTTCGTGCAGCCACGGCCTGGGCTTTGAGGGCCTCTTTGGGCCAGGTCGGGGGAATCTCCGAGGGAACAACACTGTAGAGGTACGTTTCTATGTCAATCACATTGATGAGCATCAGACGGTTATTGGTGAGAAGTACCAAAAGACTCCCTTTGTAATTCCCCTGGGGGAGACGGAAACTCTCCCCAAGAAATTCACAGCAGCTTTCTTCGAGAGGGACACCATTGACGGAGAGTTTGTTGCTTTCCGCGGAGAGAAAGACCTTGCCTTTGCCTGTTTCCTGATAGGAACCAGTCTTGAAGACAAAACTTCCTGAAAAAGACACGGAAATACTGGACAGATTTTCTAAAAGGAGCACCTTGAGGCGAGGGGTCTCTTCTCTCACGGGAGAGAAAGAGGGGAGGGTGCTGGACGAACAGCCGGCAATCATAAAAAGAAGAAGAAGGGCATTCCAGAGAACCTGGGTAAAAAGAGAACGGGACATAGGATCTCCTTTTTTTCTGTGTTATACTCTATCGGAAAAAAAAGAGAAGGCTATAGAAAGGAGGAGTTGTTTTGTTTGTGAGAAGATGCTGAGAGAAGGAAACTACAAAGGGCGATAAGTTTTTTCTTTTTTTAGAAAAAACTGAATTTCTGGGAAGAAGAAGCCGATAGGTAGAATGGTGGAGGTTGGTATGTTTATCGATAGACGGCAATTTGAAAGAGAGATTATTGATATCCCAGGGCGGTATGAGGCAAAGGGGAAATGGCAGGAGTGCCATATTGATGATATTTCTGAGGACGGGATCGGGCTTGAAGGGGTGACGAAGCTTCACGCGGGGGAAGTGATAAAGGTAGAGTTTCGGGGCAAAACCTTTGAAACAAAAGTTGTCTATGTCGAGGGTGAGCATGCCGGTGTGAAGCTGGTCAACCCTACGGATGAGGATAGACAGTGGCTTTCTGAACAAAAGAACATCAAGTGAAGGCGTTGGTCCCATACAGGGGTTTTCTTGAGAAATCTGAGAAGAGAAAAGTTTTTCTCTGGAGAGAAAAACTTTTTTGTGGTCTTTAAGAAAGAAGACGTTCAACGAGAGTGAGAACCTCATCGGCCCGAAAGGGTTTGGCAAGCCAGCCGTCAGCCTTGATGTCTTCTGCTTTTTGTCTGAGAATGTCTTCATTTCTTCCGGAGATAAGGACGATGCGAGGTTTATTTCCTTTTCGTGAGTTGATGAGTTCTTGTCCTAAGGTATAGCCTGCAACTCCCGGCATGAGCAGGTCAATGATCACCATGTCGGGATCTTCCTGGAGAATGTCCTGAATCTTTGGCACAAACTGGAGACAAAGGACGTCATAATGAGCGGCCTTCAAGGTCTTTTCTAAAAGGTGAAGCACATCTCTCTGATCGTCAATGATAAGGATTTTCTTCATCTGGCATTTCTCCTGCTTTTTTATTATAAAATAAAAGGAGAAAGAGTGCAAGTTTTCTCTGGTTTGAGACCTTTGCACGAATGTGCGAAGGTCTCAAAAAAGTAATAAAAAAAAACAAAAATAGTATAAAAATATTTCTTTTCGTAATCAATAATCCTATTTTGGTAACGTTCTTTTCAGGAGACCTGCCACGAGAAGATGAGGAAAGATAAAAAAAAAGTTCCTCCCTGGCCGATAATACGACACAAGGAGGAACCCATGCGTAAAGAATTTACCTTCACTTTGACTATCGACTACCCTGATACAAAACTTGAGACACTGGTAGCGGTTTTTCTCCAGGCTATCAAAGGAGTGTTTGAGTCATTTGTGTATCAGATTTCTGTAGAAGCGGCAGAAAAAGAAATAAAAAAAGGTCATATCACCTGTACCTGCGGAGAAAAACATCACTTCATATGGAAAACAAAGCATGGAAAAAACACTGTTTTTGTTCTGATGCCCTTTGGAAAGATCACTCTTCCTCAACTCCAGATTCAATGCAAAAAGTGTGGAAGAAAACTTTTTCTTACGAGATCTCTTCTTGGTGTAGAAAAGCGAAAAAGACAAATCCTGAAAGATATCTACAGAGTGGCTTTAGCTGGGGCTCTTACCACCTATCGAGTAGCTGCCCGGATTCTTTCCTTCACAGGCTATAAAATCGGCCTCAGCACCCTCTGGAAAAACCTTCAAAATATTGGGAAAAAGATACATTTCAGCCTATCGGAAAAAGAAAAACCCTGTGGGGAGGCCGATGGAACGGGTATTCCTGTTCAGAGCAAGAAAAAAGGAGAAGAGGTCAAAATTCTTTTGCAGGAGAGACAACAAGCCTCCCCTTTGACAGGAAAAAATACAAGAATAGCGGGCCTTCTTGTGGATAATTACCATGCAGGTTGGGACAAACTTCTTAAGCCTATTCGAGAAAAACACTCTTTTTCTCGGTTTTTTCTTGTTGTCGATGGAGACAGAGGGATTAACCAGGGCAAATATTCCGGTATTGTTTTTCAACGATGTTTGTGGCATGTGAGTTATCAATTGAAGCATTTTCTTCGTCTTGATGGAGTGAGATATCGTTCTCGTGAGTGGACAAATATTGTCGCTGAAACAGGAAAAGCCTGTTTCTTGGGGTATAAAAATGACTGGCAAACAAAACTTGGCTATCAAAGTCAGCGAAAGCAGCATATCCAGAATCTTCTCTCTTTATTTCAAGAAAAAAGGCATAAACATTGTTTTTATTATCTTCTACGTGCTCAAAAAGACATGTTTGCCTGTGACAGTGAAGAAGGTTTACCAGGAACAACCTCAAGGGCAGAACGGGTGATGAGAACCATAAACCAGAGAATGGATGTAGGTGTATGGAAAAGAGAAGGGGCAACCAATGTTCTTGCTGTACGTTTGCATTACTACTATAACCGTGATGAGGCTATCGATGGTGTCTACTGGCAGGATGTGATGTAAAAAAATGGGAATAGTACGTACTTATTCCCCTGTTTTATGGCCTGAAAGGGGGATTTTTCCTCAGAAAAAACTTGTTTATCTAAAACGTTCCCTGTATACTATAGCTAACAAAAATCTTTTGGGCCAGGGTTAACTTCTTATCCTTTTCTCCCTCTTCCAGGTCTCCTGTTGGAAACGTAATCAAGACTTTAAGAAAATAGCTGTCTTGTACCCGGCTGGAAGTTCTCAATGGTGACTTTCAAATCTACAAAGCGGAAGCCTACAATATAAAAGGCTCCAATACGGATCTCATAGGGGGTGCGGTTCTCATCATCGAGCATGGTGAAATAGATACCAAGCCCACCTTTTTCTCGGACCTGAATGGCAGGAACCTTTTTTTTCTGGTAAGTAACATTAAGTCGGCGGTAGGTGAAGGTGCTTTCATAGGCGGTATCCCGGTGCTTATAACTTACGGGGATTTCTTCGGTTTCTTTGATACGCTCATAATCAAGGCTACGGAAGTACAACATCAGGGTATTGTAATCCATGATGGGATATTTGGCCCTGAGTTCGTTTCTCTCGTAGTTACGGGTGCGATGGTAGTAGTAGCAGGCTCTTTCTGAGGCGACAAATTCCTGTTTGAGAAAATCCTCCCACTTGCCTTCTTTGACAGAGCGTTCGTTATACAGGGGGAAAAGAGTCAGAGTGTCAAAAATCGTCCAGTCTCTATCGTCCATATCGTAGAGGTGCTTGAGGTCAGCCCGTGTGAGGGTTTGACCATAGACGATAGGGTAGTTGGTTCCGTTTATATTGGTCTTGCCCGTTATACGCATGAAGTGATTTCCCACATATTGGCCTAAAATATAAATCCGAAAGGAAAGCCTTTCACCGTATTTCATAGGAAGAGGGGAAAGAAGGGGAGGAGAACCAAAAGCCACACTTACCACAAGAAAAAAGAAAAGCATTTTTGTTTTCATAAACTCCTCCCGTCTATCACTGCAATATCATAGCACCATCTTGATTAAAAATCAACTTTTGCTCCGATGTAGATTTTTTTCTCTGTTGAGGCCTGGATACCAATGGCCAGGGTATCTTTACCAAAGAAAAACAGAATCCCTGTTTCTATGTTCCAACCAAGATCATTCCACCAGAGAGCCCTTATACCCCCCTGGAATTGTCCACATCGGATAGCCTGTTCAAAACGGCTACCGATACGGTTTTCTTTTTGTTGATAGGTGCCTTCGGCGAGGAAAAGCCACTGAAAAGAGCTGAAAGAGAGGACGGAGGAAAGGCTGCTCTGGGCTTGAAAATGGTAGTCATCAAGGGAGTAGGTTTCAGGTTCGCCGTTGTAGAGAATCATGGTGTTTCGCCACTGAAACTGAGGGAAAAAGAGATGGGCTGTTATTCCCATGGGGATGAGATGACGATAGTCTCCCTGTGAGTAGGAAAAGTAGCCCCAGGAAGACTTCCAGCCGAATCTGATACCAGCGGCATTGACAGGTTCAGGGAGATACCACAGAGAGGCATCGAACTCACCGGGATTATCTCTTCTCACCGAGAAGGGGACGAGAAGAAAACTCTGGGTATTCCATCGTGGAATAGCCGCCCCACGGAAACTCACAAAAAATCCCCACCTTGAGATTTCAATCCCGTAGTCGTAGAGGGAGAGGTTATTGAGGTTGTAGCCATAGTTGGTTTCTGGAATATGGGTATCAGCATATCCCCGCAGGGATATCCACCATTGCCATGGGGAGAGGTTTTGAGAGAGTTTGACATACGCATAGCGAAGGTGGAAGGTATTGGTATGGGCTCCGTAGGTGAAAAGGCCAGACGAATGGAGAACAGGTGTGGTGTTTGTCGTTTCTAAAACGTCGTGGATGTTGTCTTGCGGAAGAAAGGATGTGGTGAGAAGAGAGAGCCAAAGAAAAAACATAGAAACTCCTTATTCTTTGGTGGAATAAAAGGTATATCTCAACTCTACCCGTATGAGCTGGTCGTAACGAATCATTTTCCAGTCGTAGGGGGTATGGGTATTGGGGAGAAAAGCCCCATTCACGAAACCAACCTGAAAGAGTGTTCCAGGAGCGATTTCCTTTTCATATCGGATATTCAGCCCGGCATAGAGAGGGACACGATAGAAGGGATCTCCTTCTATGGAGATAAACCACTGGTTTTCGTCTATCCATGTACTGGTGAGGAAAAGGTTGGGGATAAAACGCCAGTTGCCAAGAGAGAGTTCCCAGCGGGTATAGAGAGCCTGGCCAAACTGGTTGAGTTCTGGACGACTGTCTCTATCAGGGAGATAATAGGAAACTAAGTAATACACACCACTTCGTTTTCCAACTATGGGGAATTCCCACCCTATAGCCCCGACATAATTTTCTGTGATCCCAATGATATGTTCATGTTCATGCCCCCCGTTATGCCAGTAGTGGAGAGCCATGTAAAGAGGAACTTCTCCTATGCCTTCCTGGACAAGGCCAACATCAAAGCGCTCCCGATGGTTTGTGGTATCAGCAAGTTGCCAGTTCATGTAGAGTTCGCCTTTTGTCCATCTGTCCATCCATCTGAGCTGAGCCCCATACTCATAGAAGCCATGGGAGAAGCGTCCTTTGGGAAAATGCTCATAGTCGATGGGTACCTGAGAGAGAGAGATGAGCCTGATCCGAGGAATAAACTCTGTGAGGGGATCAAGAATAGGCTCTATGAAGCCATGATTTTTCTCAAGTGACCCTAAGTAGAGCCAGAGAAACGGAGCAAGGGTGAGTCTGGTTTGAGCCCGTACAAAGACATCGGAAATGGGATACTCCTGCTGAAAGGGAACAACAAATCCTATCCCTAAAGTAACCCGTATTCTTTCGTCTGGTTCAATCACAAGGTAAGGTTCAGTGTGGTTTTCAAAATAGGTGAGAGTGGTTCTTGTCTCTTCCCAGGCGGTGCCACTTTCACCGTTATAAGCATATGCCTGGTTGTATAGCCCTATTTCCACACGAGCAAATATCACGGAAGGAATGGCAATGAGCCAGAAAAAACGCATGGGTTTCTCCTTATAGGTAATAGAGAAGTATATTATAATGAACAGGAGGAAAACTCGCAAGGAACACGTTTTGAGACCTTTGCACGAATGTGCAAAGGTCTCAAAAAAGTAGTGAAAAAACAAAATGTGGTATAAAAATATTCTTTGCAGTAATAAATGCCCTATTTTTTTTGAATAAAAAAGACAAACACGCCCTTGAAAATAGAAAAAGCGGGGTTTCAGGGGCGTAGCCCCTGACCCAGAAAGGTCAAGAAAGCACCCGTGTAAGGGTCTCGTTTTGGAGACCTGAAAATTTTCTTCTCTCCAAAACTTGCTTTTTTCCTTGGTTATGTTATAATATTACAATAGAGAAACAGGAGAAAGGCATGATTTTCCAGTTTACCGTTCAGTGCACAGAAAGTGAAATTCTTGCTTTTGAAAAAGAGGTGATGGATATTCTCTCTCGCGTACTGGGAAGTTCTTCTGATGCCCTGATGCGTATTCATGAGTTTCATTTTTGCATTCATGAGTCTATTCTCAATATTCTTCAGCACACCTACAAATGGGATATGTTCCAGAAACTGGAGATTCGGCTTCAGATTACAGAAGAGGGGGAAAAGCGTATCTGTGAGGTCACTATCCGTGATTTTGGCCCACCGGTACCCAAGAAACTTGTGCCACCGGATTCGGTTGATCGTTTTCAGATGCGCAAACGTGGACTCTATATGATGAGTAAGATTTTGGATGAATTCTCTCTTACTCCCCAATCAGATGGCAATGTAACCTATCTTAAAAAAATTTTTTATGATGGAGGGGGGAGTGGTTCATCACACTAAGTCAAAAAAGAGAAAAAAGAGAGGTGCGTTGTGGCTTCAGGAGCGCTGCGAGTCAAGGTGAGTATCTCTGAGGACGATATTGTTCTCATCAAGGTAGAAGGAGAACTCACCATCTTTACTGAAGAATATGAGATGCTTCACAAGGAAATTGCCGCGTATATCAAGATGGGACTGTACAAGTTTATTGTGGATCTCAGGGGTGTTACCTATTTAGATTCTTCTGGATTAGGAATTATTATTCGTTTGGCCACACATGCGTTCAAACAGAATTCAAAGGTATGTTTACTTTACGATGGTCCGCAGGTGGAGAAACTTCTCTATGTTTCTAATATTGACAAGATCGTCCATGTGGTGTCTTCTGTTGACGAGGCCTATGCTTTTCTGCGTTCTGCTTAGGGGAGAAGAGTAGGAGAAATCCCGAGAATATACGAAAGGATATCCACTTCTTTCAAAGCGTTATCCCCGGAAAATCCGGTGATGTCTTCCTGAGTGATAGTATTGGTGTAGAGAGAGAGATAGTTTGTTGCCAGGGGGCGATATGACCAGTGCCATGGTTCTTCTTCATAGCCGCCGTTTCGCTGGGAGAGGGGGGTATAGGGTCTTTCAAAACCGTAGGAAGGGGCATGTGTTTCTAACCATGCAAGGATCCTTTGACCTTCTTTTGTTTTGAAAAAGGCCGGATCAACAGAAACAAGGTCCACATCGGTTCCCCAGTGGTGACGGGACGTTCCCGGAGCCGAGGAGTAGCGGAGAATGGCCTTGCAGCGTTTCACGGGATCAGGATAGGAAGAGGCAAAACGTTTCCATTTGGTTTCCCAGATACGCTTCTGGTCGTCAAAGCTCCGGAAGGCGGAGACAACCACAAGAGAAATACCATCTTTTTTCGCGGCTTCTGTCATGGCAGCTAAGGCTGCGTAAGCCTCCCGACGGAGGGAGAAGACTCTTCCCCCCGAAACAAAACGCACAAAATCTGGATGCTGGTGTGCAGAGATTTTTCCCATGAGTTCGTCTTTGGAGAGAGCAAAAGAGAAATTGATGAACACAAGAAGAGACCCTGCAAGAGAGAAAAAGAGTGTCCTTTTCACGAGGTTTTTCCTAAAAGAAGAAGCAGCCCCTCTCTCATGAGCATGACAGCAATGGCGGCCAAAAGCAGATTGGCAATCTTGGAGATAATGTGGGCGCCGTTTTTTCCAATACGATCGAAGATATGCTGGGAAAAGAAGAAGAAAAGCCAGGTGAGAAAAAGGGCAAGAAAAAGGGCACCAATGGTCATAGGGGCGCCATATTTTTCTCTTGTCAGAAGGACAGTGGTGAGAAGGGCTGGTCCTGCGACAAGGGGAACTCCGATGGGAAAGGCACCGAGGCTTTCTTCATCCAGGATTTGCCCCTGGGTGGAAGAGGAGAGAAGGTCTTTGAGTGAGATGACAAAAAGGACACTTCCACCGGCAATCATGAAGTCTCCTACACTTACCCCAAGGTAGCGGAGGAGGGGTTTGCCGAGGAAAAGAAACACCACGGTAACCACAAAGGCGGTGAATACCGATTGCCAGGCGATAGCCCGTTTTTTTGTGGTGGAGAAAGGGTGGGTAAAACTTTGATAAAACGGCAGGATCCCGATGGGATCGATGGCCACAAAAATGGGAATGAAACAAAACCAGAAATTTTCCATACTTTTCCTCACTGATAGATAATAAGAAACGGTACAGGTTTCAACGTGATGACTTCTTCGGGTTTCATGAGAGGGTCATCATAGCCAGCACCCTTGAATCCAGAGTAGAAGAAGAGTTTGAATCCCTTGTAGGGCATGTTAGTAGCCAGCGCGTTGTAGGCATAGGTGCTTTTTTTGAGCTTTGGGGAACCAAAGCCGTCAGCGGTGTGAATGAGATACACATAGGGATACCCGGTTTTGACGAGATGACGTTGACGAATCATCTTCCAGTTAAACTGGTGGATCACAAGAATCTTGGGAAGATGGATATTGTTTTTCACAAGATAATCACTGAGGATTTTCTGGGCGTTATTAACCTCTTCGGCGGTGACACTCCCTATCTCTTTCATGGGCCTCAGCGTTCGCCATTCAGGATCGAGGGCTGGATGGACATGAGGATATTTCATGAAGGGCAAAAGCCTCGAAATGGCATGTTCCACGGTATACTTGCCAATCTGATGGTCGAGAAACAAGAGAAACCCATTGGTCTCTGTGAAGGTGATATACTCCTGAACAAGATTGGAAGACATGATACCAATCTCACCCCCTGGTTGACAGGTGCCGTAGATGAGATACACCGCGGGAATGGCTGGTTTTCCACTCGCTTTTTCGTAGTCAAGGGCATAGCGTCGGAGTTCTTTAGCAAGTTCATCCTTGGAGAGACGACCCACGATACCCATAATACGTGATTTTGGATGGCCGTAGAAAGCAACAATATGGGTATTGGTGATATCCCATTCCATCACCGAGGGGCGAAAAGTCTCTTCAAAAGGGTTAATCACTTCGTCTCGAAAGTCTCGAGGAAAAGAGGGGGTATTTGTTTCTTCTCCCTCAGAAAAGAGGGCATTGGTGCTGAGCAAAGCAAAAAGAAAAAGCTTTTCTATACGCATGAGAAACTCCAGAATTTTGATAGATGGTGTGATAGGTATAACGGAAATTTTTGAAAAAAGTTGAGTAAAACGGAGAGGGCGGGATTCGAACCCGCGGTACGGGATTTAGTCCCGTACAACTCCTTAGCAGGGAGCCGCCTTCGACCTACTCGGCCACCTCTCCATCTGTCAAGATGAAGTATTATAAGGCAAAAGAGAAAAAAAGTCAATGCTCGGGGGTTTTTTCTGAGAGAAGCTCAAAATCTTTTTGAGAGAGAAGGCGAACCTTGAGAATATCCTGTTGAGGAAAAAACATACTCTGACTTTCAAGGTTATCGATGAATCGTTTGAGATGTTTGATATGGTGTTCAAGAGATTCAGGGTAGGTCACAATACTCTGGTGGAGAAAGTTGATATTTTCCTTGAAGGGGATGCTATGCTGGGTACAGAAGTTTTTGACCTGTTGATAGACGGCTTCATCGAAGAACAAAAAGGTATGGGGTTCTATTTCAATACTTTCCTGAGAGAAATGGTCGGCGATGAGAGAAGAACTCGTGGATGGAAACTGGAGGATACGAAAACTCTCCGGTGTAGGATGGCGGTAATGTTCCCCGTAGTCGCGAATAGTCTGGATGAGCTGGGGAGGGAGAGAATGGCGGGAATGTTTTTCAAGAAACTCTATCATGGTGTTAATGGTATATCCGTAGGCAAGGGCTTTGTAGATAGATCTTTTGGTTATCTGATAGATGGAAAGGGTATGGATCTCCTTGGGTTCTGCTAAGAAAATGAGTTCGAGATGAATGGATGGGTGAAGGTCTGGTTCGACAATAATCTCTCCATTGGCTTCGACAATGAAGGAGGTATTGCTGAAAAAGGCGGAGATATCCTCATGACGGAGAAGGGCACGATAGAAGGGGTTGAGGATGAGACTGTCCTGACGTGAAATCTGAAGGGGATTGTGGCGCTGGATGGTGATGATGTGGTTTTTTTCGAGGTTTTTGATGAAAAGGAGGAAGTTTTGTTCCTCTTTTTGAAGAAAAACCTTCATGGACTTGAGGCTCTGGCGGGGAAGCGTGGTGAGGACATGCTGACAATAGTAGAAGAAAACCTCCCGTAAGGGGAGAGCCTCGTTTCGGCTATAAGCAAGCCACTGAAGGGTGAGAAAGGCGCTTTTTTGAAATTCGAGTTTTTCCAAGGTTTCGTAAAAAAAAGCCAAGGTAAAAAGGGAAGAAAGAGGGAGTTGTCTCATCTGGTCCACCATGGTTTTCTGGATAACAATTCGGTTGTTGTATTTCTGGATGAGTCCAATACGGGCAAGGTTTTTGAGGTAGGTGTCTATATGCTTGGATGCGGTTGAGTGCTCAAAAAAGCTCTGAAGTTTTTGAAAATCAATACGATGGATTTCGTTAGCCTCTGAGCTTCGTGGGGTAAAGGCAATGAGATAGGCGAGCAGGCCAATAATCGGGGGAAGGAGGTCGTAGAAGTGTTGGGCAAGGTTTTCATCAATGGGTTCCTCGAGGGTCTGGAGGGGGATAAAAGGAGAAAGAAACAAAAAAGAATAATGCGTTAGGGGTTCATAGATGTAGATGAACCGTCTGGTATTGAGATCTTCAAGCCCCTTTTTGAGATCGTTTTTGTCAATAAAAAAGACGGAACTCAGGAAACGGAGAAGATTCTCAAGAGAATCATACACCAACCAGCCAAAGTTTTTGATGATAATATCGAGAACGACACGTTCTCTATCCGAAAGGCTGTCTAAAAGTTCGCTGAGGTGTTCATCCCACCAGGCTTGAATCCTGGCAAGACGCTGCTGGTTTGTAGGGGTATCAAAGGAGGGGGTGACCTCTTCCCCTGTGATTTCCCTGTAGAGGGTGGCGATGAGTTCTGGCTCTTTTTCAAACCATTTGAGGGCAAAATTTCTTGAAATGGTATGTCTCATGGAACATTTACCTCTTGGACCATGGTTCTGGATTTTGGGGTGAAGTAGAGAACCTCATAGGTATATCCCTTTTCGATGAGAAACATCTGACGCCGTTTGGCGAATTCTTCTTCTATCGTGTTCTGGGAAACAATGGTGAAAAAATGGGCGTCCTGGGCTTGAGGCCGGAGAATTCTTCCGAGACGCTGGGCTTCTTCCTGTCGGGAACCAAAAATCCCCGATACCTGGATGGCGACATTTGCCCCGGGTAAGTCGATAGAGAAGTTACCCACCCGTGAGACAATGAGAGTGGTGATCTCTTTTTTTCGGAAGGCATCATAGAGTTTTTCTCTTTCTTCGGTGGGGGTTTGTCCTGTCACCAGGGGAATACCAAAGGCACGAGAGATCTCCTCAAGCTGTTCTAAAAAATGTCCAATGATGAGAATATTTTGATCCCGAAATCGATCGAGAAGATACTCGACAACCAAGAGTTTATTGATATTCTCTGAAGCTATCCGGAAACGCTGCCTCTGTGATGCCCTGAGATAGGTGTCAAAATCCTCTCCGGAAAGGGGTACCCGGATTTCGTAGCAGCGAGCGGTGGCAATCCATCCCTGTTGTTCAAGGCTTTTCCAGCCGTGTTCATAGATCTTGGGACCAATGAGAGAAAACACCTCTCCTTCCTGGTTGTCTTCACGGACAAGGGTAGCGGTGAGGCCAAGACGGCGTTTGCTCTGGATGGCGGTGGTCATACGAAAGATGGGGGCGGGGAGAATATGCACTTCATCGTAGATAATCAGTCCCCACTGGTGCTGGGTGAGTATATTGAGGTGCCGTTCCTCTGAACTTGATTTGCGGTGGACAAGCATGGGGTAGGTGGTGAGAGTCACAGGACGAATGGATTTCTCTTGAGAGGTGTACTCCCCTATTTGATCTTCAGAAAGGGTGGTTTTGTCAAGAAGTTCTCTTTTCCACTGATGGAGGGCTTCTAAGTTTGTAGCGATGATCAGGGTGTTTTCCTGAATGTCATTCATGATAGCGATGCCTACAATCGTTTTGCCCGCTCCACAGGGGAGGACAATCACCCCGCTTCCTTCTTTCCATTGGGAGAAGAGGTAGGCGGCTTCAGCCTGATAGAACCGAAGAGAGAACTCAGTGCCACTCAGGGTGGTTTTGCGCAGGGAGAAGCGGAGTTTCTCTCCTTTTTCATAGCCGGCTAAATCTTTGACGGGGATGAGGTGTTTGATGAGGGTGGCTTTGATACTTCCACGGTTGTCCATGGAAGTAAGATAGCCATTTTCTGTTGGTTGCAACTCAAAGGACTTGAGGTAGGTTCCAATATTTTGACGCAAGGTTTCGTCCTGGATCACAATGGACAGGTTTCCGTTCTGGTTGTAGAAGATAACCTGACCATAGCGGTGATAATGCTCATCAATGAAATCAAGAACAGGTTTGGGAACAGGATAGCGAGAAAACTTCTCGAGGATCTCCACGATATGCTCGAAGGGGATTCCATTGGCCGCGGCATTCCAGAGGGAGATGGGAGTGATACGATAAAAATGAACATGTTCAAGGGTCTTGGTGAGTTCAGCAAAGGTAAAAAGATGTTTCTGGACCTCTTCAAATGCCTCATGATGGGTGTCCACAAGGATGGTCCTGTTGGTCTGTATGGTTAGTGCACCCTGTCGTGTCATGCTTCCTCACTTCTCGTATCGTCTTCTCGCTACTTGCTTTCAAAAAGTTTATTATTGTATCGGGAAAAGAGAGGTTTGTCAACTTTTTGGAGGTCTTTTGTGGAGACGAGAGGGGGACTTTTTTTCTTCTTGCAGGATATCTTTCTGTTTTTGTTTTCCTGCGGGGCTTTTCTCTACAAAGATGGTTTTTTCGGGATGAAAGGGATCCCGTTCGGTATAGTACATCACGGAGGCGTAGGTAAGAGGGGTAGGGGTGAAGATCTGGACCTGTTCAGGGGTGAGATGAAGATGTTTCTGGATGAAGTCTTTGGCTCTTTGCATATCCTGAAGGGTACATCCAGGATGAGCGGCTATGAAATAGTAGGTGAGAAATTGTTTCTTGCCCGCTTGTTTTGAGAAACGGAGGAAGTCTCTTCGGAACTGAAGCAGAGAAGAGAGATCGGGTTTGCCCATGAGGGCAAGAATGGGTTTTTCTGTATGTTCTGGGGCAAGTTTGAGTTGTCCGGAGGTGTGGAAAAAGACTATCTGCTTGATATACGATTCTCCAGCAGGATCAGCGTACACGAGGTCTGGTCTGATACCAGAAGAAACAAAAACAGCTTTCACCCTAGGAAGGTGTCGAAGGGTTTCGAGAAGTTTTCTCTGGGAGTTGTGAGAGGGGGAGAGTTGTTCACAGGGGGAGGGAAAAAGACATGAGCGGGTAGGACAGGCTCCAGTTTTTGTTTTTTTCTCACAGTCCATCTGCCACATATTGGCGGTGGGGCCTCCTACATCGTGAATATAGCCACGAAAGAGGGGGTGAGCGGTGAGGCGTCTTGCTTCTCTGACAATGGATTCAAAAGAGCGGGAGAGGATCTGGCGCCCTTGATGCACCGCAATAGCACAGAAACGGCATTCTCCGTAGCATCCCCTGTGAGTGGTGATGGAAAATCGAATGGTCTCAAGGGCGCGGATGGGACCTTGTTTATGATGAATGGGGTGGGCATCGTACTCGTAGGGAAGTTCATAGATATGATCAAGTTCTGGCTGGGTAAGGGGAAAAGCCGGTGGGTTGTGGACAAGATAGCGAGGGGGATCGTTATGAGGGGTTTGACGCTGGAAGAGTCTTCTTCCCCTTATCGGGTCCTGTTCTCGATAGAACTCATGAAACATCTGGATAAAAAGGAGTTTATCGCTTTTCACTTCATCCCAGCCGGGGAGTTCTACACCGTCTGAAGGCGGTTGAGAGGAAAGATAACACAGTCCTCTTATGGTACGAGGGTCTTCACCTTTTTTGAGTTTTTCGGCCAGTTCAAGGACAGATTTCTCTCCCATCCCATAGATGAGGAAATCTGCCTTGCTATCCATCAGGAGAGACCGTCGAAGATCGTCGTCCCAGTAGTCGTAGTGAATGATCCGTCTGAGACTGGCTTCTATCCCTCCTAAGACAATCGGAGCGGTTTTGCCAAAAATCCGGCGTATGGTGTTGGTATAGACAATGGTGGCTCTGTCCGGTCTTGTATTTTTCCCGGCAGGAAGCATATCATCCTGTTTTCGGGGTTTTTTTAGCGGTGTATAGTTGGCCACCATGGAATCCATAGCCCCCGCTGTAATACCCCAGAAGAGGCGGGGTTCTCCTAACCGTTGAAAATCATGGTCATTTTTGGGATCGGGACAGGCGATAATCCCCACTCGATAGCCAGCATCTTCGAGAACACGACCGATGACAGCTACCCCACTGAAAGGAGAATCGATATAAGCATCCCCGGTGATGAGAATGATATCAAGCTCTTTCCAGCCACGTGCTTCCATTTCTGATTTTGTCATGGGCAGAAACATACTAAAACCCTGTGCGTTTGAAGAGTTTTTCCAGCTCTTTTTTGTTCAGGCGAAGGAAGGTAGGGCGACCATGAGGACAGCTGGTGGCATTGGGGGTATGGGAAAGAGTGTGAAGAAGTCCCCGAACTTCTGTTTCCGAGAGCCTTTCGTGTGCCTTTACCGCTGTTTTGCAGGCTAATTGTTTGATGGCTTCATCGATGAGATCTGAGAGAGAAACGTTTTTCCCGGTTTCTAAGGTTTCAAGGCAGGCTTCAAAGGCCTGCTGGGTGGCCTCTGGCGAGAGCATGGCAGGAATAGAGCGGATCAGAATGGTCGTACCCCCAAAGGGTTCTATTTCAAACCCCAAGGAATGGAAAAAATCCTGATGGGCAAAGACATCATCGTACTGGTCACTGGTCAAAACAAGAGAGAGCGGATAGAGCAGTTCTTGCGAGGTTCTTTTTTCTGTGAGGGTGCGTTTTATCTCTTCGTAGCGTATTCTTTCATGGGCGGCGTGCTGGTCAATAACCACTACCTCCTCGTCTTTTTCAAGAAGGAGATAGGTAGCAAAAAGACTTCCCACGTAGCGATAGTCATCGAAAGAAAAGGAGGGGGTCTCAGACGAAAAGAGTTCTGGTGAAAAAGAGGGGGAAGAAGATGATTCTCGAAAAAAATCAGGTTCTGGAAGGTGAGAGGCTTCTTCGTAGAGAGAGGATTCTTTCATAGTCCATACGAGGGGAAATGAAACGTTCTGAGAAGTGCTATCTGAAGAGGAAGAAGAGAACGTGGAAGAGGTGGTACTTTTCAGGGCTTTTTGGAGGGCTTGCTCCATGTTTTGCCAGAGAGCCTCCTGGAATTTTCTTTCCTGTCTGAATCGTACCTCTTTTTTCATGGGATGAACGTTGACATCCACCTCTGAGGGATCCATATCCACAAAAACAAAAGCGACAGGGTGTTTCTGAGCCGGGATGAGGTTCCCATAGACCTGGGAAAGAACAAAGGGAAAGGATTTCCACTCTACCATACGACGATTGACAGCAAAAAACTGCATATTTCTCTGGGGTTTGAGAAGGGTTGGTTTTCCTAAAAATCCGTGAATCTTTGCATAGCCTATTTCAAACGAAAAAGGGAGAATATCGTTTGAGATATCTCCAAAAAGATCAATGATACGTTCAAGATGGGTATGTCGTGGTGGGGTGCGGAATTTTTCTTTTCCATCACTCCGGTAGGAAAACCCGCATTCGGGAAAGACAAGCATCTTTTTGATGAGTTCTCTGAAGACAAGTTTGCTTTCTTGAGTGGGGGATTGGAGAAATTTCTTTCGTGCGGGAATATGTTCAAAAAGGTCGGTGACCCGGACAATAGTCCCATATCCCATGCCGACCTCCTGCAAGGGACGGGCTTCTCCATAGGAGACCACAAGCCGATAGCCTGAAAGGCTTTGCTTTGGGCGGGACATGATATCTAGCGTGGCAACACTGGCAATACTGGCAAGAGCCTCTCCCCGAAATCCGAGCGTGGAAAGGCTTTCTAAATCATCAAAGCTTGAGATCTTGCTTGTGGTATGGTTATGATAACAGATGGCAAGATCGTCTGCTTCCATACCCTTTCCATTATCCGTAACCTCTATGGAGGTGATACCCCCGTCCACAAGAGAAACCTCAATCTCTGTGGCCTGGGCGTCAAGGGCATTGTCGATAAGTTCACGGACAACCGAAGCCGGCCTATCGATAACCTCACCCGCAGCGATTTTCAGGACAGTCTGGTGGTCTAACGGACGAATTATCCCCATAGGGTGTTGACTTTTCTCCTTTTGAGACTGAGAACAAGTCCTGCCAGTCCTACCACAAGAAGGGGAAGGGAAAGTACCATCCCCATGGTGAGCCATCCGCCGTAGAGATAGCCGATGTGGGCATCAGGTTGTCGGATAAATTCAACGAGAAAACGTATGATGCCATAGCCGAGGAAGAAACTCCAAAGGTAAATACCCTGGGTTTTTACCCCTTTTCGGAAGAGGGTATAGAGGATCAAAAAGAGGACGATGCCCTCTCCAAAGGCTTCATACAACTGAGAGGGGTGTCTGGGAAGATTGACAAGAATTTCCCCAACCTCATAGGGAAGCTGAAAATGGGATTTGATGTTTTCTGTGACGATAGTAATGTATGGTTGAGTGCCATCGATGGGGAGATTGATTTTTTCGACTATCTTCTGGACAGAAGGATCAGAGAGGGGATACCAGCGAGAGACAGGAACCGTCGGAAAAATAACCCCCCAGGGGACACTGGTAATAGAACCCCAGAGTTCGGCGTTGATAAAATTGCCAATACGGCCAAAAAAGAGGGCAAGTGGGAGAGGAAGAATAAAAACATCGGCCAGTTCCCAGAAGTTTTTCTTTTTCCAGGTGAGGTATATCCAGCTGAAAAGAAACCCAAAAAGGACGCCGCCATGAAAGGACATACCCCCTTCCCATACGGCAAAAAGGGTTAGAGGATTGGCAAGAAAAGCAGGAAAGTTGTAGAAAAGCACGTACCCGAGTCTTGCCCCCACGACAATGAAAATCATCAGCGTTACCGCAAAGTCCGCTAAAAACTCCTTCTGAATGAGGATCTTTTTTTGTTTTATCCAGCGAGAGAGAAGCCAGTAGTTGACACCAAATCCTACGAGATACATAAGTCCATACCAGCGGATAGCAATTGGCCCGTAGATGGAAAAGATCTCATTCTGGAGGGTGTGGATAATATACCCAAACATGCGATACTCCTTGTGCAAAACTCTTATGATTATGAAGCAAAAGGGGAAATATTGCAAGCAAGAAAAAGTATGGACAGGCGTGCTTGTTTTGGGTGAGACTATACCTTTTTATGAAAAGCCCCCTGGGTTATTTTCTTTGAGATAACCCAGGGGTAAAGAGATATCAGAAAACTCTTCCATTATGAGACCCTTGCACGGGTGTTTTCTTCCCCTGTTTGGGTCAGGGGCTGCGCCCCTGAAACCCCGCTTTTTCTGTTTACAAGGGCTTATTTGTCTTTTTTTATTCAAAAAAATCGGTTTATTTATTACGACAAGGAACATTTTGATACTAATTTTTGTTTCTTTATTACTTTATTGAGACCTTTGCACATTCGTGCAAAGGTCTCATTATTTCAATTCTTTCAAAAGTTCCTTGATGCTTCCAAGAGAAGAGAGAAGGGAGGTGGCTTCATACGGCATAAAGACTACTTTTCCTCCACTTCCCTGAGCGATTTCCCGGAGAGCCTCGATATACTTGAGAGCCACGAGGTATTGAGCAGGATCAGTGGTTTTGGTTTCAAGAGCCTCTTTGATCTTTCGGATGGCTTCGGCTTCTGCTTCGGCGATCCGGATTTTGGCTGTGGCTTCTCCTTCGGCACGGAGGATAGCGTTTTGTTTTTCACCTTCAGCGCGGGTGATATAGGCCTCCTTGTCTCCCTGGGCAACAAGGATCTTGGATTGTTTTTCTCCTTCGGCTTTGAGGATCATCTCTCGCTTTTCTCTTTCCGCACGCATCTGTTTTTCCATGGCTTCTTTGATCTCTCGTGGAGGGAGAATATCCTGAAGCTCTACCCGATTGATCTTGATACCCCATTTGTCTGTGGCCTCGTCAAGGATACTGCGGAGTTTGGCATTGATGACTTCACGAGAGGAAAGGGTTTCATCAAGTTCAAGTTCCCCAATCACATTCCGGAGGGTGGTCTGGGTGAGTTTTTCAATAGCCTCGGGGAAGTTTTCAATCTCATAGACGGCCTTGTAGGGGTCGATCACCTGAAAGTAGAGAAGCGCGTTGATTTCAATGGTGACATTGTCTTTGGTAATCACATTCTGGCGGGGAAAATCATAGAGGGTTTCTCTGAGGTCTATTCTGTCCAGTTCGGTAATATAGAAATAGGTCTTATCTCCATATTGACGCTGGACCTTCCACTTGACCTTGCGTGGTTTTTCAAGGAAGGGGATGATAATATTGACCCCGGCTTTCATGGTACGATTGTATCGACCGAGGCGTTCGATGATCATCACTTCCGCCTGTCGAACGATGACAATCATCTTGGAAAGCACAAAGATAACCGCCACCATCACCACCACAATAGTGATGAGAAGAGTAAAGGTTTCCATACAAACCTCCTGTTTGGGTAAAGCGGGGATTATCCCCGCTTTTTACAGTCCGTACTTGGCTTTGACTTCAGCCTCAGCCTGAAGCCAGTCGGAGAGTTCGTCACCGTGTTTTCCCTGGGCACGTCTCTCGATGGAAATTTCGTAGGCCCTTTTTTCGATCTCCTGCTGAAGTTCCTGCAGGGTGGGTTTTTTCTTGCTTCCACGGGTGGTGGTTTTCTTTTCTGTGGAAGCCGCGGTGGTGGATTTTTTCACAGGCATGGTAACCTCCTTTGTTTCAGGACTCCTCGTCCCGTGTTTTTTCTTTGAAAATGAGTTTCAATGGAATACCGGGAAACCCAAAGGCCTCTCGCAGTCTCTTTTCAAGGAAACGGGGGTAATCCTTTCGCAGGTGTTCTTTTTTGTTGATGAAAAAGAGAAATCCTGGAGGGGCCTCATAAATCTGGGTAGCATAATAAACCCTGAGGTTTGAGGCCTGTTTGTAGGGGTTGGCTTCTTTGATGGTCTGAAGCCAATCATTGAGATCAGAGGTTTCAATCCTTTTGTGGAACCACTCATGGATTTCCAGTACCCTATCAAGCAACGCAGGAACTTTGTACCCTGTTTTGGCGGAGATAAAATGAATGGGGACATAGGTAAATTCAGGGAGTTCCTGTTTGAAATAGGCCTCATACCCCTTCATCAGGGTATAGTTGTCGGTGTTCTCTGTCGTTTTGAGATCCCATTTGTTGAAGGCAATCACCAGTCCCCGTCGTTTTTCTGCTACCATATCGATGATAACCTTGTCGCCATGGGCAAGTCCCTCAACCGCATCCACAAGGAGAACAACTACTTCAGATCGTTCTATAGCCTGAATAGTTCTCACCTGGGTGTAGTAGTCCACATCGTCCTGGAGGCGGGATTTTCTTTTGATACCGGCGGTATCAATGAGGCGGATGGTTTTGTCTTTCCACTGGAGGATGTCATCAAGAGCGTCTCTGGTGGTACCCGCTACCTCAGAGACGATACTCCTTTCATATCCAAGAATGGTGTTTACTAACTGAGATTTTCCTACGTTTGGTTTGCCGACAATAGCCACCCGGATTTCGTCTGAGATTTTGGGGGCAGGTTTGCCGTGTTTCTGGGCCCACTCTTCGATTTTTTCCTTGAGCGTAGCAAAACCTCTCTTGTGCACAACGGAGAAGGGGATGATTTCCTGAAAACCAAGGGTATAAAATTCATACGCCTGAAGTTCCATCTCGGCATTGTCCAGTTTGTTGGCGATAACCCACACCTCTTTTTCCTGTTCGTGGAGAAAGGCGGCAATCTCTTCGTCCATTGGGTGCAGATTTCGACCATCGACCATGAAAAGCACGATGTCGGTTTTTTCAATGGCTTCGCGGACCTTTTTCTGCACTAAGGCATTGAAACTATCTCCTTCTTTCAAAAAACCCGCCGTATCATAAAGATAAAAGGCCCCGTACTCAGTCTGAATGAGTTCCATATTGATATCACGGGTGACGCCTTCCATTTCATCGACAATGGACTTGCGTGTTCCTACAAGGAGATTGAAAAGAGAGGATTTGCCGACGTTTGGACGTCCTATAATAGCCACCACTGGTAGGTTATTTCGCATGACTTTTCCTCCCCTTTAAGTATGCCATAGAAAATGATTTTTTTCAAGTTATGAGAGTATTGCCCATTCGTGCAAAGGTATGTTGTTCCACATTCATACAGAACGGTTATCTTCACACAAAAACTGAATACTTGTTCAACCATCTTTCCTCTTTCAATTTTGGGCTACTTTTGTTACCCATCTTCCTTCTTCCACGAAGCGCTCCCCGCGGGGCAAAAGGGGGTTATTGTCCTCGTCGCATGCTACGCATGCGCCTCGGACGGATAATGGGCCGCTTTTGCGGGCAGAAAAAAACTTTTTCCTTTTTCCAGGGGAAGTCCTTCCTCCGTGGGCGACATCAACTTGTCCTCCTGACTTCGGAAGAAGAACGCCTACCTCGCTTCGCCGATTCCCCGCTAAAGCGGGGTCCCCGCGGCTACACTTCGGTGGGCTTGCGGGCAAAAGCAACAGAAGATGTCGCCCGGGCACCTCCTGTGCCCTCACTTCGGAAGGACTTCCCCACTCCACGGCAAAGGAGACACAACCGCAAAAGCGGCCCGGTGGATACTGAGCGAAGTCGAAGTGGGGTACAGAAAAAAAAGGGGTAAAAGAACACGTCCCTCTCCCACCAGCCCACATGGCTTCTGTTCCTACGGGGCTTCTATGACGGCGAACCGCAGGCAGGGGCGGGAGCTATGGCGATGTTTTAGCAAGAAAGAGACTTTCCAGGACACCAAGGCCTGAAGACTATGACTTTGTTTCAGCAAAGAACAATGGTTTAGCTGAAACAGGGTAATAGCCTCTCTTGCTGTAATGCTTTCAAACTCAACTTTCTTTAATAGGCATCATAACAGAAAGCTTTTGTGTTGTTTCCTCGTTCATAAGAAATGTGGAAATAGTTATTCAGTTTCATATGTGGAACGACAATTCTCCGGTTTATTGGCCATGGGGAAAGGGTGGGCTCCTTGCACTTTTTCTCACTTTTTCCTATACTATAGGAAAATATTCTTGAGGAGATTCTATGAGAGTATTACTCTTGGGAAGTGGGGGGAGAGAGGCGGCTCTTGCCTGGTCGATTTCTCGAAGTTCAAGACTTTCAAAACTCTACATCTGCCCCGGCAATGGGGGAACCCATCAGTTTGGTACCAATGTGGATATCCCGCTTACTCCTCCTTTTGATAGGCTACTCAAGTTTATCCAGCAGGAAGGGATAGAGATGGTGATTGTCGGGCCTGAAGCTCCGTTAGTCGCTGGTGTGGTAGATGAACTCCGTAAACATAAAATCAAGGTCTTTGGTCCTTCAAAAGCGGCGGCCCGTCTTGAGGGGAGCAAGGTTTTCATGAAGGAGTTTCTGGCAAGGCACGGGATTCCTACCGCTTTTTTTCAGGTATTTTCTAAAGCAGAAGAGGCCTATCGCTATGTAGAAAAACAGAACCGTCCTTTTGTGGTGAAAACGGATGGGCTTGCGGCTGGAAAGGGAGTCGTGGTGGCCAAAACGAAGGAAGAAACGATTGAGGCTATCCGGCGCATGATGGTGGACAAGGAGTTTGGTGAGGCCGGGAATCGTATTATTCTGGAAGATAGGTTAGATGGGGTGGAGGTGAGTGTCTTTGTGGTAAGTGATGGGAAGCATTATAAATGGCTGGCTTCCGCTCAGGACCACAAACGTCTTCTTGACAATGATGAAGGGCCAAATACAGGTGGCATGGGGGCCTATGCACCGGTGCCCTTTTTGGACAAGAAAACAGAAGAATTGATTCTCAAAAATATTATTGAGCCTACCCTTCATGGTCTCAAAAAGGAGGGCTATCCCTATACAGGGATTCTCTACTTTGGGCTTATGCTCACCAACTGGGGACCCGCTGTTCTTGAATACAATGTGCGTTTTGGTGATCCAGAGGCCCAGGTGGTGGTTCCGTTGATGAAGACAAGTGTTCTGGATCTTGCCTGGGCAACCGTAGAGGAGAAACTGGAGAATTTTCAGATAGAGTTTTATCCAGGGTACTGTGTCACCGTCGTTTTAGCTTCTGAGGGTTATCCTGGCACCTACAAAAAAGGGGTTCCCATTACGGGGGATCTCTCTCAGGAGGTGGATTGTTTTGTGTTTCATGCAGGAACGAAATTGGTTGGCCCCGGTCAATGGATAACCAGTGGGGGACGGGTACTCTGCGTGACAGCGATTTCTTCCACTCTTTCGCGGGCTATTGCCAGGGCATATGAGAAGGTCGAGAAGATTCATTTTGACGGTATGCAGTATCGGAAGGACATCGGGAAAAAGGGTCTTGCGATGAGATGATTTTTTTTGAAGAAAAGAGGGGAAACTATTGACTTTTTTGTCATTCGTGGTATAATGATAAAAAATAAAAATCCTAAACACTGGAAAGGAGGAGACTATGAGAAGGAGTTTCTCAAAGAAGCTTGTCGCTCTGGCAAGCGTGGTGGCTCTGTTGGGTCTCGTGCTGGTGTCCTGTGGTGGTGCCAAGAAAGAGGTAACCATCAACATCTGGGAACAGCATGATGACACGATTGACAAGGTGTTTGACGAGATGATTGCCGAGTTCATGGCTGCGAACCCCGGCATCAAAGTCGTCCGCACCCACTATGGGACAGAGGATCTGCGCGAGCAGTTCAGAACGGCTGCTCTCGGTGGTGGTGGTCCTGAGATGATCTTTGGGCCCAATGACAACATCGGTACCATGGTTCAGACCGGTATTCTGATGCCTCTTGACAACATGCTTGCCGGTGTATTGAAGAAGCTTTCTCCTGCAGCCGTTGAGGCATCCTCTCTTGAGGGCAAGGTGTATGGGTTGCCTATCCTTGTTGGAAACACCCTCACGCTGCTCTACAACAAGAGCATGGTTGACAAGCCTGCTGCTAAGATGAGTGAGATCATCGCTCTCACTGCCAAGTACAAAGATGGCAAGACCTATCCGATGGTATTCAACCAGACAGAGGCATTCTGGTTTGTGACCTTCCTTGGCGCTTTTGGTGGCCGTGTATTTGCTGCTGATGGCAAGACACCTACTCTTAATACTCCTGAAATGAAGAAGGCTCTTGCTTACTACTATGGTCTCAAGCAGAAAGGCGTTATTCCTCGCGAATCTGATCGTGACGTTTCTGACAAGATGTTCAAAGAAGGCAAGGCTGCTTATCTCATCAATGGTCCTTGGTCCTTCCAGGGCTATGCTGATGCTCTCAAGGATAAGCTTGGTATTGCTGTTCTCCCTGTTGTGGATGAAACCGGTCTTCCTATCCTCGCATGGAACGCTGCCAAGACCGTTTCTGTGAATGCTAACATCAAGGACAAGGCTGTTCTTGATGCTGTGAAGAAATTCCTTGAATTCATGGCTTCCAAGGAATTCCAGGTGAAGTACGCTCTCGTGGCTAAAGAAAGCCCTGCTAACCTTGAGGCTATGGATGATGCTCGCATCAAGGCAGATCCTTTCATTGCGGCTACCGCCAACCAGGTGAAGCAGAGTATTCCTATGCCCATCAACGCTGAAATGCGTGCTGTATGGGATGCTATTGGGCCTACTCTGAAAAAGGTAATGACTGGTGCTCTGACACCCGATGCTGCTGCTGAAGAGATGCAGAAGATTGCTGAACAGAAGATCAAAGAGATGTAATATCTACCGCCACCGGGAGACCGGTGGCGTGTCTTTATTTTGAGGGAGGAGAGAGATGGCAACGGTGGCAACAACTGTCAAGAAATCTACCACACAAAAATATAAACTGGTCAAAGGGATTGTGCCTTCTGCTCGGTGGTATGAGCCAGTGGGGTTTCTTTCCTTGGCCTATTTAGCGATTCTGCTAGTGATTCTTTTGCCAATTTTATTTAGTTTTATGCTTTCGGTTTATGATGTTCGTAATTCCAACATTCGGATGATTCTGAATAGGATTGGTATCAATATTTTTGCTCTTCCGTTTGCTTTTCCTGATCTGTTCAAAGGGTTGGATAACTATTTGAAGCTTATTCAGGATAAGGATTTCATCGGTACCTTTATTCGTTCCATCATCTGGACAGGGGTGAATGTGTTTTTCCATGTCTCAATTGGGATCTGGCTCGCTACTCTTTTGAATAGAAAGCTTCTAGGCAAGTCGATTTTCTATGTGCTTCTCATTCTCCCCTGGGCTATTCCCCAGTATATTGCGGCTACCACCTGGAAAGGAATGTTTAACGCTCAATTCGGGATTGTGCCGGCTATTTTTGAAGCCATTGGGGTACATGATACCCTTCGTTTTGCCTTTGGGCTTCAGGATATTTCATGTATTGCCAATCCCTATCTCAACTTTGCGGCGTGTATTCTCGTCAATATATGGCTTGGTTTTCCCTTTATGATGATGATTGCTCTTGGTGGACTTCAAACGATTTCGTCAGACTATTATGAAGCGGCAGAGATTGATGGGGCTTCAGGCTGGCAGAAGTTCAACTATATTACGCTTCCTCTTCTCATGCCTATTATGGTGCCGGCTATCATTTTAGGAACGGTCTGGACATTCAATATGGTGAATATTATCTATATCTTTGCCGATGCGGGGCGTGTTTCAGAAGAAGCCCATATTCTGGTAACCAAAATGTATGTCGATGGTCTTCAGTATTTTAGGTACAGTTATGCGTCGGCTATTGGGGTGTTTATCTTTATTATTCTGACGCTTTTTGCGGTTCTCTATATGAAGGCAACCGTGAAGGAGGATTAGTATGGCTACGGCGAAGGGAAAAAAAGAAAAGAAACTCATCGATCGCTCCTTCTTTTTTGACAGGAAGGATTCTACAGCCACGCTTATTTATGTGTATATCAGTCTCATCATTATGTCTATTATTTCGGCATACCCCATATACTATATTTTCCTTTCTTCTATCACACCTGGGGATAAGATTATGCCAGATCCTTTTAGTCTCTGGCCGGAAAATGCCACAATCCAGAATTATATTGAGGCATTCAGAACCAAGCCTATTCTTCTCTGGATGTTCAATTCGTTGATTGTGTCTCTTATTTCAACGTTAGTGGCAGTGATCTGTGCTCTTCTCGCGGGTTATGGGCTTTCCAGATATCGGTTTCCCATGCGCTGGCCGCTGATGATTCTTCTGTTAGTGACGCAGATGTTTCCTGCACCGATGATTCTTTTGCCCCTCTATATTTTGATGGGGAAGCTCGGACTGATGAATCATCTGATGGCTCTTACGGTTCCGTATGTGGCCACCTCTATTCCCTTTACCACCTGGCTTGTGAAAGGGTTTTTTGATACCATTCCGCGCTCACTGGAGGAGTCGGCCTATATTGATGGGGCGGGGGTGCTCACCACCTTTTTTCGGGTGGTGATGCCACTGGTGCAACCGGCCATTGCGGTGAGTGCTATTTTCACCTTCCTTGGTTTCTGGTCTGAGTATATTGTTGCCCGTGTGGTGATTATGAGTGAAAAGTTTTATACGCTTCCGTTAGGGCTCATGCTTTTCCGTGGGGAACACAATACCAAGTGGGGGCAGTATTCAGCTGTGGCTCTGGTAACGACGATCCCGGTACTTATTATCTTTACCATGCTTTCAAAGCAAATCGTCGGTAACCTCACGTTGGGATCTCTGAAGGACTAATTTTCTCTCTTTTGTGCAAAAGGAGAGAGGTAGATGAAAAGGCGCTGCGTATGCAGCGCCTTTGTTTTTTTTAGCGAAAGAAGGTGTTGTTGGTTTGGGGTTAGCCCGAATTGAAAGGAATTTTCTCTCATGGCAGCGAATGAGAGGGGCTTTAGAATTTTCGTGTGAGGTTGTATGCTAAGAGTTCCTCAAGGGATTTTTTGTAGCTTTCTTCCACAGGGAGAGAGGCTATTTCTTCTCTCACTATCTGGGCCAGGGCCTGTTGCTTTTGAGAGATGTTCTCCTGTATACCATACTTTTCAATGAGAGAATGAATATACGAAAGATGTTCTTTGCTGAGGGATGAGGAACCGAAAAGGGTATTGAGTTGTTTCTTTTCTTCTGGGGTAGCGTATTTGAGAAGATACCAGTAGTAGAGGGTTTTTTTGTTTTCCTGGATATCTGAACCGACGGGTTTTCCGGTGATACTTTCCTCTCCAAAAAGCCCTAATTCGTCATCCTTTATCTGAAAGATGATACCCAGGTTTTCTCCAATGGTTTCAAGACAGGCAATGGTGTGCTTCTTTGCTTTGCCGAGGATGGCCCCTATCATAAGGGGAAGAGAAAAGGTATATCGAGAGGTCTTGTAGAGGTAGATAGAGAGAATGGTGTTTTCAGAAAGGTTCTCGTCTGTGATGGAATAAAACACATCCTGCATCTGTCCTAACCCCACAAAACACATCTCCCGGGAAAAGGTTTGATAAATCTTGTTCTGAATTGTGGGGGAAGCATCAAGATTGGCAAGGTTTTCAAATCCAAGGAAGAAAGCAATATCTCCTACACAGATGCCCATGGATTCGCCAAAGTGATAGAATTGCTGGATATTCATGGTTTTGGCAAGTTCAGCGTACTGGTAGAAAATGGTCGTTTTCCCCCTTCTGGTGGTGTCCTGATCCATGATGTCATCGTGAATGAGAAGCCCGGTTTGAAAAAGCTCCATACTGACCGCGGCTTTCAGAGCATTGGGAGAATATGAGCCATTACACATTTCCTCGGCAAAGAGTATGAGAGCGCCACGAATCATTTTTCCCGACAGGGAAAAATCTTTGAGTCTTTCAATGACGTCTTTGCCCCAGCGGTTCACAGGATAGAGGTGAGGGAGTTGAGTGTCAAAGAATTCGGCTAAAGCCTCTTTGATTTTTGGACGGTAGGTCTCGAGGAATTTCATACACACCTCTTATGAAAAGGAATAGAAAGGGTATTTATGAATATCTGCATCAAAATACGCCATTTTGGTGGTTTGACTTTCTTTTTGTACACAATCCACGGATTTTGGGCAATTTTTTTGGCTGTCCAGGCATACATGTCAGCGGCTGTTTTGATAGGGATGAGCATACGGTAGGGGATGTAGCGATAGCCTTTTTCGGCTTCTTTTTGCCATTCAAGGTAACGGCTGATTTGCTTGTGGATATACTCTTCAAAGGCTTTGGGATTGGCGCGACAGGTTTCTTCTTTCAGGTTGGGAAAGGGGCTTTCGTTCAGGGGTAAGTAGGTGCGACCAACCGAGAGATCTTCAGCTATATCACGAATGAAGTTGATGTACTGCATAGCTCTTCCAAGAAGGGCTGCATAGGGGAAGGCTTCATCTGGAAGTCCCATAATTTTGGCCATAAAGTAGCCTATGACCTCAGCGGATCCGTACATATACTTACAGGTTTCCTCAAGGGAAAGGTAGGTGGTTTTTGAGAGATCAGCTTCCATGGCCTCAAGAAAGGCAAGAGCCCATTCTTCTGGAAAATGAAGCTCTTGAGAGAGAGAAACAAAACTGTCAATGACAGGATTTCCTGATGGTTTTCCTTTTATGGCTTTAAGGTATGCCTGTTTGAAGGCATAAAAATCGTCCCTTTGCTGAGGGACACTGTCCACATAATTGTCGGCCACTCTCACAAAGGCATAGAGACGAAAGACCTTCTCTCTCATCGTTTTTGGAAAGAACAGACTTGAGTTAAAATAGGTCTTGCTCCCTTTTTTGAAAATGGAGGTGAAGAGATTTTTTTCTGATGGAGTCATCGTTATTTCTCTTCCTCCTTGATGAGACCTGAGACAATCTCTGCTGCAATGAGCACCATAGGAACGCCCACCCCGGGATGGGTATAGTGCCCCGTATAATAAAGGTTAGGAACACGCTTTGAGTGATGGGCAGGGCGGAACACGGCAGTCTGGTTCAGGGTATGAGCCATGCCGAGAGCTGTTCCTTTGAAGGCGTGGTAATCGTTGGCGTAATCACTGACGGTGAAGATACGTTTGACCTCAATGGCATCGGTGATTGATTCGCCAATCACGTGTTCTACATGCTTGAGAGCATAATCAGCATACTGGTGACGCATCTCGTCATTATCCATGAGGCCCGGAGCAATAGGAACAAGCAAAAAGAGGTTTTCCTTTCCTTCTGGGGCCACGGAAGGATCTGTTTTTGACGGACAGCTCAAATAGAAACAGGGGTCCTGTGGCCAGGAAGGGGTTTTGAAAATGGTATCAAAGTGTTTGTCCCAATCGAGAGAAAAGTAGAGATTGTGATGCGTGAGATTTTTCAACCGTTTACCAAGTCCTAAGTACATGATAAACATAGACGGTGCCATCACACGACTTTGCCAGTAGCTCTCTGAATAGGTCTGATGGGAAGAGTCTAAGAGTTCTCGTTCTGTGTGGGCATAGTCAGCAGAAGATACCACGATCTCTGCCGGGTATGAGCCTTTGTGTGTCCTCACAGAAGTGATGCGGCTCCCTGTGTATTCAAAGCCGGTTACCTCTTCGCCTGTGTGAATGGTAACCCCGTATTGGCGGCAGAGTTTTTCCATGGCTTCCACGAGCATCCCCATTCCCCCCATGGGATACCATACACCAAGGTTGAGATCAACATGGGACATGATGGAGTAGAGAGCGGGAGAGTTTTTGGGACTATTGCCTAAAAATACCATGGCATACTCTAAGATCTTTCTTGCCCGATGGTCGTGGAAATATTTTCGAACAAAGCGATCTAGCGTAGCAAAAACATGAAGCTGGGTTCCCTGCGTGATCATTTTCCAGTTCAGGAAACTGAAGATATTTTTGTATTCCTTGTAGAGAAATTCGTTCATGGCAATATCATATTTGTACTTGGCCTGTTTGAGGTAGGCAACAAGTTTTCTGTCTCCTTCTTTTTCAAGGGAGGCAAAGGCTTTGAGAATGCCTTCTTTGTTGGCTGGAATATCAACGATCTCTTTTTTGTGAAAGAAGATGCGATAAAGAGGATCAAGAGGTTTCAGTTCATAAAAATCACTCACCTTTTTTCCGAAGAGGCCAAAATACCGTTCAAAAACCTCTGGCATGAGGTACCACGAGGGGCCCATGTCAAAGACATAGCCCTTGGTTTTCCATACACGAGCGCGGCCACCAAGCTCAGTATTCTTTTCAAGAAGAGTGACCTCATGTCCCTCTTTGGCTAACAGGGCAGCTACAGAAAGTCCTGCGTATCCTCCCCCGATCACCACAATTTTTTTGGCCATATAACCTCCTGAATATGATATTTTAATGTTTGAAGTGCCGCACGCCTGTAAACACCATGGCTATGCCGTGTTCATTGGCGGCGTCGATAGATTCCTGATCACGAACAGAGCCACCTGGCTGGACAATAGCCACGATACCATCTCGGGCTGCGGTATCAACGGTATCACGGAAGGGGAAAAAGGCATCAGAAGCCATGACAGAACCCCGAACATCAAGACCTACCGCACTGGCTTTTTCAAGGGCAATACGGGCTGAATCTACACGGGACATTTGCCCGGCACCGACTCCAATTACCTGACCATCTTTCACATAGACAATGGCGTTTGATTTCACATGTTTGGCAATCTTCCAGGCAAAACGGAGGTCTTTCTCCTGTTCGCTGGTTGGTTTTTTGAGGGTTACCACCTCCCACTTTTCCTTTGACATGCCAATCTGATCCCATTCCTGCACAAGCATACCCCCTTCGATGCGCCGGTAGCTCAGGCCCTGTTTTTCCCAGGTGGTACCTTTGAGTTTCAGAATGCGGAGGTTTTTCTTGCTCTGCAGGATGGCAAGAGCCTTTTCTGTGTAGTCTGGAGCAATCACAATCTCAAAAAAGGTTTCTACAATCGCCTGTGCTGTTTCTTCATCCATCGTTTTGTTCACCCCAATAATACCACCAAACGCCGAGACTGGATCGGTAGCCCTTGCCTTTTCAAAGGCTTCACGAAGAGTGCGCCCATACGAAGCCCCACAGGGATTGGTGTGTTTGATAATGACGGCAAAGGGTTCATCGCTTGCAAATTCTCTGACAATATCGAGACAGCCATCGGCATCAAGGTAGTTGTTGTAGGACATTTCCTTGCCCCAGAGGATATCCGCATTCAGGGTAGAGATGGAGGTGTCTCTATAACTTCGATAAAGGGCGGCTTCCTGATGAGGATTTTCTCCATAGCGAAGAGAGGAGACTTTATAGAGAGGAATTCCCATTTCTTTGGGGAATTTCATGCCCACCATACGCTGAAAATAGGTAGAGATCATACTATCATAGTAGGCGGTATGAGAAAAGGCTTTGGCTGCCAGGATAGACCTGGTCTCAAGGGAAAGAGAGCCAGTTTTTTGTATCTCCTCAATGAGAGAAGGGATATCCTCATTATCTACGATAATACACACATCATGGTAGTTTTTCGCGGCAGCCCGAATAAGAGCCACACCACCAATGTCAATTTGTTCGATAATCTCTTGAAGAGAAACACCCTCTTTTTGAATAGTTTCCTCAAAAGGATAGAGATTGACAACAACAAAATCAATAGGAAGGATATGATGGCTTTGGAGTTGCGCTTGGTGGGAAGGATTGTCCCTCATGGCTAAGATACCACCATGGATGATGGGATGGAGGGTTTTCACACGACCATCCAAAATCTCTGGAAATCCTGTGATGGAAGAAACCTCTGTCACAGGGATGTTTTTTTCTTTGAGGTAGCGGTAGGTACCTCCAGTGGAAAGAATCTCATATCCCTGTTCTACCAAAAACTTGGCCAGCGTATCGCATCCTTCTTTGTAATAGAGACTAAAAAGTGCTCGTTTCACCGTTTTCTCCTGTTTAAGGTGTTTTTATTATAAGAAAGAAAAAAAAATTTTGCCACAAAATGCCCTCACATCTCTTTCCTGCCGAGGGTCTTTTATCAGGATGTACATTTGTTCCTTGTAAAATAAAAAAACCCGACAGGAAGAAGAGTCCTGTCGGGTCGGGGGGCAATGTATTTAAGGCAAGGAGAAAAGGCGGTGGGGACCTTTTCTCCTTTCAGAGGTCGTTTAATTCTTTTTGATTTACGCTTTTATTATAGGAACGAAAGGCGAGTTTGACAATACCACCACAGGGTAAAAGTTTTTCTACTCAAGGGTATTTTATACCACCAAAGTGGTATAATGGTCTATGAGATATCTTTCTCAAGGGAGTGTGATTGACACTTTTTCCCCTTGTCGTTATAATAAAACATATAGGCTTTGTGGAGGGAGTATGAAAAAGTTCATCGTGATACCAATAGTTTTTTTTGCCGCTACTGGCTTTGCGCAGGAAACGGTCTCTTCGACTATTGTTCTTCCTGATGTGAAGATTGTAATAGAAGGTGATACCTCTATCCCGCTTCAGGATCAAACGAATTTGACTCTTTCCGGGCAGGAGATAGATTTTGGCAGGGTGGACCTTGCTGAGCTTTCCAGACTACGCAAGAGTGAATACTACAAGGTAGAACTGACCAACCAGCGACGTTTGCCCTCCTTTTCACTTTCCAGTTTTCGGCTTTTTTACGGGACAAGTGAGCATCTCTTTTCTGATATTACCATCGGGAAGCGAGTGGATAAATTGAATTACCTTGTGTCTTATGTGAGGAGTTCTCGGGGAAGCCTTGTCCTTTCCAATGAAAGGCTCTATAATACCGAATTGAAGCTTGATGATATCAATGTGGATGTGATTGCCACCCTCTCTCCTCAGTGGGAATTGCAAACAGAGGTTGGCTATTATGCAAGAGAACTGGGGCTCTATACCAATGCAAAGGCTCTCTCGGAACAGATGAGGTATTTTCCGGCGAGGGTAGGGCTTTCTTTCATCCCTGATACTTATAGCCTTTTTACCGTAGTGGTAGAGGGGAATTATCTTGAAAGAAACAATAAACTTCTCACTACAGCGTACACCAATCAACTTTTCTATCATTTTTCTCCCATTCTTTCTTATGAAGCCAATTGGGCCAAGGATAATTTTCTCAGGATAGATGGACGCTACCTCTATCTTTTCCAGGACACCCTTTTCCACGAAGGAGAGATAGGACTTTTAGATAGGCTCAATGTTCTCACTTCTCTTTCGCTTGATGTGGGGGCAAGGGTGTATTTTTCTTCACGTGATTCCTTTTTCTGGTATCCGTTAGCGATGATTCGTTATCGCTATACCGATGTGTTTGTGTTTAGTGTTGGTATGGATGGAGAACGGAAGAGATTTGTCGGTGGGGACTTTGTAGAAGAGAATCAATACTTTTTCACAAAAGCGGTGAGGTATGATCGCTGGACTCCTCAGGTTGGCCTTCAGTATATCCCGGTGGAAGGGTTTTCGCTAAAGGGAGCGCTTCTCTATCATTTCTATAGCGCCTATGCGCTTCCTGTCTATATATCCGAGATGGATATGTTTACCCATGAGATTCGCACAAATCTTTCTGTTCTCACCACCGAGGTGTCCCTTGACTGGAATCCTCTCAAGACGCTTCTTGTGAAAACCATGGCTTCCTACACCTTGCCTCTTTCTCCCGAGATGTATGAGGTGGGAGGCCTTGGGCTTTCTTCACTTTTAGAGTGGAAGTGGCAGGAGATTGGGCTTACAACGACGGTGAAGGGGATGTACTATCCAAGGATAAAGGTGGCGAGTGGTGTAGAGCTTCCTGATGCCCTTGTTGTCAGTACTGGATTTTCCCAGCAACTGGGGAAAGACTTCTACTTAGAGGTGTCTCTTGAGAATCTTTTCAACCAGAATCATTTTCGCAGGCCCTCTGTTCCTGAAGGAGGATTTCAGCTGGTTGGGGGACTTCGTATTCTTCTGTAGGGTAGGATAACGAATGGGAAAAGCCATTGAGCATGAGCCAGTGAAACTGGTGATAGGGATTCTCTTCTCTGATGAGCGTCGTTATACGGAAGCAAGAAAGCGACTATTGAATTTGTATGGCCCTGTAGATTATGAGTGTGAGCCTTTTGTTTTCACCTTTACCCATTATTATGATGAGGAGATGGGGCTTCCTATTTTTCGGACGTTTCTTTCTTTTGAGCGTCTCATTCAGCCAGAGGCATTGGTGGATATCAAACTTACCACCAATGCCCTTGAAGAGGAATTGGCGTTTGAGGGAAGGCGACTTGTCAACTTAGATCCTGGTTATATGCAGATGGGCAAGTTTATTCTGGCTACCACCAAGGACCAGATGCACAGGATCTATTTAGCCAGGGGGATCTACGCCGAGGTGACCTTGCATTATCAAAAGAAAAGCTGGCAATCCTGGCCGTGGACCTATCCGGATTATGCCAGTGAGATGTACAAGAAGATTCTTCTCCATATTCGGGAACTCTATTATGCCCAGTTAAAAGCCATAGGGGGAAATATTCCTCATAGAGCCACAGTGAGTCAAAAAAAACCTTCATAAGGAGAACTTTGCACGAATGTGCAAAGTTCTCAAAAAGTAATAAAAAACGAAAAAATAGTATAAAAATATCCTTCTTCATAATAAATAATTTTTTCTTTTTGAACAAAAAAGACAGATAAGCCTCTCTAAACAGAAAAAGTGGGGTTTCAGGGGTGTAACCCCTGACCAAGACAGGAGAAAATGCCCGTGCAAGGGTCTCATAAGGAGAGTGTATGGATTACATTTATGAACTTGTGTTTAAGGTGAGAGACTATGAGTGTGATCTTCAGGGGGTGGTGAATAATGCGGTGTATCAGAATTATATGGAGCATACCCGCCATGAGTTTATGAAGTCTATAGGACTTGATTTTGCCAAACTTCATGAAGAGGGGGTGGACGCCTTTGTGGCCAGAATAGAGATTGCCTATAAACACCCTCTTCGAAGTGGAGACGAGTTTGTGTGCAGGCTTCGGCTTGAAAAGGAGGGAAGACTCAAGTATATCTTCTATCAGGATATTTATAGGCTTCCGGACGAACGTTTGATTGCGCAGGGAAAAGTCACCGCCACCACAACCGTTAATGGAAGGCTGGCTGTTTCTCCGAAGGTAGAGGAGGCTTTTTGCCGCTTTCTCTCTCAGAATTCGACCACATAGTCCCTATCACGGGTGAACGTCACAGAGAGTTCGATGGGTTTTCCGTTTGTCTCAATGGGCTTCTGGTCCTTGTCAAGAAGCCGGAAGTGAAAACGTGTTCCCCTTACCTGAGTGAGTGTGGTTTCATTGGTGAGAAGAAGATTGATAGTAAAGTTTGTGGGTATGGTGAGGTTATTGCTCACATAGCGGAAAACCTCAAGGATCACTGGTCGGGAGGAAAGAAATCTGATACTGATTACATCCCGGCTTTTCGATTGAACGGAGATGTTGGTGGTTAACATTCCATAAGGGCTTTGAATCGTGAGGGACATACTGCCTGCGGTGAGGGCTGTTATCTGATGATTCGAAATGAGGAAGGCTTTTGACGAAAGAGTGGGAAGCGAGGTTCTTTTGATATTGTCTGTATAGAGGGCTTCGATGGTGACGCTGCTGGTGTCATTGATGCCTATCGTGGTTGGTTCAATGAGGACCTGCCAGCTGAGAAGGGACGGTTTTGTCTTTCCAAGGAATAAAAGCAGGGGGATAAAGACACGATTTTGCCAGGATGATTCCGAGTGGGTTCCATTTTTATCTTCATAGTACCAGAGTCTTTCTCCAAGGTGGGGAGAGAGGGCTTGATACACATGCCTTGCGGGAATCATCATTTCGTCGGATTCTCTCCAGCCGGCATCAATATAGAGAAGGCCAATTTTCTTGAAGTCAAAACTCCCGATGTGGGAAAGCACCTGCTCATTTCCCCACCAGAAGGAGGGGGAAATGACACCGGCAAATCCAAAAACTTCCGGGTACCACATCTGAAGGTAGAATGAAGCTAGTCCTCCCATGGATGATCCCATGATGCCGGTGGTTTTTGCAGAAGGGTCCGTACGATAGGAGCTATCCACCCAGGGTTTGAGTTCTTCTACAATAAATCGGGCATAGTTTCCAAGAAGACCACGACCGGAGGCATTCGTAGGGGGAGAATATTCCTCAATGCGTTTGGCGGTATTGAAGATACCTACGATAATACAGGGGGAGGCTTTTTTTTCTGATATCAGCCTTTCGAGGGCTTTGTCTACGTCCCACTTGATGGGGCTTCCTGCTCCACGCAGACCTGTTTTCTGACTATCGAAGAGGTTTTGACCATCGTGCATATAGAGAACAGGGTAGCGGTTGGTGGAGGTGGAATACTCTGGGGGAAGATATATCACAATAGTTCTGGGACTCACAAATTGTGATGGAAAATTTCGGTGAACGATATACTGAGCTGCTTGAGAGAATCCACTGGTAAAAAAAAGCGTAGTGATGAGAAGAAGAAAAGATGTGAAGCGAGGCATATTTTTCCTCCTTTTAGTGATGAAGGCGTTTTTCTATCTCTTTTACCAAAACGGTGGCAATGGCTTCTGGGGTGGGATTGGGGATTTTGAGGGAGGTTTTCTGGCCATTTTCGATGACAATGGCGGAAGATTTACCGATAGCTATCCCAATATCTGACTCAAGGGCTTCTCCCGGGCCGTTGACCACACATCCCATGATGGCCACCCTGAGGTACTCTCTGATATGTCTTGTCTTTTGCTGGAAAAGTTCCACAGTTCTGGCTACATCAAATTCCTTGCGAGCACAGGTAGGACATGAAATGATTTCTATCCCTTCCTTGCGTAAACCGAGGCTTCGAAGGATGATCCTGGCGGCTTCAATCTCATCTTCGAGGTTATCCCCCGTGATGGAAACCCGGAGAGTATCCCCTATGCCATCTAAAAGAAGGCTTCCAATACCGATGCCGCTTTTGATGAGGGCCTGACTGAGAGGACCGGCCTCGGTGACACCAAGATGAAGGGGATAGTCTCTTTGTGTGGCAAAAAGGCGGTAGGCTTCTACCATCGTGGGAACATCAGAGGATTTGAGAGAAACCTTGATATCAAAAAAATCAAGCTCCTCAAGAATCTGGATATGCCTCAGGGCTGAATCCACCAACGCTTCAGCTGTGGGGTGGGGGTAACGAGATCTATCAATGGACCCTGAGTTTACTCCGATGCGGATAGGGATACGACGCTCTTTGCAGGCTTTGACCACTGTTTCGACATGTTCTCTTTGGCGAATATTGCCGGGATTGAGACGGAGTCCGTCAATCCCCTGCTGGATACATATGAGGGCAAGACGATAGTCAAAGTGAATATCGGCCACTAAGGGAAGGGAGGTATGTTTTTTGATTTCCCCAACAGCGTAAGCACTTGCTTCATCCGGGATACCTAATCGGACGATATCGCACCCCACCTCTTCCAGTCGATGAAGCTGGTTCAAAACCGCTTTGACATCAACGGTGGGAACACTGGTCATAGACTGGATGGAAATAGGGGCATCTCCTCCAACAGCCACAGGGCCTACATAGATCTTGCGGGTTTTCCGGCGTGTGATCATGCGTATTCGAGAGCTTCACGGAGGGTGAAGCGACCTTCGTAGAGAGCCTTGCCGATGATAACCCCTTTGAGTCCCATAGGTTCATATTCTTTGAGCTTTTTGATGTCCTCAAGGGAAGAAATACCACCGGACATGATAATCGGGATATCAGAAACCGTAAGCATGGTCTCAAGGGCATCGTAGTTGGGACCTTCAAGGGTTCCGTCACGACTGATGTCGGTATAGATGACCTCCGATACCCCAAAGTCTTCAATCTCCTTCAAGAGATCTACCGCGCGGGTGGAGGTAACTTCCTTCCATCCATTTTTGACGACAAACCCATCGGAGGCATCAATAGCAATCACCACCCCATCAGGGTCACTCTTGCAGAGGTTTCGAACAAATTTACGGTTATCTATCACAGCGGTTCCGATAACCACCTTGTGGACCCCACGACTTCGCAGAGCGCGAATCACCCTGTTGTCGCGAATACCTCCCCCGACATCAATCTCAATATTGACCTCCTGGACAATCCTTTCAATCAGGTCAAGGTTTTGAGGTTTTCCGTTGAAAGCCCCATCTAAGTCCACAATGTGGAGACGTTTTGCACCCTCTCTTTCCCAGAATTGAGCCTGAAAGATAGGATCATCCGAATACACCGTCTCAAATTCAGGGTTCCCTTGAACGAGACGGACACACTTTTTGTTCTTGATATCAATTGCTGGTATGATAATCATACAATGCCTCTCTCTGATAGAATAGAAAGAAAGTTCGAAAGAAGACGAAGACCAAATTTATGGCTTTTTTCTGGATGAAATTGAAAACCAAAGATGAAATCCTTCTGGATGCCGGAGGTATATCGGATCCCATACTCCGTTTCGCAGGCAATCACTTCTTTTTCCTCAACTTCGGGATAGTAAGCATGATCATAATAAAAATACACATTCTGAGGGATAGAGTCAAATATTTCTTTTTCCTGTTTGATGATAGTAGTACTCCATCCTATATGGGGGACGGGGAGATCTATCTCAAATCTTACGACGCGCCCTTTAACAAAACCAAGTCCTGTGGTTTTTTCTCCTTCTTCCCCCTCTTCAAAGAGGAGCTGATACCCAAGGCAAATTCCTAAAAGAGGCTTTTTGTTTGCTACGTGGTTTTCGAGGGTTTCAATCAGGTGCTGGTTTCGAAGGTGTTTCATGGCATCTCCAAAGGCCCCAACACCGGGAAGAATGAGAGCCTCAGCTGAGGCTACTTCCCTGGCGGTTCTCATCACGGAGAGTTTTTCTTCTGGAACCCCAATACGACGAAAGGCATTATATACACTGGCGATATTTCCCATGTCGTAGTCAACAATCCCAATCATGGCTTTTCCTACGCTTCGAAGTAGTCTTTGGTAGTGGGGAGATGAGAAGGGTGTTCGTTGTCGATGTGGATAGCCTGTTTCAGGGCATGGGCAAAGGCTTTGCAAGTCGCTTCAAGAATATGGTGACGGTTTTCTCCCCGCTGGACAAGTACATGCAGGGTATAGCCCATTGAGGCAAAGCCCTGAAAAAACACATCGCCTAATTCCATATCAAATGTTCCTATGAGGCCGGGAAAATTTCGAAGATTTGACACATAAAAGGGTCGTCCACTGATGTCAATGGCCACCTCTACTAAAGCCTCATCCAGGGGGATAATGGCCCATCCGAAACGACTGATTCCCCGCTTGTCTCCCAAGAGGTGCATCACCGAACGACCAAGAAGAATACCGCAATCCTCAACCAAGTGGTGATAGTCCACATGGATGTCGCCACTTCCACTGAGAGAGATATTGATGAGACTGTGACGGGATATGGTCTCCACCATGTGGTTGAAAAAGCCTACCCCCGTATTGATCTCATAGGTGCCGTTGCCATCAAGGTCCAGTGAGAGGTCAAGGTGTGTTTCCCGTGTCTTGCGGGAAAATGTCCCCTGTCTCATATGGCTCTCCTTCTTTTTTCCCCTCTTTTATTTTAAGGCAAGATTTTTATTTGTCAAGGGGTAAGCCGTGAAGGTTTTCTCATAAAAAGAAAGAGAATAGTGAGAACAAGAACAAAAAGCAGGTGAATACCTCCAAAAAAGAGATACCACTGAACAAGAGAGAGGGGAAACACACGAAGAAAAAGTATCATGAGTATTGCCATGCCTCCACTGTAGATCCAGAGAGAAGGGATAATCCAGTGGTTTTCTTCAGCCACACTATAGTTGACAATGAGTTGCAAAAGACCAAGAGGAAGACAATAGCCAATGTAAAGAGGGAGAAATTCATACCCAAAGGGAGAACCAAAAAGAAAACCAAAGAGCCATTTGCCGGTGATAAGCACAAAAAGATACGCCATACCAAAAAGAAGCACAATGATGCCCATTCCCCGCAGAAAGAAGCTATCTTCACCCTCTTTGACCACATAGGCAAAAACCACATGGGCAATAGTGAGAGAAAGGGCTATCAAATTCTTGCCAAAGAGACTGGAAAGGTTTACTATTTTTCCATACTCTGGGAGAAAACGATTGATCATCGTCTGATCCAGGACAACTAAAATCCCGAAGGGAAAAAGGACCAGAAGGGCCTGGAGAAAGGGACGAAGAAGAGGAAGTTCTTTCTCCGGGAAAGCCACCTTCTCATCCTTTTGAGAAAAGAGAAGAGGAAGAAGAAGTATCCCTATCCCAACAAGACCACTCACCACAGAAGCCCCGAGAGCCCCATAGGCACTGAGACCCAAGAGCATAGCCCCTGTGCCCGCAAGAAGTCTTGATATCCCCTCTATCCCCATATTGAGGCTGAACATATCAAAACGAAGCATTCCCTGATAGATTCCCCTGAGACCGGAGAGCCACACCCAGCCTTCTAATACCAGGAGGCCCAGGGGAAGAAGCAGGGGATATTGTTGTCCGTAGAGAAACCACAAAAGAGGAGAAAGCACGATGTATCCTAAGGCAGACCAGAGGGCTAATCGAAGAAGAGAGGGGAAAAGAAAAGCCACCTCAGAACGGAGAGGGAGGGAATGTTTTCCTGTAGCCTTGGCAACCGCGAGCTGAAAAGAAGGAAGCGGAAGAGCTAACAGAAAGTAAAAAAAGGTGTTGTAAGCGGAAAAGGCTTCGGGAGACAAAAGACGAACGGTGAAAATACTATAGACAAAATTCGCTAACGTCAGGATACCAAAACCAGCCAAGGAAAGAAGCGTATTTCCTATAAAGTTTTTTGCTCTCATGATTCCTGCTTTGGAAGTGTTTCTCCCATTGAGTATAAGGAAAAAGCGGAAAAAAAGCAATGGGGAGAGGAAAATTTATATCGTCGGTCTTGAGAAATTGTGTCGTTCCACACTCATACAGAATGGTTATCTTCACACAAAAACTGAATACTTGTTTAACCATCTTTTCTCTTTCAGTTTTAGGCTCTTTTGTTACCCATCTTCCTTTTTTCCACGAAGCGCTCCCGCGCGGGGCAAAAGGGGCGTTGTCCTCGTCGCATGCTACGCATGCGCCTCGGACGGAAAATGGGCCGCTTTTGCGGGCAAGTAGAAAGACCTCATCTCTTTCCGGGGAAGTCCTTCCTCCGTGGGCGACATCAACTCGTCCTCCTGACTTCGGAAGCATAACGCCCACCTCGCTTTGCCGATTCCCCGCTAAAGCGGGGTCCCCGCGGCTCCACTTCGGTGGGCTTTTGAGAAAAAGCAACAAAAGATGTCGCCCCGGGTGCCTCCTGCACCCTCACTCCGGAAGGACTTCCACCTTACAACAAAGAGCACACGACCGCAAAAGCGGCCCGGTGGATACTGAGCGAAGTCGAAGTGGGGTACAGAAAAAAAGGGGTGATAAAAGAACCAGGCATTCTTTCACCAGCCCGCAGGGCTTCTTTTTCAGAAGAGGCTTTTTGGATATGGCACCGCGGCAGGGGCGATGGCTATGACTTTGTTTCAGCAAAGAACAATGGTTTAGCTGAAACAGGGTAATAGCTCTCTCTTGCTGTAATGCTTTCAAACTCAACTTTTTTCAATAGGCATCAGAACAGAAAACTTTTGTGTTGTTTCCCTGCTCATAAGAAATGTGGAAATAGCTATTCAGTTTCATATGTGGAATGACACGTCGGTCTTGAGAAATGGCTCAAAAGGGCATCATCCTTACGATTGAGAGGAGGGTCGTGCTTTGAGAAGGCGTATTTCTTCTGTGGCTATGGTCTCCTTGAGCTTAGAAAGAAGATTCTCAATCTGGGAGATGTGGGTGAGATAACGGCTCTGGATGCTCAAGGACGAGAAAATCCTTTTTACATTGAACCTGAATTGAGTAAATGTTCCATATTTTCTTACTTCATTGTACTCTTCACTTGAGGTGGTGAAAAGGGATTGAACCTCTTCAGCAAAATGTCTTCCCTGCTCTCCACGTACTCCCGTGGGGGAGAAACTATAGCGTTCTAAGAGATCATGGATTCTATCATAAAGCCAGTGAGTGGATTTGATGACAAGGTCGTCTTTTTCCTGGAGTTCAAGGGGAGAGAGCCCTTTGATTTTCCCTTTCAGCAGGAAACGCCCCCTTTCGAGACGACGCATGAGAGGAGGGACATCAAACTGATCAAAGAGGTGCTTACTTTCGATGAGTTGTCCTTGACTATTGTATTTTGGTGAGAGGTCACTTACCATCATAGAAAGAAAATCCTTCAGCAGTTGCCTGAGTCTCAGAAAATCTTTTGCTTCAAAGATAACACTCTCCCAATCGAGTTCTTCAGGGGATGGCCTGCTGATAACTTCCTGGACCATCTCAGGGAGAGGTCGAGAGGCGGGTTCTGGTCGAGAGGGGGGATGGCGAAAGGTGGCGATACGAGGCACTTGGGGGGGTGGAAAGAGTCTATCAAAGAGACGAGAAAGCCATGTCGGTGGGAGAGGGGAGAGATCCTCAATGACAATCTCATCGTTAATCACCTGAAGAGAAAGGTGCTCATCAGAAAAAAGAGGTTGATACATATCAAGAAGAAGACGAAGTCTTAGCTCTCGCATTTTCTCAAGCCATACGTGGAAGGCGGTATAGAGGGTTTTTTCAGAGGAGATGGTGATGGCCAAAAGCCCTTCTTTCGAGAGAATACTATGAATATTGGTACCGAGGGTATAACTCTTTTCGCACCACCAGAGGATTTGTCCAGACCTGAGGAAGGAGATTTTGTTCTGAGAGGCATACTGCCAGAGCTGAGCTATATAGAGGGCAAGATCATAGCAGGCAAAGAGGTCAGAAGAGAGATGACTAAGATCGGTGAACCATGAGGGTTGACGTGGGGACTGTTGAAAGGCAGAGAGAATACTTTTCAGTGTTTCGTTTATCACCTTCCACAGAGGGGGAAGGGGTGAAGGGGGATTGCCCATGTCAGGGGAGAACTGAGAGGAAATATCGTGGAAATATCCTATCAGTTCTGTTTGCGAAAGAAGGTTACCTGTCGGGTAAGCCCCGGCTGTTTCTATACGGAGATTTTCCCATCTCATGAGAGGGGGAAAATCCTCAGGGTGTTTTTTTCTTGCCCGCTGGTAAAAAAACATTTTCCCCCAGGGGAGATGAAAACGCCTGAGAAAGCGTTTGTAGTAAAACTCGTTTTCAATCTGACGACTCAGGCGGGCTAATTCTATAGAAGGCCACTGATTTTCAAGGAGATTGGTTTTCCACTGGATTTTGGTATAGGCATCAAGGAAAAGTTTCCATACACTATTTTCCATCAGTTCTTCCTCCGTGCGGTGAGGAGTGTGTGAATGTCTTTCCAGATGATGTCATGAAGATGGGTAACGGGGAGAGTGGCATCAAGAATACGGGCATTGGGATTTTCCTGAGCCAGTTCTAAAAAGCCCTTTCTCACTCGCTGGTGGAAGGAAATAGACTCCTGTTCGATTCGATCAAAGGTATGGGATTTCTTTCTCTCAAAGGCTTTCTCCACCTCAAGATCAAGGACATAAATCCTGTCAGGAAAGGTATTGTCCAAAATCTCTCTATGAAGAGTGTCAACGAAGTGTTTTTTGAGTCCCCTTCCATAGACCTGATAGGCTAAGGTAGAATAGATATATCTATCTGAAATAACAATGGTTTGATTGAGAAGGGCTGGTTTGATGAGAGAAATCACGTGCTCCCTTCTATCAGCAAGGAAGAGAAGAAGTTCAGTGAGGGAATCCATCTTTTCGGAGAGAAGGATTTCTCTCAGTTTTTTCCCAACCTGTGTATCTCCTGGTTCGTAGGTGAGAAGAACCGGAAAGCCTTCTTTTTGTATTCTTTCAAAAAGCAACCGTGCCTGTGTGGATTTACCACATCCTTCAATGCCTTCAAAGGTGATAAACATGGTTTTTTCCTTTTTTCTTTCTTCTTATTGTAGGCAAAAAAGCTTTTTTTGGCAAGAATTGAGAGAATATGGCAAGAGCTTTTGCGTTCAGAGAGCGGATACTCAAAAAAAGGGGACTGTGGTGTTTTTTGCCACAGTCCCCATATAGCTTTTTTGTTATGTCTAAAATTGCTTCAGATAATTCACAATCTGGGTGTTTTTGGCTTCTCTTGCCCAGTCAATAGCCTCTTCTCCGTCTTCATCTTTGGCATGGACATTGGCACCATTTTCCACAAGGAGTTTGACAATCTGGAGATTGCCCCCATAGGCGGCAAGCATCAGAGGAGTCACCTGTTCTTTGGATCTTCTGTTGATACTGGCACCTTTCTCAAGGAGGTATTTGGCTATTTCATAGTGACCCTCCCTGCAGGCATGGAAGAAAGGAGTCCACCCTTTGTTGTTTACGGCATCTACTTCAGCCCCTTTTTCAACGAGATATTTGACGATGGAGAGATGACCGTGTTTGGCGGCAAGAAAGAGAGGAGTCCAGAGGTCAGATTCTTTGTCGTTGATGTTCAGACCTTGTTCGACAAGATATTGTACATTTTCAAGACTTCCACCCATGGCTGCATAGAAAAGGGCTGTCCAGCCATCTTTGTCTTTGGCTTTCACCTGAGCATTTTTGGACTGGAGGTACTGGATGGTTTCTACATCTGACCAGCGGGCGGCACACATGAGAGGGGTATAACCATCATCCGCTGTGGCATTCACATTGGCCTTGTTTTCTACAAGGAGTTGTACGATTTCTTTCTGGTTGTTTCTGATGGCAAAAAACAAAGCGGTCCAACCTTCACTATCCCTGGCTTCAGTGTTGGCTTTTTTCTGTAAAAGGTAGCTCACAATATCACTATGTCCCCGGCTGGCTGCAATGGAGAGAACGGTGGCTTGATTGGAAGTAATCTTTTGTTCGATATTTACCCCATGTTCTACCAAGGCATACACGATATTGATATGACCTTCATAACAGGCTTCGCCTAACGCACTCCACAGGGTATAGGAGAGAAGATGAGGATCAGCACCGGCGGCAAGAAGTTTTTTGACCACGGCGAGCTGGTTGTTGTTGGCGGCTGCCTGGAGAGCAAAGTATCCCTCTTCCCCCATACGAGCATTGACATCTACCCCATCAGTGAGGAGTTTTTCTACCGTGGCGAGGTCCCCATTATAGCTTGCCTTGAGAAGAAGAGCCTGTCTTTCTTCTGGTCTCATCGAGTTACACCCCAGAACCAAGGTTCCGACCAGCACGGCGAGAAAGATTTTTACTGTGTGTTTCATAAAACACCTCCATTTTTTTCCTCAGGGAGGATTTGTATAGCAGTAGGATAATGGGAATGAGAATTTTTTGCAATATTTGAAATGTTTTTTAGAAAATGAGACCCTTGCATGGGTGTTTTCTTCCCCTGTTTGGGTCAGGGGCTGCGCCCCTGAAACCCCGATTTTTCTGTTCACAAGGGCTGCTTTGTCTTTTTTATTCAAAAAAATCGGTTTATTTATTACGGCAAGGGACATTTTGATACTAATTTTTGTTTCTTTATTACTTTTTTGAGACCTTTGCACGAATGTGCAAAGGTCTCAAAATGGTTTTGAGACTTTTTTTCGTTCTACATTCATACAGAATGGTTATCTTCACACAAAAACTGAATACTTGTTCGACCATCTTTTCTCTTTCAGTTTTGGGTTCTTTTTGTTATTCATCTTCCTTACTTTCACGAAGCGCTCCCGCGCGGGGCAAAAGGGGCTTCGTCCCTTTTGAAAGCCCCACCCCGCCCCTGCAGCGGCTCCAGAAGGGTTTTGTCCTCGTCGCATGCTACGCATGCGACGAGGACGGAACATGGGCCGCTTTTGGGGGTAGTGAGAAATCCCACTCCCCAGGGCAAGTCCTTCCTCCGTGGGTGACCTCAACTTGTCCTCCTGACTTCGGAAGCATAGCGCCCACCTCGCTCTGCCGATTCCCCGCCAAAGCGGGGCCCCGCGGCTACGCTTCGGTGGGCTTTTCGGGCAGAGCAACAGAAGAGGTCGCCCCGGGCACCTCCTGTGCCCTCCCGTCGGAAGGACTTTCCCGTCGGAAACCAAAGGGCCCTTTTCATAACCGCAAAAGCGCCCAGGCGGATACTGAGCGAAGTCGAAGTGGGGTTACAGAAAAAAAGGGGAGCAAAAAACATGGCCCTCTCCCACCAGCCCACAGGGCTTCTGTTCCCACGGGGTTTCTCTGAGGGCGCACCGCGGCAGGGGCGAGGGCTATGGCGATGTTTCAGCAAGAAGGAGACTTTCCAAGACACCAGGGCCCGGGGGCTATGACCTTGTTTCAGCAAAGAACCATGGTTTAGCTGAAACAGGGTAATAGCCCTATCTTGCCGTAATGCTTTTAAGCGCAACTTTTTTGAATAGGCACCAGAACAGAAAGCTTTTATGTTATGTCCCTTCACAGGAAATGCGAAAATAGGTATTCAGTTTCATATGTGGAACGACAGTTTTGAGACTTTTTCCCCTTCGTACAGTACTCTTATTTTTGAAAAAAATGTGAGTTTTGGCTATACTGATGTCATGAAGAATTTGCAAGGAGGACAGAATGAAAAAGTGGCTTCTTGGTGTATGTCTTGTGTTTTTCGCGTGTGGAAATCAGACGGTGAATCTTCCCCGGGCAAAAGGGATTCGAGGTCCTTATGCCCCTGTGGTCAGCGGGAATATGGTCATCTTTTCTCTCTACGCTCCTGAAGCTGAATCGGTGACGATTGCCGGTACCTTTAATGGCTGGAATCCAGAGAGTACCCCTCTTGTCAAAGGAGATGATGGAGTCTGGAGGGTGAGCCTTTCTCTGGTTCGAGGAAGAAAGTATGCCTACAAATTTGTCATGGATGGTTTCTGGATTGCCGATCCAGAAAATCCGGATGTGGAGATAGATGGTTTTGGTGGGTATAATTCTGTTATTGTCGTAGTAGGTCAGGAGAAATAGTATGCGTAAATACCTTCTTGTTTGTTTCGTTTTTGTTTTTGTCAGGTTATGGGCCCTTGAATGGGAAAATCTTCCCTTTCTTCAGAATATTGAGAGCATTCGTCTTTCCAATGGGCTTGTAGTGTATTTTCAGAGGGACGTTTCTACCCCGCTTGTTTTTGTTTCTGTGGTATACAAGGTGGGTTTTCATAATGAAATGACCAATCAGCGAGGATATACGCATCTTTTAGAACATATGATGTTCAAGGGGAGTCCTCGTTATCCGAAGGGTTTTCTTCATCAGATCTATGGCCAGGAGGGAATTCGGTACAATGCCTATACGGGCCATGATATGACCCTGTACTACGGTTTTGGCTCGGTAGCAAGCCTTGAGGTTATTTTGGCGGTAGAGGCGGATAGGATGAGAGATCTTCTCTTTGATAGACAGGAGTTTGAGCGAGAGAAAAAGGTAGTAGCCGATGAACTGAGCGGGTATGAGGCCAGTCCCTCATTTCAACTTGAGATGGCGATGATGGAGAAATTTCTTCCCCAGGATGCTTTTCGGTGGGGACCGGGGAGAGCGAAGGATATTTTGAATGCTTCCTATGATGAGGTGGTGAAACTCTACCGCACATACTATGTGCCTAACAATGCCTTTATGGTGGTGATTGGAAACGTGGAAAAGGAAAGACTTGTACGCTTGATGGAAAAGTATTTTTCTTCTATTCCTGCAAATCCTCATCTTCCAAAAGAGATGGTCGCTTCGGTCTCTTTTCAACCGGGACAGGTGGTGTCCCTGAGTGGACCTTCGGAGGATAGCTTTGGGAGGCTTTTCTTTGGGTTACCGGGGTTTTCTTATACCAATCGGGATATTCTTCTTGCCTATCTTGTGGTGGATGGGGGTCTTGTCCGAGGGATGAAGGCAGATTTTGGCCTTGATGCCACCCTTCTTTCCCTCACATATGAGCGATCACCTTTTTTCCCCGGCAGGGATATTGACAAAAAGTATGTGGAGAGTGAACTCAAAAAAGCCCGTGAGACCCTCTATCATCGATACAGGCTTCAAAAAAATGATATCGAAGAGAGGGGAATGCTCTTGAGTTCGTTCTTGCGGTATGGAGAGGTATCCGATATCAAACGCTGGATGGGCCTTTTTGATACCGTGACGGCGGATGAGGTGTACGATTTCATGCGAAGGGTTCTTGTTTCCACCAATGCCCTTTCGGGGTATTTTACCGCCACACAATTTGACCAGAGGAAAAAAGTGTTGTCCGTAAGTTTTCAGACGGTGGAGAATTTTGAAGCCGGGAGCAGAAGCGGAAGTTTTTCTGAGATAGATCAAAAGACATTACAAGCGCGACACGAGGAACTCTATAAGGATATTCTTCATTACCAGCGGGAGTTTTTTGGGGATGTGAGGCGTTATCAGCTTTCCAATGGGATGGTGATTCTTGTGAAACCAGTTCCTGGGCAGGGGATGGTCTCTTTTGCCTGGGAGTTTCGGGATGATGCCCCCCGGCAGAAAAAAACCTATCAACTTACGTTTATGCAGTGGTATCTGAGAGAAGGTGGTCCCCAATATACTATCAGAAAACAGTTAGAAGCAAAGGGAGCATGGGGATCGGAATACAGTGTGAATGTGTATGCCGAGGACTGGAAAAAGGCGGTAGAGTATATCGCACGGATGTATACCAACCGTAGATTTTCTCCTCTTGTGCTGGAAGAGATGAAGGAGCAGTATATTCTTCGATATAAAGAGGAGAAAAATAATCCCAGTCCTTCGTATCATGTTGGGAATCTGGTAAATAAACAGCTTTTCCAGGAATTTGTGTATCAGGATAGGGTGGCCACCCCTGCTGATATTCTTTCTCTGCAGATTAAGGATATTGAAGAAATCTATTATGCCCTTGTTCGACCAGAAAACATGGTGATCTCCGTGGTTGGAGATATTGATGAAAAGGAACTCATCTCCACCATGGAAAAAACCTTTTCTTCATGGAATCCGCCCTCATCTTTTCTCAAACCTCAAACCACTGTTTTCAAAAAGGAGCAGAAACAGAAAATTTTTGAGATTGCGGTTCCTGGAGAACAGGGAATAGGTATTATTGCCGGAAAGTGGGGAATTAGTTATACAAATGAGAGACAATGGGTTCAGGGGCTTCTTTTGAATACTATTTTTGCAGGAGCTGGATTTTCTTCGTGGCTTATGGACGATATTCGGGAAAATCAGGGGCTCACCTACCATATTGAAAGTGATCTCTCTCTTCCCTCTTTTCGCGTGGGAGAAGCGCTTTTTGTTTGTGAGTTTACCACCTTCAAGGAGAAAGTAGAGGATATTCTGGCGATGTACCAGAGAAAACTCAAAGCCTTTCAGCAGGTTGGGCCCAGGGAAGAGGAACTGCTTCAGCACAAGATGAGGACGTATGCAGAAGAGGTCTTTGGATTTCGTTCTTTTGAAACGATAGCTTCTCGGTTGGCTTATAACGAAGCCTGTCGTGGGCGTTATGATTATACCCTTGTGTTTTTGAAGTACGTGTATGAGACAGACAGAGAGGAGTTGCGAAAACTTGTCCCTGTAGCCTTTCCTATAGGGAAAGAAACGATTGTTATTGGTAAATAGTTTAATATTCTAATATATTATAAGTGATATATTTCAATAATAAAACATACACCCATGCCTGTTTAGCGTGGGTGTATGTCTACTATCGGTTTGTCATATACCATATCATGGTGATTTTTTCTCCTATGGTGTAGTCGCTGGAAGCCACATAAGGAATCCCACATGGTACGAAAAGAAAGATGTGTCGTTCCACACATTAACAGAAGGGGTATTTCCACATAGAAACTGAATACCTCATAAGTGTACCTCTACCTGGTGGAATTTTCAACTTTTTCTTTCCATGGATAACGGGCTATCTCCTCACCTTTGTAAAACAGTTTCACCCATTTCCCTGGGAATTCTCTTACTTCGATGTTGACGCCAGGCAATACCCGAAAAGCATTCTCTTTTGGAACCCGATATTTATGGCCGTTATACGAAACCTCATAAGTTTTATCCAGCCTGCGAAAAGCTCGAAACGCAAAAGCCTTTTCAAACTGTTCAGGGGTGGCTGTAAAGGGCTTAAAAAGGTCTTTCTGAGGCTTTCTACGAGCCTCTGAGAATACTTCTTCGGGAGTTCGTCCATCAAGGGCTCGAGAAGGCGTCTTATTGTGCTCTATGACATATTCTCTCAAAATCCAGTTCAGTTGTTCCAGGGTTTCAATGCGTTGCTTTTTCAAGGTTTTCTTGAGGTAAAAAGTGAGTTGTTTCTGGAATGTCTGGATTTTACGCTCAATTTTCCCCTTGCCCTGGGGTTGATAAGGTCTGGAATTAACGACACAAATATCCAGTTCCTCAAACGCAGTGGCTATGAGGCCATTATTCTTTTTAGAGTACTTTGGGTCATTGTCATAGTACACCTTGTAGGGTAAACCATACTCAGAGAAAACCTCCTGCCAAACTGGCATATGGTTTTCTATTGTGTCCTGGGATAAAAACTTAGCAGCAAGAACATAACGAGAATGGTCGTCCATAATCAAAAGGAGCGGAAAAGCGGGTTTCTTTTCAAGCCATGGGTGAATGGAAACGTCTGCCTGCACAATCTCGCCTATGGCTTCTGCCTGCCACCTTTTGCGGTAGTGATGCCTTGCTCGCTCAGGATAATGGACAAAGAATTTTTTTAGCACTCTCCGAATAGTTTCATCTGAAACCTTAGGAAAATCCTTGTAAAGCTCATATAAGGTGCTGGAAAGAATCCTTACCGAAGGGTACTCTTTCTGTTTATTCTCTTTTTCAATGGCCAGTTCTTCGTATGTTTCAAGAATAAGGGCTATATGCTTTTGCTCAAGCTTTGACTTTCTGGATGTTCTTTGCCGAACAAGATTTTCTCCTCGACAGAATCTTTGATACAAAACGGTAACCCAGGATCGGCTTATATCAAGTTTTCTTGCCACCCAACCTAAAGAAATTTCCCTTTTCTGAACTTGAACAAAGAATCCTTGTAATCTCTTTACCTTCGATTTAACCATATACTTCTTCCTCCTCTTCATAGTTCCTCCTTATTATCCCTTCGTTGCCCCTTCTTTGTCAAATGTGAAAATAGGTATTCAGTTTCCTATGTGGAACGACAGGTACGAAAAGAAAGATGTCAGAGGAGAATTTTAGAAAACTTGCAAAAAATCACGCTTTTCTCCATAATATAGGGCTTTTTGAGAAGGAGGATTTATGTCACTGTCACTTAAACCACTTCAGAATTTTCGTGGTCGTCCGGGACCACTTCTTCTTATTATCATGGATGGGATAGGCCTTGGCAAGCCAACCGAGGGCAATGCGGTGTACAAAGCCCATACCCCAACCTTGGACAGGCTCTTCAAGATGCCCCTTTATACGGAATTGCAGGCTCATGGGACGGCGGTTGGTCTTCCGAGTGATGAGGATATGGGCAATAGCGAGGTAGGGCACAATGCCCTTGGAGCTGGACGTGTGTTTTCTCAGGGGGCTAAACGAGTGAATGAAGCTATCGGGGATGGAAGTATCTTCCAGACAGAGGTTTGGAGAGAACTGGTGGGGCAGGTGAAGTCTTCTGGTGGTACCTTTCATTTTATCGGTCTTCTCTCCGATGGGAATGTGCATTCCCACATCGATCATCTCATTGCCCTTCTCTGGCAAACGGCAAAAGAAGGAATAAAAAAAGCCCGTGTGCATGCCCTTCTGGATGGTCGGGATGTGCCAGAAAAGTCAGCCCTGATATATATTGACAAAATAGAAGCCGTGCTGAAAGAGATTTCCACCAAGTATGGTGTGGATTATCGAATTGCTTCAGGTGGTGGGAGAATGGTGACCACCATGGATCGTTACTTTGCTGATTGGAATATTGTGAAGCGGGGATGGGATGCCCATGTGCTTGGAAAGGGCAGGATGTTTTCTTCTGCCCGTGAGGCTGTAGAAACGATGTACGCTGAGGATCCCAAGATTACCGATCAGTATCTTCCTGCTTTTGTGATTGGAGAAAACGGCAAGCCTGTAGGAACCATCGAAGATGGAGATAGTGTGGTGCTCTTTAACTTCCGTGGAGATAGGGCCATTGAGATTTCCATGGCTTTTGAATATCCTGATTTTGACAAATTTGATCGGGAACGCTATCCCAAGGTGGTCTTCGCCGGAATGATGCAGTATGATGGGGATCTCAAGCTTCCTTCGAGATTTCTTGTTCAGCCCCCTGTGATTACGAAAACGGTGAGTGAGTACATGTGTGCCGCAGGTATTCGAAGCTTTGCTATTTCCGAGACCCAGAAGTTCGGGCATGTGACCTATTTCTGGAATGGAAACCGCTCAGGATACATTGATGAGAAACTGGAAACCTATATTGAAATTCCTTCGGATAAGATCCAGTTTGACAAAGCCCCCGCTATGAAGGCGAACGAAATCACAGAAAAAACGATTGAACTTCTCAGAAGCGGGCAGTACAAGTTTGGCCGTCTTAATTTTGCCAATGGAGACATGGTCGGACATACCGGTGTTATGGAGGCAGCCATTGAGGCCGTGGAAACGGTGGACAGGTGTGTGGGCAGACTTCTTGAAGAGGTGGAAAAGTTAGGTGGTATTGTGGTCGTGACAGCGGATCACGGGAATGCGGACGAAATGTTTACCGAGAAAAATGGCAAACGAGAGGTGAAGACGGCTCATACCCTGAACAAAGTTCCTTTTATTATTGTGGATTATGGCTATCAAAACGAATACCATATGCGACAGCTTCCCAAAGCAGGGCTCTCTAACGTGGCGGCTACTCTTTTGAATCTGCTTGGCTATGAAAAGCCTGAAGAGTATGATCCTTCTCTGATTGAGTTTTAGGAGAAGATATGGGGAGTCTCTATCTTGTTCGACACGGGGAATCGACCTGGAATAATCGCAACTGGTTTACCGGGTGGGTGGATGTGTCTCTCACTCCACGGGGTATTGAAGAAGCCCTTGCCTGTGGGCGAAGCCTTGCCGATGTGGACTTTGATGTGGCCTATACATCCACCTTAGTACGGGCGATGGAGACTCTTCTTCTTGTACTTGCCTTTCAGAAGAAAACCCCTGTGGTGATGTCTCACAGGGGAAAGGAAAAACGGTGGGGACGTATCTATAGTGAGGAAGCCAAACAGGCGGTTCTCCCCATCTACACGGACAGCCGTCTCAATGAGCGCTATTATGGGAGACTTCAGGGATTGAACAAAGAGGAAACAAAAAAGCGCTACGGTGAAGAGCAATTTACCCTCTGGAGACGGAGTTATGATGTGCCACCACCTGGTGGGGAGTCGCTTGAGATGACAGCCAAACGCACTATTCCTTTCTTCAAACGGGTGATTGTACCGGCAGTACAGGCAGGCAAGAAAGTGATTGTGAGTGCCCATGGGAATAGTTTGCGGTCTATTGTGATGCTTCTTGATCATCTCTCTCCAGAAGAGGTGGTTCATCTTGAGATACCTCATGCCACGCCTCTTGTCTATCACTGGGACAATGGCTGGAAAAAGGAGTAACCTGTGAGTGAGAAAAAGACACTACAAAAAACAAAAGTACCGGTGAGGCAGAGACCAGCGGAAGAGAGAATTCATGACTTTGGGGAGGTAGAACTTCTGTACTCTCCTGATGAGGCGAAGAAAGAGGCTCTCCGTTGTCTTCAGTGCAAGAATCCCCCTTGTGTGGAAGATTGTCCTGTGCATATCAAGATCCCCCAGTTTATTCAAAAGATTGTCGATGAACGAGTCGATGAGGCTATTGCTATTATCCTTGAGGATAACCCCCTTCCTTCGGTGTGTGGGCGGGTTTGTCCTCAGGAGATTCAGTGTCAGAAGCGCTGTACCATGGGTCGTGTGGGGGACCCTGTTCAAATAGGAAAGTTAGAGCGGTTTGTGGGGGATACCACACAAAAAAGGGTGGTGAAAGCAAACAGGACGGGGAAACGGGTGGCTGTGATTGGTTCTGGTCCTGCTTCCCTCACCTGTGCGGGAGAGCTTGCACGGCTTGGCCATGAGGTGGTGGTGTTTGAGGCCCTCCACGGCTTGGGAGGAGTTCTTCTCTACGGTATCCCGGAGTTTCGCTTGCCCAAAGAGGTATTGCAAAGAGAGATAGCTTACTTGGAAGAGCTCGGGGTTGAGTTTCAGACCAATGTGCTTGTAGGAAGAACGATCACCTTTGAGGAGCTTCAGAGGGATTTTCATGCCATATTTTTGGGGACAGGAGCAGGGCTTCCCAAATACCTTCATATTCCCGGGGAGAATCTTCGAGATGTCTTTTCGGCCAATGAGTTTCTTACCCGTATCAATTTGATGAAAGCCTACCATTTTGGATTGTATGATACGCCATTAGAGGTGAAAGGAGATGTGGTGGTGATTGGTGGGGGAAACGTGGCTATGGATGCGGCCAGAAGTGCTCTGCGGATGGGGGCTCGTTCGGTGACAGTGGTCTATCGTCGCGGTAGAGAAGAGATGCCGGCCCGTGTGGAAGAGATTGCTCATGCGGAGGAAGAAGGGGTTCGATTCCACTTTTTAGCGGCTCCGGTGAAGATAGAAGGGAATGAAGAGGGGAATGTGGTTTCTCTCACCTGCCAGCGCATGGTTTTAGGAGAACCTGATGAACGGGGGAGAAGGTGTTTTCTGCCGGTCGAGGGGGACTACTTCACCCTGCCGGCTAATATGGTAATCAATGCTATTGGACTTGATACCAATCGAATCCTTCTTGAGAGTATCAAGGGGCTTTCTCTCGATGCTAAGGGGCACGTGGTTGTCGATGAGGATCTCCAGACGTCTCTTCCCGGGGTGTTTGCTGGAGGAGATGTGGTTCTTGGAGCCGCCACGGTGATTCTTGCGGCCGGCCATGGGAAACAGGCGGCAAAGGCTATAGACAGATTTCTCTCAAAGGCATAGGAAAATTCTTCTTTTTTCTTCACTTTTTTCTCTGCCCTGTCGTATAATATAGTGAGGTATGTGGTGGGAGGTTGATATGCCAAGATCGTCTTTTTTTCTTTTTCTTTTGAGTATTTTCTTTGTTTCCTGTGCGCTGAGAGATTATATGAATCAACCTGTGCTGAAGGATGTGTATGATGGGCCAATGGTAATGATCATCTCTCCAATGAGTGGGAATGCCTATCCTGGAAGAATACGGGTAGTAGCCGATGTGACGGAACAGGAGGGATTGGGGGGTATTGAGGTGGTCTATGATGGAAAAATAGATAATATCAGCACAGGAGGGTTGAGTTTTTATCATCTTGATCATGAGGTAGGATTCTCTTCTGGTGGCTGGAAAACGATAGAACTTCGAGCCTATAATCGTGTGGGGGTGAAAAGGACGGTTTTTGTGGATGTGAATGTCATAGGTCCCCGTATCTGGGTGACCAATGACTTTGCCCAGTGGGGTGAGACCTATACGTCTGCCCTTTCTCTCACCTTGAGAGGAGTGGTATCCAATGGTCTTACCAATCTGGACAGGGTGTATGTGAGGGTGGAGAGGCCATCGCAAATTGACGAATATATGGCGACGTTAGTAGGACCCGATGGGTGGGAGGTGAGTGTTCCTCTTGTGGCCAATCAGGATGTGGAAGTAATTGCCTGTGTCGTGGACAAGGCGGGCGTGAGAGCGGAAGCCAAACCTATCACCGTCTATCAGGATAGCCGTGGGCCTCAACTAGTAGAGTTACTTCGTCCCACGAATGGTGCCACCGAAGGGATGATGGCGGTATTTGAAGGAAGAGCCCAGGATGACAAGGTGGGAGTGGACAGGATTGTCTGGACGACAAATAACTGGCTTACTTCCTCTTCACGCAACCTTGGTGGCTGGTGGGGGAGAAGAGATATTCTTGAATTCAGCTTTGAAGAATGGATGGGGCCTGCTTCTTATACCCTTCATTATTACTTTGAGGATTTTCTTGGCAATCCGTCGGTGACCAATATCATCACCTTTACCGTGGACGGCATGTTTCCTTTTGTATATATTACCGGACCTGATGGCTGGTGGTGTACCAATGAGGTGTCTTTTCCTCTCTTTGGGCAATATGCCAATGCGACGACGATTCAATACTCTCTCAATGGTGGTCCATGGCAGAATGTGAGTCAGTTTGGAATGGGTCAATGGACCAATATAACCCCCTACGTGGCCAATGCAGAGAACACCCTTCGCCTGAGAGCCACTGATGGTCCTCACACCAATGTTTCTCCTCTTTATCGTTTCCTCATTGATACTCTTCCTCCCCAGTTGACGTTGTACGATACAGGAGGAAGTCTTATTGTGAATCGTTCTACTGTTCGCCGAAGGCTTCGTGTAGAGGACAATCTTTCAGGTATTCGCTACTTCTATGACACCCTCAAAGGGAAGTGGGGATATGGTGGGATGGGATACCTGGTGGAGAACAGAACCAACGAATGGCTTGGCAATTTCTATGAGGACGATGGGACAAGGGATTTTCCTTTTGGAGCGGTGATAACCAATGATATTGTCCTGGTGGATGAGGCGGGGAACAGTAGCAGTTATTCCCGTACGCTGGAGGTCTATCCCGCTCTCTTTGTCACCCCGGCGGGAGGTGGAACCTATGGAATTGCCTCTGATCCTCTTCAGGCTTATGCTGGAGTGGAGAGAGCAAAGAGCCTTGGGGTGAGGACGGTGGTATTTTCAGAAGGGTTGCATACGCTCTCATCTTCGCTTGTTCCTGCTAACAATATGATACTTGCCGGAGGGTTTACGTCGGATTTTACCTCTTCGATGGGAGGAGCGACTCTTCTGAAACGGTCAGGGGGGAGAGTTATTGAGGTGAAAAACGTCTCAGGGGTGGGTCTTTTGAAGTTTGTTATTGCAGGAAGTGGACAACTCACAGAAGATGGTCCTCTCTGGGTGAGTAACGGAACAGTGTATGTGATGAATGCTATCTTCTCCAACAATCAGGGGAGAAGGGGGTCAGCAATTTGCGCCCAGGCCTCTCAGGTAGGGGTGGTAAGTAATCTTTTCACCAACAACCTGACGAGGGACTTTGGGGTTTTCTGTGGTGTGGGATCACTCTATTTTGGGGTGGAGAACAAGTATATCAACAACAAGACTCAGGCTTTCTCCAACTGGGATGCCCAGCTTCTTCTCGTGGGTGGAGGGGCGATTATCAGCAATCATATGTTTTATCTCTATGAAGGACTAGCGGGGCAGGAGAACAAAGTACTTATCGATGTCTATGCAAGGGATATGGGGACGTTTCTTCTTCACAATTCTATCTTTTCAAGCATTCTGGTTTCTACCAATGCCGCTCATCTCTGGCTTTCGGGGAATATGCAGCAAACAAGTATTCTTTCCAATACCTTTGTGGGCAATATCAAATATCTGATGGTAAAAGAAGGTAGTTGGGCTGGTTATCAACTCCGGGGAAATCGAGTGTACACCAACGCTTTTCTTGTTCTGTGGGCGGAATTGCTCCCTGCCTCGACAAATATCATCTGGTTTACCAATATGCCTGATTTCAATAATCCCCTGAAAACGAGGGCTACACTGGATTCAACCGATAACGAGGGACTTTAGTCAAGGGAAAAAGGGATAGAGGCAAAGTACTCAGGATAGATGCGGCGGTAGAAGGCAACGTTTTGCCAGATGACCTTGACATAGTTCCGTGTTTCTTCATAGGGGATACATTCGATCCACAGAGGGGAGCGAAAACTGTAACGTTTTCTCCAGGTATTCACAGCCCCTTCTCCAGCATTGTAGGCCGCTAGAGCAAAGGGAATCCAGTTATAGCGTCGGAAAAGATAGGTATAAAAGCTATTGCCTAAAAGGAGGTTGTCATCATAGTCGTAGGGGCTGAGTTCTGGTTTTTTGAGGTTCTTGGCAAGTTGGTGGGCGGTTTTTGGCATGAGCTGAGCGTATCCATAAGCACCTGCAAGAGAGACCACATCTTTTCTGAAGTGGCTTTCCTGTCTGTAGGCTGAGAGGACCCAAAGTGCGTGGTTGGTGTTGGAGAATGAGGGGCGAATATCCACAAGGGGGGAAAGGGGGAAAAGTCGTCTCTGCCATTCAGAAGGGAGAAGGACAATACCGTCCCTTCCGGTGTAGCGCCGAACGGCAAAGTCAAGACGAGAAAGGGCAATGCCTATAGCATCAGCCTTTTCATAGAGTTCATAGCCGTACCAGGCGAAACGATAGCGATTCTCGGGAGTAGATAACTCTCTATCCAGATAGGCACAGAGTTCTCTTGGGTAATTTGTCCAGGGAGTATTCGACAGGGAGAGGAGCCTGTCAAAGAGAAGGCGCTGTTCTGGAGTCAGGAAAAAGTGAGTGGAGAAAAAGCCTTGCTGGTATTGTTTCAGATCGTTGGTAAAGGTTGCGGCAGAGGGCATCTCCCCTGTGATATCGGCTAACGCTAAACTTCGTAGAAGTCTTGGTTGAAGAGAAAGAGAAGGTAAGGCATTGGTGGCTTCTTTGTACCAGTTGCTGAAGACATGGGGGTAGAGGTGATGAAGAGGTGTGGCATATTCCTGTGCCACCCACCATTCGTAGGTATAAGGGTAGTCAGAAAGGATACGGAGAAAAAGGGGATAAGCCTCTGCGGTTTGCAGGTTTTCGAGAAGGAGAAGAGCCCGAGCAAGCAAAAAGGTTTGATGAGGGGTTTTTTCTTCTCTTCTGACAAGCCAGGAGAGAAGTCGTGGATCTTTTTTTTCAACAAGAAGACGAAAGGCAAAAAGAGCCACATCTCGGTTGATGATAGAGCTTTCATTGGCTTCGTACCATGAGAGGAGCATTTCATTCTTTCCTTGTCTGAAAAGACTCCTCGCATATTCGAAATGGAAGACAGACCCAAACTTCTGGATGCCACTTCCGGCAATCTTTTCAGCTAAGGAATAAGCCTTGAGCTGATTGGCCCAACTCAGAGCTTTCTGATAATCTTCGAGAGAAACGAGGGAGGAGGAAAGGGCTTTTTCAATGATGGAGATTGCCTTTGATAGTTCTTTGCTGGCAACGGCATATTCGACTTCAGCTATCCATTTGCGGGAGTGGGGAAGAGAAGGAAGATAACTTTCAGCCAAACGGGTTCTGGTGGTGGAAGGAAGCCTGCTGAGGTAAGACCAGAGAAGAGGAAGGCTTGAGGGGGGGAGGTTAGAGAGAATCTCCAGCCGGTTGGTAAATACAGGCCAGGTAATGATAAGAAGAATGCGATTGGAAAGAAGAAGGGGAAGAGAAGACGGTTCTTTTTCTAAAAACTGTTTCCATGCCTGGTAGGAAGTGGTAAGAAAGGGATACTCTTTTGGTGGCGAAAGAGAGGGATCCAGCATCCAGCTTTGCCAGAAAAGGTTTTCAATGAGATTTGTGGAGAAAAAGGGATTATGTTTTGCTAAGAGTAGCCAGTTAGTTGTCAGAGAAAGGACAAGATTGGTATTGGTGGAGAGAGGCTTCTCTAGAAGTTTCTGGACAAGAAACGAGAGCAGAAACTGAGAAAGGACGTCTTTGTGTTCGAAGGAAAGCTGACTGGCAACACTCCAGGCTTTTTCATGGTTTTCTACCATGAGAAGAGATTGAGCGAGAATATAGTTTTCCTCAAAAGTACGATTGGTTTTTGTGAGAAGAGCGGAGACCACCTGTCGATAACTCCCTCTGTGATAGAGGGAAAGTGGTTCACGGGGTTGTTCTGATGGCAATATGGTCATGGCAAAAAGAAGAAAACCAATCATGTTGACTCCTCAAAAAAGTGTTTGAATGGCTATTAGTATACAGGAAAAGTGGTAAAAATACCAGATTTGAGACCCTTGTACATTTGTGCGAAGGTCTCGATTTTGGGGTGAAGGAGAGGTTTTTTCTCAGCAGCCGGTGGGCTTGTCTTTTTGGCGGTGGCTATTACTTTGTTTCAGCAAATACCCTTTGTTTAGCTGAAACATGATCATAGCCTATCTCACAGACATGGGTTCAAAAGCGGCTATCTCATCCCCCCCCATCCACCAGGACAAAGAACTTTGTGTTCTTTCCCTGTTCATAGGAAATGTGAAAAGAGGTATTCAGTCTGATATGTGGAACGACAGCTACTTATGTAGAAAGAGGAAAAGATTGTTTGAAAATTGTAGAAAAAAGACCTTACAAAAACCTTTCAAATCTCTCCTTTGAGGCTTTGCATATCGGACACACTTCGGGGGGATTTTCTCTCGCACAGAGATAGCCACATACCTTGCATCGCCAGATGGGGTAAGCAAGTTTTTCTGTGAGAGGGGTAGTTTCTGTTTTTTTCTTTTTTTCTTTTTTCCGTCTATCGGGGATGGAGGAGAGTTTTTTCTTCCCGTCGATTACCTCCTGAGAGACATAGAGACCACAATAGCAGGTGCCGTAGTCGATGAGATCCGGATCACGGTAATCACAGGGACAGATGATGTCCAGGTCTTCTTCTTTGATGCCTGTAGAGAGACGACAGGGACAGCTTGGATAACCGTATCTCTCTTCGTTAATGAGGAGGCTTTCGACAAGTTCTTTGGTGAAGGCTTCATCGGGATTCAAGTGGTATCCACTAGCTTCGGCTTCTTTTTTGAGTTTCTGGTAAAGTGCATCAATACGTTCTTTGTTCATAGTTTCCCCCTTGTTTTTATGAAAGATTTTTTCGGATATCCTCTTCTTCAAAGCCAATGATACAGGTTTTGTTGTTGAGAACAAGCGTCGGATAGGAACAATCAGCGTTCCATTTGGTGAGTTCTGCAAGGGTTTCTTTTTTGCTGTCCACATCGAGGAGGTCAACATACACATATTCATAGGCTACCCCAAGTTCTTCTAAAAGGCGACGGGTTTTTCTGCACCAGATACAGGTGCTGAGGGCAAAGAGTTTGATGTCTCCTTTGTCTTTTCCTGCAACCTTTTCAAAGGGTATCATAATAGTTTCCTCCTTGTGTGGGTCTTTTTCCCCTTCAGTGTAAGAGAGGGAGAGTTTTCTGTCAAATATGGAAAAAGAAGCAGGAGAAGACTTTTCCTCAGGAAGGGTTAAATACATAGAGACCCTTGCAGGGGGGCTTTCTTGCCCTTTTTAGGTCAGGGGCTATGCCCCTCTTCCCCGTTTTTTCTGTTTATAGGGGCTTATTTGTCTTTTCTATTCAAAAAAATAGGATTATTCATTACGAAAAGAAATATTTTTATACTATTTTTTTGTTTTTTTATTCCTTTTTTGAGACCTTCGCACATTCGTGCAAAGACCTCACCTATGTATGGGTTTCCAGTTTTTTTCTTCTTGGAAAGGTTTTGGAGAAGAAGCCTAGAAGATTAAAAAATGCTTAGTTATTACTTTGTCTCAGCTAAAAGCTCCCTTTTGCTGAAACATGGTAATAGCTAAAGTGCAAACTCGGTGCGTGTCCAGAGAAAAAGCGGTAGGTTTTGCTGAAACAAAGTAATAACCAAAGTCTGGAGCCAGCCTTTTCCCTTTCTTCTCCCCTTCTTTTTAATCCCTTCCAAGATCCCTTTCCCCTGAACGAAGAATAAACTCTCTTCAACCATCACTCTTTTTGCGAACGAATATCTAGACAAGAAACCTATTTCCAACTGAAAAGTTTTCCTACTTTTCGAATACTTTTCAGGACAAGAAGTTGGAACACCTCAGGAAAAATCCCAGTCGTCGGTACGCCTGTCCTACAGGACGATGGATTCCTGAATAAGCGTCTTGTAAGGAAGCAGAAGATCTTCCCTATTTATCATCGACAAAAGCTTTTTCATTCGAAGGTCAAAGTCCTGATACAATGAAAAAAGACAAAACTCATCAATGTAGCGCTGAGGGTGTTTTCGACAGCCATGGTGATAAAGGTTTTCAAGTCGGTTAACAAGTTGCTGAAAGATATCAGAAAAAGCTTCAGG
>JABLXN010000015.1 GCA_013177995.1 Brevinematales bacterium | reverse complement strand
AGGGTGCGTATCAGTTGAAAGTTGAAAGTTTGTAAAGTTTATAAAGTTGGCTGCAAGGTTCAGTAGGACGAGTTGTGGTTGCTGAAGTCTCAAGGACGAGGCAATGTCGCCCACGGAGGAAGGACTTGCCCTTCTCAAGGGAAATGTTCTCCCATGGCCCGCAAAAGCGGCCCATGTTCCGTCCTCGTCGCATGCTACGCATGCGACGAGGACAACGCTCTTCTGGAGTCGGTGCAGGGGCGGGAGCGGGGGTTCACAGGGGGCGTAGCCCCTGACCCAGATAGGGGAAGAAAACACCCGTGTAAAGGTCTCAAAATGGAGTGTTTTTGCTGAAACAAGGGAATAGCCCTGGTGCGAGAGGGTATTCCCTCTCTTTTTTCTTTACAGAAATGCTTTTTTCCTGTATAATAAAAAGCTGAAACTAGCAAAAGGTAGGAAGCCATGGAAAAAGAAAAGGGCATAACTCAGGCATACTTTGAGGATGAGATCAAGACATCCTATCTCAATTATGCCTATAGTGTGATCACCGGACGCGCTATTCCAGATGTCTCTGATGGGATCAAACCTGTCCAGCGGCGCATCCTGTATGTCATGGCTGAGCTTGGACTCTGGCATGATAAACCAACACGAAAAAGTGCCCGTATTGTGGGAGACGTGCTTGGTAAATATCATCCCCATGGTGATTCCTCTGTCTATATGGCCATGGTGAAAATGGCGCAGGATTTTCATATGCGCTATCCCCTTGTGATTGGACAGGGAAATTTTGGGTCCATTGATGATGATCCTCCAGCCGCTATGCGATATACTGAAGCCAAGCTTTCCCGTGTAGCGGAGTTTATGCTTGAGGATCTTGATAAGGACACTGTAGATTTCAAGCCCAATTTTGATGACACGTTGAAGGAGCCAAAGGTCCTTCCGGGCCGTTTTCCCAATCTCCTTTGCAATGGAACAACAGGTATTGCCGTTGGACTGGCTACAGATATACCTCCTCACAATTTCAAAGAGATTGCCGCAGCCATCAAGGCGACCCTTGCCAATCCAAAAATTACCATAGATGAACTGGTAAAAATGGTTCCCGGGCCGGATTTTCCTACCGGAGGAGTGATTCTCAACAAAGAGGAGATGAAGGATCTCTACAGAAATGGCTACGGTTCTGTAGAGTTGGCCGGTACCATGGTTTATGAAGAGAAAGGGGGTAAACCCTCCCTTGTGATCACCGAGATACCCTATCGTGTGATCAAGGCTTCTCTCATCGAGGAAATGACCAACCTCTATCTCAATAATACCAAGTATGCCAATATTCTTCGCGGCATCAAGGAAATCAGAGACGAATCTTCGAAGGAAGGTCTCCGCATTGTGATAGAACTTCACAAGGATGCCAATGTTGAGAGTATCAAAACGGTTCTCTTCCAGCAGACGGCGCTTCGTTCTCGACTCAAGGTCAATATGGTTGCCCTTGTGAATAACCAGCCCAAGGTACTCAGTCTCAAGGATTTGATACAGCATTATATTGATTATAGACGCGTGGTGATCACCCGTCGTACTCGCTTTGAACTGGACAAGGCTGAGAAAAGGCTTCATATTGTAGAAGGACTTCTCATTGCCCTTGATGCGATTGATGAGGTGATCCACACGATTCGTTCTTCCAAAGATACGCCGACGGCCAAGGAATCTTTGATGAAGAAGTTCAAACTCACCGAGATTCAGGCAGAGGCTATCCTTGACATGAAACTCCAGAAACTCACGAGTCTCGAGGTACACAAACTTCAGGAAGAGAGAGACTCTCTCAAGGCACTCATCAAGGAACTCAAAGAGATCCTTGAAAAACCTGCCAAAAGGGATGCCCTCATTGGGAAGGAACTTGATGAGATGGTGGAAGTGATAGGAGACGAGAGAAGGACGAGGTTTGATACCCTTTCTACAGCCAAGATCGAGGTAGAAGAACTCATCGAAGATGAACCCATGCTTCTCATGCTTACCCACAAAGGGTTTTTGGTGAGGGAGACCGGAAGAAGTTTCAAGGTGGGAAGCCGTGGTCTACGTGGCAAGAAAGGCGATATTACGGATATGAATAGGCTTGAGGCTGATGATTATATTCTCACCACGGTGAGTGGCAATCTCAAGGACTCTTATCTCTTTGTCACCGATAGTGGAAGAGTGTATTCTGTGAAAGGATATGAGATTACGGGTGCTACAGAGGGGCGTATTACCAGAACCTATATCAAAAACATTGCTCGTTTAGAGGAAATCGAGAAGAAAAACGAACGTATAACGGCTGTGCTTGCGGTCAGTGAGTTTCGAGAGGATCAGTATATTCTCTTTTTGACAAGAAAGGGGCGAATGGCCAGGATCATGCTTTCAGATTTTGCCGGTATTACCAGAGTCGGGATTATTGGTATTAAGCTTCGAGCGGGTGATCATGTGGTCAGTGCGTTAGTTACGGATGGCAAGGCAAAACTTTTCCTTGTGAAACACAATGCCCGTGGTTTTCGTTGTCGTGAGGATCTTTTCCCCGTACATAACCGTGGCGTTGGGGGAGAAAAAGCCACCAGTGTCACGACAAGCGAGGAAGAACTCATGGGTATGGCTATCGCGGATGAAAACCTGGATGTGATCTTTGTCTCCAAGGATGGGCGTGGAAAACGGGTCAACCCTTCCGAATTTTCTGAACTTGTCAACAGAGGTGGGAAAGGCTTTAAGCTTGTTGACCTTGGCAAGAACCGAACCTTGGCGGGGTTTACTGTTGTGGAGAAACAGGACAGGGTGATGATTATTACCAAACAGGGGAGCAGGGTGGTTTTCCCGGAAAGTGAGGTGTCAACCAGCCTTCTGAAACTCATTGATCTTCGCCCTGGAGATGAGGTGATTAGCGTAGCCACAATTCCCGGAGGAGAGGAATGAGACCAAAGGCGGTAGTCTTTGACCTGTATTGCACCCTTGTTGACGATTCTGGTGTAGAAGGAGAGAGGGAAAGGTACGTCCAGGAGAGTATCTATACCCTTCTTGAAAAAAATCTCTATCCCGTCAAACACAAGGATGTAGTAGAGGCCTATCGAGAGATGAAAGAAACCATGGAGGAGCATCACAAACGCCAGGTAGCGTATGGGGTGTTCTCTCAGGTGAAGTTTTTAGCAGACAAACTCCATGTCAATGATCATGTGCTTCTTCACAAGATGTTTGATATCTATGCGACGGCGGTGCTTCATCTCTCTCCCCGCTTTGTTCCCCATGCCCTTGAAGCCCTTGATCTCTTGAGAGAACATGCTATCAAAACGGGACTTATTTCCAATACTGGGGTGACACCGGGCTTTGCTCTTCGTCTCTGGCTCGCTGAGAAAAAGCTCTCTGACCATTTTCATAGCATGCTTTTTTCTGACGAGGTGGGGGTACTCAAACCCAATCCGTTGATTTTTGAGATTATGGCTTTTCGGATGGGGCTTTCTCCAGAGGAGATTCTTTTCATTGGGGATACGGAGACAATTGATTATGAGGGGGCATTGGCCGCTCATTTTCAGGCTCATCTTTTTAAGCCTGCTGAGGAAAATCTTTATGAACTTATAGTTCGATATTTTGATATAGGATAATAGAAAGGGAGAGATACCCATGAAGGATACACTACAGAAGATTTTAGAAGAGGCACGGCAGAGTTTACAGGCCGTAACGGATGAGAAAACCCTTGAGGAACTCCGGGTGAAATACTTGGGGAAAAAGGGTGTGATTAAAGAATTTTTAGGCCAACTCGGCTCACTCGAGATTGAGATGAGAAAGGAGTTAGGTCGTATTGCCAATGAGGTGAAAGATGAGGTGGAACGTCTTTTAGAAGAGGCGGAAAATCGTCTGAAATCCTTGAAGCGAGAAGCCAAATTGAAGGAAGGAGTGGTTGACATCTCGCTTCCTGTGAAGAGTTTTCCTGTGGGTTATCCGCATCCTTTGACATTGGTGACCCAGAAGATGGTTTCTATATTCCAGAGTATGGGCTATACCGTGGTAGAAGGACCAGAGCTTGAGAAGGAAGAATACAATTTTGATATGCTCAATATTCCGAAGCACCATCCGGCAAGGGATGACCATGATTCGTTCTATGTGATTGAGGGATGGCTTATGCGAACCCATACCTCTCCTGTGCAGATTCGTACCATGCTTGCCAAGAAGCCACCGATTGCGGTTATTGTCCCCGGGCGCTGTTATCGGCGGGATGCGGTGGATGCCACTCATTCCCATACCTTTCATCAGATGGAAGGGCTGGTGGTTGGAGAGAATATTTCCTTTGCCGATCTCAAGGGAACGCTTCTTCTCTGGGCCAAGCTGATGTTTGGAGAAAACACCCAGATCCGTTTGAGACCAGATTATTTCCCTTTTACTGAACCGTCGGCGGAACTTGCCGTTACCTGTCCTGTGTGTCATGGACCTGGTTGTCCTGTATGTAAGCATACCGGGTGGGTGGAACTCATGGGATGTGGTATGGTTGAACCTACCGTGCTCAAAAATTGTGGGATTGATCCCTCGAAATATTCCGGGTTTGCCTTTGGGCTTGGGATTGAACGTGTCGCTATGACGGTGTATGGCGTGAAGGATATCCGGCACTTCTATGAAAACGACATACGCCTTCTTGAACAGTTCAGGGCGTAAGGAGTGAAGGTATGATAGTGACCTATAACTGGCTGAAAGAATATGTGGATATGAATCTTTCTCCGCAGGAACTCAGAACCCGTCTTACGCAGATGGGACCTGAGGTGGTGTCGGTTACCCCCATTGGTATCCATGAAGAGAACAAGGACAAGATTGTGCTTGCCAAGGTGCTCAAGGTTGCGTCTCACCCGAAGCTCGCTCACCTCAAGGTGGTGACCGTTGATGCCTTGAAGGATGGGGTTCTTGTGACCAATAGTCCGCAGGTGGAAGAGGGGGATTTTGTGGTATGGGCAAAACCCGGGGCGACGGTTGGTGGAATGACCGTGGGGGAGAAGAACTTCTCTGGTACGGTTTCAAAGGGTATGCTTATTGCCAAGGAACACCTTGGGCTGGAAGCAAAGAGTTCGGACATCTGGATCCTTGGAAAGGAGGCGGGTTTCGCAAAGGAAGCTTTCAAGGTATATACGGAAGCAGACTATCGTATTGAGGTGGAGTTAACCGCCAATCGTTCGGATTGTCTCTCGGTGATTGGTATTGCGAGGGAGATTGCCGCTATGCTGGGACTTTCTCTCAAGATGCCTGTTATTGTAGATAATTTCAAGAAGCTTGCTGAGATGCCGGATATCACCATTGAGGAGAGAAAACTCTGTCCTCGTTACAGTGGCCGGATTGTTCGGGGGGTGAAGGTGATGCCCTCTCCTGCCTGGATGGCCAAACGGCTTGAGGTGTGCGGGATTCGTTCTATCAACAATGTGGTGGATGCAACGAACTATGTGCTTCTTGAGTTTGGTCATCCGACACATGCCTTTGATTTGGACCTTTTAGATGGCAAAAAGATAGTGGTTCGTCGTGCGGGGGATGGGGAGACGCTTACTACCCTCGATGGAGAAACGCATACTCTCAATGAGGATGTGCTTGTCATCGCTGATGGGAAGAAGGCGGTGGCGCTTGCAGGTATTATGGGGGGAGAGAATACCGAGATTCGAGAAACCACGACCAATGTGCTTCTTGAGTCTGCCTTTTTTGATCCGATAGCGATTCGTCAAACAGCCAAAAGGTATGGGATTCGTACCGAATCATCCTATCGTTTTGAGAGAACGGCGGATTATGGGATCACTGTTACGGTGATTCAGCGACTGACCCAACTTCTTGGTCTCACGGTACCGGATATCCAGGTCTCTGAAATCCGTGATGAGTATCCTCTGCCATTCAAGGAGAAGGTGGTTTCTCTCTCTACAGAGTTTGTGAATACCTACCTTGGACTGGAACTGGAAACGGATGAGGTGGAGGGTTACCTCAGCCGTCTTGGGTTTACCATCATGAAGAGTCTTGATGATGGGTGTGAGGTGAGGGTTCCTTCATTTCGTTCTGATGTTTCCCGGCCGGTAGATCTGGTGGAGGAGATTGCCCGCGTATATGGGTATAATAACATCCCTACAAGGCTTTTTAAGCCGCCTGTGGATGTGGAAGCCATGCAAAAACCAGGGCGTTTTGAGTATACGCTTCGTCCTATTATGAGGTCGCTTGGGTATAGTGAGGTGTTTAACTTTACCTTTACCAGTGAGGAGCTTCTCTCTCGTTTTGGCCTTGTGAGTGATACGCTGGTAAAGCTTCGCAATCCCCTGAGTAGTGATGCTTCTGTTTTGAGACCGTATCTTACGCCACAGATGGTGGAGACCCTGGATAGGAATATTCGTCGTACCTATCGAGAGCACTTTCTTTTTTATGAGATTGGCAAGACCTTTAGCAAACAGGGAAAAGCCGTGGAAAGCTGGGAGAAATCCTGCCTTGCCCTCTTGCGGTATGGGAAAGGTGGGGATGTGTATGATGTGATGGCCGAGGTGGAGAGACTGGTCAAGATGCAGGGGGAATGGATTGTGGATGTGCTCCCTGCGAATATTCCTTTCTTGCATCCGTTAAACTCGGCTCTTTTTGAGGTGGATGGGAAGGTGCTTGGTTTTGCCGGGGAACTTCATCCTGATGTAGTGGAATCCTTTGAACTCCGTTATCCTGCCTATGTGGCGGAACTGGATATGGGGGTACTGGAGGGCTTGAAAAAGCCGTTTGGTCGGTTGGAGGAGATTCCTACTATGCCACCTATTCCGCGGGATATTTCTGTGGTGGTGGATCGGGGGGTTCCTGGTCGAAAACTGATGAATGCCATCAAACTTGCTCATCCTCTTATCAGACAGGTGGAGTTTACCGATGTGTATGTGGGTCCCCAGCTTCCTGCCGGTAAAAAGAGTGTGACCTTCTCTTTTCTTGTGCAGGAAAAGGACAGGACGCTTACCGATGAAGAGGCCAATGCTATTCGTGATGAGGTGGTGGAACTCTTGCGGAAGAGTTTTGGTGCAGAGTTGAGATAGAAAAAGGCTCCCGCAAGGGGGCCTTTTTTGTTGGGGAAAGGGGGTGGTTTCAGAAAGGCTATTCCCTTGTTTCAGCTTGTGGAGTGTTTCGGGAGTGTTTTACTGAAATAAGGGGATAGCTGTACCTCGCTAAGGGCTTTCGAGGGACAAGGCATGCTTTTGCTATTACCCTATCTCAGCGAACCAGAGAGGTTTTTGCTGAAACATGATAATAGCCGTGTTTTGTGGTTATCTTTTCAAGAGCATTGTCGTTCCACATTCATACAGAATGGATATCTTCACACAAAAACTGAATACTTGAGACCCTTGCGCGGGTGCTTTCTTCCTTTGTCTTGGTCAGGGGCTACGCCCCTCTTCCCCGATTTTTCTTTTTACAAGGGCTGGTTTGTCTTTCTTATTCAAAAAAATTGGTTTATTTATTACGGCAAGGAGTATTTTGATACTACTTTTTGTTTCTTTATTGCTTTTTTGAGACCTTTGCCCATTCGTGCAAAGGTCTCATACTTGTTCAACCATCTTTTCTCTTTCAGTTTTGGGCTCTTTTTGTTACTTATTTTCTTTTTTTTCTACGAAGCGCTTCCGCGCGGGACAAATGGGGAGTTGTCCTCGTCGCATGCTACGCATGCGCCTCGGACGGACAATAGGCCGCTTTTGCGGGCAAAGAAAAACTTCTTCTTCCAGGGGAAGTCCTTCCTCCGGGGCGACATCAACTCGTCCTCCTGACTTCGGAAGCATAGCGCCCACCTTGCTTCGCCGATTCCCCGCTCAGGCGGGGTCCCCGCGGCTACGCTTCGGTGGGCTTGTGGGGAAAAGCAACAGAAGATGTCGCCCCGGATGCCTCCTGCACCCTCACTTCGGAAGGACTTCCCCGTTTTAGCAGTACAAAAAGTTCTTTTCACCACCGCAAAAGCGGCCAGGTAGATACTGAGCGAAGTCGAAGTGGAGTACAGAAGAAAGATAAAAGAACAGGACCTTCTCTCACTAGCCTTCAAAACTTCTTTTTCGGGAGAGGCTTTGTGGATATGGCACCACGGCAGGGCAATGGCTATGACTTTGTTTCAGCAAAGAACAATGGTTTAGCTGAAACAGGATAATAGTCCTATCTTGCCGTAATGCTTTCAAGGGCAACTTTTTTCAATAAGCACCATAACAGAAAAACTTTTGTGATATTTCTCTTTTTGAGACCCTTGCACGGGTGTTTTCTTCCCCTATCTGGGTCAGGGGCTACGCCCCTCTTCCCCGCTTTTTCCATTTACAAGGGCTTATTTGTCTTTTTTTGTTCAAAGGAATAATTTTATTTATTACGTTAAGGAACATTTTTATACTATTTTTTGTTTTTTACTACTTTTTTGGGACCTTCGCACATTCGTGCAAAGGTCTCGATATTTCTCTTTTTATGAAAGGGGAACATAGGTATTCGATTTGCTTTGTGGAACGATACCTACTTCTTTTGCTTGGTTTGGGAAAACTTGCAAAAGGCTTGGTTCTTCGTTATACTGAGTTATCAAGGCGACAAGGAGGAGAGTATGCTTATTGGAGGGATTGTTTTAGGGGTAGCTGTGCTCATGGTGGGGTATGGCATCTTTGTCTACAATCGTTTGGTGAGTCTCAGAAACCAGGGAGATGAGGCCTGGTCGGGGATTGATGTGCAATTGAAACGAAGGTATGATCTCATCCCAAACCTTGTGGAAACGGTGAAAGGATACGCCAAACACGAAAAAGAAACCCTTGAGAGGGTGATTCAGGCAAGAAATATGGCGATGAATGCCACAGGTCTTGAGGACAAGATGGCAGCAGAGAATCAACTCACCGCTACCCTCAAGACCCTTTTTGCTCTCAGCGAGAACTATCCTGATCTCAAAGCCAACACCAATTTTCTTGACCTGCAGAAAAATCTCACCGATATTGAAGAACAGATTTCTCTTGCCCGTCGGTATTACAATGCGGTGACCAGGGATTATAATATTCTCTGTGAGAGTTTTCCTTCTGTGATTATTGCCAATATGACAGGTTTTCGCAAGAGACCATACTTTGAGGCGGCGGAGTCAGAGCGGCAGAACGTAAAAGTACAGTTCTGAGGTTTTCGTATGGCGAAGGGAAAGGGATGGCAATGGTTTTTGTGGAGTCTTCTTCTGTGGCCGATGGTAGCCTGGGGGGAGTATTTTGAGATTACCGACTATGGGGTGAGAGCGCTTCTCTCTTCCAATGGGATGCTCACCATGGAAGAAACGATTACCGTTCTGTTTTATGAACCTCGCCATGGGATCTACCGCACCATTCCCACCAGACTGAAGGGGGACACGTTTGATCATCGTTTTCGGATAGATAGGGTATGGGTGAAGGATTTTGACTTTACCAGTTCGTTTGAGGGGAGTCTACTCAAGATTCGGATAGGGTCTCCTTCTCGTTATGTAGAGGGAACGCAGGTGTATCACCTCTCTTATAGAGTTCAAAATCCGATTCTGATATTTTCCAATGAACAGAAGATTCCCTGGCAGGCGTTTTACTGGAACCTGATAGGGACAGACTGGGAGGTTCCTATCAGACGGGCGTCCTTTGAGGTGGTGCTTGAGAAAGCCTGGCAAAAACCGGAGTTTACGGTGTTTGTGGGAAGTTACGGATCAACGAATGACAGTCGTGTGGAAGCCTGGTATGATGAGGTCACCCGTACTCTCAAGGGACATCTCATTGGAGAACTCGCTCCAGGAGAAGGGATGACTATTGTTGCCTCTTTTCCTTTTGGTTTCTGGCCAGTTCGTGATGGAAGGACTTTCTGGCAGAAGTATGGCTATATTATTTCTTGGATGGTGGCTATTCTCTATACCGTGGGACTTTTTCTTCTCTGGATGCGTTTTGGCAAGGACAAACCTTTTGTCAGGATGGTGCATTTTTATCCCCCTGCTGATCTTCATCCTGCTGAAGCGGGGATGCTGATTGACAATAGTATTGATCAGAGGGATGTAATTGCGACAATTTTCAAGTGGGCCACAGAAGGTTATATCACCATTGAGGAAACCCGAGGGACCTTTGGGATAGGAAAGGATTTTGTCTTCCACAAGAAAAAGCCGCTTGAAAATCCCAAGGACTATGAACGTGTTCTCTGGGCTGGGTTGTTTGTCAAAGGAGGAACCCACACCTCTTTTCGTTCGTTAGCGAAGGTGTTTGTTCCTTCTGATTTTGGGCTTGAGGAGCGGGAAAGTGTGAAACTCTCTTCGCTCAAGGAGGAGTTTTATACCGCTTTTGAACTGGCCAAAGAGGAGATCTCGGACAGTGTCAAGGATAAATCCCTTTACAAGCCTTATTCAAGAGAGCTGGGGTGGTTGTGTCTTTTTTTGGGGATTTTGTGGATTGCTGCCGGTTTTCCTTTTGGATTTGCGACGGAGAGCTGGTATTTTCTGCCGATCGCTCTTCTGTTGAGTGTGGTGTCGTTTTTCTTCGGGGCTATTATGCCGGCCAGGACAGAGATAGGCCAGAAATACTACGAACAGCTGGTGGGTTTTCGAGAGTTTATCAGGCGGGCTGATTGGCCGAGGCTAGAGAGGATACTCAAGGATGATCCCCTTTATTTTGACAAGACGCTTCCCTACGCGATTATCTTTGGGCTTGAGAAGCAGTGGACGAAGAAGTTTTCTCCTGTACTTACGACAGCCCCGGCGTGGTATGTAGGAACAGGGCATTTTTCCCCGCTCTATCTTTCCAGTGCGATTCACTCTTCTATCCAGAGTATGGGTGTGGTGATGACATCTTCGCCCTCGAGTAGTAGCTCTGGGGGAGGGGGATTCTCTGGAGGAGGTGGTGGCGGGGGAGGCGGAGGAAGCTGGTAACCCTAAAAAAATGCAGGGGGAAACGCTCTTTCTCTTGACAAAAAAAACGTTTTCCTTTATCCTTTAGTTAAACGTTTAACCAAGAGGGTGTATGAAGAGGGTTACCATCAAGGATATTGCCCGGGAAGCGGGTACTTCTTATGTGACTGTTTCTCATTATCTCAATAAGCGCGGGGAGAAGTTTTCTCTTGAGACGGCCGCTCGTATTGAGGCGGCGATCAAAAAGTTAGGCTATATCCCCAACCGGGCGGCAAGAAAGCTTGCCAGAAGGCGTTCCTATACCATTGGGATTGTTCTTCCGCCGGCTCCGGAAGATATTCTTCCCGCGAGTCTCTTGCGGGATAACCCCTTTTATAACGAATTTGTGGCGGGGGTTCAGGCCAGAGCCTGGGAATATGATACGGATGTGGTTTTGACAGGGTATGAGAATGATGAGAAGGTACTTGAGTGGGTGCTTTCCTATCAATTAGATGGGGTGATTTTGTTCTCTGCGGAAATGGGGAAAAAGATTCGGGAAGAAGCAAAGCGCAAAAGATTGGAGCTACAGACAGTTTTCATTGGGTTGGATGTTTTGACTGATTTTGTGGATGCGTCGGTGACTATTGATGAGGTGTCTGGTATTGGTCAGGCGGTTTCTCATCTTGTGGGACTTGGACACAGGCGTATTGCCTTGGCGACAGGAGATTATCATACCTCGCCAGTAAATGCCGCACGGTACGCAGCCTACAAACAGGCACTCACGGAGGCCAATCTTTTTGGGGGTGAGGAGCTTGTGCTTGTTGATGAGGTGTCGCTTGAGGGGGGAAAACGTATTGGAGAAAGGCTTCTCCGTTTGATGAAAAATCACGGGGTTTCGGCTGTGGTGTGTGTGGCGGATATTTTAGCGGCAGGTATCTACAAGACCCTTCTCAGGGTCGGGAAGCGTATCCCGGAGGATATTTCGATAACGGGTTTTGACGATCTCTTTATCGCCACGCTTCTTGAGCCGGAACTCACCACGGTGAAGCAGGATGTCGTTCGGCGTGCTGCTTTGTGTGTGGATCTTATAGAAGGAGCTTATCAGGGGAAAACCCTTCAATCTTTCCAGATGCCTGTGGAACTTGTGCTTCGTCACTCCACAGCACCGTATAAACATTCTCACTAAAAAAAAGAGGAGGAGAGGGCCTATGAGGAGAAAGGTTGCTTTGGTTAAACGTTTAACTAAACCTTCTGTTTTTGCCAACGTCAAGGGATGGATTGGTGTTTTTGTTTTTTTCTGTCTGGGATTCGTGTTTCTTTCCTGTGAGAAAACGGTGAAGCCATTGCCTCAGAGAATGGTTCTGTCAAACGAGTTCTGGCAAATGCTTCCTTCTCAGACCCCTGGGGAATTTGTGTCTCTTTCTCCTTTTGAAAACGGCTGGCGAATAGCTTTCAAACGAAAGATTCTTGTTGTTCGTCCTCTTGCCAAAGAGGGATGGCAGGTGAACTGGACCACCTCCCTTCTGACCAATGAGTTATTTTCTTATGCGGTGGTCTTGCCAGTTTTTGACACCAATGGGGTCAGTATCTCCAATACGAAAGAAGCGGTTATTTTTGTACGAGGAGATGAACATTTTGTGGTTATGCGAAAGGATGGGAGTTTTTCCTGGACAAAAAAGGGGAAAAAACTTCTCTCTCAACGGGGGGCTTTTCGGTTTGAAAAAGAGCGCTTTGTCATGGAGTTTGATTTTTCTCATTCACAGGACGTCTTTGGTCTGGCAGAAAAAGCGGATACGCTTAGCCTCAAAGGGAAGAGGTTGACGTTCTACAATAAAGATACCTACAAATACCAGCGGGGAACAGATCCGTTGTATCTTTCTATTCCTTTAGCCCTTCTCTGGGAGACAAACCTCACGGTGGGTATTTTTTTAGATAATCCTGCGCAGTCTTTCTGGGATATGGGATCTGGGAGAAGCGAAAGCTTTCGTGTCGGGGCTTTAGAGGGTGAGGCGGTTCTGTATCTCTTTTCTTCTCCCCATGTCTCCGGTGTTATAGAGGCATACACTCATCTCACGGGCAGATCCCCTCTTCCACCGCGATGGGCATTAGGATATCAGCAGTCTCGTTTCAGTTATTTTCCTCAGCAGAAAGTGATGGAGGTATCTAAAACTTTTCGGGAAAAGAACTTGCCTGCCGATGCGATGTATTTAGACATTGATTTTATGGATGGGAGGAAGAGTTTTACCTATGATACCAATCGGTTTCCGGATCCAGTGGGACTTGTGAAGGATCTTCACACTCTGGATTTCAGGGTGGTGACTATTATTGATCCGGGTATAGCGATTCGCAAGGGTTATGCTCCGTATGAGAGCGGGATAAAAGAGGATGTTTTTGTGAAGCTCTCCAATGGGATGAATGCACAGGGTACGGTGTGGCCAGGATTATGTGTCTTTCCGGATTATACTCTGCCTCAAACACGATGGTGGTGGGGGAGGCTCTATACCAATTTGCTCTCGATGGGTTTTGATGGTTTCTGGAATGACATGAATGAGCCTTCTGTTTTCAATGGAAAGGATGGTACCTTAGAGAGGACTGCCATTCACTATGACTTTGGGAGGATGTCTTCTCATTCTCGTGTTCATAATGCCTATGGCCTTGGTATGGTCCAGGCCACGTATGAGGGTTTAACCAATTTAGTTCCTGAGAAACGACCTTTTGTTTTGGCAAGGGCAGGCTATGCAGGGATTCAGCGGTATGCTTTTGTCTGGACGGGGGATAACACCGCGAGTTGGGATCATCTGAAGCTCAACCTTTCTATGGTGTTGGGTCTTGGGCTTTCTGGTGTGCCTTTTGCCGGGGCTGATATTGGCGGATATACGGGAACACCCTCTGAAGAACTTTTTATCCGCTGGATGCAGATGGGGGTATTTTTGCCTTTTGTGCGCAATCATACAGAGCAGGGAACGGCGCCACAGGAGCCCTGGGCTTTTGGGAAGCGAGCAGAAGAGATTTCCCGCCGTTATCTCTTTGCCCGATACAGGCTTTTGCCTTTGTGGTATACCTTGGCGTATGAGGCCCATAGAATAGGGCTTCCTCTTGTGAGACCTCTTTTGTGGGAGGGTGGTCCGGTCACAGATGAGGCTTTTCTGGTGGGCAGGGATCTTGTGGTGATTCCTGTTCTGGAAAGTGGAAAAACCAACCTTTCTTGTGGATTACCTCTCGGAAACTATGTGGAATGGAAAAGTCATAAGCTTTATTCCAATTCTTTTACAGGAACCGTAAGTCTTGAGGATATTCCGGTTCTTGTGAGGCGGGGACGGGTTTTGCCTCTGGCAAATATCCCTGAGAAACTATTGAGGGAGGGAGGATCACTTGCCACCCTTCTTCAGTTACCGGAAGGCCAACTTCGTTCTACAAAGGATATTCGTGACATAACCCTCTGGGTCTTTGCTGGAGAGGACGGAGAAGGAGAGCTGTACTGGGATGATGGAGAATCTTCTGACTACCTTCGTGGGGAAGGTATGAAGTTTCGTTTTGTGTGGCAGGAAACAGAAACAAAGGCTTCTCTTTCTTTTCACAAGGAGGGTAACTTCAAGGGTGTGGCCAAGGTTCCTATAACAAGGCTTGTGGTAGAGGGGCTCTCAGAGGTAGATTCTGTCGTATGGAATGGGAAGATATTGCCTTTTGAAAGGAGACAGGGAAGGGTGATTATTTCTTTTTCAGAAGAAGAAATACAGGAAAAAGATTTTTATGTTGAAATTCTCTACAAAGGAGGAAAACGATGAAGAGGTTATGGCTATGGTGGAGTGTGGTTCTCATTGGACTTGCAGGATGTGTATCCCGTCCTACACCGCAGGCGGGGATTGAGATGGAAAGTGATCTCAAAACATCGATTGATATCTCTCGTGTCTATTTCAATTCCCGGGAGGATTTTTACAAAAGTCCCTTTGGGGCTGTGGTGGAAGGGACGCCGGTTCGGTTTCGTATTCAGACCAAAAAGGGTGATGTGAAATCGGTAGAGTTTCTTCTCTATCGGCAGGAGAAAAGTGGCACCGGTGGGAAAAAGATGATCAAAAGTATTACCAATCTCCCCATGAGGGTGGTGATGACAACCAACGGGCTGGATATCTGGGAAATCACCTATACCCCTGAGAAACCCATGGTGTATGGGTATGGATTTCGACTGGTGAAAAATGAGCGTGATGTGATTGTGTATGCCAACAATCGACGGGTGGTGGAGGTGCCCTACAATTCGGTAGTGGGAACGGGAGGTATTGGTCGTATTCAGGGAGATAGGTATCCTGTGCCGTATACGCTGACGGTGTATCGCAAGGATTTTGTGATGCCTTCCTGGACATCCAATATGGTGATTTATTATATCTTTCCTGATCGTTTCCGAAATGGCAACAAGAAAAACGATCCCATCGTAGGCAAACGTCTTTTCTACAACCGAAAGCCCATTGAATTTCATACCAACTGGTGGGATCCGTATCCCTATGTTCCCGGTCCTGCTGACAAGAATACGACGGATGACAATGAGTACTGTAATGACTTCTACGGAGGGGATCTTGAGGGTATTATTGAAAAGTTAGACTATCTGGCTTCCTTAGGAGTGACGGTGATTTATATCAATCCCATCTTTGAGGCTCCTTCCAATCACAAGTATGACACGGCGGATTATATGAAAATTGATCCGGCTTTTGGGGATCTGGAAACATTTCGTAGACTAGTATCTGAAGCCAAAAAGCGAGGAATACGGATTATTCTTGATACGTCACTCAACCACTGTGGTTCAGATTCGGTGTATATGGACCGTTATGGGAAATATCCGACGTTGGGGGCCTTTGAAAATGAGACCATCAGAAAGGATTCTCCCTACTATGAGTGGTTTTTGTTCAAGCCCAATTTCAAAAAGCCCGATGAAGCCTACGATCAGTGGGCAAATCCCACCCTTGCCACCCTGCGGGAAGTGGATAGCTACAAGGAGTTTGCCTATCGGGGGACAAATTCGGTGACTCGCTACTGGCTTCGTCAGGGAGCGTCTGGCTGGCGGATGGATGTGACCCCATGGAAGTCGGATGATTTCTGGAGGGAGTGGAGAAAGGCGGTAAAGGAAACGGATCCCGAGGCCTTTACGATTGCGGAGGTGTGGTTTGATGCGTCGTTCTATTTCTTGGGGGATATGTATGATTCCACGATGAACTACCTTTTCCGTTCGGCTATGATTCAGGTGGGACTTGGGACCAATCTCACTTTGCCACTTGAAACCCTTGAAATGATGCGGGAAAACTATCCGCCGCAGGTGTTTTATCGTCTCATGAATCTCATCTCAAGCCATGATCTTCCCCGTATGCTCTATGAACTCGGGTATAAGCGTTATGGGCAGGAGGGGTATGAGACCTTCAAGAGGCGTTTCCAGCTTGTGGTGGCCTTTCAGTTTGCGTTTCCCGGGGCTCCTACTATCTACTATGGGGATGAAATCGGGATGACAGGCGGTGGGGATCCCTTCAATCGTGGGCCTTATCCCTGGACTGACACGGGGGCTCCCTATGGGGATCCGGGCCTTGTCTCTTTTTTCCAGACGCTTGGGAAACTACGGCATACCCTTCCGGTGCTTTCACAGGGGGATCTCACCTATCGGCATGTGGCAGAGCATACCCTTGTCTTTGAGAGGCGGTTAAAAGAGAGTGTGTTTTACTTTGCGATGAATAACGGCACGCAAAAGGCTACCATCACCTGCCGTGAACTTGAGGGGAATTTTGTTGATCCCCTGACCGGGGAGAATGTTTCTCTCAAGGGAGAGATTGTCCTGGGACCAAAGGAGTTTCGGTATTTAGTGAAGAGGTGAGAAAGAGAAAGCCCCCCTTGTGGGGGCTTTTTTGTTGTTAAGACACATTCAAAATGACGTTTTCTATCGCCATAGAAATGTCGCCTTTAGCGTAAGGTAACCAAAAAAAAGGATTTACCATGAAAAAGGTAATACGTATGACGAGAAAGCCTTCCCTTTGGGGTGATTCAGATGGGAAGAGTTCTCTATCTCTTTCCAAAAGACGACATTTCTATTGAGATAAATATGACGACATTTCTATTGAGTTGCGAGAAGAATAAAAAATTGACTTGACAAATTTAAAATTATTTTTTATAATAAAATTGGTGACTTCATCAAAGTTGGTAACTTCACTTATTTGCAAAGCATTCTGCAAAAGGTAATGCCCCAAGGTATTGGGACCCTCTGAGAGAGTGCGATGGTGATATGTCTCACAATAAAAGAGAGACCATGGATGGGTTAAGATATGGCAAAGAAAAAAGAAAACAATAACCTCGAACCTCTCGAAAAACAGCCTCTCGACAGGCTCGAGGTAACACTCTGGAAAGCCGCCGACAAGCTCCGCAAAAATATTGACGCCGCCGAATACAAGCATGTCGTGCTGGGCTTAATATTCCTGAAATACATCTCCGACGCTTTTGAGGAACTCCACGCGAAACTCAAAAGCGGCCAGGGCGAATATGCCGGCGCTGACCCGGAAGATAAGGACGAGTACAAAGCCGAAAATGTTTTTTTTGTCCCCGAAAAAGCCCGCTGGTCATACCTGCAGTCGAGGGCAAAACAGCCCACCATTGGCAAAGAAATAGACGAGGCGATGGACGCCATCGAAAAGGAAAACCCCTCCCTCAAAGATGTGCTGCCCAAAGTCTATGCCCGCGGGAACCTGGACCCCACCAGCCTGGGGGGCCTCATTGACCTTATATCCAACATCGCCCTGGGCGAAGCCAAAGCCCGCAGCGCCGACATTTTAGGCCATGTGTTTGAGTACTTCCTCGGCGAGTTCGCCCTGGCGGAAGGCAAAAAAGGCGGACAATTCTATACCCCGCGCTGTGTGGTTGAGCTCCTCGTCGAAATGCTCGAACCTTATAAAGGCCGCGTCTTTGACCCTTGCTGTGGCTCGGGCGGTATGTTCGTGCAGTCCGAAAAATTTGTGCAAAGCCATCAGGGCAAAATCAACGACATTTCCATTTACGGCCAGGAAAGCAACCAGACCACCTGGCGACTGTGCAAAATGAACCTGGCCATCCGCGGTATTGATAGCTCGCAGGTCAAGTGGAACAGCGAAGGCTCGTTCCTCAACGATGCCCACAAGGACCTGAAAGCCGATTTTGTCATTGCCAACCCGCCGTTTAACGACAGTGATTGGGGCGGTGACCTGCTCCGCACCGACGGCCGCTGGAAATACGGCGCCCCTCCCGCGGGCAACGCCAACTACGCCTGGATCCAGCACTTTATCTATCACTTAAGCCCCTCCGGTATCGCGGGCTTTGTGCTGGCCAAAGGCTCACTTACCTCCAAAACATCCGGCGAAGGTGAAATCCGCAAAGCTCTTATCGAAGCGCGGCTTGTGGATTGTATTGTGAACCTGCCCGCCAAACTCTTTTTGAACACCCAAATCCCCGCATGCCTCTGGTTTTTGTCCCGTAATAAGGCTAACGGCGGCTACCGCAACCGCACCGATGAAATCCTTTTCATCGACGCCCGCAACATGGGCCAACTCATTAACCGCCGAACCCGCGTACTCACCACCGAGGATATCCAAAAAATCGCCCGCACCTATCACGAATGGCGAAACCCCAACGGAAAATACGAGGACATCAAAGGCTTTTGCAATTCCGCCTCCATTGAACGGGTGCGCGAACTCGACTATGTGCTCACTCCCGGCCGCTATGTGGGCCTGCCCGACGAAGAAGACGACTTCGACTTCAACGAGCGATTTACACAACTCAAAAAAGAGTTCGAGGCGCAACTGGAAGAAGAACAACGACTGAATCAGGCGATCATTGAAAATCTGAAAAGGCTGAAACTAGAATGAGCACCGACCTTGTTAAAATAGATGATATCCAAAAACGGATTTATTCTATACGGAATGTTCAAGTGATGTTGGATGAGGATCTATCTGTTTTATATGGTGTGGAAACCAGGGTGCTGAATCAGGCTGTAAAAAGAAACATCGAACGCTTTCCACCCGAATTTATGTTTCAACTGACCAAAGAGGATATGGAAAACTTGAGATCACAGTTTGTGACCTCAAGTTGGGGTGGAAGACGATACCTTCCTTTTGCCTTTACAGAACAAGGTGTAGCTATGTTATCGGCTGTTTTAAGGAGTGAAACAGCCATTCAAGTTAGCATTCAAATTATGAATGCATTTGTTGCTATGCGGCGTTTTCTGCAAACAAACGCACAAATATTTCAACGCCTCGACAGCCTGGAATTAAAGCAGATTGAAACAGACCAAAAGGTGGATACCATTTTAAACGCTATTGAACAAAAAACAGTAATCCCCAAACAAGGTATTTTTTATGATGGACAGATTTTTGATGCATGGAATTTTATAAGCAATCTCATTAGATCTGCTAAAAAATCAATCATTTTGATCGATAATTATATCGATGATACGGTGCTCTCTCTTTTTGCCAAGCGAAGCAAAGGAGTTACGGTTACACTATTGACCAAAAATCCAAGCCAGCAACTCAAAACAGATGTACAAAAATTCAACGCCCAATATGAACCCATTATACTCAAAGATTTTTCTGCGGCACATGATCGGTTTTTAATTATTGATGAAACCGATCTGTACCATATCGGCGCTTCGCTCAAAGACTTGGGGAAAAAATGGTTTGCCTTCTCGAAAATGGACATGCAGGTCGTGGCGATCCTGGAAAACCTCAACAAGGTAAAACTGGGAGATAGCTAATGAATCACGAACAACCCGCGCCGCCCCTTGTTGACATTGACAACAAGGTATTTACGAATTATATTATTCTTAATAAGACTCGCCACGGGATATCTTCGGATACCGCACCAGGGCGGGTTGTTTTTTATACCCTGGGCCATGGGGGCATCATGGCTGAAAAAATCTCCTTTTCAAAGCCAAGCCGTTCACCACAGCAACAAGTGGCTCTCCTAGAAAGCCGTGGTGTACAAGTCTATGATCGGGAAGAAGCCGAACATTTCCTGCGCTACCATAACTACTATCAAATCAGCGGTTATGTTTATTATTTCGAAGTAAAAGGCCCATCGAGAACCCATCGGTTAGCCCAGCCGATTTCATTCAGCGATTTAATATCTCTTGTTTGCTTTGACCAGGAGCTTCGATTCATCTTTTTTAAGTTGACTACCGAAATAGAAATAGCCCTGCGCTGTTCTGTGGCTTATAGACTCTCCCAGGCCTATGGACCGTTTTGTTTTGAAAATCCAGACATTTTTCGTTATCCTGAACAAGCCCAACCATTCAAGGAAATACTTTTAAAAGCCCTCGCGGCTCATGACAAAGAACCCTTTGTTGCGCATTTTACCCGAACTTACCAGGAACCCATTCCCCCCGCCTGGGTTATGGTAGAACTGATTACCCTAGGAAACATTTCCTGGCTTTATAGTCAACTGCGAACGGATCTTCAAAAAACCATTGCGAAAGACTTTTCGGTTGACCATATGATTCTCGTCTCCTGGCTCAAAGCCCTCACCGAATTACGGAACACCTGCGCCCATCACATGCGGCTCTGGAATAAAGTCTTTGTGAACTATCCGAAAATCCGTAAAGCAGACGAATCCTTCCCTATTATACCGGACCAGAAAAACCGCCTGGGAAGTTTCCTTCCCATGATATTTCACCTAATGCGTATTTTGCATAAAAACCAGGTCTGCCAAACGGACTTACTCCAATTTCTGCGTTCACAACCCTTAATAAAACCCAAAGATATGGGCCTCTCCAAATGGCCTTGAAAGAGGATCGACCATGAATGCTTATGTAAAGTTATGGAAAAGTTTTAAAGGGGGAAGTCTCCCCCTCGCGCAAGCCTCCTCGGTCGCCAGGCTCCCTGCGGGGTCTTGCGCTACCCCCTCTGCGGGGGACACCCCCGCAACGCCCCCGTTCCGCTTATTTCTGGGGGTGCGGCCATGAAGGGATGGAGGGAGTATAGGCTTGAGCAGTTTGCAATTTTGGTGAAAGATATCTACAAGCCAAACGGAAAAGACGAACAAAAATATATTGGACTAGAACATATTGAACAAGAAACATTACGTTTAAATTCAGTAGGGAATTCAACTGATGTCATTAGCAATAAATTTCTATTTCAAGCAAATGATATTCTGTTTGGAAAACTTCGTCCTTATTTTCGAAAGGTAATTAAACCTAAATTTTCAGGTATTTGCTCAACAGACATATGGGTTTTTAGGGCTAAAGAAGGGTTTTCACAAGATTTCTTATTTTACTTCTTAGCGAACTGGGATTTTGTAAATACAGCAAGTAGTGGTGAAGGTGGTACAAGAATGCCTCGTGCTGATTGGAAGTTTCTTAGCAAAACCAAATGGTTACTCCCCCCACTCCCCGAACAAAAGGCCATCGCCGCCGTGCTCTCCAGCCTCGACGACAAAATAGACCTCTTGCACCGCCAAAACAAAACCCTCGAAGCCATGGCCGAGACGCTGTTTCGGCAGTGGTTCGTGGAACCCTGCAAAAACGGCTTGCCGGAGGGGTGGGAGGAGAAAAGCTTGGAAGAATGTGTAAACATAGGTATTGGGCGTACTCCTCCAAGGCAAGAATATCAATGGTTTACTGAAGATCCCAAAGGTATTAAATGGATATCAATAAAAGATTTAGGCAATAATGGTGTTTATATATTTGATACAGATGAAAATTTAACACATGAAGCAGTAGAAAAATTCAATATTCCTATCATACCCAAAGATACAGTTGTTCTCAGTTTCAAAATGACTATTGGACGAGTTGGAATAACAAGCGAAGACATGGTTTCAAACGAAGCAATTGCGCATTTTAAATTTAATCAAAAAACACCTTTTTCATTAGAATATCTGTATTTATTCCTAAAGCTTTATCAATACGATACATTGGGAAGTACTTCATCAATAGTAACAGCAATTAATTCTAATATGATTAAACAAATCACAATACTGATACCAGAAAACACAATAATGGATCGCTTCAATCATTTTGTAGCACCATTATTTAAAAAAATACGAGAAAATCAAATTCAAATCTACACCCTAGAAAAACTCCGCGACCTGTTGTTGCCCAAACTAATGAGCGGTGAGGTGAGAGTGGAATATAATGGAGATTAAAAATGAGTAAAGAGCATCTTGGAAGCAAAAGAGATGTATTGGAATTCCTCTGGAAATGGGCAGAAGAAAAAGGAAATTGGGCAAAATTACTCCTTCACGAAGTATCACAAACCACAGAGCCGTTGCCTCTTGAGAAGCGAAATACAGTTTATCGACATTTTCGCAAAAGCATAGGTCTTCCTGATGAGGTTGAAGAGATAGAAATACCAAAACCTAATGTCGCATTTACAGGTAAATCAATCCAGCTTAAAAAACTTGGTAATATACAGGGTCTTAACCGGTTATCATCAAAATCTGTAATCGAATTCTCGCCTAACCTCACAGTGATATATGGTGAAAACGGAACCGGCAAATCAGGTTTTTGCAGAATTCTGAAAGATATCGGTTATAGTTACGAATCGGAAACAAAAATTCTTCCCAATATTTATTCTAAAGAGAACCCTAAAATTTCCGCTGAAATAGAATACACCTGTGATGGAACAACTCAATCATATTCTTGGGAACCCGGGAAGAAACAGGAGGACTTAAAAAATATTTCCGTGTATAACAGCTCTTGCGTGGCGATTTCGTTATCAGCAAACAGAAATCTTATTGTAACGCCTCTTGGTTTCTCACTTTTTGATCGTGTTTCTCGTGAACTGGATGCTCTGGCCAATTTATTAAGTAAAGAAAAAGAATCTTTAATAACTACCTACGAGTGGTTTGGCTTATTCCACGAGGGAACAGAATACTTTGATATAATTCAAAAATTCGAGAAATTATCAAACGAAGATATCGAAAAATTATCTGATTTTACTCTGGAAGATGAAACAAAACTCGCAGGACTTGAAAAAGCATATTCCAACACGAATAAAGAACTTATTAAAAAAGAAATCAACGATTTATATATCCAAAATCATGAACTTGAAGAAATAAAAGATTCTATAGAGAAAGCGAAAACAATTTTTGGTGTTGACCAATGGCGGGAACTCGGGAAAATCGCCAATAAAATAAAAACTCTTGAAGAAAAAGGATATGGAAGTCTTGAGGAATTAGCCAAAGAAAAAGGGATCGAATTATATGGGAAAACAGAATTCGAATCTTTTATAAGAGCAGCGGATAAATATATATCTACTCTCTCAGATCCTAATTATCCTGATTTAGAAAACGCAAAGTGTATTTATTGTAATCAGCCTTTAAGTGATTATAGCAGCATTGAATTGATTCGAAGATATAAAGAGATTCTAAGAGACACAACCAGACAAGAACTTGAAACGCAAAAGCAATTATTCGAAAATTTAAAAGGGGAATTTAATAAGATACCTCAAAACTTACAATTACACCACCCATCGTATGGAATGGATGATAATCAGCGCCCCATTCAGCCTGAATTTATTAAAACCTATAATGAAGTCCTTGTAAAATTGAATCGCGCTTCTGAAAAGAAAGACTTTGGCACTGTTGATTTTTCTGTTGATTACGAAACTATAATCAATTCATTACAGCAAAAGTTAGAAGAAATAAACCAATTGATTGTTGCCAAGGAAAAACTTCTTGCAGACATCGATTCTGAAAGAGTTAGGCTTGCCAAAGAGATTAATACACTAAAAGACAAAAAATTATTTGCTCAAAACAAAAAGACTGTTTTACAAGTCATAAATAATTATTCATTGAAAAAGAAATTAACCCAAAATGAAGGGGCTTTTAATACAAAATCTATCAGCGACCTAACAACTAAAGCGAGAAAGGAACTGATCGAGAATTCTTTTTCACAAACTTTTAAGGAAGAGTTAAAGAATCTCAGAAAGGACCATATTCAGGTAGATATTGATTTTGGTACAAAAAAAGGAGCTAATAACATTCAGCAACGCTTGCAAGAGCGTTATGAACTATCAGCCATACTAAGTGAAGGAGAACAAAAAGCAATCTCACTTGCTGAGTTTTTTACGGAATTAAGCATAGACGGTGGTAAATCTACCGTTGTATTTGACGACCCTGTAAATAGTTTGGATCACCATATCATTGAGGAAACCGCTAAGAGACTGCTAACTCTATCAAAAGAACGCCAAACCGTCATATTTACGCATAGTATTCTTTTGTTTAACTCTTTATTAGCTCAGGTAAAATTGCCGTATAACAAAGATATTCAATCCAGGTTTTACCACACAAAAAATCAGTACGAATTATGTGGTGTTATTACTGACGCTGATGAAGAAATCAATAGCCCCAAATCATACATATCAAGACTAAATGAACTAATTAATAACTCTCCAAAAAATAGACCTGAAGAAGAAGTAGCCGCAGAGGGATACGGGTATTTGAGAAGCGCCATCGAGTTAACTGTTGAGCATGAAATATTTCAGGGTACAGTTAAGAGATATCAAAAAAATATCGCTCTCACAAATTTGGCCAGGGTTTCCGGTGAAGCGATTGACAAATGCAAAACAACCCTCAACGATATCTTTGAAAAATGCTGTGGTTACATTAACGCCCACAGTAATCCTACCGAAGTCGCAAGTACTCCTACCATGAAACAACTTAAAAATGATTTCGAGACCTATCAGACTATAAGGAGGGAGTTTATAAAATGACCACTAAAATCACTGAATCAGATATCGAAAAATTAGCCATCGAACTTCTTGAAAATCAGGGTTTTCAATATGTGTACGGTCCTGACATTGCACCTGATGGCATAACACCCGAACGTCAATCGTTTGAGGATGTGATTCTCATAGATCGTTTGCGGCAGGCTGTGGGACGTATAAATCCTGGTGTGCCAACTGATGCGCGCGAGGATGCCATCAAACAGATTCTTCGCCTCAATTCGCCAGAGCTCATCGCCAACAACGAAAATTTTCACCGTATGCTTACCGAAGGCATAAATGTGAGCTACCAGAAGGATGGCCACAGCCGCGGCGACCTCGTGTGGCTGGTTGATTTCAACAATATCGATAACAACGAATTTCTAGTATTGAATCAGTTTACCGTTATCGAAAACAATATAAACAAGCGCCCCGACATTGTTTTGTTTGTAAGCGGTTTACCGCTGGTTGTCATTGAGCTTAAAAATCCGGCCGATGAAAACGCCACCATCAATTCGGCATTCAGGCAAATACAGACCTACAAAGAGGCTATACCGAGGTTGTTTGCATACAATGGTTTTATAGTTATTTCCGATGGACTCGAAGCCAAAGCCGGTACTATATCGGCAAATATCAGCCGTTTTTCCGCCTGGAAAACTGCTGATGGCAAGGTAGAGGCATCGCCGCTTATAGGCCAACTCGAAACGCTCATCAAAGGAATGCTGCAAAAACATACGGTTCTCGACCTGATACGCCATTTTATCGTGTTCGAAAAATCGAAAAAAGAAGATAAAAAAACCGGCCAGATTACCGTGGAAACTGTAAAAAAAATGGCAGCCTATCACCAGTATTATGCAGTGAATCGTGCTGTAGAATCAACACTGAGGGCGGCTGGTTATAAATTTACTGGTAATTCTACAAGCTCAGTACCCAATTTAGCTATGGTGGCTGAGCCTGTCGAAGCCACCGTAGTGATGGAATCGCCCGAGAGCTATGGCTTGCCGGGGGTGAAAAGCCAGAGTGTGGGCGATAGAAAAGGTGGAGTGGTATGGCACACGCAGGGTTCAGGCAAATCGCTCTCTATGGTTTTCTTTACAGGTAAGATTGTGCTTGCGATGGACAACCCAACTATTGTGGTTATCACTGACCGAAACGACCTCGATGACCAGCTTTTCGATACCTTCGCTGCATGTCGCCAGCTTTTGCGACAGGAACCTATCCAAGCCGAAAGCCGTGAACATCTTAAAGAGTTGCTCAAAGTTGCTTCTGGGGGTATCGTTTTTACCACCATCCATAAATTTATGCCTGAAGAGGGTAATGTTTTTGAAACCCTTTCTAAAAGAAAAAATATCGTGGTAATCGCCGATGAGGCTCATCGCACGCAATATGGATTCAAGGCAAAGATTGTTGATGCAAAGGATGAAAACGGTAATGTAATCGGCAAAAAAACTGTATACGGTTTTGCCAAATATATGCGAGATGCCTTGCCCAACGCCACCTATCTGGGTTTTACCGGTACGCCCATCGAAAGCACCGATAAAAATACCCCGGCTGTTTTCGGCAATTACATCGATATTTACGATATCTCCCACGCGGTAGAAGACGGTGCAACTGTACGGATTTATTACGAAAGCCGTCTGGCAAAAATCGGCCTGAGTGAAGAAGGGAAAAAACTGGTGAAAGAGCTCGATGAAGAATTAAAACAGGATGATCTTTCGGAAACTCAGAAAGCAAAAGCCAGATGGACACAACTGGAAGCACTTGTTGGTAGTGCCGACAGATTAAAACATCTGGCTCAGGATATTGTAACTCATTTTGAACAACGTCAGGAAGTTTTTGAAGGTAAAGGCATGATTGTAACAATGTCGCGTCGGATTGCAGCTGCCCTTTATGAAGAAATCATCAAAATAAGGCCTGAGTGGCACAATGACGACCTGAAAAAAGGTGTCATCAAGGTAGTGATGACTTCGGCTTCGTCTGACGGCCCTGAAATTGCCAAACATCACACTACCAAAGAAGAGCGCCGTATCCTTGCCGACCGCATGAAAAATCCTGACGACGAACTAAAACTGGTCATTGTCTGTGATATGTGGCTTACGGGGTTTGATGTCCCTTGTCTGCATACCATGTATATCGACAAACCTATGCAGGGACACAATCTCATGCAGGCAATTGCACGGGTCAACCGGGTGTACAAAGATAAAACCGGTGGGCTGATTGTCGATTATCTGGGCATAGCGGCTGATCTGAAAAAGGCACTTTCGTTCTACTCAAGTTCTGGCGGCAGGGGTGACCCGGCTGTAGCTCAGGAGCAAGCAGTTGAACTTATGCTTGAAAAACTGGAGATTGTAAAACAAATGTTTCACGGTTTTGCTTATGAGGAGTATTTCAGGGCAGATACGAGCAGGAAACTTTCAATGATTCTTGAAGCCGAAGAACATATTCTTGGTCTCGAAGATGGCAAAAAACGTTTTATTGATGAGGTAACAGCCCTGTCAAAAGCATTTTCCATTGCTGTTCCACATGAACAGGCTATGGCAGTAAAAGAGGAAATTGCCTTCTTTCAAGCCGTCAAGGCAAGACTTGCCAAATTTGACAAAACCGGTACGGGTAAAACCGATGAGGAAATCGAAACAGCCATCAGACAGGTAATTGATAAAGCTCTGGTAACGGATAAGGTGATTGATGTATTTGATGCCGCTGGTATTAAAAAGCCTGATATTTCTATTCTTTCGGAAGAATTTCTACTGGAAGTCAAAAATATGGAACACAAAAACCTTGCACTGGAGGTACTTCAAAAACTTCTCAACGATGAAATAAAAGCAAGGTTAAAGAAAAATCTTGTCCAGGGCAAAACCCTGATGGAAATGCTTGAGAATTCAATAAAAAAATACCATAGCAAAATATTAACAGCCGCAGAAGTTATTGAGGAATTAATCAAACTCGGCAAAGAAATCAAGGCGATGGATAAAGAACCACAGGAGTTGGGTCTTTCGGATTATGAATACGCTTTTTATACCGCAGTGGCAAACAATGAAAGTGCACGCGAGTTAATGGGAAAGGAAAAACTTAGAGAATTAGCTGTTGTTCTTTACAATAAAGTACGCGAAAATGCATCGATTGATTGGACAATAAAAGAAAGTGTAAGGGCAAAATTAAGAGTTATTGTGAAACGTGTATTACGTCAGTATGGTTATCCTCCAGATATGCAAACCTTAGCGACCGAGACAGTGTTAAAGCAGGCAGAATTGATAGCTGAGGAATTGAACTCACTACCTCATTTGAATGAGGTGACAAAGTGTTAAAACGCATTTAAAATGACGTCTTTTCTCACCATAAAAGTGTGGCCTTTAGCATAAAGGTAACCACAAAAAAGAAGTCATCATCAAAAGGTGATACGTGTGACGAGAAAGTCTTCCTTTTGGGGTGATTCAGATGGGAAATGTTCTCTATCCCTTCCTAACAGAGGACATTTCTATTGAATTGTTGTCGTTCCACACATGAAACTGAATACCTATTTTCACATTTCCTGAATAGGGAAATAATACAAAAGCTTTCTGTTCTGATGTCAGGTGAAAAAAGAGTTGCGTTTGAAAACACTACAGCAAGATATGGCTATTACCCTGTTTCAGCAAAACAATTGGTTTTTGCTGAAACAAAGGAATAGCTATCGCCCCTATCGCGGTGCCATATCTAAAAAGACCCTGCTGGGGAAAAAGCCCTACAAGCTGGTGAGAGAAGGACCTGTTCTTTTACTCCTTTTTTCTGTAATCCACTTCGACTTCGCTCAATATTCCCTTCGACTTTGCTCAGGAGGCTTACCGGGCCGCTTTTGTGGTCGTGTGCCCTTTGTCATAAGGGGGAAGTCCTTTTGAAGTGAGGGTGCAGGAGGCACCCGGGGCGATATCTTCTGTTGCTTTTCCCCACAAGCCCACCGAAGTGTAGCCGCGGGGCTTTTGTTGAGACATGGTGATAGGGCTTTTCATTCTTCACTGGGGTGGAGGATGTTTTTTGCTATCACCATGTTTCAGCTCAGGGAGAAGGTTTTTTGCTGAGAAATGGTCATAGCAAGAGAGATGTGGTGTTTGTATAGACACGGGCTAAATGTTTAACCAGAGGACTTTTGCTGAAAGAAGGGCATAGTTCCTGAACCCTCGTGTCCCGGAAAGTCTTTTTCTTGCTGAAACATCGCCATAGCCCCCGCCCCTGCCTGCGGTGCGCCGTTAGAGAAGCCCCGTGGGAACAGAAGCCCTGTGGGCTGGTGGGAGAAGGCCTCATTCTCTTGCCGATGGCCGAGCCACAGGAGGTGGCGAGGAAGCCCGGGGTCAGACATGGAGGGCTGTCCCCGGGCGGCTACAGAAGAAAGCGGCGCTACAGTTTTTTGTTCTAGCCCGCACTACAGGAGACAGGTGGGTGGCTACAGAAACCGCCGCAGGGGCGGGGTGGGGTTTTCAAAAGGGGCGAAGCCCCTTTTGCCCCGCGCGGGAGCGCTTCGTGAAAAAAGGAATGTTGGTAACAAAAATAGCCCAAACCTGAAAGAGAAAAGATGGTTAAATAGGTATTCAGTTTTTATGTGGAAATACCCCTTCTGTAAATTTGTGGAAAGACACTGAGAAAGACAAACCCCCGTTATGGGGGCTTTCTTGTTTGCTTTTTCCTGTTTTTCCCCTTATAATTGTAGAAAAACGAGGGTGATATGAAAGGTATTGTGTTGGCCGGGGGGAGCGGGACGAGACTGTATCCGATTACCCGGGCGGTTTCCAAGCAGCTTCTTCCCCTTTTTGATAAGCCGATGGTGTATTATCCCATTTCGGTTCTTATGCTTGCGGGTATCCGGGAGATTCTCATCATCTCCACACCGCAGGATCTACCCCTTTTTCAGCGTCTTTTGGGGGATGGTTCTCAGTGGGGGGTTCGTTTTGAGTACCGGGAGCAACCGAAACCAGAGGGTCTTGCCCAGGCGTTTCTCATTGGGGAGACGTTTATCGGCAAGGAGAGTGCCTGTCTTGTGCTTGGGGACAATATCTTCTATGGTTACGGGTTTTCAGAAAAGCTTGGTCGAGCGGCACAGTTAACGAAGGGGGCCATGGTCTTTGCCTATCATGTGGAGGATCCCGAGCGGTATGGGGTGGTGGAGTTTGACAAAAATGGTCGGGCTATCTCTCTTGAGGAAAAGCCCCAGCATCCCCGTTCTTCGTACGCGGTCACAGGGCTGTATTTTTATGATAATACGGTGGTGGACAAGGCCAAAACGTTGAAACCCTCAGCTCGTGGGGAACTGGAGATTACGGATTTGAATCGACTCTATCTTGAAGAAGGAACTCTCCAGGTAGAAATCTTGGGTCGTGGTTTTGCCTGGCTTGATACAGGGACCCATGAGAGCCTTCTTGAGGCTTCTACCTTTATTGAGACCATTGAGCACCGGCAGGGACTCAAGGTTGCTTGCCTTGAAGAGATAGCGGTTCTCAAGGGGTTTATCTCTCTTGAGGAGTTTCGTCGTTTGGGAGAGGCTATGAAAAACAATCAATACGGTCAGTATATTCTGAAACGAGCACAGGAGATAGAGCATGGGATTTGAATCTACCCCTCTTGAGGGGGTGTGGATATATACACCCCGGGTTTTTCAGGACGAACGGGGGTATTTTTTTGAGAGTTATAACGAAGAGGTGTTTCGCCAGCAGGGGATTAGCACTTCTTTTGTCCAGGATAATCAATCTTTCTCGAAAAAAGGTGTTCTTCGAGGGCTTCATTTTCAAAAGCCGCCCTATGCTCAGGCAAAGCTGGTTCGCGTTATTTGGGGGACTATATGGGATGTGGTGGTCGATCTGAGACCCTCTTCTCCCACGTATCGAAAGTGGTTTGGCATAGAGCTTTCGGATACCAATTTTCGCCAGCTCTATATTCCCCGGGGGTTTGCTCATGGGTTTGTGGTGCTCTCAGAGGCGGCTATTGTGGCCTACAAAACGGACAATTTCTATCACCCCGAGGCTGATGGGGGGATCAGGTATGATGATCCAGAGGTGGGGATTACCTGGCCAGTGGCTATTGATGAGAGTCTTCTTTCACCAAAGGACAGAAAACTCCCCTTTTTGCGAGAGATAGGGGATGTATTTGGGGGTGAGAGATGAGGATTCTCATCACAGGAGCTCTGGGTCAACTTGGGCAGGAGATCAGGAGTCTCAGTGAAGACTTTTCCCACGAGTTTGTGTTTACTGATAGGGATGAGCTGGATATCACGAGTGCGAAAGCGGTGGAGGAAATGCTTTCTTCGGGTTTTGAGGGGGTTATTAACTGTGCGGCCTACACCGCTGTGGACAGGGCAGAAACAGAAAAATCTCTTTGTTATACTTTGAATAGTGAGGCGGTGGAGATCCTGGCCAGAGCCTGTCATAAACACAGGGCTTTTCTTGTGCATATTTCGACGGATTTTGTGTTTGATGGGAGACAGTTTCTTCCCTACAGGGAGACGGATGATCCCAATCCTCTCTCTGTCTATGGGGCAAGTAAACTTGAGGGAGAGGAACGGGCATTTGCCGCCCATGATAGGGTGAGTGTGATACGAACAAGCTGGTTGTATTCAAAATATGGGAATAACTTTGTGAAAACCATTGGGCGTCTTCTGGCCGAAAAACCGGAAGTGCGGGTGATCTTCGACCAGGTGGGGACACCTACCTCGGCGAGGACCTTAGCGGAGGTGATAGTGAATCATATAGACTTCTGGGAACAGGCCTCCAATGCCATTTACCACTATTCGAATGAGGGGGTGGCCAGCTGGTACGATTTTGCTGTGGCCATAGGCAGGTTTTTTGGGCTTTCCACTCCTGTTTTGCCCATTCATACGGAGGAATATCCGACGCCGGCCAAACGACCGCACTACAGTGTGCTGGACAAAACCAAGATCAAAGAAACATTGGGTATCAAAATACCTCACTGGATGGAGCCTCTTGAAAAAACCATACATGAACTTTCACAAGGAGCATAGCTATGGAGAAGAGTATTCTTGTTACCGGGGGGTGCGGGTTTATTGCCTCCAATTTTATTCCTTACTTTCTGGAAAAATATCCCCACTATAGGGTTATCAATCTTGACAAGCTCACCTATGCGGGGGATGTGGCCAATCTCTCTGAGGTGGCGAATCATCCACGTTATCACTTTGTGAGAGGGGATATCCGGAGTCGTGATTTAGTAGAGTATCTTTTTGAACTGTATGACATTCGTGGAGTGATTCATTTTGCGGCGGAGTCACACGTGGACAATTCCATTCATAATCCTGGGGTTTTTGTGGAAACGAATGTGCTTGGGACCTATATTCTTCTTGATGTGGCCAGACGCTACTGGCTTGCTGAACCTCACAAGCCCCGAGCTGGTTATGAAGACTGTCGTTTTCACCACATCTCGACGGACGAGGTGTATGGGACATTGGGGGAGACGGGGTATTTCACAGAGACCACGCCCTATGCGCCAAACTCCCCTTATAGTGCTTCCAAGGCGGGAAGCGATCTCATGGTGAGGGCCTATACCCATACGTATGGCCTGAATACGGTGACCACCAATTGTTCGAATAACTATGGGCCCAAGCAGCATGATGAGAAGCTCATTCCCACTATCATTCGTCATGCGCTTACTGAAAAGCCTATTCCTATTTATGGTGATGGCAAGAATGTTCGTGATTGGCTCTATGTGCTTGATCATGCCAAGGGGATAGATTTGGTGTTTCACAAGGGGAAGACGGGAGAAACCTACAATATTGGTGGACATAACGAGAGAACCAATATTGAGATTGCGAAGACGATTTGCCGGATTTTGGATGAAAAACATCCCCGAGCAGGAGGCAAATCGTATGCGGAACTCATCACCTTTGTGAAGGATAGGCCCGGGCATGATAGACGCTATGCCATTGATCCCACCAAAATTGAAACAGAACTTGGCTGGAAGGCGGAAGAAACCTTTGACACAGGGATTGTGAAAACCATAGACTGGTATCTCAGGCGTTATCTTTCAAAGTCTTCGTAGGAGGGAGATCCCATGAGCGAGATAGGAAAATGGGTCTTTTTGACAGGGCTTGTTTTCTGTCTTGTGGGGGGACTTCTTTTCCTTGCTGGCAAAACGAATATCTTTGGCTGGTTTGGAAGGCTTCCAGGGGATATTCACTATCAGGGGAAGGGTGTTGAGGTGTATATTCCCTGGGTTTCGATGCTTCTTGTGAGTGTTTTTTTGTCCCTGCTACTTCAGATAGTGGCGCTTTTGAGAAGGTAGAAAGGGTTTTAGGGAGAAGTGTTTTTTAATATGATTGTGAACTGTCGATAGGTATATAACAAGGTTCTATCGAACTTTTTTCAAAAAGAATAAGGTATTCCATGTTATCACCACTATTCAAACTGTATTGCCATACTCTGATGGCAGGGTAATTATGGTAAGGTATAAACACTATACCGTTGAACATAGCGTTTCGATGAGGAAAAAGTTCAATATGATGAACATTATTGAATGTTACGATGACACTTGTAATCTTGGTAGTTGGTATGTCGGATCGAGAGTACATTTTTTCCACATAACTTATTAACTCCTTTTTTCTGTCTCCGTTAAGGTCGATGGTAAATTGAAAAAGGATTTTTTTGTATTGATGGTTTTTGAGAGGAAGGGGAGGAGAAATTATCTCGTAGCTAAGAGAATGACTGGCATGACGATTAGTAAAATCAATGAAGGCACTTTGTCTAATAAGAAGAAGATTTGTTGGAGAAGGAAAATTTCTTTTTATTGTTTCACGAATTACAGGGAAAAAGTACATACCATTGTTGATAAGGACCACCTCATAATTTGAGATAATTATATATTCGGTAGGAGTATTTACTATATAAAAATAACGAGGTTCTTGGTTGTTAAAAAGATATTTCTCATAAAAAGATGCAGGAAGGGGTATTTCTTCTATATATTCTTCACTATAATCAAGATCAGGCAAAAATGAAGAGGGGTCTGAGTAGAACTCATCGGGAAGAGAACCCAAAAAATTAAAGGTATATTGGTAGAGAGTTTTTTTATTATTGGTGATGATTGTCTTTTCTAGAAGAATACTCATATCTTTTTTGCAATACTCTTCTAAAGAAAAAGAGAATTCATTGGTTTCTTCTAAGAAACCATCAAAAACCCATCCTCTTGTCTTGTTATACTCTACTTCTGCCCAGTATCCTGTTTTTTCCTCTATGATTTCATGGGGTTCTGAGTATTGAAAAACCTTAACAACCTCCAAGTAGGATATTTTTGTGATGATAGGGGAGTGTGTACCGGGTTTTTTTCTTAAAAAAAGTCCATTAGTTGCCGCAATTCTTTTGAAGTGAAATTGTTGAGATGCCCATACAAGAGAAGTTTCTCCAAAATAAAGAAAGACAAATATTCCCAAAATAAAAAATTTTTTTCTTTTCATGGGAACATCTTTTTTCATACTTTATTTTATATCATAAGGAAAATCAGAAAAAAAGTCAATTTGAATAAATAATGAGAGGTTTTCTAACGGTAAAAGAAAGTAATGGTCTTGAGAATACTAGATGTATGGTTTATTTCTATATTTCAGCATGTGATGGTTCTTTAGTGGCAAATCCTCATTTTTGAAAGCAAAAACTAAAAAACGAATCCCTCTCTGAAGGGAAAAAATGAATTTTCCTTTTTTCGCAAAGGTAGAGAAATTCTCAAGTTTTTCTTCTCCTGACGTCGAAAATATAAATGTTTGGTAAGGAGGATCCCATGGGTTCTTATAAAAAATACCTTTTCTGGATAGGCCTTTTTCTTGCAGGGTGTGCGGTGGCTCCCACATCTCTTCCGTGGCTTGATGTGGAATGGAAACGGATCTATGAGGTAGCCAAGAATGGAGCTACCACCTATTATTATAGCGGGGATTTCTATACCATAACCATAACCAAAAGTCTCTTTATCCTCCAGTATTATACCAACAACAAACTCCTTCTGAAACAGACCTATCCGGTCGTGAGTGTCGATGAAGCGAAAAATAGTGTTTCTTATGACTGCAGTACCACCACGGACACTAAAATTGGGGTGGTGATGTGCAAAGTGATGACCAATCAAATGGAGATCACCAACTATATTATCTATATCACTAACAAGAGTTCGTCGGCTGCCAGTACGGAAGATCAGATGACAGAACTCTCAGCGATAGGGTTTGAACCCAAATAGACTAAGCAAAATAGTCAAGAAGAAGGCGCCAGCTGAAACCGTCTTCTGGGGTTTGTGCAAACACCTCTTCTATTCGTCTTCGGGCATCGATGAGTTGTTTTGAGATGATCCCATGGGAAAGGGAAAGAGAGGCCTCTACATAGGCGGCATAGCGGTCGCAATTTTTGATCATGGGACCAAGAATTTTTCCTTTGCTTATGGGGTGAATGGTCTGGGAGAATTCTGTTTCAATGTACCAGAAAAAGTCCTCTCCAATTTTCTTGTCTTTCTCACTTCCTTCAAAGAGAGACTTGAGCTTTTTCTCCATCTCTTCTTTTTCAATTTCCTTGATAATTTCTTCAAGTTCAGAGACGCTTTGTTTCACGGGAGAGATGATGTCCCTGGTGAGAACCTCAGGAATATCATGGAACAGCCCAAGCCAGAAATGGTGGACAGCCTGTTCCTGAATATTGAGTTTCAATTCGAGAGAAATAAGGTAAGCAAGAATGGCTACTACAAGAGAATGCCCCATCACAGAGGTTTCAGGGATACGGACGGTCTGTGTCCATCGGCGCTGGAAACGAAGCTGACCAATGAGGTTAAAGAGGTTTTTATACCCAAGGTGGGTGATGGTGTAAGAAACCGATGGCAGGCCTTGATAGTCGGCAAGTTTTTTTTCTATTTCTTGCTTGGTTTCATGAAACCCATAGAGTTTCTGATTGGGCGATTCGATGAGGTCGAATTCCCATTGGGTGGCCAAGTAATGAGCCACAGAAAGGATTTTGTGTTCGAGACAGAGATCATCGGTTGCTTTGAGGTCTTCTTCAAGATGTTCACAGAACCGGTGAAAAAAGTCTTTGTCCTCAAGCAGAGAAAGGTCTTTCGCACACTGCTTGATGACATAGGCATTGAGCTCTTTCCCCTTTTCTGTCATGAGTCGGTGAAAAATAGGGGGTTTGATGTCGGTGAGCTCCACCCTGTGAAAATACTGGGCGATGCCGCCTTCAATGAGTTTCTGGTAGTCTATGGCTTTGTCATAGACTACTTCTTCGATTTTGGCCAAAAAGAAGGCGATCACCATTTTGTGAGCCTGCTTGTCTAACTCAGAAAATCCCTGCTCCGGGTGGATATGGTCATTCCACCGACGAATGTAGGCTCCCTGATGGATGCGTTCGACAAGCCCTCGGCTTATCATACAACCACCTTAAAGGGACTGGGCGATGGTGATAGCAGAAACCACGACGATGTCCTCTGGAGTGGCTCCACGGGAGAGGTCGTTGACAGGTCTTGAAAGCCCCTGAAGAAGTGGCCCGTACGCTTCAGCCTTCGCTAAACGCTGGGTGATTTTGTATCCGATATTTCCAGCATTGAGGTCCGGGAAGATCATCACGTTTGCTTCACCGGCAACAGGGGAATTGGGGGCTTTGAATTTGCCCACAGAGGGTTCTACAGCGGCATCAAACTGAAGCTCTCCGTCGAACACAAAATCTACGTTTCGAGAGCGCATCATTTCCACCGCCTGGCGAACCTTTTCCACAGAGGGGGAGGTGGCACTTCCAAGAGTGGAGAAGGAGAGGAAAGCTACCTTGGGTTCTACGCCTAAAAGCTGGCGGCAGGTCTTGGCGGAGGCGATAGCAATATCACAGAGTTGTTCGGCTGTGGGTTCTGGAACTACTCCACAATCGGCATAGATAAACTGACCATTGGCTCCGTAGGAACAGTTGGGCACTTCCATAACAAAGCTCCCAGAGATGGTTTTGATACCTTCTGCTGGTCGAACAACAATGAGAGAGGCTCTCACGGTTTTTGCCGTAGGAGTGAGGCTTCCGGAGACCATGGCGTCAACAACCCCATCAGCGAGCATCATGGCTCCGTGATAGACGTCATCCTTCATGAGTTCTTCGGCTTCAGCCTCTGTCATCCCTTTGGCTTTGCGACTTTCATAAAGACGATGGGTATAATCAGCGAGTTTTGGGGATTTGGTTTGATCATAGAGAATAACGCCGTCCAGAGAAACACCTTCAGCGGCAGCCATGGCTCTGAGTTCATCGGGATTTCCCAGGACATAGAGTTCGGTGGTGAATTTTTCCTTGATAATCATTTCAGCGGCTTTGAGGACGCGAATGTCTCTTCCCTCAGGGAGAACAAGACGACGGGGATTGGCTTTGGCAATAGAGAGGATTTTCTCTTTGAATGACATATATCAACTCCTTGAAAACGGTATTTTCAGGTGTTGCGTTTGCGACAGAGTTCCCGCCATACCACAGGAGGAACCTTGTCTGAGATGTCCCCGCCCAAAAGGGCAATCTCTTTGATAATCGATGAACTCACGAAGAGGTTGTCTTCGCTTGCCATGAGGAAGACGGTTTCTGCCTCAGGGCAGAGATGAGCGTTCATTGAAGCGACCTGTATTTCAAACTCAAAATCAGAGACAGCCCGTAGCCCCCGGATGATGGCCTGGGCTTTTTTTTCTCTCACAAAATCCACAAGGAGTCCAGAAAAGGTTTCGACGCTGAAACGGTTGTCTCCCGAAAAGATCTCCTTTATCATGGCTACACGTTCTTCAACGGAGAAGAGAGGTTTTTTGGCCCGGTTGTGAAGAACGGCAATAATCACATGATCAAAGAGATGAATAGAACGCTTGGCAATATCGAGATGACCATTGGTAAAAGGATCAAAAGAACCGGGATAGATAGCAAGACGCATGGAAAACTCTCCTATTTTTATTATAGAGGTTTTGGTTGCTTTTTGCAACAATTTTGTGAGAACTTCTTGGAATCGAGGGGAAAGGGTGTCGTTCCACACTCATACAGAATGGTTATCTTCACATAAAAACTGAATACTCGTTCGACCATCTTTTCTCTTTCTATTTTGGGCTATTTTTGTCACCCATTTTTCTTCTTTCACAAAGTAATCCCGTACGGACAAAGGGGGCGTTGTCCTCGTCGCATGCTACGCATGCGCCTCGGACGGAAGACAGGCCGCTTTTGCGGGCCATGGGAGAACATCTCCCTTGAGAAGGGCAAGTCCTTCCTCCGTGAGCGACATTGCCTCGTCCTTGAGACTTCAGCAACCACAACTCGTCCTCCTGACTTCGGAAGAAGCGCTCCCGCGCAGGGCAAAAGGGGCTCCGCCCCTTTTGAAACCCCGGCCCCGCCCCTGCGGCGGTTTCTGTAGCCAACGACCTTCATCCCCCCTGGCGGGCTGGAAGAAAAGCCTTTAGCCCCGTTCTCTTCCGTAGCCGCCCGGGGACAGCCCTCCCTGTCTGACCCCGGGCTTCCTCGCCACCTCCTGTGGCTCGGACAGTGGTGAAAAGACGATGGCTTCCATTACCAGCCCGCAGGGCACGTGTCCCCTGCAGGGGCTTCTCTCAGGAGGCACCGCGGCAGGGGCGGGGAAAAGGCTATGACCTTGTTTCAGCAAAAGCCAGAGGTTAAATGTTTAACCTCCCCTATCCAGAACAAAACCACAGCTCTTGCCATGTTTCAGCAACACCCCAGCTCTCCACTTCTCTCACACAAAAGGAGACCCTTGCACGGGTGTTTTCTTCCCCTATCTGGGTCAGGGGCTACGCCCCTGAAACCCCGATTTTTCTGTTTACAAGGGCCGATTTGTCTTTTTTATTCAAAAAAATTGGTTTATTTATTACAGCACGGAATATTTTGATACTAATTTTTGTTTCTTTATTACTTTTTTGAGACCTTTTGCACATTCGTGCAAAGGTCTCAAAAGACCTATAACACACCACAGGACATACAAATACACACAACTCGTTTGAACAAAAGAGAAAGCTATCCCCCATCAGGCTGAAACAAGGTAATAGCTCTATCTTACCATAATGTTTTTAAGCATGACTCTTTTTTTCAATAGGCATCAGAATAGAAAGCTTTTGTGTTATTTCCCTGTTCATAAGAAATGTGAAAATAGGTATTCAGTTTCATATGTGGAACGACAAGGGATTTTGTTCAGATGTGAAAGTGGCAGCTTTTATTTTGAAAAAAAAGCCCCCTGGGAGATCAGGGGGCTTTTGTGTTGAGATGTCTTCAGGGCAGGGTGAGAGGACCCACGTCGTCCATAATCATGGGGCCCGCAGGATCTCCACCCATACGATACGCCTTGGGTTCTGGTTCAATGGGGCGGTTGGCGCTCTCCATGCCGTCATAATCCCAGGTAGTGATATAGATTTTCATGCCAGAAATGTCTTTGGGGTTTTCAAAGGCGGCAGAAGGATAGCGCAGGGTGATCTGACGCTTCTCCACATTGACGATGATTTTGGGAGAAGCACTTACCGGTGTTCCATAGTCTTTTTCACTGGCGCCTTTGCTGGAGAAGAGGTTGTTGTTCCAGCCACCGACCATGCTCATATAGTGCCAGGCAAAGTTAGCCGGGGCTTTTGCCTGTTGACGAGGAAGGACGGTAGAGCCCCCTTCTTTCCCGGGGAGTGAGAAGTAGATATAGAAAGTGACATGGTCAAAACCATTTTTGGGATTCCAGACGGTACTGATAGGTTTGGCCATGGTGAGGGTAATCATGAGGTTGTTTCTGGCGCGGAAAATATCGACACTTTCAATATCCATCTGATGGTTGAAAGAGGCATCGGTAGGGTAGAGATAATTTCCAAATGGTCCTTTGTCATCACCCACAGGATCTTTGACAGAAAGTACCTTTTTGTACTCTATCTTGACTTCAAAGGTATAGGTGGGACTGACCACGAAATCTCCGCCGGCTATCCCTCCGTAAATGGTACAGCGGTGATTCCCGTTGTCTAATGACTCGACTGGGAGAAGAACAGTCCATTCTCCTTTGTCGTTAAGGGAGGCGGGGATACCAGAACTGATTCGTCCATCAATGACAAGGAGAACGTTGGAGACACCACTTGCCTTGCCTTTGAGGATGATGTTGGTAGAGAGGGTACGAGCCTTGGGAATATCAAAGGAAAGGGAAGCAGAAGGCGTAAGGGTGGTATTGGTCTCTCGGATCATGGCGACGATGGTGGATCTTCCCTTGAGGAGGAAGGAAAGTTTCCCTGAGTTGTCAGTGATAAGGGGTTTCTGGAGCTTTCGGGTGGAATACAGCACCTCAAGAACAGAGGGCTTTTTTGTTCCAAGGTCAAGGTTGTCCACAAGGGTGTCTTCTTCAGAGGTATTGAAGATCACCACGGCAGTATCTTTTGTGGTTTTCATGAGATAGGCAAAGACCCCTGGACCTGTAGGGTCATCCTTGATGGGTATGATATCCCCTCTTCGGAAGACCTCGTTGGTTTTTCGAAGGTTGGCCAGATCGGCAAGGAATCTATACATTTCTCCATCGGTAGCGAATCGTTCCTTTCCACCGGAACCGTATCCTGTTGGGAAAAGTGAGGCACGGGTTTCGGTGAGTTTTTGTTCTGTTCCGTAATAGATCACAGGGATGCCGGGTATGGTGAAGAGAAAGACGAGGGCCTGTTTCAGAGCAGGAACACTGGCACCCTGAAGGAAACGGTTCATATCATGATTGTCTATGAAGTTCAAAAGAAGATGAATATCGGGGAAATTCTTCTTCAGGGCGTTGAAACGATAGGTCATGAGGGCTGTTTCTCCACCTTCGGCAAAGACACGCTTGATTTCCTGTTGGAGGGCGAAGTTGAGGACGCTGTGGAGTTCTGGTTTTTCTTTTGTCCCGAGATAGGAACTGGCCTCTTTTTCGCAGTCATCCTGGTAGGGAGTAGAGTTGAACCAGGCCTCTCCAAAGGCAAAGAAGTTGGTTTTGTTGAATTTTTTGGCCATCAGAGCCACACCGGGAGAAGACTCATCCTTATCATGAATGAAACGGAGCCAGAAGGCGTGGTCCACATACATGATGGTATCAATACGAAAACCATCCACCCCGACGTTGATGATCCAGTAGGTATAAGCCTCTTTGAGGGCCTTGATGACGATTTCATTGGTGGTGTTGAGGTCGTCAAGGTCTGAAAGCTGGTAGTAGATTTTCTGGTAGGGATCCTGGTAATTTTTGATAGGTGGAGTCCAGTGATAAATGCCCAATTCCCTCTGTTTGGGGTCTCGTGGGTCTATTTGATCGAAGGGATAGCGAGTGGGTTTGTCTGTAGGCAGAGAGCCCGTATTCATGACAAGGTTTTCTGTGACATTGGAGGGGTTATAGGTATTGGTGTAGGTGAAGAAGTTTCCTACATGGTTACAGACGATGTCCTGGATGAGGTACATGCCTCTCTTGTGGAGCATCACCGAGAGAGCCTGATAATCCTCGAGCGTCCCAAAGTGCTCATCCACAGAGAGAAAATCTCTTGCCCAGTAGCCGTGATAACCTCCATAATGGATGAGGGGATCCCACCATTGATTGGCTACAGGGGGAGTGATCCAGATAGCGGTAGCTCCCAGTCCCTCGATATAGTCCAGTTTGGCCGCAATACCAGCAAGATCTCCCCCTGAGAATTTGGCGTTTTCTTTGGGGTCATATTCACCGGCTTTCATATCATTGTTTTCTGGGTTTCCGTCGTTGAAGCGATCGATCATGATGAAGTAGATAATCTGGTCCCGCCAATCAGGGCTTGGGACATGAAGGTACTTTGCCTTGTCTTCTTGAGAGACAGAAAGGGTTGTCTGGGAGATGGGTTTTTGAGGTTCAGTGGACTTTTTCGTCGGTGAAGTGCATCCTGTTCCCACGACAAGACCGATGACACCAACAATTCCTAACACCAAGAGACTTTTTCTTTTCATCTTTCCTTCTTGTTTTGAAAGTGTGGGAAGGATTATACGAGAGGGGAGGGAAAAAGTCAAGAAAAAGAGTTAAACGTTTAACCACAACGTAGGTATCGTGTATCAGTTGAAAGTTGAAGGTGGGTAAAGGTGATAAAGTTGGAGAATCAGCAAGAGACGGCCGGCAATGAGAAGAGGATATCGTTTTGGTCATAGTAGAAGGCTATTTCCTTGTTTCAGCTCACGAGGGGGCTTTGCTGAGACATGGGAATAGCCGGGGCGGGAGACGTGTTTTTTACTGAAACAGGGTAATAGCCATGCTTTGGTATGGAAATTTTTCCCCACCCATTGACTTTTTTCACAAGAGAAGGTATAATGAAACAAAAACAAGGAAGAAACATGCGGTTTTCTTGTCAGGTTCATAGCAGGCGTGGGATTGTGATCCCTCCGGATTCTCGACGGTATCTCTTGTCTCTTGTGAAGGAAGCTATCAAAAGAAGTGGCCCGGATGGAGAGAGATTTTATGAGGTGTGGTATGCGAGCAATCGCCAGAAACCCTTCACCTTTTCGGCGTATTTTCCCCTGAAAAAAAGGGGAAGGGATATGGTTTTAGATGGGGATTTTTTCCGCTTCTTTTTTTCGACGAGTGATTATGAGTTTCTCATGCGGGTTTATAACGGCTTTTTGGCTCTGAAGGGGGATTTTGTGTTGTTTGGGAGTCCTTTTTCGATTGAACGGTGCCGACTGTTGCCTGAGAGAAGCTTTTCTACCCATCGGGCTACCTTCAAAACCCTTTCTCCCTTCTTGGTGAGGGATCCGGAGGATGGGGATTTTTATCTCTATCCTGAGGGGGCTCCCCTTCATACCCGTGATGAGGGAAAAACAGGGGACCACTGGAAGGTCTGGAAAAAGGCGTCCTTTGATGAATTGCGTTCGGCTATAGAGATGAGTCTTTCTTCGTTAACGAACCAGGAGGTGAAAATTCTCTCTCTTCAAACGGAGGTTATTCCTCTTGTTCACGGTTCGGGAAACCCTGATCATCCTTATATCACCACGTATCCTGGTCTCAAGGGAGAGATTACCCTTGAAGCTCCTCCTGAGGTTCTCTGTTATCTCTATGATGTGGGAATAGGGGCCCGTCGAAGTGAGGGCTTTGGGATGCTGGAGGTGGTGGAATGAGTGAAGATATAAAAAACACCCTCCAAGAGATAGCCTCTTTTATCAAACAAAAGTTTGGTGCCGAAAAAGTGATCCTTTTTGGGTCGTATGCGTATGGCAATCCTACCCAGGATAGTGATATAGATTTGCTTGTCGTTATGGAAACCAGAGAAAAATTTTCTAAGGAGGCTGCACGGATCAGAATTGCTATAGACGAAATGTTGCCTGATAAACCTATGGATATTCTTGTAAGGACACCCGATTTTATAACGGAAAGAATAAATAAAAATGATTTTTTTATAAAAGAGATATTGACAAAAGGAATACATTTATGAAAGAACTAACGCATCAATGGGTGATGAAGGCTGAAAATGATTTTAAAATAGCTGTAAAAGAAATAAAAAGTGATGAGCCGATTTACGATGCTATCTGTTTTCATTCTCAACAGTGTGTTGAAAAATACTTGAAGGCTATTCTACAAGAAAATGATCACTATATCGGGAAAATACACGATTTATGGAAAATAGCGAAGGATTGTATCCTTTATTTGAGAGAAGTGCAAGAGTTTAAAGAAAAGTTAGTCAATCTTTCGGAATATGCTGTTGAGGTTCGATATCCTGGTGTAGAGACAACAGAAGAGGAGGCAAGGGAGTCCTTTGAAACCTGCAAGGAGATAAGGAGATTGGTGAGAAAATATTTTGGTCTTGAGGTAGAGAATGGGTGAGATAGTTTTTTGTCTATTGGCTTTTTAATGGGTGAGGTGAGTTCTTCTATCTCGGGATTACTGTGTCCTATCGTCAAGACTACGCTTGACTTGCCTCTGAAAAGAGGTGATACGTTGTTTTTCAAAGAGGCTTCTCAATTGTTTTTGAAAAACCTCTTGACTTTTTTCTCATAAAAGTGTATAATACTTGCAGAAAAATATGCGATGTCGGATGTTTTTTTCCTTTCCAGGGAAAGTGTCGGCAGATACTGTCAAAACAGCCAGGTGGGAGATAGCTCAGTTTTTGCAGGAGCACCTCCCCGACGAGTACAAAAAGAGGTTTGTTTTTTCGGTGTATTTCCCTTTTGAAAGGGAAGGGGGCAAGCTTGTTCTTCAAAAGCCTTTTCAGCTCACCTTTTCTTCATCGGATTCTGGGGTGGTGATTGCTATCTCTAACCTGTTGTCGGAAAGTAAACTCACCATTGGGGGACAAGAGGTGAAAAAGGAGCGGTCTTTTCTTTTGCCCGCACGAGAGTACTTCCCTGATATCGTTGTGTACGAAACGATAGGGCCACTTCTTCTCAAAGAGAGAGAGAAAAGAGAGAAATATATAGCTTTAGAAGAATGCATAAAAAAGTGGGAAGAAGAGAATAAAAGGTATGAGGTTATGATAGGAAAAAACGATGAAGCAGTGAAAGGGGCTTTGTTTTTTTATATAAAAAATTTATCTCCCAATGTCAATGATGTCGCGATACCACAATATCGTGTTTTTCGTACTATTCGAATCCTTCATGGAGATGCCTCTTCGTCGAAACCTGCGGATATCACCTATCCTGGGCTTGTAGTAACCTTTGTTCTCAGTGCGCCACCCGAGGTGCACAAGAGGCTCTACGAGGAGGGTATAGGGGAGATGAGAGAAGAGGGTTTTGGCATGCTGGAGGTGGTGGGATGAGTGACAATAATAATGAGTATATTACCCTTTATCCCTCAAACTGGCTGTATAACGCGGGGGTGGTGGGGTTTTTGAGTTGTTTGGATAGAGAGGATTATTTGGATGATAATAACGGTAAAAAAAATAATACAAAATATGAAACTAAAGAAGATGGAACAACAACGATAAATAATAAAGAAGTGTTTAGCAAAATTAAAGTTGAGGAAAATTATTTTGAAAACGGTAAAGTTATAAACTTGAAAGGTAAAAATCAATATTATCCTAATTTCATTGATGTCGGAGGAAATCAAAAAGAAGTTTTTAAAGAATTTATTGCTGCGTTTTCTGATTTAAATAAAACCGAGCAATACAATTGTGAGTTATGCGAATCAGGATTATTAGTTAAGAAAGATAATTTAGATAATGGAATTGACAACGATCAAAAAGAAAAATTCTTTTCTAAAATTTCCACATTAAATATGGCTCATAATAAAATTTTAGGGCCATCAGAGAAGTTCCCAAATTCCTACTGGAATTTTAATTCTGGTCTTAAAATATGCCACTTCTGTACATTTCTTCTCATTCATCACCACTTGGCTTTCACAAAACTTTCCGATGGTTCTGAAATATTTATCAATGCCCCTTCTTTTAAACTGATGTATGAACTCAACAAGCTAGTTAGAGAACTTTTTGGGAAAACAGATGTGGATTCTACTAAAAAACGAGAAATTCTTGCAATGAGTGTTATCGAATATACAAGAAGACTTCAAACTACCCTGGGGCAATGGAATGCTATGAATATTGAGATAGTTATAAAAAAGGGAGATGAAATTGATTTTTATACTCTTCCTTATGAAACAGTGAATATTATTTCTGATAGAGCAATAGCATCTATATTATCAGATATAGGAGAGTTTGCTATATTTGATTCTGTCATTTCTGGAAATTATTCTTTTCTACAAGAAATTTCTTATAAAATAATAAGAGCATCATTTAAGAATGAAAGTATTTCTGCTTTTATTAAGATGTATAAAAATCAAAACAACTCTATTTTAACAGCACAAAAGATTTTAAAGTTATATGCCACAATTATAGATAGGAGGATACTATATGCCAGAACAAAATGACAAAAACCAAAAAGCAATATCTTTAGAAGAACTTAAAGAAAAGGTAAGAAATAATAATTTTCAGTATGAAGATTTTGAAAATTATTACAAACAAATGAGAGAAAAAGAAAAAGAGTTTCTCTCGCTTCTTGAATGGGTTTGTCAATCAAAGCGAGATGATAAAAACCTTCAAAGATTGTTACAAAGATCTTCTCTTGAGAGTGTATCAAATCTCATGGAAGATCTTAAGAATCTCGGCTATGGTGTTCAAAAAGATTTAGGTGAAGATTTCGCTAAAATGGGCTATAGATTACTTGAGCAGGTGCGAGCAGGAAAAACAAGTGATGTAATGTATGGGATTTCAAGAATTTTTATAACCCATCAAAGGAATCTACCGGATATTTTAAATGAGGCTTTTAAGCCATATTATGATGTTGAAACTTTTAAATGTCTTTTATACGCATTTTTAAGTGCGGCAATAAAACCAGAAAGAAAATCAAAACAGGAGGCATAGAACCATGTCAAACATTAAAGACATTACTGTTACCATTATTTTTGAAGGAGCGGCTCTGAACAGAGATGAAAAGATTGGAGGGAATATTCAGTCTATCAAAAAACTGACAGTTGGAAATAAAGTTGTTTCATTTATTAGTAGACCAGCGATAAGACATTATTTGTTTAATACGTTAGTGAAAAGATTTTCTGATGACTGGAAACCGGCAGCTATCACAGGGCAAGGGAGTGTCGCTCAGTTTGATATTCTTCAAGATGATATAATCTCATCTGCTGAACTTGATGCTTTTGGATATATGTATACTATTGCAGAAGAGAATTCTTTAACAAGAAAGGCCCCAATTGGAATTACAAAAGCAGTAGCTCTTTATTCTTATAATCAAGATATGGCTTTTTACGCAAACCATGATCTTGTTCAAAGGGCCAATCAAAATGGGTTAAATATAACGCCAAATCCATTTCAAAGAGAAGAACATACATCTCTTTATAAATTAAGCTTTACTATAGACAGTAAAATCTTAGGAGAAGATAGCTTTATAGTTAATAACAAACCACAGTATGATGAAAAGGAAAAAACTTTAATTATAGAAGTAAAAAAACCTCAAAGTTTAATATTAGCAAATGTTGAAAAAAAGGTAGATGAAAATGATGAGAGTAATATTTGGTATGAATTGAATAATAAAAGAATTTACATTGACGGCAAAGAGATTAAGATAGAAGCTGAAATTGGTAAGAAAAGTAAAAAGAAGAAATCAGAAAAAGAAATTTTAACTATTGAATCAGCTTTGTCTGATCAAGGAGAAAAGGGAGAAAAATCAGTTGAACAAAAAGAAGATAATAAAGGTAAAAGTGATAAAAAGCAAAATAAACCTAAAATTGAAATTGAAGAATTTGAGGAAATAAAAGAAGATGAAAAAAAATATTATAAATTTTCTGTGACTAGAGAACCTCAATATGATGAGAATACAAAAGCCCTAATTATTGAAACTGGTATTGTAAAAACATTTAATGACATTACTCTTAAAAATGGTAGCCAAGATGAATATGAAGTTAAAAATAGTGATAGAGTAGACGGAACAATTAAAGTTGAGGAAAAAAATAATAATCTTTTTAAAGTTACCATACAACTCTCTGATGAAGTAAAAAAACGCCGCATTTGTCAAATCCTCACTGCCATCCATGATGGCCTTGTGGCTCATTCCAGTGGTGAAGACAATACAATTGTTCCACTATTTCTGATTGCGGCACCTGTGAAAGTACCATCTCCTGTTTTTCATCCTTATATTGATATAGTTGTAGAAGATGGAAAGCCAAAGGTAATAGGTATTAAGGATTGTATTAATAATTCTTGGGTTGAAGAACAGAATGACCAGAGCAAAATCAAAAAAGTTTATATCAAAGATTGTGAACGGCTGAGTATAAGCAAAGAGGAAATCAAAGAAAAAACTTTTGGAAGTTGGAAAGAGTTTTTAAGTGCCTGTGGTTTGGAAAATTGCGAGTGTCATCCAGAAGAAAACTCTGAACGGTCTGATAACTCAGAAGCCTCTTCATCAACGACCACTCCTTCGGAAGACACAAATGGGGGGGGGAATCGTTAGGAACAAGACGTCGTGGAAGGCCAGGGAAAGCATAATACCAGCAACTCAAGGTGTTTCTGGATAAATGATAAAATAAGGAGAGAAATGGATGCCTATACTCAGACTTATAATATATCAACCACAAGCTCATTACAGAATACCTTTTACTTTTCAAAGGAGGCATACCTATCCAATTCCTCCTTATTCAACCATAATAGGATTTTTGTGCAATGCTTGTGGAATTGATGATCAAAAAAAAGAAATTGATGTTAATCAAAACAAGATAAGACCATACGAGATTATAAAAGAGCTAAAGATTTCTATTGCTGGAAGATTCGAGGCAAAAATAACCGAAATGATCTGGTTCAGAAATCTAAGTAAAGAAGCACATGTTGGTACTTATGGTGAAATAAATAATAGAAAGAAAAATGGGCAAGTCGGTCATATTGGTGGGCAAGCACCAATGAAGATTGATGTTCTGGAAAATGTAGAGCTTATTATTTATTTGTATCATAATGAAAAAGATAAATTGGAATTTCTCGAAAACCTCCTCAAAGATCCTAAAGAAAGACTGCAGGTACTTCATATTGGACGGGCTGAGGATTGGATAGTTTATAAAGGCATATCAATTATTGATGAGAATAATTTTGAAATAAAAAGACAGGATGGGAGATATCCTTATTTTTTTTGGACACCTGAAAAGATTTTCAGTCCCCAAAATAACAACACTCTTAATTGGAATAATTTTGACGGACTTGTGTATAATCTGACAACATTTTCTTCTATAAAAAACTATGAGAGTCATTTCAATCACACTGGACAGAGAGAATATAAATACATAAGAGCAAAACTCAATGACGGGAAGATAATCAATACAGAATGTTTGTTCGATAAAGAATTAAATATACCAGTCTTTCTTGCTGATTTTAATCAAAGCAAAGGGGTACACAATGGCTGATAATAAAAATCAAATATTGGCAAAAGATAATGGAATAAGTCTAAAACTGCATACAAAAGATATATTAGATACATTCAATAAGTTGAATAACAAAACAACTCAAAATGATATCAAAGATTGTATTGAATTGGCTATAACGCTACATGATTTAGGGAAGGTCTTACCATATTTTCAAATTGTTGTATTGGGAAATAATAATTACGAGCCTTGCGATGTAGATAAAGAACTTAATATTTATCATTCATTAGCTTCAGTGTTATTTATAAATCAAGAAAAACTAAAAGAAAAACTATTAAACAATGATAAAAATCTTAAATATGTTCTTTCAGCTATCGCCTATCATCACTGGAAAAACTCTCTTGAAATGGATTTAAGATATGGAAGTGAGAAATTTGAAAAACTACTGAACTATACTTCAGAACAATTAGTAAAAAATTTACAAGATGAACTTAACGAATTGATAAACGGTGAAAATGATATTATCCAATTAAACAAGGCCATGCTTCAGGGTTTAGCCAATGGCCTTTCTTTTGCAGATTATGTTATTCCACCTTATCAACTCTACTGGCTTCCTAAAAGACTAGAAATAGATGAAGAAGGAAAGAAAAAATGGATTCTTATCAGTGGATTTTTGCAGAGGTGTGATCATTATGCCTCTTTTTGTGAGGAAGATAATAGCTTTATTCAAAAAAATGATGAAGAAAAAAATGGGATATTAGATAATATTGAAATAGAAAAACTTGAATATAATCAAATAGTAAATAAAATAAAAGAAGAAATAAAAAATAAGTTAACAAATAAAACAGAGAAAACTCAAGATATATCACTCTGGCAGGAAGAAAAACTTAAAGATAATAATTGCAAAAACAACCTTATACTCATTGCTCCTACTGGAAGTGGGAAAACCGAGTTCGCCTTTCTGTGGAGTGGTGAAGAGAAGTTTTTCTATACTCTTCCCTTGAGGGCTGCTGTTGAGCAGATTTACGACAGAGCCACAAAGATTTTTGGTGAAGACAAAACTGGACTTCTTCATAGTGACGCTGATGTTTATCTTTTAGGAGATGATTATAATTATGAAAGACTCAAGGTATATGATGTGGCAAAACAGCTTTCTTATCCAGTTATAGTATCTACTGGGGATCAATTTTTCCCCTATGGTTTGAGACCTCCTGGATATGAGAGAATCTATGCTACTTTTTCCTATTCACGGGTTGTAATTGATGAAATCCAGGCATATGATCCGAGAGCCACAGCTATCATTGTCAAGTTTATTGAAGATATCTATAGACTTGGTGGAAAATTTCTCTTGATGACAGCCACTCTTCCTGAGTATGTGAAAAAGGAAATAGAAGATCGAATAAAAAGCAATGGGGAGAAACATTTTGATGAACTCAATCTTTATGAAGAAGAGAAGTCAGAGTATCAAAATCTTAAAAAACACAAGCTATCTTTTGTAAATATCTCTAACAAGAAAAAAGACAAAAAAATAGATTTTACAATACCAGAGGAAATAATAAAAGATATAGTTTCTAAGGCGGAAGATAAAAAAAGAGTGTTGGTTATTCTTAGCACAGTAAAACAAGCAAAGAATATCTATGAAAGAATTAAATCTTATATTGAAAAGAATAAAACTCAGAATATCATAAAAGATGAAAACATTATTCTTTTTCACTCTCAATTTACCTTGAATGAGAAACAAAGAATCAAGAATGAGATTGAGAATAAATTCAAAAATCCAAAAGATCAAAACGATAATGAAGGCAAAATCCTTGTAGCCACTCAGGTAGTCGAGGCTGCCATCGATATTGATACAGATATTCTCTATACCGAAATCTGTCCAATGGATGCTCTTGTCCAGAGAATGGGAAGAGTTTTGAGAAGGTATAAAAAGAATTTCGATTTAGATAAACAGAATGGAACCAGTAAAGTCAGTCCAAATATTTATGTTTTGGTTTTTAAAGAAGGTTATGAATCTGGAAATGGGAGAGTGTATGAGAGTGAGTTGATTGAGAAAACTCTTATTTTGTTAAAAGATGAAGGTAATGATACTAATTGGCAAGCTTATTATGATAACCTTAATACAGAAAAAGAAAAATTAAAGAAAAAAGATGATACCATTCCTGATGATAATTCAGAGATTTTAATGTCTGAATATTGCAAATATGATTTAGTTAAAAAGCTATATGAAATTTTAAATCCCAATGGTAAATATCTATCCAAATTTTATGAAACACTTTCTCTTCTTGACGCTGGCTTTATGTCTGATAGAAGAGAAGAAGCTCAAAGAATGTTCCGAGAAATAATGAATGCCAGTGTGATTGATATTGCCAAGAAAAATGATTTCATAAAAAAGGTTAAAAATTTAATTAATAGAAATGATTTAAACTACACAATATTCAAAAAAGAAATCATAGCGGAGTTTGTTATTTCAGTTCCTTACTGGAACCTCGAGAAATTACAAGATGGAGTTGTTACACAATGGATAGAGCAGATTGAAATTTCTGATGATAACAAAAAAATAGTAAAATTAAAAGAATGGTGTAGTGATATTTTTATAGTAGATCTGAAAGATAAAAATAAAACCAATAAAAATGATGAAGATAATATTATATGATCACAGGAACTTATATTAATTACTATTTTCATTGCCCGCGGCATTTATGGCTTTTTGCAAAGAATATAAAATTGGAAGATACTTCTGAAGATGTAAAAATAGGGAAAATTATTTCTGAGTATACCTATGAGAGAAAAAAACATGAGATTCACTTATTTGGCGAGGAAGGTGAAGTGGTTATCGACTTTATAGATAAAAAAAGAAAAAAAGTTCATGAAATAAAAAAATCAAACAAAATGGAAGAGCTGCATATATGGCAATTGAAATATTATCTTTATGAGCTTGAAAAAAAAGGTGTCCACGGGTTTACTGGAGAAATAGATTATCCAAAACAAAAAAAAGTAATAAAAGTTAAGCTTTCTGAAGATGATAGAATTAAGATTAAAGATTCAATAAAAAAGATTGAAAAAATCTTGAGTTCAAAAATTGCCCCACTCCCAATCAACAAACCCTACTGCAAAAAGTGTAGCTACTATGAGTTTTGTTACTGTTGAGGATTTTTATGAAAGACTATTACATCTTTAAAAGCGGCCGTATAAGTCGCAAGGACAATTCAATCTTTCTTGAAACAAAAGAAGGGGATATTCCCATCCCTGTAAATGATATTGATAGCTTATATTTTTTTGGAGAAATAGACTTAAATACAAAGGCTATAAATTTCTTTGCCCAACAAGGAATAGTCCTTCATTTCTTCAATTATTATGGCTGGTGGACGGGAAGTTTTTATCCGAGGGAGAATTTACTTTCTGGTGAGGTGATTGTGCGTCAAGCGGAACATTATCTTGATCCTACCAAAAGGCTTGAGATAGCCAAAGAGTTTGTGAGAGGGGCTATGCACGGCTTTGTCACCAATCTCAAGAGGTATCCCTCTGTTGGACAGGACACCCTTGAGCAGATAGAAAGTTTCTCTGAAAGAGTGGACAATCAGGGAGATATTGCCTCATTGATGGGGATTGAGGGCAATGCCAGGGATACGTATTATGGGGCTTTTCCTCTTGTTATCAAGCAAATTATCGAATTTGAGAAAAGGGTAAAACACCCACCGAACAATATGATGAATGCCCTCATTTCTTTTGTCAATAGTCTTGTTTATACCTCTGTGATAAAAGAGATCTACAGAACACAACTCAATCCCACTATTAGCTATCTTCATGAGCCGTTTTATAGACGGTTTTCTCTTGCGCTTGATGTAGCCGAGATATTCAAGCCTATATACGGGGATAGGGTTATTTTTGATTTACTGAACACCAATCAGATCACAGAAAAACATTTTGAGAAGGAGTTGAATTATTGTTCTCTCAAAGAAGAGGGGAGAAAAATAGTGGTGAAGGCCTTTGACGAAAAAATGAGGACAACCATCTTCCATAAGAAACTCAAGAGAAAAGTGAGCTATCAGAAGATTATCAGGCTCGAATTGTACAAACTCATCAAACATCTTTTGGGAGAAGAGAGATATGAGTCTTTCAGGATATGGTGGTAGAATATGTATGTGATTTTGGTCTATGATATCTCAACAGAAAAGAAAGAAGGCAAGAAAAGACTCCCCAAGGTGATGAAAAAATGCCGGGAATACCTTCATCATACCCAGAAATCGGTATTTGAGGGGGAGATAACGGAAGCCAATCTGATGGCTCTCAGGACAGAGATTGAAAAGATCATCAACAAAAAAGAGGATTATATTGTGATCTATCGTATGGACAACAAAAACAATCTCAAAAGGGAAAATATAGGGGTTGATTTTGATCCTACCAGTAATATTTTGTGATTCTATGCACTACCGCCGGTTCGAGAATATTTTGATTGATTTTTTGAGAAAAAGAGTATATAATGTATGAGAAGAAAAAGAGATAGCGAACGCTATGTCACGGGTTTTAGCCGCCAATGGTGGGATTTAAAGGTTTTTGATGATGTTTCTATTGTTTTTAAAGATAATGTTTTAGCCGCCAATGGTGGGATTTAAAGGCAGAATATTTCTTTAAAAAATTTAGAGGAAAAATAGTTTTAGCCGCCAATGGTGGGATTTAAAGTTTACAGGCATATACCCGCTTTTCATGCGAGTATGAGTTTTAGCCGCCAATGGTGGGATTTAAAGTAATCTTTAATTAAACCCTTCAAATTTTTGGTAACGTTTTTTTCAGGAGACCTGCAGTGGGAAGATGAGGAAAAGCAAAAAAAGTTCCTCCCTGGCCGATAATAGGACACAAGGAGGAACCCATGCGTAAAGAATTCACCTTCACTTTGACTATCG
>JABLXN010000014.1 GCA_013177995.1 Brevinematales bacterium | reverse complement strand
CTCTGATAACGACAGGGTGGGGCAGGTCCCTCTACTACTACCAGGATTTTTCAAACCCGGCGATGGATGCGACGACCTACAATGCCGGCGGCTGGCAGTGGAATTTTCCCATGTCGAGGGATATGATTGCCTATGATATCTATAATGATTACGGAGGAGGGGCTGGACCGAACAATCCAGCGATGGTAAGGCGGTGGAACGGTCTTCTTGAAGTGTATGGAAGACCGAATAATGGTGCCCTCTGGTGGAACACCTGGTATATTGGAGATGGGGCGAAATTTAATCCTTCCGGGGCAGGGCTCGGGACAATCAATGCCACGCCAGAGGAGCCCTTTGGGTTTACCGTGATACGATATACCAATAGTCTTGACCCCCGTGCCTATACTTCAGCAGGGGGAAGCCAGAAATGGGTGTATATGAGTGTATGGCTTGCCAGCGATAATGGGGCAACCGGGCAGTATGAACGGTGGGAGAATTTTGCCTTTTTCTATGAAAAAGAGGCCATGAATAGTAGTGATGTGGCTCAACCAAGTACCTATGGTTTCTTTGCGAACTATGAAAATCCAAGAAGTTTTTCCGAACTTCTGATAGACATTGATGGAAATTCGGTAGGAACGCTTGCCAATGTGACCAATCGTTTTCAGAGTACGTATGATGACGCCAATGAAAGTACATACCTCAATACTCCTGCGTATCATTTTACAGGAGGTAACGGGTATTCGAAGCCGGTTGTTTCACCCCTTGGTATTCGGGTGACCCACGATGGGAAAAAAGTCTCCTTCTATGTGAACTACAACCCTCTTGGTACAAATAATAATCTCAGCAATGCATGGGTCAAGGTGGGAGAACAACAGGTGGCCTGGAGTACCAATCTCGTAGCTTTCCTTGGGACGGAGACACCTTATTGGGGTTCTGGTCATGTGGAGACTCAATTCGACCATTTTTTGATTCGTAGTGTAGCCAGCAATATTGTGGCCACTCTTTCTCCCCGAAGGGTGATGACGAATACGGCGGTGAGATTCAAGTTGTCTATTTCTGTAGCCACGCAGCCTAATGAGAGTGGCGTGCAGGAACTCTATATCAAAAAACCCTCTGGATATGGAAACTGGGATCTGAATACGATTGCGGTAACAAATTCCCAATATGGTGGTTTAGGGAATAATGGTGCAGGGAATCCTACGTCCGGGTGTTTCCAGGTTCGGGATCTGGGGAATGGAGAACTTTATATTCGTTTCTGGGCACAGGGGAAGAATACACATAATATTGTCACGAATGGCACTATTGATGTGTATTTTACCCTGGTGACTCCTTCTGTGCCGGATGCAGAGGGATCTGTTTTTGAAGTGTATGCTGATAGTGTGAAACATATCGATACGGCTCAAGATATTCTTTTTGATGGGGTTAACGGTCTTCCTTATGCTACGACAGGAAGACAGAAAGCTTTTCAAACAAACAATTCCCTCACCGTCATGGTGTTCCGTGCGCCGGCAGCGTATGCCAAAGTGGAATATACTCCCTCTCCTCTCATTATTGGCACAGAAGAAAGTAGTTTCACGGTAAAACTCTCCACGGAGGGGCTTTATGATATTCCCCCATTGTCGTCCGCAAGGGTTTTTGTCCCGGCTGGATTTTTTGTTTCAAACAATAGTGGTACAGTCACGAATATTGTTTCCACAGCCTTAGGAATGGTGGCCAGTTACCGTCAGATTTATCTCACGAATCTTCAAGGAAGCAATTTTATCTGGATCTGGTATACCAATCTGAGTGGAGGGGGACTTCCTGCAGGGGTTTCCCTTGATAGAATTAGTTTTAAGGTTAATGGAACTCCTTCTCTTTTACCGGGAATGGTATATTCCAATTTTCTCTGGCAGGTTGAAGTGGAAAGTACGACTGTGGTAGCAGGAGCATCATGGCAAAAAGCGGGTACCAATACCGTATATAACTCTCAGTTAGTGAGAGTAGCCCTTTCAAATGCTCAGGTGGCTGGATTTATTGAACCATCGGAAGTGGCTATAAGGCCTGTGTATGCCAGCAATGCCATTCTCTATACCTATACGTTGAAAAATGAAGGGTCTCCTGGAAATGTGATTTATGGGGTGAAGATTGATATTCCCACCTGTTATTCTAATACCTCTCTTTCCAATGTGAGTGTTTCTCCTTCTGGTACGTGGGCTTATAGCAATAATGCCCTGTGGGTTCTATATACCTCTCCTTTGACTAACAATCAGGTTTCTATTGTCAGATTTTTTGCAGCCTTTACCAATACCAATGTCAAAGGAAATTCAGAAGTGGCGGATTTCAAGCTCTATGCGGATAATGGAAACTCAGCCGGTTATGTGCTTCAGTATGAAAATACTCCTCAAACGTGGCGGGTCACCATCACTCCTCCTCGTCCCAAAGCCGAGCATAGTATTTTCTGGATAAAAGGCGCCGAGACAAATGCCCCTGTTATCACCACGGCTCATGTCAGCAATCGTTTTCTCCATAGGTTATACAATATTAGTTCAGCGGGAGTGGATATTCTTTCGGCTCAGATTCTTTTCCCGACAAACCTCATTACCAATATTTATATGGTGGTGAGTGAAAAGGCGACAAATGTTACCTGGTCAAAACAGGGTTCTTGGTATGTGATAACCCTCAGGTATGTCGCTGGAAGTCTCTGTTCCATATATGATGATGTAGCTCAATCTAAGGACGCTGTTCAGATAGATCTTGCTGATGGAATAGTTCTTCCTACGAATTTTGTTGTTCCTCTCTTTGTATTCAAAACAGCCTCACCGACCAACGATATCTATTCTTCGAATGCGGCGGGTATAGGTGTGTTTTATCAGGGTTCGAATAGTCTCTATGTGGAGTATCCTCTTCCTGAAGGAGCTTCTGGTATCGTTCCAGGAGATATTGATGTCACGACAGAAACCAATCGAATGACCATGGTCCTCAGCAATTTTGGTCTTGCCGGGAACACCCTTTATCGGTGGGAGATCACCATACCTACCAATATTACCACCAATCTGGTGAATTTTGTTCTCACGAACAAAAGTGGTCTTTCTTTAGGAATTCCTTCCTATAGCTGGACCACGGGAAAAGTGGCTATTACCTTTACTTCCGCGGTAGATGGTGGAGGAATAGCTTTTCTCCATTTTGATATGATTGATCATGTGCGGAATCAGGATCTTCTCAACGTTGGCTTACTGGTGAAGGTAAGCAATCAGCGAGGATGGTATACCCTAACCAATGTTGTAGAAGGGTATTATGGAAGCCTCAATTTCCGTTTGCCAAAGCCTAAGGGTGGGATTCGAGTGTCACCAAATGTCTTTTATATCACGACGAATAGTAGCCATGCTATTACCCAGACAATGGTTATAGGTATTACCAATTCTGGATTTAGTGGGGATAAAATAGGGGAAGTATTGCTTGTGATTCCTGCCCCGCTCACCAATACGGTGTTATGGGTTCACAGTAGTCGCTTAGGGCAATCTTCTACAAATAGTTCATGGTTTACCATTACTCCCACCAATATTCTGGTGGTGTATAGTGGAAGCCATGCGCTTACGGGAGGTTCCTATGACCAGCTTTTTGTGACTTTTGTGACAACGGGAATCTCTACTTTACCTCAAATGGGGGAGTGGCAGGCGACGGCGTATAACGGATTTGTGGACTATGGAACTATACCACCCACAAGATATTTTCCCCTCACCAATGTCTTTGACAGAAATCAGAAATTAGTTTATGCTACCGTGATGGCCTATGGTAATCTTCAGCCAGCACTTATTTCGAGAACAGCCACCAATGGCAGTATGACGTTTATTCTGACAAATGGCATACCTCAGGGGATGAATTTGCGCTGTATTTCTATGGCTATTCCTGAACCGTTTGTCGTTTTGACAAATTCCCTTACCGTTGATGGGGTGCCAGCGGGAAAGGCTATTTCGAATGGAAAAATATGGTTAGATTTTGGTGGGGAAGGAATGCCGTCGGGGGCAAGACTTTCTCTTTTCTTTACATGGAGAAAACCTATTCTCGCTGATCCTACCAATGTATCCTGGCAGACCGAAGTTTATTATGTATCAAATTGGGAAATGGTGCCTCAGTCGCTTCTTCAAAGTACGGGACAAAGTATCAGTCATGTAGCTCCGATCTTTTATGCGGTGATGTCTCCTACTGAAGTAAACAAGGATTTAGACATGGTTCAATATACCCTTGTTGTTTCAAATGCTGGAGAGCCAGGGAATAAGATCGCTCGATTGAGGATACCCATGCCCGAAACCAATGGCCAAAAGGTGATTACCAATATCACAGGAATGGTCTCGGGACGTGGGGCTATGCTTGTGTGGTCTAACGATCAGTCTCTCTATGTAGATTATACCGGTGTTGGTTGGTTAGATAGTGCCCAGAAAGATACCATTGTGTTTACCGGCTGGGATAATCAGAAACAGGCAGGTTTTGAAGGCAAATGGGAAGTGTATGCTAGCGGAGCGATCTGGGAGCCTCTCACAAACCGTGAACGGGAAAATACAGGGCAGTTGCCGGGTTCTCTTGTGTTAAAATTTGTGGTTCCTCCCTATAATACTACCTACGCGGTGAGCCCTCTTCAGTTGAATACCGTGAAAGTTTCCAATTCTCTCACTATTAACATCCAGAATATCAGTGGTCGGAATGAAGATGAAATAACCAATGTGAGGATTCATCTTCCATGGCCTCTTACCAATGTGGGATCGGTAAATAGTGAGAAAATGGTTTCTTATAGAAAGGAAATGTTCACTCACGAGACAAAAACCAATTATGTGGTGATTCTTGTATATCCTCTCGGAAAAATGAAGCCCGGCTCCAATGATACTATTACTCTTTCTGTTCTTGATGCTTTAGAGGAAGGAGAAACCAATGTGAGGATAGAAGTGGAGAGCCTTTTCACGACATCAGGAAGTACCTTTGTTCCAGGTATCTTAGCTCCGAATGCGACAAATGTGGTGAAGTTTGGGATGCCAGAACCTGTTGCAGAGATACGTCTGAAACAAAATGAGATCTATACCACCCATGAAGAATTTACCCTGTGGTGGACGATTTCCAATACCTCAGAAAGATCAAATGTCATACGAACAATAACTATGAGTATACCTTCTTCTTATACCAATGGTTTGGGTGTCTGGTCGGTACTTACCAATGGCTGGATTACCAATGTCTCTTATGCTTCTGGTACCTCTTTGATTCTTCTTTTGTCTAACCTTCCTCCTACCAGGGAGTGTAAGTTTGGCATTGTACTTACCAATCGTTTCACCAATGCCACGGTGGTGTCAAATTGGGGTATAGTTCTTTCTAATGGCTGGTATGGGATAAGTACCAATTTTGTGCTCTTGATTCGGGAAACCCCCTCGGCTTCAGTCTCTCCTGGGGTGGTGTATTCTACGAGAGTGACACAAGAGGTCGCCCTTGATTTTGTCAATAACACCAGTGGGACTTCGGCTGTTTCGCAGCTAAGGGTGACGGTTCCATCCTACTATACGAATATTGAGGCTGTCATGAGTACAAAAGGAGGGGCTCTCCAGCGACAGGGAAATCAAGTGATAGTAACCTATGAGGTTCCTTTGGCGAAGGGTGAGTCGGATAGGTTGGTATTTATGCTTCGGGATGGAACGAACTTTGCCCGCCAACTTCTTGGCTGGAAGGTAGAAGCAGATAATGGAAGTGGTCTTGCCTTGGTGCGGGAAAAGTATCAGGATTCCCTGAAACAGGAGGTCCAGATTGAATCACCTGGAGCTACTCAGGAGTGGTTGACAACATGGTATCTTGCTGGTGTCATTGGAAAAACGAATTATGCCGCGGTACTGATTCGGAATACCGGTGAAGAAGAAAACGGTATACTCACCAATGAGATTCTTTTGCCTGAGAAAATGCGGTCTGTTCTTGTTTCGACACTCGCTGTTTCTTACCCGGAGGCTCAGATTTCGCTTGTAGGGTCAGAGAGGATTCGGGTGACCTATCCAGGAGGAAGGGGGCTTCTTCCAGGGGAAACAAATTTCATCCAGTTCTTCTTTACGAATTTGGTTGAGCAACCGGAAAGGGTTATGGTTCAGATTGTGGCTTATAATGGTTCTGTACAGCCCTCTCTTTCTCAACAGTTTGTAGATTTTGATCCAGCTCAAGTGGATTCTGAAGGGTATGTGGAGAATCATCAAATTCTTTATAGTATTGACCATGAGGCGGTGATTCGGTATGTGGTGCGGAATGGGTCTTATAATCGGGCAATCAAACGAGTTCTTGTGAGCTTTGATACAGATCGTTTGAAGGTACGAGATGTGCGTTCAGATAATCTCAAAAGAAGCCTCAAGTACGTACTGACTTCTACCAATATTCTGGTAGATTATGAAAGCAGTGCTATTCCAGATAAGAATGGACAGGACGTTCTCGAGATTTACGTTGCCTATACCAATAATCAAAACTGGACAAATGATATGGTGTCGTGGGTATGGTATGAGGGGGCCAGTGTATGGTCACTCACAAAGGCGGCCATTGGGGAAACGAATATCTTGCCAGTTCTTCTTGCCGACTTTGGGCGGGTGAAGGGCGTGGTTCTTCCCGGTTTTGCCAATCCTTCAATTAAGCTCTACCAGAAAGGGACCTCTATTCTTGCCAAGGATAAGTTTTCCAATGAGCTGGTCGCAGGTGCAGACCTCGCAGGAAATTATCTTCTTGATTTTGTTCTCCCTGGTGAGTATGAGATAGGTTTCATTGGCAAAAATTATATTGAGACGAGAAGGGGTGGGATTGTTGTGGTTTCCAACAAGGTCACCAACATCGGGACAAACAAGATGGAGCGAGACATTTTGAGTCCTGATGCGACAGGTGAACAGACGGTGGTGTGTCTTGACGACCTTGAGACAGCGATTTCCTTCCCGGCTGGTACCATCGGAGAGAACTTCAGGCTTGATATCTGGATCACCAATATGACCACTGAGCAGCAAGAGGCTACCGAGAAGAAGCCCATTCAGGCGCCTCTTGATAAGCTAAATGCCAAGGCATGGATATTTGTCATCCGCAATGCGAAGGGAGAGGAACAGCCTGAACAGTGGCTGAAAAACGATGCGACAATCAAGATAGCCTATGATCCAGCGTATATTGCCGCTCAGGGCTGGAGTGAGGACAAACTCTCGATCTACTACTGGCGGGCTACCACCAAGCAGTGGGTGAAGTTGGGTGGCAAGGTTGATCCAAATAACCATACGGTAAGTGTGAAGGTAAGCTATCTCCACAAGTACTACACGGTGATGGCTGATACGGCGGAGAAGGTAAAAGAAGGCTTCATCAGTGTACGAACAGATCCGAAGGTATTCACCCCACGGCGTGGTGGTCGAGAGGTGCAGAACATGAAACTCTCCATTGTGTTTGAGAAACCAGTGGAGAAATATGTGGTGCGCATCTATGATCTCAAGGGCAATTTGGTGTACAGGGTAGAACGCAGTGGTGAGTATGGCAATGGTGAAGTCTTCTGGGATGGGAGAGACCTGTCTGGCTACGATGTGCCTGGTGGGGTGTATGTGTACAAGATTGAGGCTGGTGGGCAGGTGTACAGTGGAACCATTGTGATCGCAAGATAAAAAAAGAGCCTCCCCGAAAGGGAGGCTCTTTTGTTTTTTATAGCAGAGAAGCGCTATCACCTTGTTTCAGCAAAAAGCGAATACGTGTGCAGGGTGTTCTTTGGATAAAAAAGACATATAAACCCTTGTAAACAGAAAAAGCGGGGAAGAGGGGCGTAGCCCCTGAACCAGATAGGGGAAGAAAACACCCGTGCAAGGGTCTCATATTGTGAGACGACTATTTTCATGAATTAGCAACTAACTTAATTTTTTATTGGGTATAGTATTTTGACATGGCCTGGATTTTCTGATATAATACATTCATCTCGAGGTGGAGGAGGAAAAAGTGAAAAAAGGATTTTTTTTATTGGCCACTGCTTTTCTGGTGTCTTTGGTGTATGGAGAGGAAACTGAAACAGCCCTTATTTATGGCAAGAGGCATTTTTTTTCGGTAGGGACACCGGAGGGCTGGATTGTTGATACAAGCGGGGCTTCTGAAGGAATTCCTCACTTTGCGTATCCTGTTATTTATACGAATATTCGTTCACTTATGCCTGTGTATATCTATGCCAGAGGAGGAGATAACCCGACAGGCAAAACCAATAATTTGGAGGAATTTATTGATGGAGATACGAATTTTTTTCTGAAAACCTATCCAGGGGTGATTATTCAACCTCGCAAAATAGAATTTAAGAATATTCGCAAAACAGAATATCTTACGGGAAGGTATGAGGTCTTGGATTTTCTGTATCCTCAGGGAGAGCATGAGACAGTCGTTTATATTGATGCGGGGGAGACGGTGGTAACGATTGTGTATATGGCTCGTAAGAAGGAACTCTATGAAAAGTATTATAATGACTTTCTTTTTGTGGTGAATTCGTTTGTCTTTCTTGGTCGACAAAAACCTTTTTGAAAGGAGAAAAACCTATGTCTCGTTTTTGGGTACAGGTGGGTATTCTGGTTGGTGTTCTTGTTCTCTTGAGTGTCCTCATCCTGCAGAATGTGACCATGGTGGTGGTGAGTTTGCTTTTCTGGAGTTTTCAGTTGCCTCTCATTGTGGTGATGCTTCTTTTCTTCTTAGGTGGCTTTGTGGTCGGGATTTTGGTGATGGCTTTAGCTCAGTTTAAGCGCGCGAATAACCCATAGTTCTTTTCATGAAGACAAAAATCTTTTACTACTGTACCTCGTGTGGGTATAAGTCCTCAAAGTGGTTGGGGAAGTGTCCTGAGTGCGGGGAATGGAATACCTTTGAAGAGGTGGAAGAACACCCCGCTTCAAAAGGAAGTGGGGAGGCTTCGTACACCACGATTTCCCTTGTTGAGGCAAAGGAGTCGGAACGGATCTTTTCTGGTGAGTCTGAGCTTGATCGTGTAGTGGGGGGATTTGTTCCAGGGCAAACCATTCTTTTGGCCGGGGAACCGGGAGTAGGGAAGTCCACCCTTCTTCTTCATTTGGCCAATATTTTAGCCAAAGAATACCGGGTCTGTTATCTTCATGGCGAGGAGTCTGCCTCTCAGATAAAGCTTCGTGCAGGTCGGTTGGGGGTCAAACAGGACTTCTGGCTTTTGGCTGATACACGGGTGGAGGTGATAGAGGACTTTCTCAGGGCCAAAAGGCCCCAGGTACTTCTTGTGGACTCTGTTCAGATGCTTGAGCTTACCCGCTACAGTTCTCCTCCGGGAAGTATCCTTCAGGTGAGGGAGTCAACGCAGGTTCTTGTACGGGTGTGCAAGGAACTCGAGATTCTTCTTGTGTTGGTTGGTCATATCACCAAAAGTGGACAGATAGCCGGGCCCAAGGTGATTGAACATCTTGTAGATACGGTGCTCTTTTTTGAACAGGATAGGAAGGGGCTTTATCGAATTATTCGTAGTCTAAAGAACCGTTTTGCTCCTACCGATGAATGGGGGATTTTTGAGATGACGAGTGAGGGGATACGTTCGCTTCCTGTGACAGCCTCTCTCTTTCGCCACCGCTATGAAAGCCCGCCCACGGGGGTGAGTTTTTATCCTCTTCTGGATGGATTGAGGGTGATTCCGGTGGAGGTGCAGGCCATTGTGGTTTCTTCTTCGTTTAGTTATCCGCGGAGAACGGCGGAGGGCTGTGATATCAATCGATTGTATCTTCTTTTAGCGGTTTTAGAAAGGCATCTTGGGTATCCGTTTTCAAAGTTTGATGTGTATGTGAATATCACCAGTGGGCTTGAGGTTTCGGATACGGCTCTTGACCTTTCCATTGCAGGGGCTCTTATCTCGGCTTATACGCAGATACCTCTTCCTTTGTCGTGGGTAGTCTTTGGTGAAGTGGGACTTGCGGGGGAGGTGAGGCTTGTGAGAGGAGGGGATAGGAGAATAGAGGAGGCTTTCAAGCTTGGATTTGAAACGGTGATATATCCAGCCGGAATACGGGTGGAGAGGAGAGAGGGGCTGAAGCCGCTTTCCTCTCTCTCTGAGATGAAGGTGCTCATAGAAGGGTTGAAGGGGTGAGGTTTAGTTGATATTTGTGTGTCTATGTGTTATAATAAAAAAGTCGCGAGAAGTTTTGTTTGAACCGTTTTGAAGAAAAAGGTATATTTGAAGAAAATTTTTGTGGAAATTTCATTTTTTTGACGCATTTTGCGTATTATATATAAAAATATTTTAAAATCAAAAGGAGGTTTGTAATGTCAAAATTGTGGAAGTTCTGGTGTTTTCTCTTCCTTGGTGCCATCATAGTGGCGTGTTCTGTTTCTGGTGGTACCTCGGGTTCGGGAACGGATTCAGGAAGTGGAAGCGGTGGTAGTTCTACACCAACGCCTGATACCACTCCTCCAACTCTGGTGATCTCTCAGCCAACCAATGGTCAGGAAGTCGGGGCTACTTATACTCTTCAGGGGACGGTAAGTGATAATGCCTCCGGGGTACAGGCTGTGTATGTGGCTGTGGATAATGATTCGGTGTTTGGTGTTGTGCCTGTGGTCAATGGAAGCTGGAGTACCAATATTTCCCTCTCAAGCTATGGGAAGCATACGAATTATGTGTATGCTGAAGACAAGGCTTCCAATGTAACCGTGACCAATCTTGTGGAAGTGGTTCGTGCCGCTGTGCCTTCTCTCGTTGTAACATCTCCTGCAGAGGGATACCTTACAGCGAGTGCTTCTGTCACGGTGATGGGAACGGTATCTATTGAAGCTCCCTATTCGATTGCTACGGTAGAGGTGAGCCTTGATGGGGTAAATTATGTGCCGGCAAACGTCAGTGGTACCGACTGGTCCGCGAACGTCAACCTTTCAGAAGGGACAAATACTCTTCGTGTCAAAGCCACAGCTGATAATGGAAAGACGACGCAGGTTACCAGAAAAGTGGTGCTGGATGCGGTGGCTCCTGTGGTCACTATTACTGCACCAGCAGCCGGGAGTGAAGTGAGTTCGAATTATACTCTTTCGGGAACGGTGAGTGATAACATTGCCTACAACGTCGTGTATGTAAAAGTGGATAATGGTTCCTGGAAGGCAGTTTCTGTGGTCAATGGAAACTGGAGTACCAACATAACTCTTTCCACCTATGGAAAACATACTAACTATGTCTATGCGGAGGATCTGGCCGGGAATGTATCGGCTATCGTTGAGAGAGAGGTTGAATATCCTGTAGCGCCTGTAGTGGCTTTTACGGCTCCTGCTGAGGGTATTTTGACCAATGCCGTCGCCGTAACGTTTACGGGAACGGCTTCTATTAATGCTCCCTATAGTATTACCAAAGTAGAACTGAGCCTTGATGGGGTGAATTATACTGAGGCTACTTATAATAATGGCAACTGGTCTTTGACTTTGTCGTTGGCAGAAGGGACGAACACTATTCGGGCTAAAGCCACGGCCGATAATGGCAAGACCTCTCAGGTGACCAGAAAAGTGGTACTGGATAGCACGAAGCCAACCTTAACGGTAACTTCTCATACAAACTTCCAGTTTGTTTCTACCAACTATGTGTTGGCTGGATCGGCTTCTGATCAGAATCTGGACAAAGTGATGATTTCTGTCAATGGTTCTTCTTATGTACAGGCCAATCTGGTTGGAAATAGCTGGAATTATAATGTAGCTATTGCTGGAGGAACCCTGCAAACGAATGATATCTATGCCCTTGATAAAGCCGGGAATAGTTCGGTTACCAACCGCATTATTCTCACAAATTCCGCGCGACTGCCCTGGACTATTATGATTTTCATGAACGGAGACAGTGATCTTGAACCAAATGCCATGGAGGATCTCAATGAGATAGAAGCAGGGCTTGCTGGAGGAGAGAACAAGGTTCATGTGGTCGTGCTGGTAGATAGAAGTCCTGGTGATGATACCTCTGATGGAGACTGGAAGGGAACTCGTCTCTACTATATGCAATATGATAGTGGTGGTTTGAATGGCACGGTGATTTCCAAGAGGCTTGCCGGTATGGGGCTCTCTGATACAGGGGATAGTGACGAGAAAAACATGGGAGATCCTGCTGTCCTTGCGGCCTTTGTGGACTATGTGAAGGCATACTTCCCGGCAACCAATACCATGCTTGTCATCTGGAACCATGGAGATGGCTGGAGAAGTAAAACCTCTTCTCAGAACATTCCCACTATCCTTTTACAAAAAGAGATTATGCTCACCTCTTCTCGTAAAGAAAAGACACCTTTTTCTTCGATCTTTACTCTCCCCGAAAAAGAGACAATACTTCCTTCTGTTGTTTCTGCAAAAAGAAATGATGTGTTGAAAGGGATCAGTTGGGATGCTTCTTCTGGAGATGAATTATATAACTCGGAAGTACGCACTGCGCTGACAGGAAAAGGGATTACTATCCTCGGAGCAGATGCCTGTCTGATGGGTATGCTTGAAACAGCCTACGAATGGCGAAGCCTTGCTGAGTATCTCATTGCTTCTCCTGATACTACTCTGGGGGATGGATGGGAATATGATCAATGGTTACCGGTATTTCTCTCTGGTTCGTTGTCGAAGGAAAATCTCTATCAGGCTATTGTCAATGCCTTTGCTAACCGTTATGCAACTATCCAGACAAGTGCAATAGCAGTTTATGATCTTTCCAAGATCAATACCCTCTTCACTGCTTTTGAGAGTTATGTTACTAATCTTTACAACAATCTTTTGAATGCCGCTCATGACTTGAGAGCTCCTCTTCATTTTGCTCCTGTGAGGGATACAGTGGAAGCATATAGTGCCTATATTCATGGTGGCTATTACCATGTAGATGTGTATGAATTTGCTGACAAGGTAACTATAGCGGATGGTTCTGCTGTCAAGACGGCTCTTCAGAATGCGGTGGTGTATGAATGGCATCAGCCGGGTGGTAATATTATCGCAGGTAACCCAAATGCCCATGGAATGGCAGTGTACTACTGTACATGGTTGACAAATTCTCAGGGAGATTTAATGATTTGGGTAAGACCTGACTATGTGCTCTCAAACTATACTCTTTTCAACCAGGCATCACTTTGGGATTTATATATTGACGCAGTTGGAAATCAGTTTAACGTGCCCTGGTTGTTCAATAATGTGGGTATGGTGAGTAATTTTACCGCTTCTGGTCAGATAAGAGTTTTCCAGTTTTATGTATCTCAACCAGGAAGCATAGAAGCCACTCTTTCCTGGAGTGGATCGATGGATTTTGATCTGGAGTTGTATGATGCGAGAACATTGCAACGGCTTAAGTATGCATACACTGAGAACAACCCTGAGATAATCACCTATACTATAACTCAACCGGGGTGGTATCTACTGGTGGCGGGTGCCTATACTGGAACGGGTAGCTTTACTATCAAAGTCAAGGGCGTCACCGCCGTGTTGAAGTAGATTTTTCGGGGCAGTGAAAACTGCCCCGAATGTTTTTATCTTTGAAGGAGAAGGAAATGATGGGAAAGAGGTTTTTGGTTTTTCTTTTAGCGGGGATGGTTTTTGTTGGGTGTGAGAAGAAACCAACGCCTTATCTTAGAAACGGAGATGCATCTCTGGAAGAATACCGTCATAAAGTTACCTCACCAGTGAAGCCTGTTGAACAGGGGTGGCGGGGACTGGTGAAAATCTATGAAGGGAATCCGACGGTCTATTTTATCCTCAACTGGACAACGAGGTCCCAGAGGGCCTTTGAGGTGGTGAATGCTGACAAAATCAATCTCCGTCAGTATGCAGGCAAGATTCTCACAGTGAAGGTGGAGGTGATAGAGGAACAGCCGTATTCGGGGAAAATCAGAATCATTGAGATTCTGAAGATTGAGACAGAAGAGCAGGCGAAGTAGAAATTTTTCATACTCATCGGGTGATGATAGGTGCTTTGTGGGGTGATGAGAGAAAAGAGAATTGTATATAGAGGAGGAAAGAGATGATGAAGTTTGATCGCTGGGTGAAAGGGCTTTTGGGACTTTTCTTTGTCCTGGTGGTGTTTTCGTGTTCGAGTACCTCCAGTACCGTCAAGATGAACAAGGTTTATCTTGAGAAGCCGATGACGGTGTTGTTGGACATAAGAGAGAGTTATAAGGTGGATTTTCTCTCTGGGTATAGAGAAAGGATGAGCGAAGGTCTAATAGGAATAACTCTTGTGACGGCGATAGATGCCAGTATGGGAAAGCAGTACGCAAGGGGAAAAGAGATTATCTCAAATTTTGTCCCGAAGGTGGTCCCTCTCTTTATTGAGAGACTGCAAAGAGATTTTCCCACCTATACTTTTGTGGTGTTGAATAGTGCAGAGATCACAAACTTTGAACAAGACAAATTTCTTTTGCAGGAGAAGTATGGAGCTGATGCTTATTTGATGTTAAATATTGAATTTGGAATATTGAGATATGAGGGTTTGTTTGGATGGGAGTATCTTGTGAGGGGAAAAGTGAGTGGCACGATGTATGATTTGCGAGAAGAAAAAACAAAGGGGAAAAAGACCGTCATCTGGAATGATAAAACCCCTCCCTATGATTCCAAATGGAAGTCTGGGGCCAATCTTGATAGATTCCTTGAGGATGATATCATCAATCCTCTGTTGGATGATTGTTTGACCAACACGTATAATCAGTTTATTCGGGTGATCCAGGAAGTGAAGTATAAAGAAATGGAGAAGTTATAAACTTTGTTCTTGGCACATCTTTTCAAAAAAAAGAGGATGATAAGGGGCCTTTGTGGGGAGAGATGAGAAGGACAAAATCTCCCTGCAAAGGCCTCAAGTTTTTTTACCTCATGTGTTCTTTATTTCCAAAAATTGCGTTTTCTTTCTTTTTTCCTTATACTAAAATCCTATTTTATTTTCCAAGGATAGAGAAGATATGGATAAATATGTCATTCATGGAGAAATCCCCCTCAAGGGAACGGTAGCGATCAGTGGAGCAAAGAACTCTTCGCTTCCTCTTATGGCGGCTTCGCTTCTGACAGATGAGCCGGTTATCTTGCATAATGTACCCGATCTCATGGATATCCGGACCATGATAGCCCTTCTCACCTACCTAGGCAAAAAGGTAACTATCGAAGATACTCATACTCTGCGCATTGAAGAGGTGTCGTCCCAGTCTTATGAGGCTCCTTATGATATTGTTCGCAAGATGCGAGCCTCTATTGCGGTTCTTGGTCCCCTTCTTGGGAGACGTGGGCGGGCAAGGGTTTCATTCCCCGGTGGGTGTACCATTGGGCCTCGACCTGTGGATCTTCATATCAGGGGTATGAAGGCGTTAGGGGCGGAGATTGTCATAGAAGAGGGATATATCAATGCCACCTGTCCTAAGTTGAAAGGGACTTCGATGAACCTTTTGGGAAGCTTTGGTCCCAGTGTGCTTGGGACAGAAAATGTCATGATGGCGGCTGTGTTAGCAGAAGGGACAACGGTTATTGAAGGGGCTGCCTGTGAGCCAGAGGTAGCGGATCTTGCCCAGTGTCTTAACAAGATGGGGGCGAAGATTAGCGGGGCGGGTACCAGTGTGATTACCATCGAAGGGGTGGAGAGACTTCACGGAGTGGAATACACGACTATTCCTGATAGGATTGAGGCGGGTACCTTTATTGCAGCGGCAGGAATTACCGGAGGAGAGATTACTCTCACCAATACCTGTGTGGCCCATTTGGCTGAGCCCATTGAGGTGTTCTCAAAGGCGGGGGTGGAGATAGAGATCCTCTCTCATACCACGCTGGTGGCCAGGGGGAAAACCATTCGGCCTGTGGAGGTAGAAACCAAGCCGTATCCCTTTTTCCCCACAGATCTTCAGGCGCAGCTGATGGCCATGGTCACGCTTGCCGATGGGATCAGTATTATTTCTGAGAAGATTTTCCCTGATCGTTTTCTTCATGCGGCAGAGCTCTGTCGTATGGGAGCGGATATTCATGTTGATGGGGCTGTCGCTGTAGTGAAAGGGGTGCCAAGGCTTTCAGGTGCTTCTATCATGGCTTCGGATCTTCGGGCCGGGGCAGGGCTTGTGCTTGCGGGGCTGGCGGCAAAGGGCAAAACAGAGGTTCTTCGTATTTATCATATTGACCGTGGATATGAGCACTTTGAAGAGAAGCTTCGTGCACTCGGGGCGGATATCCAGCGTCGTCCTCAGGAGGAATAATGGCACAGGAGAGACTTGCTCCCCATATAATGAAGGTAACGCTTTCTGAGAGGGAAATCCTTCTTCTCGGGACAGCGCATATTTTGGAAGAAAGTGTTCAGGAAGTGAGTCGCTGGATAGAAGAGTGGCAACCGGATACCGTGTATGTGGAGCTTTGTGAGGCTCGTTATCAGGCTCTTACCTCAAAGGATCGGTGGAAAAACCTTGATATCGTGAATGTTATCAAGTCGGGACAGGGTTTTCTTATGTTGGCCTCGCTTCTGCTTACCGCTCTTCAGAAAAAGATGGGGATCCAGCTTGGCGAAGAGGTTGGAGAAGATATGCTCTCTGCTATTCGTTTGGCAGAGGAAAAGCGTATCCCTTTTGTGTTAGCCGACCGCGATCTCAATACCACCCTGAAACGAACGTGGCATTTGGCCTCTTTCAAGGACAAGATGCGGATTGTGGAGATTCTCTTTGAGAGTCTCTTTGAAACTGAGGAGGTTTCTGAAGAAGAGGTCAAAAAACTCCTTGGGGAAGGCAATCTTTACAACACCATGATGAGTGAACTGGCAAAACATTTACCGGCGGTGAAACGTGTCCTGATTGATGAACGAAATCTCTATATGGCTCAGAAAATTCTTTCAGGAAGTGGAAAGAAAGCTCTTGTAGTGATTGGAAGGGGACATCTTGAGGGGGTGGCTGAGGCGTTAGAAAATCCGGTGGTGGAGAGTTCTCAAGAATCGCTTGAGACAATACCTCAGAGCCGTATCAGTGGGGCTGTGGTAGGGTGGCTTGTCGTGATTCTTTTTGGCTTGATAGTGGTTGCCGGGTTTTTCAAGGGAGGTACAGGGCTTGCCATTTCTATGGTCCGGGACTGGATACTGGTCACGGGGACGGCGGCGGCTCTTGGTTGTCTTGTGGCTTTCGCTCATCCTGTGACCATTCTTTCAAGCTGGGTTATTGCACCACTTACGACCCTCAATCCCTTTGTGGGGGCGGGGATGTTTTTAGCTCTCATTGAGGCCTTTTTTCACAAGCCAAGGGTGAGGGATTTTGAGAATCTGCCCTATGATATCACTACCTGGAAGGGTTTTTGGCAGAATCGTATCACCAAGATTCTCCTTGTCTTTGTGACAAGCTCTCTTGGGGCTTCTATAGGAACTTTTATCGGTATTCCCTGGATCTCTCGACTTCTCAAATAGAAGGAGACCCTTGCACGGGTGTTTTCTTCCCCTGTCTTGGTCAGGGGCTACGCCCCTGAAACCCCGTTTTTTCTGTTTACAAGGGTCTATTTGTCTTTTTTATCCAAAAAATAGGATTTTTTATTATAGAAAGGCATATTTTTATACTGTTTTTTTGTTTTTTATTACTTTCTTGAGACCTTTGCACATTCGTGCAAAGGTCTCAGAAGTGGAAAAAATACTTTTTCTATGGTACAATGAATGATAAGCGAATCCTTTCTCGATGATAACTTTGTGGAGGACTGATGGAGAAAATCAGGCTTGGCATCATTGGAGGGGGGCAGTTGGGCAAGATGATGGCTCAGGTAGCTCAGCGGTTGGGTTTTTCTGTCTGGGTGCTTGATCCGTATGAGAAATGTCCCGCCTCTTTTGTGGCTGATCACACCATTGTAGGAAGCTTTCATGATGAAGCTGCCATCCGGGAACTGGCACGTCATTGTACTTTGACCACGTATGATATTGAACATATTTCCACGGAAGCTATCAAAAAGATAGAGAACGAAGGTCACCGATTTGCTCCTTCTCCTGATCTTTTAGCTCTTATCCAGGACAAGGGGCGGCAAAAGGAGTTTCTCGCCCGTTGTGGTATTCCTATGCCTCGTTTTGCCCTGTATGATACCCTGGAGAGAGAGGCTCTTCGCCGGTTTGGTTTTCCCTGTATTCAGAAAGCCCGAAAGGGTGGTTACGATGGAAAAGGGGTTTTGACCATCAGGGGGGAAGAGGATCTCAAAGGGGCCTTTCCGGAGAATTTCCTTGTTGAAGAGAGGGTTTCCATAGAAAAAGAACTGGGTATCATGGTGGCGAGAAATCAGCGGGGAGAAGTGGTTACCTATCCTCTCACAGAGATGGTGTTTGATGAACGGGCGCATATCTGTGATATGGTGCTTGCTCCAGCCCGGGTTTCCTCTCAGGTGGAAAAGGAGGCAAGGGAGATAGCCATCGCCTGTGTTGAAGCCTTGCAGGGGGTGGGTATTTTTGGTGTGGAACTTTTTCTTTCTACCGATGGACGACTTCTTTACAATGAGATAGCTCCTCGACCACACAACTCAGGGCATTATACCATTGAGGCCTGTGAAACCAGTCAATTTGAACAGCATATTCGGGCTGTTCTGAATCTTCCTCTTGGGTCTCCCCGGCTTCTGGCTCCAGCAGTGATGTTTAATCTCTTGGGAGAGGTAGGGCATGAGGGTCCGGCGGTGGTCGAAGGTTTTGAAGAAGCCCTTTCTATTCCCGGGCTTGCTTTTCATTTTTATCGGAAGCCTGTTACCAAACCATTCCGCAAGATGGGACATGTTACTATCACCGCCCAAACAGTGGAAGAAGCCCTGGAAAAAGCTCAGGCTATTCGATCAAAAATTCGCATTGTTTCGGAGGCTCTATGAAAAAACCTCTGGTAAGTATCATCATGGGAAGTGATTCGGATCTTGAGGTAATGAAAGAGGCCGCTCTTGTGCTTGAGGAAATGCAGGTGCCTTATGAGGTTCATATTGTATCGGCTCATCGGACTCCTCACTGGATGGTAGAATTTGCGGATGGGGCATCTTCTCGTGGTATTGAGGTGATTATTGCCGGAGCAGGGGGAGCAGCTCACCTGCCCGGGATGGTGGCCTCTCTTACCGAATTGCCGGTGATTGGTGTTCCTGTCAAAAGTTCTCATCTCCAGGGTTTGGATTCTCTTCTCTCCATTGTGCAGATGCCTGGAGGGGTTCCTGTAGCCACCGTGGCGATCAATCAGGCCAAAAATGCCGGGCTTCTTGCGGTAAGCATGTTAGGGATCAAATATCCGGAGTACAGAGAAGCGTATCGAAACTACAAAAAACACATGGAGAAGGAAGTCCTTGAGAAGGACGCAAAGCTCACTCTTGCTGGATGGAAAACCTACCTTGAGGAAAAGAAAAAATGAAAGTGTTCTGGTGTGAATTGGCACGAAAGCAGTTTTTCGACTCTCTTGCCGGTCTTCCTGAAACGCTTGTTCTCTTCTTTCGGGAAAAGAGGGCTTTTCTTCTTGCTGAGACACTTCTGCAGTGGATAGAGGATCTTGCCATCTATGCCACCGGTGAAATCCCTCATCATGGCGTGGTAGAGACCTGCCGTGATTTGGGGCTTTCTCTCACAGAAGAGGAAGAGGCTTTTCTTCGTGAGATGGAAAAAGCAAGTCGCAAGGAAGAGGCTTACCGGGAATTTGTGGAAAAGCATGGAGAAAATCCGCATTTTTTGACGATTATCGAAAAGGTAGAGGCTTATCAAAAGACTTTTCTCTCTTAATAAAAAAGGCGTACCCATGATGGATACGCCCCAGGAATATGGGAAGGTAGTTATTTTACGAAGCTAAATGAGCCACTCTTGGCTCTAAGTGAAGAAGACCGGATACCTGATAGGAATACCCTTCGGTGAAGATCTTTGCTTCTTCTTTTTGTTTCTCGGCATAGTGAGAGAGAAGTCTTGCAAAATCCACATCTAACGTATGGCCACCCTTGTAGGATACGAGGAATCCCTCAATATCATAGGGGAGAAGGGCAAGGGCACCTAAAAGGTCTAGCACCTTGTGACGAACAGGTTCATCGTCGTAGCGGGCACCATTGATGGAGCGGTTTTCTTTGCGGCTATACACATGAACATTGTCGAACCCGCCGCCTAACACAAGACCATTCTTTTGGTAGTAGTCAATATCCTCCAGAAAACCAAAGGTTCTTGCCTGGGCTATGGAACTAAAGGCATCCTCTTCTGTCATATTGAGCTGGAAGGTCTGTGTCCCAATGGGTGAGTTTGGAAAAGAAATAGTATAGTTGATCTTGAGAGCATAGAAAGGAACGCCCACTAAGAACTTGTCATCTTTTGTCACCCACAGGGATTCCATGAGACGAAGGACCTTTTTCTCGCTATGCTGGGCAACCACTCCTGCTTTCAGAAAAGCCTCGACAAAGGGAGCGGCACTTCCATCCATGATGGGCATTTCAGGGCCGGTAAACTCAAGAATGGCATTGTCGATTCCAAGGCCATACAGGGCCCCCATCATATGTTCTACCGTCTTGTAGGAAACCACCCCATCCGAGACGGTAATATTATTTCTTGTATCAGTGATATAATCGACGGTATAAGGGATGGCTCTTTCTTTTCCCTGATAACGGGTGAGAAAGACCAGTCCTGTATCTTCAGAAGCGGGATGGACTTCTATGGTGCTTTTTTCGCCTGTATGAAGACCTATGCCTTCAAAACGAACAGAAGACTTGAGGGTCTGTTGTTTTCTTGACATAACGTACACTCCTTCTCTTTTTTAATTGCAAGAATCGTGCCAAAATAAAAATTTTTCTAATTGCTTTTCTGAATTGAAATTAAAAAGATAAAGATAATTGCAAATGCAACTTTGTATACAAAAGTATACATCTCTTTTTCAAAGAATTCGTGAGACTACGGCGTCACGAAGGGAAGCATAGGCTTCATCAAGATTTTTGTTTTCAATACAGAGATCGTAGAAGGAAGCCATTTTCATTTCTTCAGAGGCCTGGTGAAGACGGCGTTTGATAGCCTCAGGATTATCGCTACAACGTTTGAGGATTCTCTCTTTGAGTTCCTCAACAGAAGGGGGAAGAATAAAGATGAGATAGGACTCGGGGAAGGCCTGTCGAATACTCATCCCACCCTGGACATCGACGTCGAGAAGAGCTGTTTTTCCGCTTTTCATGATTCTCTCAAGTTCACTTTTGAGCGTGCCATAGTAATTGCCATACACCTCAGCCCATTCTGCAAACTTACCCTCTTCTTTAGCTCTCTCAAATTCTTCTTTTGTATAAAAATAATAATCAACGCCATCGACTTCTCCAGGTCGTGGAGAACGGGTTGTCACCGAAACCGAGAAGGCAAGTTTTTCAGGAAATTCGGCAAGAAGTCTTTTGTAGAGTGTGGTTTTGCCCACCCCAGAAGGACCGGAGATAACAATAATACCACCCTGTTTCATTCGAGATTCCTCAGGTGTTCACGGATTTTTTCTATTTCTCCCTTGATGTCTATGGTTGCTTGAATGATCTCATAGTCCTGGGATTTGGAGGCAATGGTATTGGTTTCGCGATTCATCTCCTGGGAGATAAAGTCGAGTTTTTTGCCATCACCGGGAAGTTTGCCCTCAATGATCTGATCAAACTGGTGAAGATGGCTTCTCAGTCTCACAATCTCTTCGTTGATGGCAACCCGGCTTGAAACGAGTTCTACTTCGAGGAGGATGCGGTTCTGGACAATTTCTCTTGTACTTTCCCCGAGACTGGAAGCGAATTCGACAAGTTTCTTCTGAAGTTCCTGCTGATAGCGCGCTAAGCTTTCGGGATAACGCTGTTCGATTAGCGAGAGGGCTTTCTCGATGAGGGAAAGGGACTTGCGAATATCTGCGATGGTTTTTTGTCCCTCAAGGCGCATCATATTTTCCGTACGTTGCAGGACATCACTCACCACTTCCCTGAGTCTCTCAAAAAGGGTGACATCCGCGTCCAATTTTTCCACCTCGACAATAGGACCTAAAGAGAGAAGATGAGGGATAGTGATATCGCCGGGGATCCCTAAATCGTGCGATAAGGTTCTGAGGGCATCTAAGTATTGTTTGGCAAGTTCGGTATTGACCACAACGCGGGTGTTTTTGGCACTTTTTTCTACCACGCGGATCAAGAGATCAATTTTGCCCCGTTTGAGGACTTCAAATACCTGTTGACGGAATTCGTTTTCCCACTCCACAGGAAGAGGGGTTCCTAAAAGCCGAAACTCAAAGTAGCGAGAATTGACGCTTTTGATTTCCACTTCGATATCAAAGTCGTCATACGTGATAAAGGCACTGGCAAATCCTGTCATACTACGAAGCATTGGATTTCTCCTCTTTGCGAATCTGGGCAAGGAGTTTTTCGGCGGCTTTTTGTTCGGCTTCTTTTTTGCTTCTTCCCTCAGAGATCGCCCGATAGGTTTTGTGAAGGGAGACTTCTATGGTGAAAACTTTGTTGTGATCGGGGCCTTCTTCTTTGATCACCTTGTACACGGGATACTCTTTGTAGGTAGAGAGGGCCCATTTCTGGAGCTGGCTTTTGAAATCGCGGGTACCACTCTGAAGACGGTGGGTGAGAAGGGGAGAAAAAAGGCGTTTGATGAGTTCAAAGGTTTTTTCCCAGCCGTGTTCAAGGAAATAGACGGCAAGAAAAGCCTCAACGACATCGGCAAGTACTTTGATTCTGGCTCTCTCATCGGAGAGACTTTCTCCTTTGCCAAGGTTAAGATACTCATAAAAGGAGAATTGCTGGGCAATTTCGTAGAGGGTTTTCTCATCCACTAAACTTGAACGAAGGGCTGAGAGAGTACCTTCTTTTTCCTGGGTACGGGTTTCATAGAGAAGACGGGCTACACCTAAATTCAGTACAGAATCGCCTAAAAACTCGAGTCGTTCATAGTTATACATGGGGTCTCGATTATCATGTCCGTAAGAAGCATGAGTAAAAGCCCTGTCCAGCAAGGCCAGGGCTTTTACTTTTACCTTCATTTTTTTGCAGAGATCTTTGAGTTGCCTGATACGTTCAGCAGAAAGTTGTGCTTCACTCGTACTTTTTGAAAACCAGAGAGACATCGTGTCCACCAAATCCAAAGGAATTACTGATAGCGTACTTGACATCCATCTTGATGGCCTTGTGTGGCACATAGTCGAGATCACACTGTTCATCAGGGTTGTCGAGGTTAATGGTCGGATGAATGATGCCTTCTTGAAGCATCTTTACCACAGCGACGGCCTCTATGCCACCGGCTGCCCCAAGGGTATGACCGGTCATGGATTTTGTCGAATTGATCTTGAGTTTGTAGGCATAGTCCCCAAAAACCTGTTTGATAGCCATGGTTTCCGCTACATCGCCGAGGGGTGTCGATGTACCGTGGGTATTGACAAGCTGAATATCAGTGGGTTTGAGACCGCACTTTCTGAGAGCGACTTTCATGGCAAGGGCAGCCCCTGCACCATCCGGACAGGGGGCAGTAATATGGTGAGCATCAGCACTCATCCCATACCCCACCATTTCTGCATAGATAGGAGCCCCGCGCTTGAGGGCATGGTTCAATTCTTCGAGTACAAGGACACCGGCACCTTCACCCATCACAAACCCGTCTCTATCCTTGTCAAAGGGACGGGAACCCCTGGTAGGTTCATCGTTGTAGTGAGTGGAGAGGGCCTGAGCCTGGGTAAAACCTGCATACCCAAGGGGAGTGATAGCGGCTTCTGTTCCACCGACAATCATCACATCAGCATCATCAACAAGAATGTGATTGTAGGCTATGGCAATGGCATGAGCCCCGGAGGCACAGGCAGAAGAAACAGAATAATTCGGGCCTCGATATCCATAGCGAATGGAAACATAGCCTGAGGTAATGTCCGTAATAATCATAGGGATCATAAGGGGAGATACCCGCTTATGGCCCTCTTTCTCCATTTTGACGGAATTCTCATAAAACGTCTGAATACCACCAATACCGGCAGCAATCAGAACCCCAACCCTATCTTTGTCGACAGAAGCATTTTCTAAGCCACTGGATTTTACCGCCTCTTCAGCGGCTACCCATCCAAAATGGCTGAACCGATCCATTCGACGGGCAAGCTTTCTGTCGATGAAGTCTTCTGGATTAAAAACCTCATTCTTGACCTCACCGCCGATAAGGGAAGGGGAGTCTTTGAGGTCCACATTGGTGACCCTTGAGATACCTGACCGGCCATTTTTGAGAGAATCCCAGAAGGCTTCAACATTGAGACCGCAGGCATTGATTGTCCCTATACCCGTAACAACAACACGTCTTTTTTCCATATTTCCTCCTGGTGAGGCTTATGCCATCACCATCCCACCATCTACTGTGATTGTTTGGCCGGTGACATAGTCAGAGTCTGGTGAAGCAAGGAAGAAGACTACATTGGCCACGTCTTCTGGAAGACCCATGCGTTTCATAGGAATCAGTTTGAGCATCTCTTCCTTCACGGCATCAGGAAGCTGATCTGTCATAGCGGTTTTGATGTAGCCGGGAGCCACAGCATTGACCTGAACGCCACGACCGGCAAGTTCTTTGGCGGCTGTCTTGGTGAGAGCAATCACGCCGGCTTTACTTGCTGCATAGTTTGCCTGACCAGCATTCCCCATGAGTCCAATGATAGAAGCAATATTGATGATTTTGCCACTGCGCTGCTTCATCATCACGGGATAGACGGCCTTGATACCATTGAACACACCCTTGAGGTTAATATCAATCACAAGATCAAAATCCTCAGGGGTCATCTTGAGAATGAGGTTATCACGGGTGATACCAGCATTGTTCACAAGAATATCCACGCTTCCCCATGCTTCTTTGGTTTTGTTTACCATGGCCTCAACCTCTTCGTAGTTGACCACATTGACTTTCATTGCCATGGTTTTGACTCCTTTGGCAGCGAGTTCCTTGGCGGTTTCCTCAGCGGCCTCAAGATTCACATCCACAATAACCACATTCGCACCTTCGTCAGCCAAACGGGCTGCAATAGCCTTTCCAATACCACGAGCAGAACCCGTCACAATAGCGTTTTTGCCAGTAAGTTTTCCCATAATCACATCCTCCATTTTGGTTTTATAATCGTAGGAGACCAGCACCCCAGGTGAAGCCTCCTCCAAATGCTACCATAGCTACCAGATCGCCTTTTTTCACCCGTCCTTCTTCGATGGCTTCGTAGAGAGCCATGGGAATGGTGGCAGAACTGGTGTTTCCATACTTTTGCAGATTCACCATAACCCTTTCTTCGCCTATGCCCAACCTTTCTGCAATGGCTGAGATAATTCTCAGGTTTGCCTGGTGAGGTACAATAAGTTTTACTTCACCGGGATCAATGTGGTGTTCCTTGAGGATAGACTCAAGGGCCTCAGCCATGGTTCTTACCGCTACTTTGAAGGTAGCGTTTCCATTCATTTTCATGTAATGGAGACGATTGTCTACCGTCTCGTGGCTGGCAGGATTTTTTGAGCCTCCAGCCGGTACCCATAACAGGTCAGCATACGAACCATCACCACCAAGACTAAACCCAATAAATCCTGAAGTATCTGTAGCCTCGGTACGGCTAACGACGGCCGCTCCAGCCCCGTCACCAAAGAGGATACAGGTGGTTCTATCTGTCCAGTCGGTAATACGGGAAAGAGTTTCAGCCCCGATAACCAAGATGTTTTTGTACATGCCACTGACCACATAGGCATTTGCCATGGAAAGGGCATAGATAAAACCGGAGCATGCGGCTTCTATATCCACCGTGCCAGCATGGGGAAGCCCAAGAGCGTTTTGCACAAGAGCGGCTGTGGCCGGGAAGATATAATCAGGGGTAATGGTAGCTACAATTACCATATCGATATCTTCCGGTTTTACCCCGGCTTTTTCCATCGCCTGGCGAGCAGCCCTTGTAGCCAGATCAGAGGTTGACTCATTTGGGGCTGCGATACGTCTTTCTTTTATCCCTGTTCGTGTTGTTATCCATTCATCGTTTGTTTCTACCATCTTTTCCAAGTCATGATTAGTCAATACCTTTTCCGGCACATACATTCCCATGCCTTTGATGATTGCTTTGTACATAATCGCACCTCTTTTGTGTGGTTTTCTATATCAGATGAAACTCCTCCAGTTCGGTGTGGATTTTGGAAAGCACCTGATGTCGTACGGCACGCGCTGCTGCCTTGATGCCATAGCGGATGGCGTCTTTCCCTGAGGCACCATGGCCAATATACACATTTCCATTGACACCCAAGAGAGGTGCCCCTCCATACCTTTCGGGATCAATCTTTTCCTTGAGTTCGTCAAGTGCCCCTTTGTAGAAAGGAATGGTGAGAAGAGCAAGGGGACGTTTCTTGAGAGCCTCTTTCAACAGCTTGGAAATGGCTTTTGCGGCTCCTTCGGCTGTTTTCAGGGCAATATTTCCGATGTACCCATCACAAACAATGACATCTGCCTTGGTACCAAAAATATCGCCACCTTCAACATTTCCAATAAAATTCAGAGGGAGCTCTTTCAGGAAACGGTGTATATCTTTCATTTCCTTTGTGCCTTTGTGTTCTTCCTCGCCAATGTTGAGAAGCCCAATGCGAGGTTTCTCGATACCCAGCATTTCCCGGCTATAGATTTCTCCCATCACACAGAACTTGACATAATCCGATGGTTCGCACTCGGCACTTGCTCCTACATCAAGGAGAATATTGGCTTCTCCCTTGATATTGGGCATGAAAGTGGCCAGAGCGGGTTTTTTGACTCCCTTGACGCGGCCAAGGATAAGAGCAGCGGCTACCACAATGGCTCCTGTATTGCCGGGAGAAAAAAAGGCGTCGAGTTGTCCCTCTTTGTGAGCACGGAGTCCAACGTAGATACTCGCATCTTTTTTTTGCTTCATGACATTGAGAGGGTCGTCTTCCATGGTTACCACTTCCGTCGCATGGAGAAAATCGATCTTAGCGAGGACATTCTCGGGGTAGCGTTTTTGCTGTTGGATTTTCTGCAGAAGATGTTCGTAGGTTTCCTTTGGCCCAATCAAAACAACGGTAATATCCTGTTCCTCTTTGAGGGCATCCAGAGCCCCCTCGACCAGTTCAAGGGGGTCCCTTTCTCCACTGATGATATCCACACCGATTCTCATAAGTGCCTACCTTCCCATTTTATGCACTTATGCTTCTTCGCGGATAGTTCTTGTGAGAATCTGTTTGCCCTTGTAGTACCCACACTCAGGACATACGCGGTGAGAAAGCTTGCGAGTGCCGCAGTTTGGGCAAAGAGAAATCCCCGGAGCCTGCAGATTGTAGTAACCAATGGATCGGCGCATGCGGCTTTTACATTTTGCTACTTTATGTTTGGGTACTGGCATGGTTTCCTCCTTTGTCCAGTAAATGTCCTGTTATTTTAAGGTTAAAGAAGAAAATTGTCAAATTGAGAGCATTGCAAGTTCGTGCAATGCTCTCAAAAAAGTCATAAAAAAGCATAATTAACCAAAAAATATCTCTATTGATAAAACAAGATGTTTTTTTGAATAAAAAAGACAAATAAGCCCCTGTAAATGGAAAAAACGGGGTTTCAGGGGCGTAGCCCCTGACCCAGATAGGGGAAGAAAACGCCCGTGCAAGGGTCTCAATTTAGAGATAGGAATGGTTTGAACTCTTCAAGAATTGGCATTTTTTCCTTTTTTGTGCTACAATAAACTTCTGAAAGAAAAGGAGACGAATGTGTCGATAGATGTGTATATTTCTGCTGAGCGTATTCAATCCCGGATAAGGGAAATGGCCGAAGAGATTGATCGATGGATTGGTGGAGGTGAGGTTCTCTGTGTAGCGAATCTCAAGGGGTCGTTTGTTTTTTTTGCTGATCTTGTTCGGTGTTTGAAGAGCTCACGACTCAAAGTCGATTTTATCGCTACGGAGAGTTATGTGGGGACACAGAGTTCAGGACAGGTGCGTATTCTCAAGGATTTGCAACAAACCTGTCGGGGAGAAAAGCTTCTGGTGGTAGAGGATATTGTGGATACAGGGCTTACTCTTTCCAAGGTGCTGGAGCACTTTGTCACCATGCATTGTCCCGCTGAAATGAGAGTAGCCACCCTATTGGACAAACCATCCCGGCGAAAAGTGGAGATGAAGGCTGATTTTGTGGGTTTTACCATTGAGGATGCGTTTGTTGTTGGGTATGGTCTGGATTATAATGAATACTATCGAAATTTGCCTTACATCGGGATTTTGAGAAACACAGAGGAGAGATAGCGTATGGCACGAAAGTCAAAGCGGAATAACCCTTATCCTCCCCAGAATAATCAGTCGATGTATGTGGGGATTTTTTTGCTGATTGTTCTCTTGGGTACTTTTGTGGTACTTCAGTTTACCAGCCAGCCAGGGGAGAAAAATCTCTCCTATACTCAGTTTTTGGCACAGGTAACCAATGGGAATGTGGCTCTTGTTCGCATTGAAGGACAGGTGATTCAGGGGGAATTCAAAAATAGAGTGGAAAATGCTACCAGGTTTGTGACAATTCTTCCCCTTATGGATGAGGAGCTTTTGCCCCTTCTTAAACAGGCCGGGGTAGAGATCATAGGAGAGAAGGTGAAGGATCAGAGTGGGTGGTCTCTCACCTGGATGATTGTTGGAGGGCTTCTTTTTGTGGGATTTCTGCTCTTTGTGATGCGTGGTGCCCAGGCTGGGGATTCGTCCAGGGCCTTTACCTTTTCAAAATCCAGGGCAAGACTCCATAGAGAGAATACGAACAAGATTCGTTTCAGTGATGTAGCTGGCTGTGAAGAGGCAAAACAGGATCTTCAGGAAGTGGTGGAGTTTTTGAAACGCCCTGAAAAGTTCAATGCCATAGGAGCGCGTATTCCGAAGGGAGTGCTTCTGGTTGGATCGCCTGGAACGGGAAAAACCCTTCTTGCCAAGGCAGTGGCAGGAGAGGCACGAGTGCCTTTCTTTAGTGTAAGTGGCTCTGAGTTTGTAGAAATGTTTGTGGGCGTGGGAGCGGCTCGTGTGAGGGATCTCTTCTCTGAAGCCCGCAAGCATGCCCCCTGTATTGTGTTTATCGACGAGCTCGATGCGGTGGGACGTTCTCGTGGGGCTGGTCTTGGTGGTTCTCATGATGAGCGTGAACAGACCCTCAACCAGATTTTAGTAGAAATGGATGGTTTTGATTCCTCTGAAGGGTTGATTATCCTTGCGGCTACGAACCGCCCGGATATTCTTGATCCAGCTCTTCTTCGCCCTGGTCGTTTTGATAGACAGGTAGTGGTGGACAAGCCGGATGTCAAGGCTCGCGAGGCTATCCTGAAAATTCATACGCGTAAGGTGCCTTTGGCTGAGGATGTGGACCTTTCGATTATAGCCAGAGGAACGCCGGGATTTACCGGGGCTGATCTGGAGAATCTTGTCAACGAAGCGGCTCTCAATGCGGCTCGAAATAACCGCAAGAAGGTCACCATGGAAGACCTTGAGTTTGCCAAGGACAAGGTAAGCCTTGGTCCTGAAAGACGTAGCCTTGTTCTCTCCGAAGAAGACAAATGGATGACAGCGTATCATGAGGCAGGTCATGCTATCTTAGGACACATTCTTCCTCTCAATGATCCTGTGCACAAGGTGACCATTATCCCTCGTGGCCAGGCTTTGGGTATCACCTATCATCTCCCGGAGGTGGAAAAACGTAGTATTGTCAAAGAAGAAGCCATCCAGAATATTATCATGGCCATGGGTGGGCGTGCTGCTGAAGAACTCAAGTTTGGCAAGGACTATATCTCCAGTGGAGCTTCCAGTGATATTGACCATGTGACCCGTTTTGTGAGAACGATGGTCTGTGAATGGGGGATGAGCGATATTCTTGGACCTGTGCGTTATGGGGAGACTGAGGGACCTGTATTTCTTGGCAAGGACCTTGTGACACGCAAGAACTTCAGTGAGAAGATTCACGAGCTCATTGATGAAGAAGTCCAGAAGATCATCACGCATTGCTATGAGGAGGCATTGAAACTTCTCAAAAAGCATGAGAAAAAGCTGGATCTTCTTGCCAAGACCCTCATAGAAAAAGAGGTGCTTACCGGTGAAGATCTCAAAGAACTTCTCGGAGAGGCACCCAAGAAACAATTTCCTCGCCTTGAACTGATCAAGAAGGAACTTGAAAATCCTTCTCAGGCATAGGTGAAGAAAACAAACTTTCTGGTCGATACTCAGGAGAGGACCAGAAAAAGGAGGATGGCATGAAAAAAGCGCTTGCCATCATGTGGTTGATAGGAAATATCGTATGGGCCGGGAGTGTGTGGAACACTCCCGATGCCTCTCTCTATACAGTCAAGGTGGAAGAGGGGGATGTTCTCCTTGTCGTGTTTTCTGAGAAAACCGTACTCAAACTCAAAGAGGACCAGAAAAGAAGCGGAAATGAAAATAGTACCCCTCTCTATGGTCGGGGTGGGGTGTTGAACTTCTACCCTGAGGGTGAAGTGGTGGAACAGACGACGCGCAAAGGGCAGAGACAGTACTCTCTCAGTGAGGAGAGGCGCCTTGTTCTTCCTGCTCGTGTGATATCGAAAGAGGGGAAATGGCTCCGACTCGAGGGACGGTTTCAGTCAGAGATTGGTGGGCAGATCTATAGCTTTCTTTTTCAGGGGGAGGCTATGATGCGTTTTGTTCAGGCGAATATGACCATTCCTTCGTCGGCTTTGTACAATCTTCGTTTTCAGTTGGTCCAGGAGGACAAAACGCGTGAGCCTTTCCTTACGGAAGCGGACCTGATTTTCAAAACAAACTACACGGATATCAGAACAAATCTTGTTGTGAGCAATGCTATCACCAATCTTGTTGTGGAAACGAACCAGTCGGCGTATGAACTGGTTCTCAAGGGAATAGCCGAAGAGAAAAAGAAGACGCTGATTCTTCAGTATCTCAATCGGCTTGTGGATCTTATTTTCAGGGAGTAAACGTTCTATGCTACTTGAACGAATATCCTCTCCGGAGGATCTGAAAAGTCTTTCTTTGGCTGAGTTGAATACCTTGGCAACAGAGATTCGATCCTTTCTCATTGATTCTGTTTCAAAAACGGGGGGACACTTGGCGTCGAATCTTGGGGTAGTGGAACTCACCTTGGCCATTCACAGAGCGTTTCATCTTCCCGAGGATACGCTCATCTGGGATGTGGGGCATCAATGTTATGTGCACAAAATACTTACCGGAAGACGGGAAAAATTTTCAACGCTTCGACAGAAGGGTGGGCTGAAGGGCTTTCCCGATCCCAAAGAGAGTTTTTATGACGCGGTGCATGCAGGTCATAGCTCTACCTCTCTTTCGATTGCGGCAGGAATAGCCAGGGCAAAGAGACTGCAGGGAGACCACTCTGAGACGATTGTGGTGATTGGGGATGGGGCTTTTACGGCGGGGTTAGTGTATGAAGCCCTCAATCAGATTGCCTATGAGTCTTTGCCGGTGATTATTATTCTCAATGACAACGGAATGTCTATCTCTGAGAATGTCGGAGGGATTGCTTCGTATTTTGACAAACTTTTTCAGTCAAGCGCCTATTTCCGGGCCAAGAAGCTTCTTGAGGACGTGAAACGTCGGTGGCGATGGACGGGCTTTTTTGTGGGAATTTTGTATCATACGAAGGAATGGATCAAGAGACAGCTATGGAGGATTGTAGGGAGAAAACGGAACTTTTTTGAGGACCTCAATATTTGTTATTATGGGCCTCTTGATGGGCATAACCTCAAAGGGCTTCTCAAAACCTTTGAAGGGATAAAGGGACTTGATAAACCGGTGCTTGTTCATGTTCGTACCATCAAGGGAAAAGATTATCAGCCATCGGAGGAGAATCCAGAGCGTTACCATGGGATAAGTGCCCCAAAGGTCTGTGCACCCGGCGAGATCCCTACTGAGGGGAGAAGCTTTTCTGAGATCTTTGGGGATACGATGGTAAGCCTTGCCGCTTGTGAACCACGGCTTTTTGCTATCACAGCGGCCATGGAGAGTGGGACGGGGCTTTCGGAGTTTGCTTCTCTCTATCCAGAGAGATTTGCTGATGTGGGGATTGCCGAACAACATGCGGTTACCTTTGCTTTTGGGCTTGCTCTTCGAGGGTTTATTCCTGTGGTGGCTATTTATTCGACCTTTTTGCAGAGGGCTTTTGATCAGCTTGTGCATGATATTGGGATTTCTAGGGCCCACGTGGTGTTTGCCTTGGATAGGGCGGGGCTTGTTCCAGGAGATGGGGAGACACATCAGGGAATTTTTGATATCGCTTATCTCTCCATGATCCCGGGGATGATGGTGATGGCCCCAGCGACAGGAAGGGAACTTCAGATGATGGTAGAATATGCTGTGAGAGAAGCGAGGGGGCCTGTGGCTATTCGTTACCCAAAGGCTATTGCCCATGAGTGGGATGGGTATGAACCAGCAAAGTATCCCCTGGATGGAAAGCCGGTGCTTTGTCGGGAAGGGGGAGAGGTGCTTTTAGTTGGGGTTGGGGCACTCCTGGGAGAGGCTTTTGAAGTAGCAGATGCACTAGCTAAGGAAGGATATGGTGTCTCGGTATTAAACCTTCGTTATATAAAGCCGATACATACTATAACCTACGAGATACTCTCTCGATACAAACGGGTGTATGTGCTGGAAGAGGGTATTGTTCGTGGAGGGATTGGGGAGCACCTGAGGGCGGTGGTAGGAGAAAAGGTAGAGGTGCTCGCCGTCGCCGATCATTATCCTGAGGTGGGGACAAGAGAGGAGCTTCTCAAGGAGGAAGGCTTGACAAGGGAAGAGATTATCGCTATAATAAAACGAGGAGAACTCAAAAACTCGTGAGACGCAGAGAAACACATTTGGCTTCTCATGGTGTGTCGTCAACAGGTGTCGATTATTATGAAGGTTTTGTCAAAAGGGATCGCGCGCTCAAAATTATCAAGGAGATGAGTGAGTTTCTACGAATTTTGGATCTTCAGGAAACAGAAATCCTCAAAACCATGATTGTTCGTTTTGCTATTGAGTCTGTTGAAGCCAGCCAGGGGGCCCTGGTGGTGTATGACAGGGACAAAAATATCCTGAATTATCAGGATATGTATGTGTATGAAAATAACCGCATCATGCTTGAGAGTTTTGGAGAGGTGGTGAAGGATTACAAGATCGTGCCGGGTGAGGGGGTGGTGGGAGACGCCTTTGTCAAGGAAACACCAATCCTTGTGCCCAATATTCGTCAGACGTCGTATTCTCAACCGGTGATTGGTGAGGTATTGCGTCGAGAAATTAAGTCCGTTATTGTAGTTCCACTGAAGGTTGATGGGGTGGTTGAGGCCCTTCTTGAGATTACCAATACGGTGGATAAGCGAGAGTTCAACAGTGAGGATATGGAAGTGGTGATGATTATTGCCAATTTTGCTTCCACCATCTTGGAAAATGCCCGTCACTATAGTCTCGCTATTCATGACAGGCTTACGGGGCTGTATAATACCCATTATTTTCAAAAGGAGATGGACGAGGAGATTGAGCGGAGCCTTCGGTATGGGAGATTTTTCTCGTTTGTTATCTTTGATATTGATGACTTCAAGCGGATAAACGATACCTATGGCCACAGTTATGGGGATAGGGCTCTCAAGGAATTGGCTTCTTGTATTCAGCGAACGGTGAGAAGGGATGTGGATATTGCGGCCCGGTATGGGGGGGATGAGTTTGTTCTGCTTCTTACCAATACGCGGGGGGAGGAAGCTCTCAAGGTATGTGAAAGGCTTCTGAAATTGGTGCGTACTATCACCATTACCACAGAGGATGGGAAGTCCTTTGGGTTTACCCTGAGTATGGGGGTTTCTGAGTTTCCCACGCATGGGGAAGAGGCGTACTATATCTTCAATGCGGCCGATGATGCTCTGTATCAGTCGAAGAAGGCGGGGAAGAATCGGGTGAGTTTGTATCAGGCTCCGGAGAAGGAGAAATAAACTTCACTTTTCCAAAAAGCACACACCCCGCTTGTCCTGGTTTGCAGGTTTTTTCAAGTCTTATACAGAATCCTTTGTCGTAAAATTTGCATTCAAAGCTCATCCTTTTCTCCTTGTTGTGAAAAGAGGGCTATAAGGTATTCCTGGTTTTTGCTTTTTTGTCCGGTAATAGGTGAGGGGATAATTTGAGATGTTTTCAGCTTCAGCTGATGGGCACAAGTGAGTACGATTTCCCATGCTTTTGGATGATGGGAGGGATCTACAAAACCTTTTTCTCCTACGAGTTCTGGACCAACTTCAAATTGGGGTTTGATAAGGCAGACGATGGTGAAGGGGATGGCGAGGATAGTGACTAACGGAGGAAGAATTTTGGTGAGGGAGATAAAAGAAACGTCAATGGTAGCAAAGGTGGGGCTGGGATCAAAATCTTCAGGGCGAAGATAACGGGCGTTGGTGTTTTCCCGGCAGATAACCCGGGGATCGGAGCGAAGCTTCCAGTCAAGCTGGTTGGTGCCACTGTCAATGGCGTAGACTAAGCGGGCTCCACGTTCCAGAAGTACCTGGGTAAATCCTCCTGTGGAGGAACCGATATCGATGGCTACCTGGCCCTCCGGAGAAAGGTGGAAGGTGTCCAGGGCATGGAGAAGTTTGAGGGCTCCACGACTTACATAAGGGAAGGATTGTTTTAAGCGGATGTGATCATTTTCTCGAACGGTATGGCCGGCTTTGGTGATGACTTGGTCGTTTACAAGTACTTCACCGGCCAAGATAGCGGCCTGGGCCTTTTGTCTGGAGGGGAATATCCCTTGTTCGACGAGAAATTGATCAAGTCGGTGCTTCGGAGTTGCCATGGAAACGTCTCCTTCCCTATTATTGTAGGGAGAAGAGGGAAAAAAGGCAAGGGGAGGGGAGAATGCTCTCGCAATGGGAATAATATGTTTTTGTGAGATTATTCCCGAGGTAAAAAAAAGAGTATTTGCTCAGCTAACTTTCTTGTTTCTCCATTTGGATCAAGTTCGATAGCTTTTTCCAAATCAAGTTTTGCTTTATCATATTGTCGAAGTGCAAAGTACACATCCCCGCGGTGCAGATAGGCATCAGTAAAGGTAGGATGAAGCTCTATAGCCTTTGTATAGTCTTGAATAGCCTTGGTATATTTACCAAGATAATAATATATGTGTCCTCTATTGTCATAAAAATAAGGATTATTCTGGCATAGAGCGATAGCCGAAGAATAGTCTTTGAGTGCCTTGCGATATTCACGAAGTTTCTCATAAATAACTGCTCGATTATTGTAGGCGACAGCGTTTTTAGGATTTAGTGAGATAGCAAGAGAATAGTCCTCCAGAGCCTTTTCATAGTAACCCAAATTGAAATAAATATATCCTCGTCCAAAGTAGGCAACATAAAATTTTGGGTCTATTTCTATGGCTTTTGAATAACACCAGACAGCCCGTGGTTGGTCGTGCATCACGCTATGAAAAAAGCTCCCTAATGCTCTATAATCCCAAGAGTTTGTAGGAGAATATTTTTTGCTTTCTATATAGCATTCTACTACTAATGTATCGTCTTTGGTTTGACCAGAAGTGAAAATGTCCGCCGCAAGAAGGAGTTTTTCTATTCTTAATGCAAGAGAATTAGAAAAACTTTTGAGAGCCAAATCACATACACGAAGGCCTACCTCATATTCTTGGAGGTTTCGAAGAGATTCCATTTGCATGATTGCGGCCTCAATTGGTCTGTCATTTTGAGCAAACGCAAGGGAAAATTCTTCTATAGCGTTGGTGTATTTCATTTGAAAAAAATATACCATTCCCCGATCAAAATGTTTTTGGCAGGAAAAGAGCATAATTATATTAAGACTGAAGATCAGGGAAATCCATAGTTTTTGTTGCATACAAATATTATAAAAAGAGATAAGAATAATTGCAAATCTATCGATTTCCTGATTGGTGGTAAAATTAAACTTTCTTCTACCTTTTCCTTCCCCATCCTGGCTTTGCTCAATCTACCCATCCTTTGCCTCATGTTTGAGAATAAAGGGGAAAGTTTTATTTCGGGAAGGTCTTGAAAATTGTTGCAAGAAGGTATAGATTTCCTCAAAACTATCTCTGTGGCTACTTTCTCGTACACCGGGGGCTTTGTAAGAGCCATTCGACTCCAGTATCCAGCTATTGGCGCTATCCTGCATCTGGAGATCAAAGATAGTCTGTATCATATGCTGAAGGGTTTTGTTTTCGATAGGAAAGAGCACTTCGATTCGTCTGTCTAAATTTCGTTTCATCCAGTCTGCACTGGCAAGGTAATATTCTTCTTCTCCATTATTGTAGAAGTAATATATTCTGGAATGTTCTAAATAACGACCTATGATGCTTTTTACCGTGATGTTTTCTGAAAAGCCTTTGATCCCCGGTATGAGACAACAAATACCTCTCACAATGAGCTCGATGGTAACGCCAGCCTGAGAAGCCTCGTAGAGAGCGGCAATAATCTGGTCATCAGAGAGCGAATTCATTTTAGCACGAATGTGGGCTCTCAGTCCAGCCCTGGCATGGCGGATCTCTCGCTGGATCAGAGAAAGAAAACGCTGGCGAAGGGTGAGAGGAGCAACCGCAATCTTTTTCCATGATTGGGGGAGAGAAAAGCCGGTGAGAAGATTAAATAACTGATTGATATCATCGCAAATCTCAGGATTGGTGGTGAAAAAACTGAAGTCTGAGTAGAGTTTTGCCGTCGCTTCGTTGTAGTTTCCCGTGGCCAAATGCACATAACGACGGATTTCTCCTTTTTCTTTTCTCACAATGAGAAGGGCTTTGGCGTGGGTTTTGAGATGGGCGATTCCATAGGTGACATGGGCGCCGGCGTCCTGAAGATGACGTGCCCACGTGATATTGCGCTGTTCGTCAAATCTGGCGGTAAGTTCATCCACCACCGAAACATATTTGCCGTTTTCTGCAGCAAGAGTAAGATAACGGATAATTTCCGACTGGCTGCTTGTTCGATAGAGGGTTTGCTTTATGGCAATCACATCTGGGTCATGAGCGGCGGCTTCTAAAAGCCAGAGAACAGGGTCATAACTCTGGTAGGGATGGAAGAGGAGAATATCTTCTTTGGCAAGAAGGGAAAAGATGTTTTTTGACCTTGTGAGAGGCGCAGGAAGAAGAGGAGAGAGAGGTTTGAGTTTGAGGTCTTCTCGCTGGCATGACTGATAGATCCCCATCAGATCCTTGAGATTGAGAGGGTGGGGAATAGCGAGAACAAAATCCTCAGGAAGATGAAGATGACTACAAAGTGTTTTGACGATTTTTGAAGAAAGTCCTTCACTTATTTCGAGTTTGACAACCTCTCGTTTATGGAAATGCTTGATATTCTGTTCTACTGAACTGATGAGGTCTAAAGCCCCATCTACCTGGTGTTCATAATCAGCATCCCTTGTAATCCTGATGATACCACACTGTTTGATGGTATAACCTGGATAAAGGAGAGGAAGAAACATCTTGACAATATTTTCTATGGGGAGAAAAACATTCGTTTCTATCTCATAAAAACGCCCGAAGGGTGTTATGGGAAGTTCGAGAAAGGAGAGAGATGGTTTTTCTGAAAGGGGGTGATTGGCTGGGGGAGAGAGTTCAATCACCATATAGAGTTTTCCACTCTGAAGGGTTGGAAAGGGGTGGGTCTGACTTACCGAAAGAGGGGTGAGGAGAGGAAAAAGGGTATGTTCAAATACCTGTTGCAATTTTTCTTGATACGCAATACACTGAGTGTCTTCAATCAAGATGTGGATACTATGTTTTTGAAGTTCCTGCCGGACTTTGTCAAAAATGTGATATTGATCCTGAATCATGTTTCTGACTTCTTTGAGGATGGTTTTGAGAACGGTTTCAGGATCCTCTACCTCAGCCACTAAAGAAGGGTTTTGCCATTGCCTTTTGAGCACAGCTACTCGAATCATAAAAAATTCTTCTAAGTTGGACGTCACAATGGAAAGAAATTTAAGCCTTTCTAAAACAGGGTTGAAAGGATCAGTGGCTTCAAACAAGACTCGACTATTGAACTTGAGCCAGCTATAGTCCCGGAGTATCCATGGGTATTTCATCGTTTTTCTATCACCACCTTGATACCAAAAAAGTTTTCAAAAAGGGTTTTATTGACGGTTACCGCATTCTGTATGACTTCATAGGCATGTCCATGCTTTGGTTCGACATGGCAGAGAAGAGAGAGGGTGTTATCTTTCAGGTGTACTTCGAGGTGACGAATGGCGGGCATATGACAGGTATCCAGAGCGTTGGCTATCCGAAGGATAGCTGAAAGGCGGGTGACTAAGATACGCTTGTGAATATCTAAATTGACAAACTCACTGTGGGTTTTCTTTGGAGGAGATTTTCGATGGTAGCGGGCAATGAGAGCGATGAGAAGTACCTCTTCCGGGTCAAGACCAAAGATTTCGGTATGACGAAGAAGGTCATAGGTGTTTTTGTGATGGTTGGTGGGGCCAACAAAGTAGCCAATATCGTGAAGAAGAGCAGCCACTTGTAGATAGAGTTTTTCCCTTTCGGAAAGGTGTGATGTGATTTTCAGGGCATCAAAGAGAAGGGAGCTATAATGCATGACTTTCTGTGCATGTTCTGCATCGTATTGGTAGCGTTTGGCAAGAGCCATGACCGAGGAGAGGGTAGCCGTTGTGAGTTTTTCGTTGTCCTTGTGAAGAAGTTCATAGGCAAAACCAAAGGTGCTGATGGTATGGGGAAGATAGAGTTCACTCAGACTCAGTTGTCTCAGGATAGTGAGGAAAAACACAAGAGAAATCCTGATAGTTTGTATAGTGGTATCCGGGATACTGTAGTGAGCGACCAGTTCTTCATCGGGAAGAGAGAGAAAAGCCACGGTGATTTTTTCTATCTCCTGTCTGGAAAGAAGATAAAGATGATGGTTCTCTTTGTAACCGAGATGTTCAAGCATTCTCACAATATCATCGTGGAGAAGAACAAGGTGCAGGGAAGCCTCTCCAATGGTGGTCTGAATGGTCTTTTGCAGGTGTTTCACAAAAGGGTAAAAATAACTTTCATAGGCTGAAGGGGTTGATGGGAGGTACTGGCTGAGACGGAGAATCCCCGTGTGATAGGTCTGGTTGAGTAAAAGACTTCCATTTTGTTCGAGAAAAAGTCGACTTGAGCCACTTCCCACGTGAAGGGTGAGGATAGTCCCGTGTTTGAGCTGGGGGTGGTTGTGGGTGATATGAGAAACAGCGAGGTAAATGGCTTCGTTTTCCTGATGGGGATGGATAATCGTTACAGGAACGCCAAGGATACTCTCACAGCGGGAGATGACGGATTCACTATTGCTTGCTTCACTCAGGGCACTGGTGATGAAAGCCTTGATGTCGGTGATTCGATAACTTCGGATAACTTCCTGATAGCGAGTGAGAATACGATTGAGTTCAGAAAGGGTTTCCTGACGGATGGACCCACGGACAAAAATGTCTTTGCCTATCTGGATAGGAAGCCACATGGAATCTACGATCTTCCACTCCTGTTTTGAGGAGGAGACATTCAGGATGTAGAGCTTGATAGTATGAGAGCCTATATCGAGGAGAGCAAGGAGGTTTTCTTTAGCTTTCCATGGCATGTGAGGGCAACTCCGCTGTCTCTTCTCGTAAGATGAAGTTGCCTAAAAGCTCATCTAACGAGGAAGCATTGGCAACCACCTGATTGAGGATTTCCTGGATGCTTTCAAGTCCGGTAAGAAGGTCATTGAGGTCTTTGAGGTGTTCTTGAATGATGTGTTTGTTTTCTATAGAGACATCTCTCAGGCCCCGTACCGCATCACTGAAATCCTGAGTGGCTGCATTTTGTTCTGTGATGGCTAATTTCACCTCTTCTGTAATCTTGACCATCTCATGGGTGGAATCAAGGATTTCTTTAGCACCGTGATTCTGTTCGGACATGGCAATGGTAATCTGGTTGGCTATCTGGACATTTTGCTGGGAGTAGGCCATGATCATATCAAGGCCAATACCGGCTTTTTCTGAGAGTTTCACGGAGTTGGCGATACGATCGACAATCACATTGATCACCTCTCCGATCTCTTTGGCATTTTTGTTGGTATCTTCGGAGAGACGTCTGATTTCTTCAGCCACAATAGCGAAGCCTTTGCCTGCTTCTCCGGCATGCGCAGCTTCAATAGCGGCGTTCATGGCAAGGAGGTTGGTTTGTTTAGCAATATTGGAAATAATCTGAAGCATCTTGATGATTTGCTGAGAATATTCTGCCACTTCCTTAATAGAAGCGATGGCCTGTTTGACTGCTTCACCGCCTTCCTGGGCCACATTGTTGAGGTTGGTGGAGATGGTCTGGGATTTGACGGTGGTGGCCGTGATGTTCTCTATGTTGCGTACCATTTCTTCGATGGAACTGGCGCTTTCTTCGACGGCTGAGGCCTGGCGTTCCATGTTGTTCATGATGCTCTGGATGGAGCGGCTCATCTCCTCAAGGTTTGCTGTGAGTTCCTCTATACCAGAGGTGGCGTTTTCTGTGGAATAATCTATCTGAATGATTTTGTTTTTGATGGACTCAAGGCTTTTCTTGATGGTATTGGCCATAATCTCCTGGGAACGGGCTGTTGAACTTTTGAGAAGCTGTGAGGTTTCTCGTACACTGAGAAGGTCGTTGTTGATGCGATCTAAGAAGCGATTCATCAGGGTGGCCATTTCCCCAAATTCGTTCTGGAGATGGATTTCAATACGTCGGCTGAGGTCGGCTTTTTCTGTACCGGAGGAGAGGTTGGCAAGTTTGGTCTGGATAGTTTTCAGAGAATTTCTCAGGCTACGTGATATCCAGTAACTGATAAGGCTCATCACCACAAAAGCCAAAAGGATCACAGAGAAATTGATGATACGAAGTTGAAGGGTTTGTTCGTCGATCAGACTTTCAGGGACTTCAGCCACAAAGATCCATGGGAGGTGGGGAAACTTTTTGAAATAGGCGATCACAGGGATTGTGGTGTTTTCTTCTTTTTTTCGATAGTGGAGAAGTCCATTGCCGGTTTCAAGAATGGTTTTGAGGGTTTCCGGGCCTTGTTCATCGAAAAGGGAAAGGATGTTTTCTCCTTTTTTGAGGGTATTATGACTGATAATTTTGCCTTCTGTATCCATCAGGAAAATACTGGTTTTTTTGAGTTTCCCGATGTTCTGAAAAGCATCCTGCAGGGAGGAGAGATCGACCATTTCGCTGAAGTCCTCTATGTACGCGGTAGAAAAGACATACCACTCTTTCTCCGGATAATAGGACACATAGAGAACTTTGTCCCTTGGAGCCTTTTCTCCCGGGTTTTTCCAGCTATAGAAAATAATGCCATCTTTTTGTTTCATCGCCTGCTGGATAAAATCATACGAGGAGAGATCGGTTCCTGTGGCTAATTTAGGGTGAATCACTATCTGGCCCTTGCTATCAATGATGGCCATATACCCTGTTTTGCCTATGGAAATAGAGAGCAGGCTTCGGCGTAAAAAGGTGAGGGCTTCATTTTCTCTCATACGGTTTCGTTTGACCTGAGAAAAGGTTTCTGACACGGTTCTCAAAGCGGAGGTGTTGATGCCCTTGAGATAGTGCGTGGAGAGACTGGTAACTTCGTACTGGAGGAGGTGATGAGAGAGGTCAACAAGAGAATCAATCTGTCCTTCTAAGGATTGCCGGAGGGCCCTGATAGCCATGGTGTAATTGAGAAAACCGATGCCTCCTACAGCCACCACAAGAAGAACAGCCATGCCGATAAAAAGCTGCATCTGAAGAGAAAAACGGCGCATAAAAACCTCCCGCACGCTGAGTGTTATATTATTTTATCGGCAAAAAGTAGGAATATTCTAAAGCCCTATACAAAGAAACGGATCATGTCTTCGAAGGTTTCCCTTCTTCGAATGAGTTTTGGTCCCTCCGGGGTGATGAGAACTTCGGCTGGTCTGGGACGCATGTTGTAGTTCGAACTCATCGCAAAACCGTAGGCACCGGCGTTGAGAATGGCTAACACATCCCCCTCAAGAGGGGTGGTGATAGACCTGACCTCTGGACCATGTTCGTTTCTGGTGAAAAGATCCCCTGATTCGCAGAGATAACCGGCGATGACGACTTCTTTTTGTTCTCCCTGAACCCGGAAGGCGTTCAGGATGGGATGATAACTTCCATAAGCCATAGGACGAATGAGATGGTTGAATCCAGAATCGACACCTACGAAGGTGTACTTTGGGGTATGTTTGATTTCTGTAACCGTCGTAAGAAGGATACCTGCTTCAGCGACTAAAAATCTTCCTGGTTCAAAGGCGATAATTACCTCTTTGCCGTACTCTTTGGTGAATTTTTGCATGGTTTTTTCAAGATGCTCGGCAAAAAGATCAAACTGGAAGGGTTTTTCATGTGGACGGTAGGGGATACCAAAACCACCCCCAAAGTCCACGAATTCAAGATCGGGGAAGTGTTTGGCAATGGAGAGAATGAGAGAAATGAGTTCTATGAACTTTTTTTCTTCAAGGATGCCGGAACCAATATGGGCATGGATTCCCACTAACTTGAGATGGGCCCGTTCTATGATCTGTTTGGCCTGGGGGATCTGGTTGTAGTTTCCTTCCTGGCTATAGAAAATACCGAATTTGCTTTCTCTTCCCCCTGTGATCACATGAGAGTGGTGTCCTCCACCAAAATCCGGATTGATACGAATCGAAACCTCTGTGCCTGGGAAAAGAGAAGCATATTTCTGGAGCATGTGAAGAGATCCGATGTTTACCCGTATATTTTGAGAGACCAACCAGTGGAGTTCTTCGTTTTTGAGGTTGATGCCTGTGAAAAGGATTTTGTCCGGCGAAAAACCGGCATGTAAAGCAAGCCGAACCTCTTCCAAGGAAACAGCATCAATATAGGCTCCCATTTCTAAAAAAAGTTTGAGAATACGGAGGTTGCTATTGGCCTTCATGGCATAATGAAGCCGTTTGTGAGGATAGGGAATGGCATTCACCAGAGTCGTATAACGATCCCTGATGACGCTTTCATTGTACACGTAGAGAGGGCTACCAAATTCACTGACAAGTTCCGAAACCTTGATGCCCCCGATGGATAACTGGTTATTTTCAATTTCGTATGGCTGTATCATATCCTTATCCTGCTTTTCAAAGTAGGTTTTATTATAGCCATAAAAAGTGTTTTTGGCAAGTTTTGGCAAAGATGGGGGGTGGTTGGAAAGAAAAGGGAGATGGTTTTGAGAGAGGGGGAGGATGAGTTCTCTCCTTTTTTCAAATAGCAATACGAGACCTTTGCACGAATGTGCAAAGGTCTCAAAAAAGTAATAAAGAAACAAAAATTAGTATCAAAATGTTCCTTGTCGTAATAAATAAACCGATTTTTTTGAATAAAAAAAGACAAATAAGCCTTTGTAAACAGAAAAAGCGGGGTTTCAGGGGCGCAGCCCCTGACCCAAACAGGGGAAGAAAACACCCGTGCAAGGGTCTCAATACTATAACCTAATACCATGAAAAGAAATAGGGTGATTTTCCTTGAGAAAAGGAGAGAGCCTTGTCTCCCTTTTTCTCTTTTACGAGAACTCCGTTGAAAGAGATGGCACGTGTGTTCTTTTATACCAAACAGGTTTTCTCCCTTGAGTGAATAGAGACCTTTGCACGGATGTGGAAGGTCTCAAAAAAGTGGTAAAAAACAAAAAATAGTATAAAAATGTTCCTTAACGTAATAAATAAAACTATTCCTTTGAACAAAAAAAGACAAATAAGCCCTTGTAAATGGAAAAAACGGGGTTTTTGGGGCGTAGCCCCTGATCCAGATAGGGGAAGAAAACGCCCGTGCAAGGGTCTCAAATATTGACTTTTTTGTATCATGGCTTACAATAGTAGAGGGGCAAGAGGAGTTTTTTTCTATGGTATTTGGTGGTGAGGAAAGGGTTTCGCTTTCTTTTCTTCAAGCGATGATCGATGCTTTGCCTTTTCAAATGGCTATTTTAGATGAGGAGGGGGTGATACGCTTTGTCAATGAGGCGTGGCGCCGTTTTGCACGGGAAAATGGCCTTGACAATGATGAGATAGGGGCAAACTACCTTGACATTACACGACAGGCGGCTCTTACGGACAAAAGTGCAAAGGAGGTACTGGAGGCGTTAGAAAAGGTCATAGGAGGGGCAAACATTCATACCTTTGTAGAGTATCCTTGTCATTCTCCAACGGAGAGGCGATACTTTCATGTCCATATCAATGGCTTCACCCATGAAGGGAAACGGTGGGTGCTGGTAGCCCATGAAAATGTGACGGCGGAGGTGCTCAATCGAGAGAAAGAAGAGGAGATGTATCGGCGTTTTCAGGATCTCTTTACCCATATGCAGGAAGGGGTAGTGCTTCACGAATGGATACGGGATGAGAAGAATGAGATTGTTGACTATCGAATTGTGGCGGCAAACCATGCCTTTTCGACCTATACCGACCTTGATGTGGAGAAAAGTGTTGGCATGCCCGCCACCCGTTTGTATGGGTTAAATCCGCCCCCTTATTTTGAGGTCTATAAACGGGTGTATGAAAATAAAAAGGCGGAGACCTTTGAGACCTACTATGCGCCGATGAATCGCTATTTCTGGATCTCAGCTATTCCCTGGGGGGAGGGGTTTGCTACGATTTTTCTTGATATCACCCCCCTTCGGAAGCAACAGCAGATGTTAGAAGAAGCCTTAGAGAAGAAACAGTTTCTCTTTCGTGAGCTTCAGCACAGGGCAAAAAATACCTTCTCTTCTATTGCTGGACTCATTGGGCTGGTGGCCCTTGATTATAGTGGAGAGGTGTATGAGGTTCTTCTGAAGCTTCGGGAACAGATAGTGGCGATGGCCCGTGTGTACGAGCTTCTCTATCACAAGGGGGGAGGGAGTGTTCTTGATCTCTCTGAGTATCTTCTCAAGGTGCTTGATGGTTTCCGGGAGAGTTTTTCTCAGGTCTTTGAAAAGGTGAAGATAACCCTTGATCTGAAACCGGTCATGCTTTCTGCGAATAGGGCAAATTTGATAGGGCTCTGGTTTACCGAGGTGCTTACCAATGCGATAAAGTATGCCTTTGGTGCCAACCGTGAAGGATGGCTTTCGTTTACCCTGCAAGAGAAGGATGATATGGTCGAACTCATCTATAGCGATGGGGGAAGGGAGAAAGAAGAAAAACCGCTGGTGAAAGTAGAAGCAGGAAGTAGTGGATTTGGTTCACAGGTGATGCTCATGGTGGTGGATGAACTCTCTGGAACGCAGGAGATATGGCGGGGAGATGGGATACGGATTGTGCTACGTTTTCCCCACCAGAAAGAGGATAGTGAGGAGGTATGAGATGAGAAAAGCGGTGACTAAAGTAGTCTTTATCGTGTGGCTGTGGGTGGTAGGCTATGGCCTTGAAGTGGACAAAAAGGAACTTGCCGACAACGCCCGTCGGGTGGATTTTGTGAACTACACAGGACCCTATACCCGTCCACAGGGGATGGATGACCTTCGGGTGATTGGAGAGACGTTAGCTCTTCTCAGGCAAACCAATCGGCAAATCTTTTATCCTGATATGAAGTATAGTATTCTTCGGGCGGTGGATGAGAGACAAACCAATGGCTTTGATGCCGATATCGTGGAAATACATACCAATGCAAGAATTTTTCATGTGAGATATATCCAGGCCTTACTTTCTTTTTATTTAGCCAAAACCTTTGCCTATGATAAAGCAGAAAATGATACGATAGCCTGGTTTATTGTGTATTATAATGCGGTGCACAGGGGGGACTGGACATTTTTCCAGAGTCGATACAAGTCGGTGGTGATGGGTTTTCTTTCAAGGCAAAAAGTGGGGCTTGCCCGCCGATATACAGACTGGCCGGGGAAAACTCAAATTGTTATTCCCCTCTCTCAGAATCCGCTGAATCAGTCGCTTCGGCTTGATACTCTTGCTTTAGGAGATGAAAAGACTATCGAAAATCTTCGAAAGCAGCCTGGCAAAGGGGTAGAGGAACGCAGAGAACTTGTGGAGATCCAGAAAGAGCAGGTCAAAGAAGAGGAAAAGATCATCCAGGAAGCCAAAAAAGAGGTTTCAGAAGAGAAAAAAGAGATAGCCAAGCAGAAAGAGGAAATAACAAAAAAAGAAGCTGAGATTCAACACGAGGAAAAGGAAGTGACTCAGAAAAAGCAGGAAGCCGCCACCCTTCCTCCTGGACCTGAAAAGGAAAAAGCCAAAGAGGAAGCTGCCAAAAAAGAAGAGGAAGTGAAACAGCAAAAGCAACAAGTAGAACAGCAGAAACAGGAGGTGGCCAAAAAGGAAGCCGCTGTCGCAGAACAGGAGAAAAAGATTGCCCAGGCTGAACAGAAAGTAGAACAGGCCAAACAGCAGATAGCCACAGAAGAGAAAAAGATTGCTCAGGATGAGAAAAAAGAGACCACCACGTCCACACCACAAGAGCTCCAGAAAAAAGAACAGGAGCTTGCTCAAAAAGAGACTAACCTTATCAAACAAGAACAAACCCTTCGGGAAGGGTTGCCACCTGATATCAAGGGGGGCAAGCTCTACTACCTCAAGATCAATGGCTATTACACGGATGGACATTACTCCAATGAGATGCTGATCATCGATCCTGTGAACCGCAAAGTGCTTCAGAAATCTCCCTATACGAGTATTGGGGGGCACAAGTTTGATTTTTCTCCGGAGGGGATTGTGGTGATAGGGTTTGAGCCCCTTCCTGGGACGGGGACACGGGCCACCCGTTCTGATAATCGGGAAGTGTTAGTGGGGTATGAGGGACCGAGGCCGGAAAACTATGTGCTTGTGATGCTCAATGAGACAAATTTGGGGGTACGTTACAAGGGAACGGATACGATTTTCTGGCGAAGTTTTGTTGAGGTGCGAGGAGAGTCTATTTATGTGCTTATTCCTGAGAAAGACAAATATTATCTTGCTCGTTTTGATCTTCTTTTCAAGAAACAGTCACAATCCAAGGAACCGGTTGATCCAAATACCTTTATCAGTTTCTTTGGGGATGAACTCTTTGTGAATAGTCCGACACAGGAGATTCTTGTTCTTGATCAGAAGACCTTGGAGGTAAAGGAAAGGATAAAACCGTGAAATGGCTTCTGTGGGTCTTTGTCTGGTTGCCTGTGGGACTCTTTGCTTCTGTCCCCTGGTATGTGGATGTGATGAACCTTGAGAATCCAGAGTGGGGGTTTTCCTCGTCGGGAGAGGTGTTACCGGTCAGTGTTTCTAATGGGCATTTTTACGCAGAGGGAAAGAGGCTTCGTTTCTTTGGGTTCAATATCACAGGAGATAAAAATTTTCCTCTCAAGGGGGATGCTCCAAGGATAGCCCGAGCTCTGCGTCTTTTTGGGGTCAATATCGTACGGCTCCATTTTATGGAACATAGCTGGGGGGAGGGTTCCCTTTTGGCTTCTCCTGAGAAGGAAGAATTGGACACGAATGCCCTTGACAGGTTAGATTATTTTGTCTTCTGTCTAAAAAAAGAAGGCATCTATGTCAATATGAATCTTCACGTGGGGAGGGTGTTTCCGCAAATCCCGTTTCAGGATAGAGAGGTGTTTGAACTCGGAAAGATCGTGGGGTATATTGATGACCAGCTGGTAGAGTCTCAAAAGCGATATGCGGCAGCTCTTTTAGCTCATACCAATCCCTATACGGGAATGCCTTATACCAAGGATCCTGTGGTGGCGGTGATTGAGGTCAACAATGAAAATGCCCTGACAGGTATTGATTTTCAGGAACTTTCTCGTTTGTCTTCGTACTATCAGGATATTCTCAGGGTGAAATGGACTGATTTTCTCAGGAAAAAGTATGGCAGTTTTGTCCAGTGGCAGGCGGAAAATCATATCAAAACTGAAAAACCCCTTTTGATCTCTCAAACCAATAGAAGACAGCGCTTTTACTGGCGATGGGAGGCTCATGAAGGGGCTGCTTCCCGTTTTGATTGGCAGGGAGATACCCTTATCTGGAAGGTCGAAAAGCCTGGAACAGAAGAATGGCATAATCAGTTTATGTGTGCGGGGTTTCCTGTAGTAGGAGGGGGTGTGTATGAGGTGGTCTTTGAGGCGAAAACTGAGGGATCTTTGCCCGTTTTTGTTTATCTCATGCAGGATCAGAGTCCCTGGGAGGGTTTGGGGTTTTTTACCAATATCAGGATTTCTTCTGGATGGCAGAGGTATCGTTTTCGTTTTATGCCAGCTTTCGATGAATCAAAAACACGGCTCAATTTCTCCACGGAGAGGGGGAAAACGGGCAGGGTAGAGATACGGAACTTTGTTCTCCGTCAAGTAATCGAAACAGGGGCAGAAGAAGGACTCTGGCAAAAGAATAGCATGCCTTTGCCCTGGGAAGGGCTGATCGGGAAGCAGGTGATAGCAGATTTTCGGACTTTTCTTCTCCACAGGGAACAGGAGGTGGTGAAGCGAATTCGCGAGCATATTCGTGGTTTGGGGTGTGCAAAACCTATTACTCATACGCAGGTGACGTATGGTGGACTGGCCGGGCTTCTCCGTGAGGGACACCTGTCTGATTTTGTGGATATTCATGCCTACTGGCAGCATCCAGAATTTCCTGGCAAGGCGTGGTCCCCTACGGACTGGAGGATAGACAATACCAGCCAGCTCACCGATGCCGCACTGGGCCCACTCTCGTATGTGGCTTACTGGCGGGTTGTTGGGAAGCCCTTTACCGTCAGTGAATATAATGTGCCTGATCCCAATGAGTACGGTTTTGAGGCGCCCTTGTGGCTTGCTCTGTGGGGGGCTTTTCAGGATTGGGATGGGGTTTATCTCTATACCCTTCTTGATTTTGGTGGGAATTATTACCAGAAACACATGACGGGCTTTTTCCACTTTGTCGGGAGTGGAGGCAAGATGAGTCTTTTGCCCTGGGCTGTCCGTGTGTTCCGAAAAGGAATACCGTGGTCTTCTGAGGTTATAAGGGGGGTAAACCCATCAGAAATGGAGAAAGCCTATACTCAGGGTGGACCATGGTATGATGTGAAGCGTTTTGCCTTCTGGATGAATGAGAGTTTGTTTGCGAGGGTAGGGGTGGATTTTGCAGGAAGGAATCAGGCGGTTCTCTCTCAAACCATGCCCTGGAGATGGGAGAGAACAAAACCCCTTCTTCTCTGGCAAAGTGAGGAGGCTTTTCTTCTCACGGGAAATATAAGGGGCACCTCTTTTACCAATGGGAATATGGTTATTGAGGTAGCCAAGGATGCCTCATGGGGAGCTATTGCTCTCTGTACCTTGGATGAGAAGTCCTGGAGAGAGACAAAAAAAATCCTTGGTGTGATGGTAGGAAAAGGAGAAAATACAGCCATGAAGTGGAATGCCACAAGAACTTCTGTGGGGAATAAGTGGGGAAGACCACCTTATATCCTTTTTCAGCTAACGTGGAGGTTGTTTCTCCCGGGATTTCGGGCCTATCTTCTGGATGAAAGGGGGAGGAAAAGAGAGGAGATTTTGTCGTCTGAGGGCTGGTTTACCTTTGGGGTGGAGACTACGCCATGGATTCTCTTTGAGAAGAAGCCCTGAAAAGAGACCTTTGCACATTCGTGCAAAGGTCTCAGCTGGGGAGAAGGGCAAAGCCCCTGACCCAGACAGGGGAAGAAAACACCTGTGCAAGGGTTTCGAAAAATATGTTGTTAAAGTTTGACATTTTGGTGTTTTGGTGGTAGGATATGGGAGAGAAAACAGAGGGAGGCGCAGGTCATGAGTGCGGTGGTTCTTCTTTCTGGTGGTCTTGACTCGGTTGTTAATTTCAAAAAAGCGTTAGATGACGTGGGTGTGTCACGCGTGCTTTTTTTTGATTATGGACAGAGGTCTCTGAAGCGGGAGAGAGAAGCTGTCAAAAAGATTGCCTATCGCTATGATGTGCCTTTTCAGGAGATACGGCTTGGTTTTATGACGCACTTTGGGAGTGCCTTAACAAGAGGGGGGATTCCTTCTCTTCGAGTAGAGGAACTTGATAAGCGGGAAAAAACAGAGCAAACAGCTTCTTTAGTCTGGGTTCCCAATCGAAATGGTATTTTTATTGAGATTGCCGCTGGGATTGCTGAGAATGTAGGGGCTTCTACCGTGGTGGTGGGTTTTAACAGGGAAGAAGCGGCCACCTTTCCTGATAATTCATCAGACTATCTTGATTGTTTGAATATCGCCCTTCATTATTCTACACGGGCGAAGGTTAAACTGGTTTCCTATACGCTCACCATGGACAAGAGAGAGATTTACCGTTTAGGGAGAGAATGTACTGCTCCCCTTGACCTTGTCTGGAGTTGTTATCGCGGTGGGTGGAGGATGTGTGGCGAATGTGAGTCCTGTCAGAGGCTCAAGCGAGCCATCGGTGATGAGATAGCGTGGTTCTCTTCTGAACATTTTCGGGGAGGGTTTGCGAAATGAAAAGTCTTTGGATAGAAAGGCGAATGACTTACGATGGCAGGCAGCTCTCTTCTCATTTTGCGTATCGAAACTATGGGGTGATGGGGGATGTGATTGTGGGTTTTGTGGGTCCTGCTGATGTTCGTATTACAGAGATGGTGGATATTGAGGATGTCCGTCAGGTGGCTCCTATTTCTTCTGATGAGATGGTGCATTTTTTGATTGAAATGTTTGAGGTGGGACTGGGTCAGATGGTATGGGTCCAGAGATTTTTTGTGCTTTTGCTTTTTGAGAGGTTGGTGAAAAGGGTTTCTCCTTCTCACTTGACGAGGGATGGGGATGATATTTTCTATCAGGGGAGAAAGTTGTCAGTATCGATTGCCACGGTCAGCCCTGTATCAGGACTCGTCCATACAGCTCTCAATGTGAAGGGAACAGGGGCTCCTTTGCCCATTGCCTGTCTTGAGGAAATGGGTATAGAGGCGGTGTCCTTGGCAAAGGAGGTGATGGAGGCTTTCTGTGCTGAGGTGGAGGGGATGTCCATGGCTAAAACAAAAGTGAGGTGGGTATCCTGATGTTTACAGGGATTATTCGCTATCAGGGAGAGATAGTGCAGCTGAAGAGGGTAAGTGGGGGAACACGTTTGGTTATTGAGGCACCTTCTGATGTCGTGGAAAGGCTTGAGGAAGGGATTACCAGCATTGCGCTTGATGGAAGTTGTCATACCGTTGAGAAGAAAGAGGGGACATGCTTTGAGGTGTATTCCAGTTTTGAGACTTTGGAGAGAACGACATTAGGGGAAGCGAAGGTGGGACGGAAGTTGAATCTTGAACTTCCCGTCACGCCGTCAGGGCTTCTTGATGGGCATGTGGTGATGGGGCATGTGGATGGGATAGGACGACTTCTCTCAAAAAAACAGAAGGGAGAGGCGGCTCTTTATCGTTTTGAGGTGCCACGGGATTTAGAGGTTTATCTTGTGGAGAAGGACTCCATAGCCATCGATGGGATAAGTCTCACTCTCTTTGATATTGATGGGGGACAGTTTTCTGTGGCAGTAATTCCCCAGACGCTTGCTCATACGACGTTGGGGGTTAAACGAGAAGGGGAGAAGGTGAATATAGAGGTCCATCTTTTGGCCAAGTATCACTATGAGTTTATGCGACGACGGGAGAATAAGGAACGTCTTCTTGAGGAGTGGATGCGCTCCTTGTAAGGAGGGAATATGAAACGGTGGGGGTTTGTTTTGGTTATCTGCTGTGTGTGGCTTATTTCCTGTCAGCCGGGAGGACTCACTGAGGAGGAGAAGGCCTGGATTGCTACTCATCCTGTGGTAAGGCTTGCTCCAGATCCGGATTTCCCGCCGTTTGAGTTCTTTGACCAGTGGGGGAGGTATCAGGGCATTGGAGCTGATGTGGCGCGGGAATTTTCCCGTTGGTCGGGTATCAGGATTGAAATCTATCGGTATAAGAACTGGGATGAGGTGCTTCATGCTCTCAGTAATCGTCAGGTGGATATGATCAACTGTGCTATTGACACGCCGGCAAGGAGAGCCTATGCTTCTTTTCCCACACCGTATCTTGAGATTCCCAATGTGGTGGTGACCCGCAAGAGTATGCCCTCAGGAGTGCCTTTTGAGAGTATTCTCCGCGCAAAGACGGGGATGGTACGGGGTTATGGCATGGTGGATATTTTAGTAGCGAAATATCCTTTTTTCAGACCTGTTTTGTATCCTACCCTTACTGATGGTTTTCGTGCCCTTATCAATGGGGAGATTGATTATTTTTTGGCAGACCTTGCGACAGCCAGTTATTATGTGGTAGAGGGGGGATTTTATACCCTTCGTATAGATCAGGCTTTTGAGCCAATGAATGTGAGTGGCTTTGGGGTGAGGTCGGATTGGCCTATTCTGGTGGGAATTATTGAGAAATTTCAAAAGAACTTTTCACCTTCACGCCGGCATGAGATTGTCCGGAAATGGGTGATTTTTGGGGAGAAGTATCTTCCCCGTCCTGTTCCACTCTGGTTTAACTGGGTGATAGGGGGAGTTTTTGGAGGCATTCTCCTTGTGGTGGTTTTTCTTCTGAGAAATGTTCGTCGGATGGAAAAAGAACACGAGAAACGGGAGAAAGAACTCTACAACGAGCTTTCCGAGATGGCGGAAACGCTTCCTGTGGTGCTTGACAGGCTTCCCATTGGAGCTATGATGGTAGAACTTGACGGAACAATCTCCTATGTCAACTCCCTTTTTGTGGAGATTTTTGGCCTGACACAGGCAGATATCAAGAATTTTTATACCTTCTATCAAAAGACACCCGCTCAGGAGAGTGATAAAAAGCTTCTCTGGGAGAAATGGGAAACTATTGTGACAGGTCAGAAGCCAAATCCGTATATTATCTTAGAGCATTTTCTCTTTCGTGATGCGGTGGGTAATGAACATCCCTGTCGTGTGGATATTCATAGACTTGGGCAGAAGTTTCTTTTCACGTTTGTGGACTATTCTGAACAGAGGGATGTGGAAAAGGCTTCTCAGTACAAGCAGAATCAGATGCTTTTGGCCATGAAGGAAAAGGATCTTCTCTTCATGGAACTGGAACATCGGGTGAGAAATACCCTTCAGCTCATGCGCTCGTTTGTTCGTTTGCATGGTGGGCTTGTCAAACGCTATACGGCTGAGGATCTTTTGGTGAAGTTGACCTGTGGGATTGATCTTCTCACTATCCTTCAAAATTATACCATGCAGGATCTCAAGATCAGACTCTACAATGTCAAAGTACCCCTTCTTGAGTTTCTTCATCATGTAGAAGAGGAACTCGGATTTGTGATCAATGCGGATGTGGACATGGTCGAAATGAATAGTCAGTCGATGTTGGTACTTCTGTTTGTGGTGCAGGAGGTGGTGTTTCTTGTGTGGCAATGCTGTCGTGATGGGGCTACGCTGTTTCTTACCCTGAAAAACCAGGGGGATGTGGTTCTCCATATTGAGTTTGCAGGTTCCCTTTCGATAACGGATGAGGATTTTTCTGTGTCGAGAGATTTTGTGAAGGAATTGGGCGGAACGCTTCTGTATGGAACTGCACCGGTCTTTTTTGTAGAGGTTCGGGTGGAGAGAAAAAAGATAGGTGAGTTATAAAGGAGAGGGGAAGAGAGACAGAGATACAGAAGGGACTCAGAAAAAGAGAGGGTTTTTCTGGAAATTGCGAGTTTTTTTCTTTTGCTTTACAATATGATGATTTTCTTGATTTATCCTGGAAAAAAGGGGAGATTTTTCTATGAGTCTCAAAAAGCATCTCCATGAGATTCGCAAGCGTTTGCCACTTCCCAAACTGGAGATTATTTTTTATACTATTTTGGTCATGATAGGTATTGTGGCTGGTATTGTGATTGCCCAGATTACCATAACCTTTCGGGAATTGTCTGATATTAAACCCCTTGAGTCCTATTCTACCTATGCGGTGCCTACCAAGGTTTATGATGTCAATGGCAAACTCATTGCCGAATTTTATCGAGAGAAGCGAGAGATTATCTCCTACAAGGATATGCCACAGAGTCTCATTTATGCCATTGTAGCCATAGAAGATAATAAGTTTTTTCAACACCGTGGGTTTAACCTTTTTGCCATGATTCGGGGGGCGCTCATTGATCCCCTTCTTGGCAAAAGGGCACGTGGGGGATCTACCCTGACTCAGCAGCTTGCCAAGCGTTTATATACCTCTGGGGAAAGAAGCATATTCCGAAAGATTGTGGAACTGTGGTATGCGATGCAGATTGAGAAAAAATACTCCAAGGAAGAGATCCTTGAGATGTATTTCAACCAGGTGTATCTCGGGCATGGTTGTTATGGGATAGAGGCAGCAGCCCAGTTTTATTTTGGGAAACGGGCAAAGGATCTGACTCTTGCTGAGTCGGCTATGCTTGCAGGTATGGTTCAGATGCCAGAGGGATATTCACTTCTTCTCAATCCTGAGAGGGCTAAAAGACGTCACAAACAGGTACTTGATGCGATGGTTTCTCTCAAGTATATCACACGGCCTCAGGCAGATGAAGCCTATGAGGATTTCTGGGACAATCTTCATGCCTATGTCAAGGCAGAGTCTGTCATTGTACAGCGAACAAGCCAGGCGTACGCTCCCTATTTTGTGGAATATATTCGCCAGATTCTTGAGGAGAAGTTTGGGAAGGATAGGCTTTATACCGCCGGGTATAGTGTATATACCACCCTGGATCTGGATAAGCAAATCTTGGCTGAAAAATATGTCAAAGCAGCTGTTTCTAATGAACAGATGATTTATGATGCCTATAACCGGAGTATGAAACGTGCTCTGCAGGAGAATTATGCGGATATTGTGGATGCCCTTGGGCTGTATCTTGGGATTTCCTCTGTGTATGTGGGTTTTTCCAAGATTCAGGATAGCCTTGATGAGGCTATTCGTGATTATGAGGATGTCCTATATCTTGTTTCCTATGGCTTAGGGGCTGAGAAGGTGAACCTTGTTCTTCGTGATAGACTCAATCCCAATCGTATCAAGTCGGCCCGTCAGGATCAGGTGGAAGGGGCCTTGATATCTATTAACCCTGCGACGGGGTACATTGAGGCCATGGTTGGTGGAAAGGACTTTTCTTCCTACAACCAGTTCAATCGTGCGATGCAGGCCCGTCGTCAGATGGGTTCTCTTTTCAAACCTGTGTATTATGCTGTGGCGATAGAGAAAAAGATCATTACTCCCGCCAGCGTCTTTGATGATGCTCCCAAGGTCTTTCAGGATGGGGCAGGAAATCCCTGGATCCCCAGAAACTATGAAGGTACCTTCAGAGGAGAAATTCGTGTGCGAACGGCCCTTCAGTATTCGGTGAACCTTGTGGCTATTCAGATATGGCAAAAACTGATGCAGACGGTGGGGTATGAGGCGACAGCTTCTATGATAGCCGGACTTTTGGGAACTACCGTGGAAGATGTCAAAAAAAATGTGATGCCTTCACTGGCTTTTGCTCTGGGTGTAGGAACATTTACTCCTTTTCAGGTGGCGCAGGCTTTCTCCACCATTGCGAACAATGGGGAATGGGTGAAGCCGCTGGCTATTCGTCAGGTTAAAGACAGGTATGGGCGTGTGGTGGCTGATTTTGAGATGGAACGGGATCTCAATAAAAGCAATCGTCAACAGGTGCTTTCTGAGGGGGCAGCCTATATTATGCAGGATATGCTTTCTACGGTTCTTTATCGTGGAACGGGAGCTGGTGCGGCAACAGCGGCTGGTTTCAATTATCCCGCTGGAGGAAAAACAGGAACCACCCCTAACTGGAAGGATGCCTGGTTTGCTGGATTTACCAAAAACTTAGCCACGGTTGTCTGGGTTGGGTTTGATGATTATCGAAAAGCCTTAGGGCGTCATCGTGCCGCAGCGGTGGTGGCAGCTCCTATCTGGATGAACTATATGAGAGATGTTTCCAAGATGAATCCTCCACCGAATTTTACTCAACCTGGAGAGACAGTGAGGGTGGGCGTATGTGCAGAAACGGGGCTTCTTCCGACGGTGTACTGTCCGGATGTGATAGAAGAGATTTTCCTTCGGAGTACGGTGCCTTCCAGAACCTGTGATAAGCATACGTCGGATTCTTATGAGCGCCAGAATAAAGAGATGGAGATTCTGACCAACAAAGTGGATTATCAGTTTGATTTTGGTGGTGAAAATTCTCAGGAAAACTGGAATCTGGATAGCGGTCAGGAATCTATCAATCTCAATCTGGGGTTGTAGGTGCGGTTTCTTCTGATAGATGGCTATGTGGATGAACCCACGGCTCTTGGTGTTCCCCCTTATATCTCTCCCTATGTGAGGTATGTGGCAGGGGCTATTCTCTCTGCGTCAGGACACACCCTTTTTTATCGTACTATTGACCAGCTTCGAGAGACAGAAAACTGGCCAGAGGCTGATGTTGTGGTCTTGATTTCTGGAAATCCTGTGCCGGGGAAGTACTTAGGCGGCACTCCTATAACTAACGAGGAAGTGAAGCTGGTAGCTCTTCGCTACCAAAAAAGTCATGTGCTCTGGGGAGGACCGCAGAGTCTTGAGAAACAGACAAGGTTTCCCTCCAATGTCGAGGTTATCTCAGAGGATATAGAGGCTTATGTAGCTGATGTGGCTCAAGGGATTTCTCCCCGCATGCGAAAAAGAACCGAAGAGGAATGGGATTTGTTTGCCCGAAAAGGGGCTGAGGTGGTACTTCAGCATCCTTGGTTTCCTGATGTGGTGATTGAACTGGAAACAGGGAGGGGCTGTCCCCGTCGGTTTCATTGTAGTTTTTGTTTAGAGGGGCTGTATCCTGTAGAATTTCGGTCTGTAGAGTCGGTTGTTTCAGAAGTGAAGGCGCTTTTTACTCTTGGGTGCAGGCATTTTCGATTGGGAAAGCAGGCGGATATTCTGAGTTTTCATGTGGATAGAAATGTGGAACGGGATGGATTCTTCAGGCCAAATCCTGTGATGGTGCGAGCCCTTTACGAGGGTATTCGAGAGGTGGCCCCTGCCCTCAAAACCCTTCATCTTGATAATATGAATCCCGGAACTATTGCCCGTTTCCCTGAGGAGTCAGCCAGGATTCTTGAGAGTATTGTTCAGTATAATACCCCTGGGGATATAGCAGCCTTTGGTATGGAATCGGCTGATCCAGAGGTAGTCAGAAAAAACCAGCTCAAAGCGACCCCTGAACAGGTGATGATGGCGATAGAGATGGTCAATGAGATAGGGGGAAAAAGAACAGAAGGAATTCCGCATCTTTTGCCAGGGATCAATCTGATTCATGGTCTTGCCGGTGAAACGCGACAGACCTTTCGTTTGAATTATGAGTTTCTTCGGGTAGTATTAGACAAAGGGCTTTTGCTTCGTCGTATCAATATTCGTCAGCTCAAAAAAACACCGGGTACTCCTCTTTCACAGATGGATGTGCGCCTAGATGTGAAAACGGAGGCGGCGTTCAGACACTACCGAGAGAGAATTCGGCGAGAGATTGATATTCCCATGCTTGAGAAGGTGTTTCCTGTGGGAACGCTCTTCCGGGGTGTTATAGTTGACGGCACAAGAGGAGAATGGAGTTTAGCAAGACCTTTGGGGAGTTATCCCATTACGATAAATATTCCAAGAGTATATCCCCTTCGGACCCATTTAGATGTATTTGTTATAGGCTATCGGGAGAGGTCTCTTGTGGGGCTTTCCTATCCCTTCTCTCCTGGAAAGCTTACGTATCACGAGATCCAGCATATTCCGGGTATGGCCAAAAAAGCGGGACTTCTCTTTTCAAAAGGGGATCTTTCCCTCTCTGATTTTTCAGAAAGTCCTCTCTATGGTGTGCTTGAGAGAATGTCTGGTTAGTAAGCCCCTTCTCTTTTGAGGAGAACCTCAAAGGTTTTGAGAATGATCACGATATCTAACCACAGAGACCAGTTTTCTACATACCACACGTCTGTTTGAACGCGATACGCATAGTCCGTGTTGGATCTCCCAGAAACCTGCCAGAGACCGGTGAGACCAGGCCTTACGGAGTAGTAATAGACGCGGTACTCTTTGTAGAATTTTTCGATTTCTTCTGCTGATACTGGTCTTGGGCCAACAATGCTGATGTCGCCTTTCAGGATATTCCATAGCTGGGGTAGTTCGTCAATACTGGTTTTGCGGATGAAATGACCAATAGGGGTAATGCGGGGATCACGTGAAAGTTTGCGTTTGGTTTCCCATTCTTCGCGGGCTTTTGGGTCACTAGCTAAAATCTCTTTGAGTCTTGCCTCAGCATCTGGGTACATACTGCGAAACTTGTAAAGATAAAAGGGTTTTCCATCTCTGCCGATACGCTGTTGTCGGTAAATCACCTTTCCTGGAGAGGTGAGTTTGATAATGATGGCCACAATAAGAAGCAAGGGAGAAAGCACAATGAGGCCTATGGTTGCTCCTACGATATCCATTGTCCTTTTGAGGAAAAGGTTGTACCATGTGTTGAGGTTATTTTTGGTATAGATGAGATAGGACCTTTCTTTGAGGAGGTATTGGGTTTCTGCATTGAAAAGAACAAGGGGATAATCAAGGGGAAAAAGAACAATATGTCTTGCGCTACTATAAGCTTCGCTGGTAAGATGGGAGAGGGTTTCTTCGTTGAAAGCTTCCGTGATGATAAACACGGTATCGATTCCCAATTTTTTAATGAATCCTGCGATGTCATTCTCATAGTAAACAGGGAGGGTTGTCTGACTTTGGGATTTTTTTCGTTTCCCTTTCGTATAGGAGAGGATGGCCAACGGACGATAACCAAGAAAGGGGTCTTTTGCGAGTTTGTTAGCTAATTCAAGGCCCAAGTCTTCACGACCCAAAATAAGGATATTCTCTCCCCATAGGCCCATGGAATAGCCCAGTTTTTTCACGAGGTAGCGAAGCAAGGGGAAGAAAAAGAGAGAAACTGCCCAGAGGAAGAAAAGGGTGAGTCGGGAAAAGTCAGCATGCATCTTGCGAATGCTGATCACAAAAAAGATGATGATAAGTCCAAGGGAAAGGGCTTTGACAAACTTTTCTGTTTCTTCCCAGAAGGAAAAGTGTCGATGATAGAGTTTGAAAAGACCGATACTGAAAATAAAGGCAAGAGGAAGCCAGGGGATAGAAGCAAAATAGGCATACTGAAAATTAAACGAAGGTAGATTGGAAAAGAAAAAGTGGGCAATGTTTTGCCGGAGGAAAACAGCGAGAGCTAAAGCGAGAAAGTAAGCTACCAAATCAGAAGCCAGGAGTAAAAAGAACTGAAGTGTCCGGCGAAGGTATTTCATAGGAACTCCTTTGTGAAAAATATTCCCTTTTATTATACCCTCTTTTTGGGAAAAATTCCAAAAAGATATATGGCTATTACCCTGTTTCAGCCAGAGAATTGTCGTTCCACATATGAAACTGAATACCTATCGTCACGTTTGGTGAAAGAGAAAAGGAATACAAAATGTTTCTGGTGTAACGAGGGGGTATAGTAAAGTGTATATGAGAATATTTCAATAATGATATTGAAGCTATTATCTTGTTTCAGCTAGAGAGGGTATATTTGCTGAAACAAGGTTATAGCATTTGTTCTTATGGGGGAGAATCTTTTTTTAAAATAGTCTTTATTATGAAGATGAAGTTTTGTGAAATGGGATAAAAATAAAAAATTTCAGAGAAAGAGCACGTTTTTTCTTGACAAAAAGAGATTTTTCACTTAAAATATACTAAAATATTTTAAGTGAAACTGAAATGCGATATTATTTTGGGGAGAAGCTCAGGGAAATTCGTGAAAAGAAGGGGATGACTCTGCGAGAGGTGGCAGAAAGGGCCGGTGTCAGTGAGAGTCTTGTATCTCAGATTGAACGGAATCGAGTCTCGCCTGCACTTGATACTCTGTTAGCCCTTCTTGAGGTTTTAGATACCGATATAGAGTACCTCTTTCGAGACTGGAAGAGGTCTCGTCCCTTGGCCTATGTTCCTCGTCACAAGAGAGAAAGGGTAGAAGTAGAGGGGACGGTGTATGAGAGACTTGCCTCCATTCCTGGTCAGGAGGGAGAGGGCATTGAGGGATATTTTCTTTGTATTCCCCCCCACGGGGAAAAGAGAAGTGAGCCACTGGGACATAGAGGAAAGGAACTTGGTATTATCCTTCGGGGAGAGGGAGAGTTTGTGTTAGGGGAGACGACTTATTCTTTGAAAGAAGGGGATAGCATTGCTTTTGAATCGGGTATTGTACATCTCCTTCGTAATACGAAGGAGATCCCCCTTGAGGCTTATTGGATTTTGACGCCCCCAAGGCGAAAAGTATAAACGGAGGACGCTATGGGAAAAACGATTGCCGAGAAGATTTTTGATGCCCATTTAGTGGATAGGCCATACGAAGGGGTGTATGTACTTCGTCTGGATATGGTGTTTTGTCATGAGATTACTACCCCTGTGGCTATTATGGATCTGGTCAGTCGTGGGCTTGATAGGGTATTTGATCCTAACCGAATTAAGGCAGTGATTGATCATGTGACTCCAGCCAAGGATTCCAAAACGGCTACACAGCATAAAATTCTTCGGGATTGGGCTCGTCGTCATAATATCAAAGACTTTTTTGATGTAGGGAGGAATGGCGTTTGTCATGCCCTTTTCCCTGAACAGGGTTTTGTACGCCCGGGCTATACCATCATCATGGGAGATTCTCACACCTGTACCCATGGGGCTTTTGGGGCTTTTGCTGCGGGGGTGGGAACGACGGATCTTGAGGTGGGTATCCTGAAAGGTGTGTGTGCTTTTAAGTATCCGAAGACCATCAAGTTTGTTCTCAAAGGAAAACTCCCCGAGGGAGTCTATGCCAAGGATGTGATTCTATATATTATTTCTCAGATTTCGGTGAATGGGGCTACAGATCATGTAATGGAATTTACGGGGCCTATTGTGGATGCCATGTCCATGGAGAGTCGGATGACGCTTTCCAATATGGCCATTGAGGCAGGGGGTACCAGTGGAATATGTTATCCAGATATGACCACGGTGGAGTATCTCTGGAAGTTTATCAAGGACGAATATCCTTCCAAAGAAGCCGCTCTTCAGGATTTTCAGAAATGGGTTTCTGATCCTGATGCCCACTATGAGAAGGTGCTTGAATATGATCTTTCCGATCTGGAACCTATGGTTACCTATGGTTATAAGCCTGATCAGGTGAAACCGGTCAGAGAGATGGAGGGTACTCCTATCGATCAGGTGTATATTGGAAGTTGTACCAATGGCCGGCTGGAGGATTTGCGTATTGCGGCAGAGGTGTTGAAGGGCAAAAAGATTGCTCCTACGGTGCGAGGTATTCTTTCTCCTGCGACTCCTGAAATCTATTTCAGAGCTATGGAAGAGGGTATTCTCAAAATCTTTTATGAGGCTGGGTTTTCGATTACCAACCCTACCTGTGGGGCATGTCTTGGTATGTCCAATGGGGTGCTGGCAGAGGGCGAGGTGTGTGCCGCCACAACGAATCGCAATTTCTATGGTCGAATGGGGAAGGGTGGAATGGTGCACCTGATGAGTCCAGCCACTGCAGCGGCTTCGGCTATTGCTGGTAAGATTGTGAATTCCCCCCTTTATCGTGGAAAATAAGGAGGAAAACCATGCGAAAGTTTGAGGGAGAAGTTCTTTTTCTTGATAGAAGTGATATCAATACAGATGAGATTATTCCTGCGAAATATCTCACTGAAATAACCAAAGAAGCCCTGAAGCCTTACTGTCTTGAGGACCTGAAGCTTGAGGGTTTTGATTCGAAAAGAGACCTGCCAGGAAAGTCTGTGATTATTACCCGGGCGAATTTTGGATGTGGGTCTTCTCGTGAGCATGCTCCCTGGGCTCTCGAGGTAAACGGGATCTATACGGTGATTGCTGAGAACTTTGCCCGTATTTTTCGTCAGAATATGTTCAACGGGGGGATGTTGGCTATTGAACTTCCCAAAGAGACAATTGATGAGATGTTTAGAGAGTTCGCTGGTAAGAAGACCTATGCCCGTATCTCCATTGATCCGGCAGAGATTACCCTTGAAGCAGAAGGAAAGAAGAAAACCTACTCTTATACTATTGGCGGATTTGAAAAAGCCCTCATTGAAGCAGGAGGATGGGTGGGGTACGCCGAGAAGCATTACTAAAGAGGGAGAAAAGTTTTTAGGGTCCTTGCTTATTTATGGTAAGGGCCCTAAATCTGATAAGTGAGGGGGTAGAGGGCGTGGGATTTTCTGCTATTTCCTTGTTTCAGCTAAAAGCCCCCTTTTGCTGAAACAGGGTAATAGCCAAAGTGCAAACTCAGTGAGTGTCCAGATAAAAAGCAATAGGTTTTGCTGAAACAAAGTAATAGCAAAGGCCGGTAATAAGCCTTTTCCCTTTCTTCTTCCTTCTTTTTAATCCCTTCCAATATCCCTTTCCCCTAAACGAAGAATAAACTCTCTTCAATCATCACTTTGAGACCCTTGCACGGGTGCTTTCTTGCCCTTTCTGGGTCAGGGGCTACGCCCCTGAAACCCCGCTTTTTCTGCTTACAAGGGATTATTTGTCTTTTTTTATTCAAAAAAAAACAGAATTATTGATTACTTAAAGAAATATTTTTATACTAATTTTTGTTTTTAATTACTTTCTTGAGACCTTCGCACATTCGTGCAAAGGTCTCACTTTTTTTCTTTTTGCGAACGAATATCCACACGAAAAGCAGAATTCGAATACTTTTCAGGACAAGAAGTTTGAACACCTCAGGAAAAAGCCACCCCCTAAGACTTTCCTACAAAACGATTGGCTCCTCAATAAGTGTCCGGTAAGGAAGCAGAAGCTCTTCCCTGTTTATCATCGACAAAAGCTTTTTCATTCGAATGTCCGGGTTCTGATACAACAAAAAAAGACAAAACTCATCAATGTAGCGCTGAGGGTGTTTTCGACAACCATGGTGGTAGAGGTTTTCAAGTCGGCTAACAAGTTGCTGAAAGATACGAGAAAAAGCTTCAGGGGCATCAAGAATCGCCGCAGTATTTTTGGAGGAGAAGAGGGTCTTAAGACTATCGCATGATGTACTTTGTACAAGGTGAATGTGAAAATGGGTGGGAGAGGCCACACTATCGCATTCGATAAGCTGAAAGGGCCTTTTCTTTTCCCTCTGGACTTTTTTTATGCCAGGGAGAAGAAAAAACTTTCGCAGGAGGTGGCGAAGGTGGTGTTTTTGCTTGGCAGAAAGGGCTCGCATCAGGTTGCGGACCTTGTGAAAAAGAAGCCAGGCAGCTTTGTAGCTTACCCCAAGATGTTTAGCAAGGCTAACACCGTTAATGTTTCCCTCACAGATAATGGCAATGGCACAAAGCCAGGTTTTGAGGGAAAGATGACTTTTGCGCATGATGGAAATGCTTTTGATGGAGAACTGGTAACGGCAATGCTTGCATTGGTAGAGAGGACGACTGGAAAGTCGGTAGGCGAAATTTTCGCATCGGGGACAGCGGATTTTACCGTGCCAGAAGAGATCTTCAAAAAGCTGTACAGTCTCTTCTTGGGTGTAGGTGAAAACATCTTTTGTCATAGGGGCCTCCTGTTTTTTCTCTGTATATATTATCGAAAAAATATTGTCAAGGTTGTCCAGAAGTGGTTAGAAAGTTGTTATGTGGAAAATTTTTTTTGTGCTATTACCATGTTTCAGCTAAACGAAGGGATTTTGCTGAAATAAGGTAATAGCCGAAGAAACAATTGTACTATCCTAGTTAACCCCAAAGCATATGGTTTTGCTGAAATAGGGTAATAGCCAAAGGCTAAAACCTCACCTCTTCTTCCCCTTCTCTCATGAGTTTTGCTGAAACATGGTGATAGCCATAGAAAAAATATATCATCCCTCCAAACTCCACTTTTTGGCAAGGTTTTTTAGGTTTTTTAAGTTCTTTGTATAAGCTATTTTCAGATGATATTTGTCTTTTTTGTGTCGTAGAAGAGAGGTTTTTCTCTTTCAAAGTTTGACGAAACCTTTTGCCTGTGATATACTTGAGGGAGAAGAAGAGGGAGGAAAATATGGATTTCTGGGATCTTATTCACACACGGGCAAGTATTCGAAGTTATGATCCACATCGGCCGGTTGAAGAGGATGTTCTTCACAGAATTTTAGAGGCGGGGAGGTTGGCTCCGTCGGCTGCGAATCGTCAACCGTGGCGATTTGTTGTCGTACACTCTCCTGAGAAGCTTGCTCTTCTCAGGCATGCCTATGCTAAGGATTGGTTTTATGATGCCCCACAGGTTTTAGTTGTGGTTGGGGACAAAAATGAAGCATGGAGACGGCTTCAGGATGGGTATTCATCGCTTGAAACGGATGTGGCTATTGCGATGACCTTTATGATTTTGGCTGCGGCGAATGAAGGGGTGGCCACTTGCTGGATTGCGGCCTTTCAGCCAGAGGTAGTGAGAGAGGTTCTGGGGCTGAGTCCCCACGAAGAGGTGTATGCTCTTACTCCCTTGGGGTATCCACGTCCTGATTACCCCGGTCCAGGACCAAAGAAACGCAAGGATCTGAAGGATGTGGTAAGGTTTGTATAGGAGGAAGTATGATACGGGCCGTAATTTCTGATATGGATGGAGTGCTCTATAGGGGGAAACATCTCATTCCTGGAGCCAAGGAGTTTGTGGCGAAACTTTTAGAAAAAAACATACCCTTTCTTTTTCTTACCAATAACTCTGAACAGACTCCCCTTGACCTGAAACGAAAGCTGGAGACGTTGGGGATCAGTGGGGTGAAGGAGGAAAATTTTATTACTTCAGCTATGGCTACAGCCGAATTTCTTCGTTCTCAGAAGCCCGGCGCTACGGTTTACGTGATAGGAGGAGGGGGGCTTGCCACGGAGATGTATAGAGTAGGTTTTTCCATAAGCGAGAGTCAGGCTGATTATGTGGTGGTGGGAAAAACCTCTCATTTTAATTTTGAGATGCTCAAAAAAGCCGTTCGTCTCATTGAGAAGGGGGCTAAGTTTATTGGGACTAATCCTGATGTAATTGACCCGGCAGAGGATGGGATTGAACCTGCGTGTGGGAGTATTTTGGCGGCTATTGAGGCAGCCACAGGCAAAAAGCCCTATATTGTGGGCAAGCCCAATCCTATGATGATGCTTATTGCCAAACGAAAGCTTGGGTGTCATGCCACGGAGACGCTTATGATAGGGGACCGTATGGATACAGATATTTTAGGGGGTATGGAAGCGGGGATGAGAACGGCTTTAGTTCTTTCTGGAGTCAGTACACGGGAGGTATTGAGAGAGTTTCCCTATCAGCCGGATTATGTTTTTGAGCATATTGGTGAGATTGATATAAAAAAACTGGAGGCTTAGATGGAGATTTCTGTTCCTTCTCTTGTACGGATTAAACCCAAGGCGTTATACAAGATAGGTAAATACCTGAGAGACGAGGACCACAGGCGTATTGTTCTTCTCTGGGGAGAGGGGATGGCTGAAATGTTGAAGCCTGTGGTAGAGGTAAGTCTTCTCTCCGCGGAGATAGAGGTGGTAGCTGAGAGCATAGCGACAGAGACAGAAGTAGAGGCTATTTTTCAGATGGCTGTGGAACTTCCTTCCACGGTGGAGGCCATTGTGGCCATTGGAGGGGGCAAGGCTATTGATATCGGCAAATACTTGGCTTTTTTGAAGCGGCTTCCCCTTTTTTCTGTACCCACAGCTGTTTCCAATGATGGCTTCTGTTCTCCTATGGCTTCGCTTACTGTTCGGGGTAAAAAAACAAGTTTTCGGGTGGAACTTCCCCAGGCGGTTATTGTGGATACGGAGGTCCTTCAAAAGGCTCCGGCTAAGTTTCTTTATTCGGGGATGGGGGATCTTTTTTGCAAGATTACATCGGTCTATGACTGGAAACTTGCCTATCGTCGTACCAAAGAACCAGTGAACGATTTTGCTGCCAATATGGCCAGAAGTGCGGCGGATACCTTTCTCTACTATGATGAGAAGCGATTGGATAATCCGGACTTTTTGCGAGTTATTGCCACATCCCTGATGATGTCCGGAATTGCGATGGAAGTAGCCAGAAGCAGTCGTCCAGCCAGTGGAAGTGAACATCTGATTTCTCATGCCTATGATAAGGTAGCGGAGAAACCGAGTCTTCACGGACTTCAGGTGGGAGTGGCGAGTTATGCTGTGAGTCTTCTTCAGGAAAAGACCGAACCGCTTATTCGCAAGGCTATTGAGGAATCTGGTTTTCTTGCTTTTATGCGGGAGAATCCCCTTTCTCTTGAGACGTTTCGTGAAGCGGTAAAGCTTGCCCCACAGATGAAAGAAAACTACTATACGATTCTCTCAGAAAAAGGGAGTGTGGAGAAACTTTTGAGTTTTCTTGAAGAGAATGAGATACTTCGTTCAATGCTCAAATAGGAAAGTTGTCTAAAATAAGGAGGGCATCATGGGAGACTCCTGTAAAGTGGCATGCGGTGTGCTGATGGGAATAACGCTTCTCCTGGCTGGAGGAACTCTATGGTTTCATGGAGGGGTTTCTTTCTGGATTCTTCTGGGGCTCCTTGTGGTGAACACGGGGGTAGCCGTAGCCATGTGGTTTTCTTTGGGCAGGCAAAGCTCTTTTGAGACTCTTGAATATCGGCAATTTCTTCAGAGTTTACGAAAATACCTTTCCCATCACCGGGTGGCCGATCAAAAACTCAAGGAATACTATGAAGAACTGAAAAATCTTGTAGAAGAGAAGGAGAGGGAAACGGCTTCTCTTCTTGCGTCGATTAATCTCAATCTTAATGAGCAGTTAGCGATGGCCCGGAAGGTTCAAATGGCTTTTATGCCGCTTTCGCAGTCTTCTGTGGAAAGGAGTGAGTTTCGCTGGGCTTTCTGGTATCAGCCAGCGGAAACCATCGGAGGAGATCTTTTAGATATTATTCGTGTGGGTCGGAATGGTTATGCCTTTGTGGTGGCGGATGTGTCGGGGCATGGGATCCCTTCTGCGCTTCTTACTTCTATGACCAAGGTAGCGTTTATCAATCATTCGGGTTGGGAGAAGGATCCGGCCCAGGTATGTGCGGAGGTCAATCGGGACTTTTTGAAAACCCTGCGGGATGTAGGGTTTTATGTGACGGCCTTTTATGCTTTTTTGAACTTAGAGAAGGGAACCCTTTCCTATACTTCGGCGGGTCATATGCCACTTCTCTATTATTCTTCTCATGAGCATACCTTGACCCCCCTCCATACAAAGGGAACGATTTTGGGGGTTTTCTCTGATCCGGTTTTTGAAAGTCAAAAGCTTGAGATGAATCCCCATGACAAGATGTTTCTTTTTACCGATGGGCTGGTGGATATTCAGAATAGGGATGGAGAATGGTTTGGGGTGGAAAAACTGGAAAAGGTGGTTCTGCAGTATGCCCATCTCTCTCCCGAGCGCTGTGTGGAGGCTATTCGCCAGGAGGTTATTCGTTTTGGGTGGGGAGAGAAGAATGTCGATGATCAGGCGCTTCTCTGTGTGGAGTTTCTTTCAAGAACAAAAAAGGGGCATGGGTAAAGGGGTGTGAGAGGTATGCTTCTTTGGAGAGAGAACGTGGGAAGTGTTTGGCTGCTTGCTATGTCGATGTTTCAGCAAACGGAGGCCTTTGCTGAAACAAGGTAATAGCCTCTTTTCAGTTTTGGGACATTTTGAGAAAAGCCTTTTTCTAAGAAACATAAAAAATCATCTTCCAGATCTTTTTCGATGGTTCAGTATTGTCTTTCTTATTTCAGTTTAGTCATCTCTTCCTGTAATTTTTGTCTCCATTCCTGCTCTTTTTCTATAATCAGTCGGATATCTGTTTGCAAAACAGTATCAGAGGTAGAGGTAAAAAGATTGTCAAAAAAGGCCAGGACCCTTTTGTGAGTATCAAGCCAGAAGGCAAGAATTTCTTTTGGGGTTGCGTGAGAAAAATTCTTTTCACTAAAAGCCAGAATATCCGCAAAATTTTCTTTGAGATAGGCGAGGGTTTCTTCGTTGTCTATATAGTTGCAGATTTTCTGTTCTCTTTTTTTCTGTTTCTCTTGGCGGGCATAAAAAAGGACAAGGATTTCTATTTCTTTGGTAAGTTCTTCTGTTGCAGAAAGAGTGTTTTTGACCTTTTCAAGGAAACGTTTTTCTTCTTCTTTGATCAATCTCGCAATTTCAAAAAGTTCGATTTCTGAAAAATTCATGATGACCTCCTTGTGTTATTGTAGGGGAGAAAAAAGAGGTTGTCAACTTTTGGGAAAATTCTTTTTTGAGACCTTTGCACGAATGTGCAAAGGTCTCAAAAAAGTAATAAAGAAACAAAAATTAGTATCAAAATATTCCGTGCTGTAATAAATAAACCAATTTTTTTGAATAAAAAAGACAAACCGGCCCTTGT
>JABLXN010000013.1 GCA_013177995.1 Brevinematales bacterium | reverse complement strand
ATCTCTTTACCTTCGATTTAACCATATACTTCTTCCTCCTCTTCATAGTTCCTCCTTATTATCCCTTCGTTGCCCCTTCTTTGTCAAATGTGAAAATAGGTATTCAGTTTCATATGTGGAACGACAGCTTTTTATTCATGAAAATTTTTCTTCGAGCGATTTTTCTTGCAAAATTTCCCGAGATGGCTTATAATACTGTATAAATATATTTGGATATATTGATATAATGATTGACCTCAAATGGCTCAAGGCTCTCTCGGATGAGACCCGTCTTCGGATTGTCAAACTTCTCTCTCTCCATGAGTGGAGTGTGAATGATATTGTCCATATTCTTCAGATGGGGCAATCTCGAATCTCCCGGCATTTAGGCATCCTGTACGAGGCTGATCTTGTTTCTGTACGACGACAGGGGCTCTGGGCGTATTATCGTCTCTCTGATATCTGGAAGAAGGAAAAGTGGCTTTCTCTCATCAAAGATGAACTCACAGGCCCCCTCTACGAAGAAGACCTCAAGAGAGCCAGAGAATGGGAAGAGAAAAAGAAAAGGTCCACCCAGAGATTTTTTGATGATATTGCCTCTCGCTGGAACACCCTACGAGAAGAGCTGTTGGGCAACGTAGATCCCATGAAGCCCCTTCTGGAGGGACTTTCGGGTATTCGCCGCTGTGCAGATTTGGGCTGTGGAAGTGGTGAGGGGCTCTCAACGCTTCTCTCTCTAGCCGAGAGGGTTATTGGCGTGGATCATTCTTTAGAGATGCTTTCCTTGGCAAGACAGCGGTTTCTCGAAGAACCCAGAGTGGAATTCCGGCAGGGGGATATTGAAGACCTCCCCCTCAAAGATGGAGAAATGGACCTTGTGACCCTGAACCTCACCCTCCACCATTTGCCAAATCTTACTCTCTGGGCAAACGAGATGGCGCGTGTACTCAAAGAGGGGGGATATGTGGCTGTTGTGGATTTTCTCCCTCATCAGGAGGAAAAGCTTCGAGAGGTGTACCATGATTACTGGATGGGTTTTGCAGTAGAAGACATCGTTTCTCTACTCGGGGCAGCTGGTTTTTCAGTGGTAAAGGAAGCCTATTATCCGTTAGCCAAATCGAATCTGAGGTTATTTGCTCTTCTGATGAAAAAAGGAAAAGGAGGATGCGATGTCAATTTCTCTTGAACTTGTTCCACGAGAAAGAGAAAGCTTTGTCTCAGAGGTGCGCTGGGCAAAAGAGCATATCTCGGCTATTACCCATATCAATATCCCTGATCTCACGAGACTTGAGACGAGAAGCTGGGAGGCTTCCCGCTGGGTAGAGGGGCATTATCCTGTGATTATCCATGTTCGGGCCTGTGATGTAGAACCACAAAAGATAGAGACATTTTATCGGACACTCAAAAGCCATGGTATTTCAGAGATTCTGGTTATACAGGGAGATCAGGAAAAGGAAAACACAAAAAAAGGGATGTCCTCTCTGGAAATGCTTTCAGCTTTGAGGCAGATAGACCCTTCCTTACAACTGTATGGCGCCATTGATCCCTATCGTCAGTCTCTCCGTGAAGAGATGAATTACGTAGAACAGAAAATAAAAGCCGGAGCCAAAGCCTTTCTCACCCAGCCCTTTTTTGAGAAGGGTATTCTTGAGGAGTACATGGTACACTGCCAGGGGCTTTCGGTATGGTGGGGGGTGAGTCCCATTCTCACCGAGAAAAGCCTTGCCTACTGGCGAGAGAAAAATCGCGTCCCCATTGGAGACGGGTATGATCTCTCTTTAGAGGGAAATATTAGTTGGGCTCGTTTTGTTCTGGAAAAAGTCATGGAATACCCGGAGTATGCCCTCTATCTCATGCCGATCCGAGTGGATATCAGTTCGTACTTGTCCCCTCTTTTTGAAAAATTATCCTGAAGGAGGATACTATGGAATACAAGGTAAAGGATATTGGTCTTGCTGATTGGGGCCGTATGGAAATTGAGGTGGCCGAGCAGGAGATGCCAGGGCTCATGGCTATTCGCGAAAAATACGCCCCCTCCCAGCCCTTAAAAGGGGTGAGAATCACTGGTTCCCTGCACATGACCATACAGACAGCCGTTCTCATTGAAACCTTGGCAAAACTCGGGGCTGACGTGAGATGGGCAAGCTGCAATATCTTTTCGACTCAGGATCACGCAGCCGCCGCCATTGCCAAGGCCGGTATTCCCGTCTTTGCGTGGAAGGGGGAAACCCTTGAGGAATACTGGTGGTGTACACTGCAGGCCCTTTCTTTCCCCGGTGGAAAGGGGCCAAATCAGGTTGTGGATGACGGAGGAGATGCCACCCTTCTCATTCACAAAGGGTATTATGCTGAGAAGGACCCCAAGCTCCTTGACAAAAAACCGGAAAGCAAGGAAGAGGCTATTATCCTGAGCCTTCTCAAAGAGGTTCAAAAAGAGCGTCCTGGCTTCTGGCACGAGGTGGTGAAGGACTGGCATGGTATTTCTGAAGAGACTACCACCGGTGTTCATCGTCTCTATCAGATGCAGGCAAAGGGAGAACTGCTTGTCCCTGCGATCAATGTGAATGATTCCGTCACCAAGTCCAAGTTTGATAACCTCTATGGATGCCGCGAGTCTCTCATTGATGGTATCAAACGGGCTACCGATGTGATGATTGCTGGAAAGGTGGCTGTAGTGTGTGGCTATGGAGACGTGGGAAAGGGATGTGCTCAGGCCCTTCGTGGGATGGGAGCAAGGGTCATTGTCACCGAAATAGACCCTATCAATGCCCTTCAGGCAGCCATGGAGGGGTATCAGGTCACCACCGTGGAAGACACCCTCGGTATAGCGGATATCTATATTACCGCCACGGGTAACTGCGATGTGATTCGTATTGAACACATGGAGAAGATGAAGTCCGAAGCGATTGTCTGTAACATCGGGCATTTTGACGATGAAATCCAGGTGGACGCGCTCAACAATTATCCCGGCATCAAACGCATCACCATCAAGCCCCAGTATGACAAGTACATCTTCCCCGATGGGCATGTGATCTATCTTCTGGCTGAGGGAAGGCTTGTCAACCTTGGGTGTGCCACAGGCCATCCCTCTTTTGTCATGTCCAACTCCTTCTCCAACCAGACCCTTGCCCAGATAGACCTTGCCAAAAACTGGAAGACCTATGAGAAAAAGGTCTATCGACTTCCCAAACACCTTGATGAAGAGGTAGCACGCCTCCACCTTGAAAAGATAGGGGTAAAACTCACCAAACTCACTCCCAAACAGGCCGCCTATATTGGTGTGCCGATAGAAGGCCCATACAAACCAGAGCATTACCGGTATTAAGAGACCAGCATATTCTGGAAAAACAGCGTGTGAGCCCATGATATACCATCATGGGCTCACTTTTGATAAACGCCTCATGGAGACTTTTTTGAAGAGAGGCTTTTTTGCTTTTTCTCTTCTTTTGCTGTATATTTTTAGCATGAAAATGGAGTAGATATGAAGGAGTTTTCTCTCGGGTCTCTTGCTTTCTGGATCTTGTTTGCTCTCGGTATTCTGTATTCGATTATTCTTCATGAGATAGCCCATGGAGTCGTGGCTCTCTGGTGGGGAGACGATACTGCCAAGCAAAACAAGAGGCTTTCTCTTTCACCACTTGCCCATATCGATCCTGTAGGCACAGTAATTGTTCCTCTGTTGATGTACCTCACAAGTGGGAGTATCTTTGGATGGGCAAAACCTGTACCCATAAACCCCTCCAAGTTCCGAAGCTGGCGATGGGGAAACCTCACCGTTTCGCTTGCCGGGATAACGATGAATATTCTTGTGGCCGCCATTCTTGTAGGAATTACCCTCGTTTTTCCCTTAAATCTTTTTTTTCATCTCATTACCGTCAATCTTTTTTTGGCTTTTTTCAATCTGCTCCCCCTCCCGCCTTTAGATGGTTTTCGTGTGGTACTAAGCCTTCTGCCCGCCACATGGCAGCAGAAAATAGAACCGTATCTTTTCCCGTTGGGAATTATTCTGATCATTCTGTTTGTAAACTCACCGTTTTTTTCTTTTCTTGTGGACACGGTTCTTGGTGGGGTCTTGAATGCCCTTGATCTTTTATATAGCTCATAATCGAAGGAGTGTATATGATAAAAAAAATATGGTTATGGGTCTTTTTTCTGGCAAATGTAGGATATTCACAGGCAACGGGTATAGTCCAGAATCTTCTATCAAGCCAGATTGAGGCTCAGTATGCGTATGGAGTTTCTTTGGCCTATGAAGGAAAAAGAGAGGAGGCTCTTCTTGTCTTAGGACAACTGGCTGAAAATGGGTATCATAACCCCTATAGTTTTCAGATGATTCTCTCTATCAGTGCCAGCCTTTTGCAACAGAAACAATATACCCTGATGCCTGCGGAAAAACTCTATTCGTTAGTGGATTATCTTGCTGATCTTGCCTATACCAACTATGCCACCAACCGCGAGGTTTTGTATGGCTATCTTGATGTAAAAAAAGCCCTTGGGCAGTGGGCAGATTTTGAGAGAGGGCTCTCACAACTTCTGGTTATTGACCCGGAGAATGTGCTGGGCAACTTCTATCGGGGGTTTCTTCTCTATAATCAGCAACGTTTTGAACAGGCCAAGGGATTTTTCTGGCGGGTGATCACCAACGGACAGGATGAGGAATCTTCTCGCCAGCCTGTGTATCAGAGCTACTTTCTCCTTGGACTTATTGAGCTTCGAAAAGAGAACTACAGAGAAGGGGTAACGCTTCTCGAAAAGGCAAAAAACCTCTTTGATCAGGATTATAACCTTGATAGGTATTTAGCTTTCGGGTATCAGCAGCTTCTTGAGGTACAAAAGGCCTATGATATGGTGAAAAACATTCCTGAACTCTTTTATAGTGCGGATGTGGCCCTGATCCGTATTCAAACCTCGTTTTTTTTAGGCCTGAAGGATTGGGAAAGGTTAGCCACAGCCTATGAGAAAGATTCCCCTCTGGCGAAAGCCTACCGTCTTTACGGCCAAAAAAAGTACAGGGAGGTGATTACCCTCATCAATGATCTCATCAAGGAATATGAGGCAAATCCCACCCGTATTTTTTATGCCAATTATCTAAAACTCAAGGCCGCAGAGGCCATAGGAGACACCAAAACAAAGAGGGAAATGCTGTTTCTCCTTGGATATTATGCTTATCAGGTGGGCAAAACGGATCTCGCCATCCAGTATATCACCCCCCTCGAAAAAGAAAAGGATCTCCGGCTTGAGGCTCTTCTGACATTAGCCTCCCTCTATGAAGAAACAGAAAGCTATGGAGAAGCTATCAAACGCTATGAACAGTATCTGAGAGAAGCTCCCGAAGACAAAATAAAAGAAAAGGGCTTTGATCTGCATTTAGCCCTTGCCTTTCTCTACACGAAGAATACCAATACCTACCGCGCCCAGCTTTCCTACGCCCAGGCAGAAAAACTCGCCAAAACCCCGGAACAAAACTACCGCTTCTGGTACTATAGCGGGCTTATAGCTCAGCAGAAAAACCTTCACCTTCAGGCCATTGAGGCCTTCCAGAAGGCCAAACAGTATTCCAACACGGCCTCAGTCAACTATTCCCTTGGGAATTCTCTTTTTCTCCTGCAACGGCTTGATGAGGCAAGCAAGGCACTGGAAACCTCTCTTGCTATTGAGCCGTCTGCTTCGAGTTATAATCTTCTGGCCTATATCTATGCTCTCAAGAAGGTTTCCCTTGACAGGGCTCTTCTCTATGTTCAGAAAGCCCTTGAAGAAGAACCGGAAAACATTGCGTACAAAGACACGCTTGGATGGATTTACTACCAGAAGGGAGAGTATGAAAAGGCCCTTGAGGTTTTTGCCTGGATTCTCTTGAAGTTAGATGGGATAGAGACCTTTGAAGGGCTTGATGAGGTCTATTACCATATCGGGATGGTGTATGAGGCCCTGAAACGACCGGCTGATGCCCGTCTCATGTGGGAAAAGGGTCTCTCCATCAATCCTAATAATGGGTATATTCGAGAGAGACTTACCCCACGATGAAAAAGGGATGTCTTTTTAACCTTCCCGCTATTCGGGAAAGCCTTTTGGAGGTTTACTACCACTTTGACGAGATCAATGCCAAACTCGAAACAAAACGTGAACCGATGACATTGGAAATTATAGAGCATATTCTTTTAGCGTATGAGTATCTCAATACCCTTCTTGCCCAGGACATAGACCTCTTTAATCCTGCGGGGGTATATGCTATGCTGGAACTCAACCACATTGTGCTTTGTGGAAAAGACCCGGCAAAACGGTTCGAGTTTCATCAGCATATCCTCAGTACAAGGGAAAGGTTTCAGAAAAGGATAGGAAGAATTCTCAAGTGGTACAAAGAAAAGGGCAAAAAACTCCCCTCCCTTCGCAAGGCTGCCCAGTTTTATACCCTTGCTCTCAGTCAGCCCCAGCTCTTCATCGAGGGGAATCACCGCACGGGAAATATTGTGCTGAATTACCTTCTCGTAGGGGACGGTTTTCCTCCCTTTATCCTCACGGTGGAAAATGCCATAGCCTACTTCAATCCATCCAGCCGAATCAAATATAGCGACAAGGACAAATGGCTTGACCAGATCACCCAGATAGGCGTTTCAGAGGGAAGCATCTACTCCCTTCTTGAAAAATATGGGGATACCCGTTATCTTATCTCAAAATATTGTCAGGAGAATCCATGAAAAGAGTATTGAGACCCTTGCACGGGTGCTTTCTTGCCCTGTTTGGGTCAGGGGCTGCGCCCCTGAAACCCCGATTTTTCTGTTTACAGTATACGAGTACCACAACGGTGAACTTGTGGCTCTCGACCCTGAAACCCCGATTTTTCTGTTTACAGGGGCTTACTTGTCTTTTCTATTCAAAAAAAATAGAATTATTGATTACGAAAAGGAATATTTTTATACTATTTTTGTTTTTTTATTACTTTTTTGAGACCTTCGCACATTCGTGCAAAGGTCTCGTATTGTGTAGTCTTTTTCTTTTGGTGGGGTTTGGGTATGCCCAAACAAATACCTATACGAAGTGGACAAATCTTGCCTTTCAGGCAAATGGAAAAACCAATGCAACGGAAATCTTAGGTGACTATCTTCACTTTTATCATCTCTCGTGGGAAGGAGTCCGGATCCAGAGTTTTGTGGTGTCATGGCAGCGGACAAATACCGTGTTTGTGCTCAAGTTTCTGCCTCAAAAGTCTCAGAAAACCATTGTCTTTGTGCATGGATATCTTGATCATGTGGGAAACTATGGGGCTTTTTATGAGTTTTTTCTTGCTCAAGGGTACACCATTGTGGCGATGGATTTGCCCGGACATGGACTTTCCAGTGGGCTTCGAACAGGGATAGAGGATTTTTCTGAGTATGCTGAGGCTCTCGAGAGTGTCCTTCAAAGGGTGGATGTTCCCCAACGCTTTGTGGCCATGGGTTTCAGTACAGGGTGTTCGGTATGGATTGAGTACCTTCACAACCATAGAAGAGAAAAACGGATAGAAAAATTGGTGCTTGTTTCTCCCCTTGTGCGACTTGTTAACTGGAACATGGCTCTCATGGGCTACAATATCCTTGGGGGGATTTTGACAGAGGTTCCCCGTTCTCAGAACAAAACCACCTCAGACAAGGATTTTCTGGATTTTATCTACAACAAAGACCCCCTTCAGGAGAAAAAGGTCCATCTCTCCTGGCTTCGAGCGGCAAGAAACTGGCATGAAAGGGTTATCCTGTATCCTTCTTTTGGAACATTTCCCGTCCTGATGGTGCAGGGAAGAGAGGATAGCGTCGTGGACTGGAAGTACAACCTTCCTGTTCTTCAGAGGCTCTTTCCGTCCTTAGAGGTGAAACTCTATCCTGGCAACCATCATCTTTTGATGGAAAGAAATAGGCTAGAGATATATCAGGATATTCTCTCGTTTTTGGAGGGTATATGACATGGCAGGAGTTTCTTGAAAAGGCCAAACATGGGGTGGCCTACAGCGATGGTTCTATGGGAGTTTTTCTCCAACAATATGGTCTGAAGGGAGAAGATTGCCCAGAACTCTGGAATGTGACCAGACCAGAGATTGTTCAGAGTGTTCACCGGGCCTACATTGAAGCAGGAAGTGATCTTGTGATCACCAATACCCTTGGGGGCAATAGAATCAAACTCGAAAGCTATGGGCTTGCCCACCGGTTAGAAGAACTCAATGCAGCCGGGGTAAGAAATGCCAAAGAAGCCTCACGAGGACGGGCTATTGTGGCGGCTGATATTGGACCAACAGGGCATTTTGTGAAGCCCTTAGGGGATATCTCTTTTGAAGAGATGATGGATATCTACAAAGAACAGATTGTGGCTTTGGCCAATGCGGGAGCGGATGCCCTCTTTTTTGAAACGCATATTGATATCTTAGAACTCAAGGCGGGCATTCTTGCCGCAAGAGAGGTATGCGATCTTCCGATCATTGCCAGTGTGACCTTTGAATCTGATGGCCGCATGGTCACAGGAACAAGCCCGGAGGCCGCCTTTACCACCCTTGAGGCTCTTGGTGTCGATATCATGGGAATGAACTGTGGGACTGGTCCAAAGGAGATGCTCTCCATCATGGAACGGGTGGGGCATCTGTTTGAGACACCGATCATCGTTCAGGCCAATGCTGGTCTTCCCCATCTCGTCGATGGCCATACCCACTATAGTGAAACACCACAGAGTTATGTGGAAACGGCTCTGCATATGCTTGAACATGGTGCCTGTGTGATAGGGGGATGCTGTGGGACCACACCAGAATACATCCGGCTTCTCATTGAACGAAGCCAAAAAGAAAAACCATACCTTCGTTATCAGAAACGAGCGGTAACCTTTCTCAAACTCTCAAGTCGTTTTGAGTTTCACAGAATAGGGCATGATCTTCCCTTTACCGTGATTGGTGAACGTATCAATCCCACCGCACGCAAGGCCCTGGTGGAAGATATTCTCTCGGGTGGATTTGCCCTTGTGCGTGAGGAGGCTCTCAAACAGCAACAGGCCGGAGCCCATGTACTCGATGTGAATATGGGTATCCCCCAGGCCAATGAGGCTACCTTGATGGAAAATGCCATCAATCTCCTTTCTACCGTAGTCAGGGTACCGTTAGCCATTGATACCTCGTCTCCTTCCGCCGCTATCCAGGGAATGAAAATCTACCCAGGGAAACCCCTTTTGAATTCTCTCACCGCGGAGCCAGAGAGACTTGCTCTCCTGCCTCATGTGAAGCGATATGGAGCCGCCTTTGTGGCCCTTCCCATTGATGCGCATGGTATTCCCGACAAAGCAGAGAAACGCGTGGCTCTCATGAGACGCATTCTTGAAGCCACGGAGAAAGCAGGAATAGACAAAAAGAATATTCTGGCGGATCCGTTGGTTATGACGGTATCCTCTGATCAACGTTCAGCGAAGGAAACCCTGAAAACCCTCAGGATGTTTCGAGAGGAACTGGGACTTTTCACCACCATGGGGCTGTCCAATGTTTCCTTTGGCCTCCCTGCAAGGGCCTTTATCAATCAGGCCTTTCTCACCATGGCTATGGAGGCCGGGCTTACCTCGGCGATTGTGAATCCCTTAGACGAACAACAGATGGGGCTTGTTCGGGCATCAGATGTGCTTCTTGAGCGAGATCCCTCGGCCATGGAGTATATTCGTCTCTACTCCGGCCAAAAAGGGACAACCCCTCCCTCTGTTTCTTCCTCCCAGACAAAAGATATGCCACTTGAAGAGAGAATCCGGCAAGCGGTTATCAAGGGACAAAAGGATGCCATTGAGGGGCTTCTGGCTGAGGCACTTTCCCACTCCCTGGCTCCCAAGGATATTCTTGACAGGCTTCTCATCCCTGCGATCACAGAGGTTGGGCAGTTGTACGAGAAACGGCAGTACTTTTTGCCCCAGCTTCTCCTTTCGGCCGAAACCATGCAAAAGGCCTTTGCCAGGCTTGAGCCTCTCCTTCGCTCAGAGGGTCAGAAGTCGCAGGGGAAGCTCGTCTTTGCCACTGTGCAGGGGGATGTGCATGATATTGGCAAAAATATTGTCATCCTCATGCTCCGCAATCAGGGCTTTGAGGTGATAGACCTTGGCAAGGATGTCCCGGCCCAGCGGATCTATGAGGTGGCAAGGGAACATCAGGCAGATATTATTGGCTTATCAGCGTTGATGACCACCACCATGCCCAGAATGGCTGAATTTATGGAGCTTCTTGAAAAGGAAAATATGAAAACCCCTGTGATGGTAGGGGGAGCCGCTGTAACCCGACAGTTTGCCTCAAGTATCGGGGCATACTATGCCGTGGATGCGGTGGATGCGGTTCGGGTGGCTCAGGAGATTCTCAGAAAAGGCTAAAAAAAACAAAAATGATACCCTTGCAGGTTTTTTCTTGTCCTACTTAGGTCAGGGGCTACGCCCCTGAAACCCCGCTTTTTCTATTTACAGAAGCTTATTTGTCTTTTTAGTTAAAAAATAGAGCATCACTTATCATCATAAGGAATATTTTTATACTATTTTTCGTTTTTTTATTACTTTTTTGAGGTCTTCGCACGAATGTGCAAAGACCTCAAAATATTGCACCTTTTTTGAAAAAGTGGTATAATGGAGATGGAAAAAGGAGAAAGTTATGGGTTACTTTTTGAGAGGAATACCTATTTCGCGGGGTATTGCGATTGGACGGGTTATTCTCCGCCACGACCTCATGAAAAACATTCGTTATACCCGTATCGAAGCCGAACGGGTGATGGAAGAGGTAGAAGCCTATCAGAGGGCACTTGAAGCCATCCGGCAGGAAACGCTTCTCATGCGTCAACAGGCCCAGCAGCGCCTCTCCGACAAAAATACCAGTGTCCTTGACTTTCACTACAACCTCATCCAGGAGGACTTTTTCCAAAAGGATGTGGTGAAGCGTATCCAGACCGACTATTACAACGCTCTTTCGGCTCTCCACTATGAGCTTTCTCAGCTCAAAAAGCGCTTTGAAGAACTCCAGAGCGATTATTTTCAGGCAAGATTTTTAGATATCAAGGAGCTTGCCAATCGTATTGCCCATAATCTTCAGGGTGGGGTCCTTGAACGACCCTCAAAGGACAACCCCGCCATCATTGTAGCTGAAGAGATTTCCTCGGCAGAGGTCCTTCACCTTGAACAGGGGGCAGTCCTGGGTATTGCCACAGAAACAGGAAGTACCACCTCCCATGCGGCTATTATCGCTGAGTCTCTGGAGATACCTGCTGTTTTTGGTATCAAGGACCTCTTCAACTTCATCAAGAAAGACGACATCATGATTGTCGATGGTTACAAAGGGGTGGTGATCATCAACCCAGATGAGGCCACTATCAATACCTATCACGAGCTTCAAAAGAATTACAAAGCCCAGGAAGAGGCTAACTTCAACCTCATCAACCTCCCCTCCCGTACCACCGATGAGGTAGGAATTACCCTGATGGCCAATGTATCCAACTCCATGGAACTCAATATCGCCATGCGTCATGGGGCAGAAGGGATAGGGCTTCTCCGGAGTGAGATGATCTTCATACAGAACCAGCGTATGATGAACGAAAACGAGCAATTTGACCTTTATAGAGAGTTTCTCATCCTGTTTGCCGGAAAACCTGTCACCATTCGAACCCTTGATCTTGGGGGGGACAAGTTTTTGGCCAATCCTGTCCAGGAGGCCAATCCCTTCCTTGGCTGGAGGTCTATCCGTATCTTCCTCAAGGAAAAAGAACTCTTCAAACAGCAACTCAGGGCTATCATGCGTTCCAGTGTGTTCAATGACAATGTACGGATTTTGATTCCTATGATTTCGAGCCTCAGTGAGGTGCGTCAGGTCAAAGAGATTATCCAGGAGTGTATCTCAGACCTCAAACGAGAGGGAAGACCCTTCAATTACCGCATTCCTTTGGGGATCATGATAGAGATCCCTTCGGCGGCCCTGATGGCTTCTACTCTCATCAAAGAGGTGGATTTCTTCAGTATAGGGACAAACGACCTTGTCCAATATACCCTCGCTGCCGATAGAGGCAACCCCAATGTCAGCGAATACTACCAGCCTCTCAACCCGGGGGTACTTGCCCTCATTCGTCTCACCATTCGAGCGGCTAACGCCAACAAAAAGCCAGTCTCGGTGTGTGGAGAAATGGCAAGAGATCCCCTCTATGTACGACTTCTTTTGGGAATGGGGCTTCGTATCTTCAGCGTCAATCCGGCCTATCTTCCCCTCGTGAAATCTATTCTTTTGAAATCTTCGGTTCAGCAGACAAAAGAACTGTGGAATACGGTGAAAAAACTCACCACCCACGAGGAAATCCAGCAGGTTTTACGAGAGGATCTCAAGAAACACTGTCCGGAAATCTACGATTCGTACTTCTATGAGGACGAGGTGAGGTAAACCTGTTCGGTGGTTCTCCAGCACCCCTTGCCAGCTTTCTTGGCCTCATAGAGGGCCCTATCCGCAAGTTCCAGAAGGAGCAATGATTCCTTGCTATGGTAGCCGAACGTGGCAAGGCCCATGCTGTAGCTCACGTGAAGGGGAGTATCATGGACATAGAGGGTGGACTCCTTCATCAGGGCAAGCACCCTGTCGGCACACCGCTTCGCCCCCTCAAGGTCTGTCTCAGGCAAAATAATCATAAACTCGTCCCCCCCATACCGTACGGCAATATCCTCCTGACGGAGTACCTCGAGCATCATTTTGGCAGTATGCTGGAGGACCATGTCGCCGGCAAGATGGCCAAACTTGTCATTGATAGACTTGAAATCATCAATATCAATGAGAATCACACTGAACATTTCCCCGTGCCTGTTGGCCCGACGGCTCTCCTTCTGGAGAAAATCCCGGAGAAAACGGTAGTTATAAAGCCCGGTGAGAGAATCGATAAAGGTCTGATTGCGGGTATAATTGTAAATACTTCGTTCGATAACCATCGGATCATGGTAGTAGTTTTTGCGTTCATAGAAATAGTCCAAGAAAGCCACCTGAATGGATACAGGCCGACCGAGCTTTCGCATCAGTTCCTGATGATAGGAAAGAAAGGCTGTCCACTCAAGAGGAATTTCAGAGGGGAGAAGCTGTACCTTGCCAAGCAGGTAGAAAATCCGCTGATAGACCTCTGCTCGTGTAAGACGGGGAAAATTCTGCTCCACCGCCAGATCGAGAAGTTCAGGGGCATAGCTATACTGGGTCAAAAGATCAAGTAGTTCCTTGTCCATTTCTTCTGTCCACATAGGGCCTCCTTCTTTTTTTAATATCAGCTCCGTTGTTGTGCTCACGCTTTATTATAGCCAGTTGTGGAGAAAAATGCAAGGGGGAAGGGAGTTTTTGGAAAGGTATCGGGAGAAGAATTCTGGCTATCACCATGTTTCAGCAAGCATGATGAAAAACAGCAGGCATAGCAAAACCACATCTCATGGTATCACTCATTCAGAGTACGACTCTCTTTTTTTGTTGACATTCCATTCTCAGAGATTGCCATTTTTATGGTGAAGGTACCAGAAATGTACCCCAAAATAAGTTTTTGTGGAAATACAAATCGTCTCATAACTGGTTCCCTCTGGCAATGAAGCACAAAAATATTTTATAACCGAATTTTTTGAAAGAGGCGGATGCAAGTCAAAAATGTTTTGCAAAAATCTCACCATCTCTTGCTGTTCACTTTGAACATAAGCCATCGCAAAAGGCAAAATAATATTAAAAAACATTTCCGTTTTTCTTTGAATCCCTAAACCACTGAATTCCATTATCTTTAGCACACATTGTTTGGCCGCTTCAGGAGTGCAAACAGGGATCATTGCCTTTGCTATTCTCTCCAAAAAATAATCGACCAGTCCCGAAGATACCGTCTGGCTTAAAAGAAAAGCAATCCCCGCTATTCTCTTCTCAGGATAATTGGCCGGCCTGATATTCCGATAGTCCCATACACTTTTATCCATTTTCAACGACAAATCAAAATGTTCGGGCACTTCCCCCTTCCAATCCACAAATCCAGCACGGTGAAGAAGCGCTATTTCTATTGTCTCCCGATCTTTTAGCTTTCTTACCTCTTTGAAGGGAAGGAGTAAAGCAAGTTCTAAAAATGGGGTCTTGTTTTTCGGATACCCAAGAGAAAGCATCATCTCGCGATAAAGCGCCTCATCAGGCTCAGCAATCTTCAAAAGATTTTTCATCCTCTGGATTTTAGCCTCAAGCCATTGTTCTCCTAAGAGTTGCAAATAATCAGAACCCATTTCTTTCATAAAAAATTCTTGAGATAAAACTCAATTTTCTCATCATCCCAACCTGTAGTCTCCTTCAAACCTGCTTTGACTATCGAAAGATATTTTTCGGATGGTTCATTTTTACAATTTTCAAAATTCCCGGTCAAGGTTTTTATCTGTATATCCTCTATCTGACCCAATGACAAAATCTCATTGTACCAAGAACCTTCTTGTTCTTGTATATCTTCAAATTGTTTTGCGGAAATCTTCCATAAGCGCACTATAGCAAACAAGTCTGGATTTGTCTCTTTAACGATAGATAAAAAGGCAACTCCTTTGTTGTCCCATCTTGGTGAGCTATTTGCAAAATACAGTCTGTAAGGAACGCGAACCCACCCAAAGTCCTGGGGTTCTGACCTATCTTCTGAGCCTACATACTCCCTCCCCATAAACACCCCCCCTTTGATATAGACCATCAATCTTTCTCTCAGAAGATTGGATCCATAAGCGGCATAAAGAAGATAATCCGTCATACTACTTTCCTCTCCTACACACCCCTCGCCTTCTCTAACCTATTTTTCACCAGCTCTGCCACTGCCCAGTAAACCTCTTTGCGTTCTTCTTCTGAGAGCCCTAGGGCATCAAAGACAATATCATCAAGGGCTTTGCGGTCTGGCAAAGGATTGGGCTCCTGCTCACGAATGGGCTTGTTGGGATCAAAGCCAAGTTCGGTGAAGATGGATTGTATCTCTCTTGTAAATAGTGTAGTAAGCACATTCTCACACATTTGTTTGTTAAGAACCTCAGGTTTGGGCAATAAAATAAATCGGAAATCCTCGCCATAAATGGTTAAAACTCCTTCGGCCATATTTACTCTACCGAACATTTCAACTTGTAGAAAATAAAAAATTGAATTCAATAAAGTTATCCCAATATTTATATCAATTGTTAATTTCCCATAATAAAAATTATTAGAGCAAGCGATATTGTCTTTACATAGAAGTGTCCAAAATCGCTGATCAAAAAACTGAAGTAAGATTACATCTGGATCATTTGGATGGATTGAATACCAAAAAGGACGGTGATTTTTAACAGAAACAATTTGATGTATCTTTTTCTTCTCTCCATCCTTAATATAATTGTAAACACCTTTATTTTTAATCTTATCTATTGGTTCAACACAATAAAACATTTTTGCACAATCGGCCGCTATAATAAAAAATTTTTTTATGTCTTGAGTTGAGGTTAAAATGGGATAAGTATAATTTATAGGAATTCCATATTCCTTTATTGTTTTTTCAGACAAATAGAAGAAATCTACATTCCCCGGTTTTAAGCCATATTGATACTCACAAAAAGCTCTCAGCGGAACTAATCTATTCTTATTTTTTTCAATAATTCGCCAATAGATATCCGGTGCCCTTAGATATTTCCCGCCCCATTTGTTGCCAATATAGGGAAGACTTTCAGGGGATAAATTCCATGGATTCATTTCTTGTTCTTCTTCTATTTCCACACCTTCCAGCAAAAGCTCTTTTCTTGTCTTTGGAAAAATTCTACAATCCTCGTCATCAAAGAGGGGGGTCGTTGTTTTCTCTATTTTCTTTATTACCTCGGCATTATGCACTTCTTCAAATGGTTTTTTGAAGGCAACAAATTTCACCGTGTAATCTTCTAACTTTTCTTCTGGTCTCTGGATGAAAACAATCACCGTATTCACTTTTGCCTGTTTGAAGGAACGCTTTTTGAGGTTATCAATGATAAAGAGTGGTCTCATATTTTGAAGCAAAAATTCCTGAAGCCCTGCTCCATAGCCCACATCAAGCCATGAATTTGAGTTTATAAAACAAAAAACCCCTCCCGGCCTCAGCAAAGAAAGCCCATGATAATAGAAATAAACATATAAATCACTTTTTTTGTCTATCTTCTGCACAGTTCTCCATATATTCTTCACAGAAGCAATAAGTTTTTTCTTGTACTGAGATTTCAATTCTCCCCATCTTTCATCGGAATAATCGCCCTGGTTTGCCAATGGTGGAGCTATCAGTTCCTGACGAACATACGGCGGATTGCCAATCACGATGTCAAATCCCCTTCTTTCAGCAAAGACCTCCGCAAAATCAACCTCCCAGAGAAAATAATCCTTTTTTGTGTGCTCTGCAATAGTGGTGAGAATGCGTTGATATTTTTCTTTTTCTTTTCTTATTTCTTCAATCTGTACCTCTTTTTGTTTACCCTTCTGGTCAATCCTATCAGGTTCTATTCCTTCGTGAAAAAAGCTTCCCCTGTCCCTGAAGAGCACTTTTTTGCTGTTCAAGCTCATCAATTTTCTGTGAAAGCGTTTGAATATGGAAATTGATAATCTCTTTCAAAATACCGATCTCAAGGGTTTCAATCTCTTCTCTTTCCCTGAGGTCTGCACTTCTCTGGCCTGAGAAGAAAGCGTTTTTCCTATCAATAAGTTCTCTTATCTTGCCCTCAATTGACGGGGGCAAGTATCGAAAAGAGTCTCCCCTCAAACTTACCAGCATCTCCCCTATCTCTTCAACAAGAGAGTCCCCCTGACGAATCTTGAAGGACAAATTGGGCAAGAGTGGTCTTGTATAGATATCCATATATTTTTCATCAGTCTCTATGATGAGAGACAACCAGAGTCTCAATTCACCTACCATCACCGCCCAATCTTTCACATCAACGCCATACAGATTTTCCTGAAGAATGTGCTGTTTGAGAGCAAAAAGATTTTCCTCTTTGTTTTCTATTTGTTTGGTGAGAACACAATGAAGATCTAAAAGCACATTCATGATTCCCACAAGAAAAGAAGCTGAACCACACGCAGGGTCAACTATCTTTACGTTTTCAAGGGCTGATTTAACTTTTTGTAATTCTTGCTTTGACAATAGATTCGCCTTTTCATGTGGATCAAAAACAAAATCTATGATTTTATCTTTTTGAATACCTGTCTGAGCACTCAAATAGGTACAAAGCGACATTCTGCTCATGAAATCAATTTCGATTCTTGGGGTGTAAAAAATTCCTCCACTGCCTCTTTCCTCTTCGGCTATCAACGATTCATACACCTTCCCAAGCATTTCAGGGTCAATAGCCACTTCCACATCAAGAGGAAGAGATTCATCAATAGTAAAGTTAAATGTCTCAAGGAACCCCCTTTTTCTCTCATTTTCGGTAGGATCAAACTCAAAAAGCCATTCAAAAACACTATCAGGAACACGAAATTCCAATCTATCAAGTTCTGTTTCTGAAAACAATCCCCCATTCAGATAGGGCATAATACTAAAAGACTCTCGAATATCTTCAGGAAGTTCACGGCTGATCAAATGAAGCTTTTTATTAAACGCCCCAAAAAACAGAGAGGAAAGCCATATCGGGTAAAAGGTGTCTTTTTTGTCCTTATTTTCTCTTATATGATTCTTGTACTTTTGCCATAGATTCTTTATATAAGAACTGTCCTGTTCATAGTTTCTCCATTTCAGCCAATTCTTTTTTTGTAAGAAATAGAGAAAAAATATTCGAGAAAGAAAAAGCTGTGCGAAAGAATGCCGTTTATTGTAGTCAATATTCTGATCAAGAGAAGGAATGATTATGTTGTTTATAGCATGTTTATAGGCCTCAAAAAACTCTTCTGTGACTTTTTCAATACTAAAAGCTTCTTGAAGCTCCTGCAAACTGGTTATTCTTTTTCCCCCAAGCTGCCGTAAGAAAGTACTATTCTTTTGCTCGCGACTCACATAGTAGGTGAATCGTTTGTAGGTGCTGAATTCTCTCCGAGTACCTTTATATTCTGCATACACAAGAGAAAACCGAAAATTCCCCTCATCATCAGAGAAGACAAAAATCCCCCCATCAAGATAGGTATCTTTCAGAATACTTTTTGCCTTCTCGTACTGTCTTTTTTTGCTTGAACGGGAAGAGATATGGTTTTTACTTTGAAAGAGAAACACTCCCACCTTTTCATCATCTGAAAACCTTATCTCCCCTATTTTTTTCACGGACGAAAATTCATCATCTTGATACGCCTGAAGATTCTTCTTCTCCTCACCAAAACCCGGAAAACTCTGACGAAAATATTCCGTGAGATTCTCTTCAGAAAAATTCTCAATCACCTCTTTCAAGACATCTCGACTCATCTTTTATCCCCCTTGCTGATTTTCTATAGCAATGATAATCTCTTTTCTCAACTCGGCGAGACGACTTTTTTCCACCTCAAGATAACGAGGGCCTAATTCTTCTTGAAGTTTCTGGAGTTCCGCCACCGCTTTATCTCTATCTTCGTCTCGTGAAGAAATATCTGCAATACGTCGAAGCGTAAAATCCGGGAGAGTTCCATAGGATTCAATATCCTCTATCAGCATCCTGAGAAAGTCCTTCAGTGGTTGAAGCCTTGTATCTGTTGACCGAAGAAGGGTTTTCAGATTGTTATATGCCTGTCTTTCTCGACTCTGCCCACCTTCTCTCTCTTCCTCTTCACTCTGAAAAGCCAACAACTCCTCATAGTGCTCCCAGAACCACTCACTCAAGGGAAGAGCCTCCTCTGTAGAAGACACCCGCAGATTCTCAATAACCTCATGAAGGGAAAAAGCATTCTTGTCTTTGGTAGTATAATTTTTATAATGAACAAAGAGATTGCCTTTCTTGATCACCACATAGAGCTCATTTTCTCTCCCTCTTTTGGCTACCTTGATTCGAGGTGGCAAATCAACAAGAGAATCCACAATCTCAGGGTATTGATTTTTGATCCGTTCAAATTCCTTGACAACCGTGGTATAAAAACTCTCTTCTTCAATCTCGTCTGGATTACGATTCAACCACTCATAAAGTCTGGAAGGTGAAGGTTCTTCCTCTGTATCAAAGATCTTGGTATCTTCACCCAACGTATTATGAATGAGAAACATTTTATTGGCGGCTATTGTCCTGCTATCCACCAATTCGGCCCCCTGTTCAGTAGGAAAAAAATTCACGATATAGAGGGTATCAAAGACCTTCCTGCTGATACGATTGATACGTCCAAGCCGCTGGATCACACGCACTGGATTCCATGGAATATCATAGTTGATCACTATACCCGCTCTATTGAGATTGAATCCCTCCGAAAGTTTATCAGAGGTGAGCAAAATATCATAGTTATCTTCCTGGGGTGAATAAGAAGCATCAAAATTTTTGTAAATTTCCTCCGTTTTGGTTCTCGTAAGATTACTATAAACAACCAGAAGTCTTTCTCCAAAATGCTCTCTCAACACCTTTTCAAGATATTTTACGGTATCCACATATTCCGAAAAGATGATCACCTTTCTTTTTGGTTCTCCAGCCTTTGGTGGAATATCGTTCTCAAGATTTTGTATCTTCTGGATAAGCATTTGAGCTTTGGGATCTACCAATGACAAACCCACCTTTTCCATTTCGCTCAGAATTTCATCAAACAATTCCCTGTCTTCTTGCAAATGTTGAAGAAAAAGCTCTTTATCTTGAAAGGTACTGATGTCATATACTTCTTCGTGATTTTTGTTTCTGGTTACCGCTTCTTCTGAAAGACTTTCCCATTCGGCTTTTTGTTTTTCAAGACGTTCATTCAGGTCATCGTCATTCGGCGTAGAAAGCTCATCCAGCAACCGTCTATCCATAACATACTTGCCCGTACGAGAAACAAAATTTATCACCTTCTCCGTGATATCTCGAAAATTTTGCACACTCTCTCGGAAAGCTCCAAAAGAGCTTTCAAATCTTTTCACAAGAAGCCTTCTCATAAAATCGTACAAGTTAAACTGTTGAAAATACCTGAAATTCTCTTCTCCACTCAAACTATTTTCTTCTGCTTTTTTTATTCCGATTTTGTATGCCTCAGGACGATACATGGCTCCATGGAAACGCCCGGTGGCTTCTGAAAAATAGTCTCTAATCACCTTATCATAAAAAGCCGATTGTTCTTTGCTAAGCTCATAAAACCACTCCTGAGGATCTGCCACCCGAGACAGACTATTCACTTCTTGAGAATAGACAGGATGAGAGAGAAGATCAAGACGATTTCTCCGAATAGTAATAGGGGCAATGGTATGCCTGATATGTGAAGCAAGCAGATGAGAACGCTTTCTTACTTCTTTAAGATCAAAAGCCTTTTCTCCAAATAAAATCTTATAATAGGCGAAAGCTCTCTCTCTTTTTTCTTTATCAACAGAATCGTGATACCTTTTGATATAGGAAAGCTTATCAAAAACCTGCTTGTAAGACGCAAAAATCCCTTTGAGATTATTATCAAGAGTGATGGTAGATTGTTTGGGCAACAGAAAAAGCTTCAAAAGAGAAAAGATATCCGATGGCCTATTGTTGAAAGGTGTGGCCGTCAAAAGGATAACCTTTTTCCCTCGACAAATGTTTCGCAGCTTCTCATAGCTTTCTGTATCCTGATTACGAAATCGGTGAGCTTCATCAACTATCACCACCTCTATATCCCCTGCCCTATTCACATACGTTTCCACATCATCCAGCACTCCAAGAGAAAAGGCCTTCCAGCCAAGAGAAGCCAATCGAAATTCTTCCAGATATTTATTCCAGCCATCGGTTCCGTTATCCTCTCCAATAAGCCCAGGTGGGGCTATCACAATCCCTCTTTTCTTGAGTTCATAGCCTATCGCACAGGCAATGACCGTCTTCCCAAGACCTACCACATCCGCAATGATAACCCCATGATGCTGTTCCAAGATAGAAAGCGCCTGTTGTACCGCGTCAATCTGATATCGATAGGGCGTATATCCTCTTTGTCTCATCAACTCTTCTAAACTTTGGCCTATCTCCTTCCCTCTATAGGTCTCCAGATAACACTGCAAAACATACACATAGGCCTGAAAAGGAGTGATAGATTTAAGCAGAGTTTCCCTTTCTAAGGTTTGGAGTATTCTCTCTTTGTTCACATTGTTTTCCGTCAAAGGAACAGCTCTCCTCCAGAGAGAATCAAAATATTTTTCTGCTTCCTCAAAACCATAGTCTTTGATCTCTACATTGAACTCATTTTGTCCCTCAAGACCTGCTTTTGTCAGATTACTGCTTCCTGTAATAAAAAGATGAGGGGTTATAGTATCTTGCAAATAAAAAAGATATAATTTCCCATGGTTAGGTTCACGTGTTTTTCTAATTTCAATACGATTCTTTTTGATAAGCTCCACAAAAAAACTCACTTGTTCGTAAAATTCTTTGTTATCAAAATATTCACTATTGAGAGATCTTTTTATTGATTGGATATATCTTTCGACGATCTCATCTTCACTGAGACCTTTCTCTCCCCCATACTCATACAGTCCATAATTGGTCTTATCCACCAGAAGTCCTACGAGTATCTGAAGCTTCACCTCGCTATTCTTTCTCAAAAGTTCATAAAACTTCTTAAGACCAGAAAAATAGAAAAAACCAACCAGGATCTTTATCTTCTGACATCTGGGGACAATCTCCTCCAACCGTCTCTCTAAAGTAAAATCCCCCGCATTGGTGATAAAAGGCATACCTTTTCCCTTTTCCTTGATATCTTTCTACATTATAAAGCAAATGAAAAAAAAATTCCAGTTTTTTCATCAAAAATGTATGGATCAGGATCTATAACCTTACCAAAAAATCCCCCCTCATCTCTCTCAAACTTTTTCAAAAAAAACCGAAAACATAAAAGACGACACAAAAGGAGTGTCCCAATGAATACAATGGTATTCCCCAACCTGAAAGAAACCTTCCAGCCAGAAAAGATGTCTTTTGATGTGTCTCGCAAGGATATCCCCTCGCCCTTGGCAAAAGGAGAGAGGGAAAAGAAAAGCGAATTTGCCGCCACCCTTGAAAAGGTGACCACTCAGCCCAAAGAAAAACCCGCCACAGAAAAACGACCCTCAGAAAAGATACAGGATATCCGTGAAAAAGTAGAAGCCCTCCTCCAGCATCCAGAGAAACAAACAGAGGAAAATATCACTGAAGTTCTTGAGGCCCTGCTCTCCTTTCTCAACCAGGGAACAGCCTCTCTTTCCCCTGGCATGAAACAGGAGGCCTCTGAACTTCTCTCTTCCCTTCGAGAGATGGTTTTGGCCTGGGAAAAGGGCAAACTCTCCAATGAGGACTTTCTGAAACATTTTTTGGGATGGATAGATGAGATGGTTTCCTCTCCCTTTGGAAACCTCAAGACAACCCTTCCCACAGAAAACCCCAAGGCCTTCTTAGATCAGGAGAATAGTCAGTCCCCACAAAGAGAAAGCACCCCTTCACAGGACAAGAACTCCTCTCCTGCAAGAACCAGCGAAACCCAGAAAGAGCAGGAGAAGCCCCTCATTCGTCTCATTGACAAAAGAACCTATCAGCCAACCACAGGAGAAAAACCCCTCTCCGAGTCTCTTTCTCTCAAGGAAAGCTTCTCCTCAAAGATTGAAAGCCTTCTGAAACAAATCGACCCCAAAGAGGGAATATTCTCCCCTATAGCCAAACCCATCCAGGATTTTGGTGTGAAAACAGCCCCTGCTCTCCCCTCCCTTCCTAAGGTATCTGTAGAACAGATGCTTCAGCAGGTGGCAGGCAAAGCCCTCATTACCCTTCGGGATGGACAGAGCGAGATGAGGCTTCAACTCACCCCACCGGATCTTGGTCGTATGGAGATGAAGATTGTCCTCGAAGATGGACAGATGATGGGCAAGATTGTGGTTTCCACCCCCGAAGCCAAAGCCCTCTTTGACCAGAACCTCGGTGAACTCCAGCGTCAGCTTCAGCAGGCTGGGGTACAGGTAGGAAGTCTCGATGTGAGTTTAGGCCAACCCGGTGATGACAAACAGCCAGAGCCAGCTTTTGGTTCTACTCGTTCTTTTCAGGGAGAAGGTGAGGTGATAGCGACAGAAGGCATCACATCCTCTTCCCTCTGGACTGATGCTCGGGTCAATTATATTGTATAGGAGGTTCATATGAACATAAATACCCAGATGAGCCCTGCTGAACTGCAGGAACTTACTTACAAGGTTGAGGGATTCAACGCCCAGATTCGGGCCCAGAACCAGGGAAGCAAGAACAGCCTCTCGGAAGCTGATTTTATGAAGCTTCTGATCACCCAGCTCCGGAACCAGAACCCCACCAAGCCCCTTGAGGACAAGGAATTTATCACTCAGATGACACAGCTCACCTCGCTCAAGCAACTCAACGAGATGATTACCACCATGCAAACCTTCAGCAAGGAACTTGCCTTCACCCGCACACTTGGCCTTGTCAACAAGTGGGTGGTGTATGAGAGAACCGATGGGGTCATGGCTCAAGGTCTTGTCGAAAGTATCCGGGTAAAAAACGGACAAACCTTCCTCAATGTCAACAATGAGGAAGTCGCTCTCGAACAGGTGAGCGAGATTGCCGCCCCGGTAAAATAAGAGAAAAAATACAAGGAGTAGGCCTATGATGAGATCACTCTATTCCGCCGTTTCCGGTCTTCAAAACCATCAGACACGCATGGATGTCATCGGTAATAACGTGGCCAACGTCAATACCACCGGTTTCAAGAAGGGTCGTGTGACTTTCCAGGATATTCTCTCCCAGACACTCACCGGTGCCGCTAAACCCACGGATGAACGGGGAGGTATGAACCCCAAACAGGTTGGGCTTGGTATGACCATAGCCAGTATTGATACCCTCATGACCCAGGGAAGTATCCAGACAACGGGCAAGAACACCGATTTAGCCATCACCGGTGAAGGGTTTTTCATTCTCAATCAGGGGGATCGCACCTTCTACACCCGCGCCGGAAACTTCCTCATTGATCGTGATGGGTATTTTGTCAACCCCAATGGCCTCAAAGTTCAGGGATGGAATGCCATTACCCTTGCCAACGGCGAACGCTACATCAACCATTCAGCTCCTCTCGAGGATATCCGTATCCCACTGATGGAAAAACTCGAGGCTCGGGCTACCACCGTGGTGAACTTCAAGAGTAACCTCAATTTTGACACCCCTATTCTTGGACCCAATGCCACAGAAACAGAACGGATCAAAAACACCCATTCAACAGCCATTGATATCTTCGATGACTATGGAACCAAACGAAGGCTTATCCTCAATTTCCGCAAGGAGGGTCTCAATCAGTGGAGAATGACCGCCACCCTTGAACCACAAACCCCTGAGGATGCGGTTACCAACCTCACGTTGAACGTCGGTGGGGTCAAGGTAGATACCAACAACGAACTCATTGTCAACTTTGACAACAAGGGAACCCTTCTCTCCATCACAGAAGCCGCCGGAGCCAATCCTACCACGGATACAGAGAACGATCTTGAGGCTATCCTGAGTTTCACCCTCCCCAACGGTCAGCAGAAACAGGTAACACTCCACTTAGGACAGGCAGGGAGTGTCAAGGACTCTATAACCCAGTTCAGTGCTCCTACTACCACCTATGCCTACTTCCAGGATGGTTATGAGATGGGGTATCTTGAAAGCTTCAAGATAGATGATTCCGGTACCATTACCGGGGCTTATACCAATGGAGAACGCCGTATTTTAGGACAGGTGGCTTTGGCCGCCTTTGTGAACCCTTCCGGTCTCACCAAAGAGGGAGAAAGCCTCTACTCTGAATCCAACAACTCAGGTATGCCCAATGTCGGGGCTCCGGGAACCGTGGGACGGGGCAAAATCTACGCCGGTGCTCTCGAAATGAGTAACGTAGACCTCTCGGAAACCTTTACCGATATGATTGTGACCGAGAGAGGTTTCCAGGCCAACTCTCGTGTGGTAACCACCTCGGATGATATGCTCCGTGAGATTCTCACCCTCAAGAGGTAATAGGTAGTGTATGATTAAGGTAACACGTATCAATAATACAGAACTCTACCTCAACTACTTCCAGGTGGAAAGTATTGAGGCACACCCCGATACGGTCATCACCATGATGAATGGAAACCGCTATATGGTTCGTGAGAAACCGGAGGAGGTGTTTGCGGCCTTCCGCCGGTTTCTTGCCTCAACGGTAGCGGAGGGTATCAAGCTTTCAAAGGAGGGATAACCTATGGAATTAGCATGGCTTATAGGACTTGTCGGAGGAGGCGGATTTCTTGTCCTTTCATTCTTCCTTGGTTCCGGTGGAAACCTCCTCATTTACTGGGACCTTATGTCCCTCTTCACCACCGTTTTTGGTTCTCTTGGGTCTCTCTTGATAGCCACCCCTATGGAACGGTTCAAACTTCTCCCCAAGATTATTGGTCTCACCACCAAAAAGGTCAGCATAGACCCGGCAGCCACCGTTGAAACCTTAGTTACCTTTGCCGAAAAAGCGAGACGCGAGGGTGTGCTTTCCCTCGAAGACGATGTGGCCGAAGTTCCCGATCCCTTTCTCAAAAAAGCCATCCAGCTTGTGGTGGATGGTACCGACCCAGAGGTGGTGAAAAACATCATGTTCAACGAACTCGACCAGTTGGAAAAGCGCCACGCCCAGGGGAAAAAGATGCTCGATGACTGGGCTTATTTTGCCCCGGCTTTTGGTATGATCGGGACCCTTCAGGGTCTTATTGCGATGCTCAAAAACATGACAGATGTGGCCTCCATCGGTGCCAACATGTCAACGGCTCTTATCACCACCCTCTACGGTGCTATTATGGCCAACTTCCTTTTTCTCCCATGGGCTTCCCGTCTTGACCTCTACAACCAGTATGAGGTTCTCTTAAAAGAGATTATGGTAGAGGGAGTGCTCTCCATTCAGGCCGGTGATAACCCCACCATTCTGCGCGAACGTCTCAACTCGTTTGTCCCGGCAGACAAACGCACCAAACAGGAAGTGAAGGAGTAGTCTCATGGGAAGACCAAAGAAATGTCCCTCCGGAGGATATTCAACCCCCGCATGGATGGTGACCTTCGGAGACATGAATAACCTCCTTCTCACCTTCTTCGTATTCCTTATTGCCAACATGACTCCTCAAGCCAAAACCTCAGACCTGCAACTCATCCTCTCCGCTTTCACCGGCAATATAGGGTTTCTTGAGGGAGGACAAACCCTTTCCGCAGGGAAATTAGCCGAAGGTGGTCACACCGTCGAATCCCTTCCCTCCCGTGAAGTGGGCACCAAACTCTCCATTTCCATGAAGGAGATGATGGAAATGCTCAAGCCAGAACTCAGGGCTCGAAAAGTCCGTATAGACGAAACCCAGAAGGGTATCAAAATCTCCCTCTCAAGTGACCTCTTTTTCCGTCCAGGCAGTGCCGAAATAGACTTCGATGAAGGAAAGGAAACCCTTCGAAAGATTGCCATGATGATCAAAAACATCAAAGAAGGCTACAAGATTGATGTGATTGGCCATACGGATAACACGCAAATCCCCCGTGCCTCCGAAATGGCCAAGGTGTACCCATCCAACTGGGAGTTGTCCACAGCACGGGCCAGTTCTGTGGTCCGGTTTCTGGCTGACTTTGGGGTAGATCCTTCTATCATGAAGGCTTCCGGTCGAGGAGAATATGACCCCATTGAAAGTAACGCCACCCCAGAAGGAAGGGCATACAACCGGCGAGTGGACATTTATATCTCTGTCTCCGACTAAACCCTATGAAGATGGAAAAGATTTTTCTCCAGACCTTTGGAAAAAAAGAAGCCGCTTCTCTTTTCCAGGAAGCGGCCAACTCTCCTCGAAAACGAAAAAACTATAACCTCCACCAGCTCCCGGATACTGTCCAACGGTTTTTCAATGCCATGATGCCCTTCTCCTATGTCCGTCCCCATCGGCACCTCAACCCACCCAAAACAGAGACCTTCGTTCTTCTCTCTGGAAGGGTATGGGTTATTCTTTTTGACGATGAGGGAAATATCATTGAGGCTACCCTCATGGACGGCAAACAGGTTTCCGTCGTGGATCTTCTCCCCGGCTGCTGGCACACTCTGATCCCTATCACCAAAAGCCTCACCTTTGAAGTCAAACCAGGCCCCTATGATCCTGCGACAGACAAGGAATTTGCCCCGTGGGCACCAACCGAAGAAGAAACCCATCTCCACCACAAGACCATCAGACAGTGGCTTGCCACAGCCAAACACAAAAAGAGACCCTTACAGGGGGCTTCTTGACCTTTCTGGATCAGGGGCTACGCCCCTCTTCCCCGTTTTTCTGTTTACAAGGGCTTATTTGTCTTTTTTATCCAAAAAAATAGGATTTTTTATTATGGAAAGGCATATTTTTATACTAATTTTGTGTTTTTATTGCTTTTTTGAGACCTTCGCACATTCGTGCAAAGGTCTCAAAAGATAAGCCCGCTACCCAAAAGGTAACGGGCTTTTTTCTTTCCTTTGAAAAGCTCTCTTATTGCACAATCATCTTTTCCGGGAAATACACGGTGGCAAAATTTTCTGGATTATACATCTCTTCTACATGGCATCCAGGGATGAAAAATGAACCCGGCAACGTAGCCCGAACCAGGTATGTCAAGGTGTACGTTCCAGGATAAAGTACATCCGCACTATAAATAACCCTGTCCTTGTAAATCTCCTTGTGTGAGAACCCACTCCACCAGAAATCATACTCATCACTCTCTCTCCTCACCCTCTCCTGGTTGGGATTTCCCCCTTCGGTAGCAAAGGAGAGATTCACCACCTCAAGCCCGGCGGGAAGGGTATCCTCCACCACCACCATATGACGAACCACAGGCGTACTCAGGGTAATACGTACGAGGTAATCTTTTCCCCTCTCCATCACCGTCACTTCCTTTCCTGTGTCGAGATCGATATATTTTCTTTCTATGGTAAACCCATTCTCCAACAAGCGAGGGGTAGAGCGAGGGATATACCTGTATCGATAGTTATAATAGAGAGTTCCCTGTCCTGTTCGTGCAATCTGGAGATTTTTCTCACCCATATCCTCCGCACCAAAACTCACCACACCCCTTTGAGCAGGTTGATTTCTGTTTTCAAAACTTCCAGAGAGAATCTGCTTTGCATTCATCAAGACTTCATAAGTACTCTTCGGTTCCTCTTTTTCAAACATCTTCAGGTAGGTAGAAAAGGCATAAAACACCCAGGCATTTTCGTGGGTGTGTGCCCACGCATAGCCCCTTCGCTGGGATACAAGGAAATTGATCACCTTGTAAGCATCCGGAAGAGTGATACCTGCTGTGAGATAGGCCTGAAGCACCAATGCCGTACCAACAGAAGAGCTATAGTAGAACCATCCCCAATCGGTTCTATCCTCAAAATAGAGCGTGGCCCCTGTGAGACGTTTCCTTGCCTCAAACCATTCCACAAGTTCTTTCTGTATAGCGGCCTTCTCTCGAAAATCAGGATACTTGGCCAACGCCATCAAAAAGAATGCCCGAGCAGACAGATTCCCGGGATCCCGGGTTTTCATCTCATTATACGCCCATACGAATTTCGAGGGATCAGTATAGCCATTGAGAGAGGTAGCATAGAGAGCATAACATATCGTAAGCCATCGATAGGAAGAAGAAAAATCATCAGGAATCGTATTCTTCTGAATATACCCTTTCACCACCTCAAAAACCCGGTTATAAAAAGCATCATTGATGGTATATCCCGCCTGACGGGCCAATGTCAACACCCAGAAGACATAGACCGTGAGATAGCCTGAAATATAAGAGCTATCCTTCCAGTAGGAAAACCCCTTCTCCTTGAAATACTCCGGCACCTCGTTCATCACCTCCTGGACAATAGCCCTGAGGTCCTCCTTAGTTTTGGTGTGCAAGAGTTTGTATTTCAGGATCACATCCTCTCCTGTGATGAGCGGCAAAATACGGGAGGTCTTCTGTTCCACACACCCGTACGGATACGAAACAAGGTAATCAAGATTCCCCTTGAGTTCTACAAAAGCTGTCGGCGCAACCGTGACCTCAAGAGAAGAAAGATCCGACATCACATTGGTCGTGACCGTGATCACATTCGAAGCCCTGTTTTGCTGATTTGAGAGCATGCCGTATAGCGCCACAGTCTCAGGATAACGCATGATCATGATGGGGATTGTTTTGGTGATCCCATCGGATACCCCTTTCCCCATCACCTTGAGCGTAAGAGCTGTCTGTCCTGTGCCTGGACTCTTCACCAACACAGGAAAGAGCACCTCTCTCGAAGCATTATTCTCCAGCGTAATGTTGGTCAAAATCGACCTCTTTCCCCCTACCGCAAGCTCCTCTGAAACACTCATCTCCACCGTGAGGGTCTGCTTCTCTCCCGTGTAGTTGAACACCATACCACCTGCCATAAACTCATCCTTTGGCCTCACAAAGGTAGGGAAGCTCTCAAGCACCATCAAGGGACGCTTCACCACAAAACTGCTTTCCCCATAACCAAATTTTGAGTTTGTGGTATGAGCCACCGCCATCACCTTGAAACTGGTGAGATTATCAGGAAGTGTGAAAGAAACCTCCCCCTCTCCATTGGTGATCTGGAGTTTTGCCTCATAGAAAGCCGTATACTTGATAAGCGCCCTGGGAACAATCATCCCGAGTGATACCCCTCCGTCACCCCCCAGAATCTCCCCCTTCTCACTCAGGTATCGCTGTCCATAGATGAAATTCCTTGTTTCATAGGTGGATATCGCTAAACCTCGCGGAGCATAAAAATACTGAAGGGGATTTGGGAGAGTATAATTCACAAGGTTTAACACTCCCCTATCAGCCACAGAAAGGGTTACCTCCGCACTGACTGGGTTACCACTCCTATCCCTCACCCGCACACGAGCCTTCACCTTTTCCCTTGGCTCATAGGTCTCCTTGTCTGTGGTAATCATCAGAGAGAGTGTCTTTTCCTTAGGAATTACCCGGAGATTCGCATACCCGATCCTGTACTGTGGCCGGGCATAATCCACATCATTAGAAACCTTATTTGTCCCTGTGCGTCCTGTATAGAGCATCACCGAGACATAGATATTGGGAATATACTCCTCCTCAATCGGAAGGGTAAAGGTAAGCATACTATTGGTGGCAGGAATTTCATACGACTTGTAAAATTTCTCCCTTTCCACAGTAATCACTGCCCGCGCAGAAGGGTATGGATTCTGAATGAGAAGGGTGGCTGTTTCCCCGACTGAGTATTCTGATTTATCGGAGATAACCTCTGTTCGCTCGTCATCATCAATTCTCCAGCCATAAAATCCCCCTCCAAGAGCATAAAACCAGGTTCTCCCATGCGGAACAAGACTACCTCCAGCCTTTTCATAGACAGTGGCCGTATAGTATCCTGGCTTCTCAAGTTGAAGAGAAACACTGGACTGATGAATCGCCAGTTGATTGGAATAAACAGGAGTGGTCACTTCCCGCCATTCCCATTGAAAACGTCCCCCGTGTCCCGCCACACGAAAAGACTTCCATTCATGGTGAGTCACCACAAGAACAGCCTGATTGGTGACCACCTGGTCCTTCTCATTGAGGGCTACAAGGGAGATTGAAAACGGCTTGTTCACAGAATGGAAGAAAGAAGGCACCCGGATACCAAGATGGAGCTTCTTCCTCACCTCAATATCGGACTTGTATCCTGAAACAGGTGTATCATCAGGAAGCGTGGTCCGGGCAAAAATAGAGAGATAGCCGTCATCACAGATACTTGAAAGATCCACTGTGGTAGAAGCCACGCCTTCTGCATTCGGTTCAAGCGTTCCACTGGCAATTTCACTAAAGCGGTACCAATCTCCCCCATACTCATCCTCATCATACTCATACCACCACTGCCGGGATGAAAAGGTATAGAGAGGGAAGCTCTTGCTTCGATAGGGAGACGAGCGAAACGATACGGTATAATTCACCGAATTCCCCACAGGAGCCCCAAAAAGATACCACCCTATCAGATCAAGCTTCATCTTTTCCCCTGTGAGATAGAGGGGCTTATTGGCCTGAATACGCATCTCTGCCCTGGCCGGCCGAAACTCTTCCACCTGAAAAGAACTGTACCAACTCTCTTTATATCGCTCATCCCCCTCAAAGAAAATCCTGACACCATACTCCCCTGTTGGGGCATCCTTTGGAATATCCACCCAGAAATCGAAACTCCCCTTTGATGTTGAAAAAAAGTTCGTTTTCGCTATCATCTCATCTCTTGAGTTATAGACCTCTACCCGAAAAGCCCCTTTCCTTTTTGGTTCTATGACCCATGTGTCCTTATACCGGAAACGGTAAATCCCCTTGAGGAAAACCCTCTCACCTGGCTGATAGAGATACCGATCAGAAAAAACAAGACACCCTGGCTTCTCACTATATCCCTCATACCCATACTGAACCTGAGAACTATGATGGTAAGAAGATGAGATATAGAATCGGCTTTTTTCACTTTCCACCATATAGAGAAAAGAAAGCACATTCGTCTCAAGAAGGATTCCTGCCCTGCTTGTCACCCCTGCGAGAACCCATCGCCGAGTGTTGGTATCATATCCATACACCTTCGCATTACTCACAGGGGCATTATTTTTTAGCGAGCGTACGATGATCATATTTCCCCAGGGCCCTTCTTTGAATGTTGCCGAAATATCCGTAAACTGGATATAGCCGTAATAGGCCTGTGGCGTCCAGGCATACTTTGAAGCAGGAGTCCTTCTTTTCACCTGCACCTTGTAAAGAAGAAACCCTTCATCTGAAGGATGATACCTCTTGAGAGGAATTTTGTAAATCTCAAAACTATTCCATTTCTCAGGAAGTTGAAACTCCTTTTTCTCCTGAGCCAATTTGTCAATCATTTCGGCGGGGTTCCTTTCCAGAAGAAACTTAGCTATCTCCATCGGATTGGTAAGCGAAACATACGAAAAAGAAATCCCCTCAATATTGATGGTCTTGAGAGAAAGAAGATTGGCAAGGTAATTTTCCATGATGAGATACCCCGTTGGAACATACACATAGGAAGGAGAGGGTGTCGCCTGAAAAGAATAGGAAACCTCTCTCCCCAATGTCTGTCCAAACTCATCCCGAAGAAAGGACTGAATAGAGAGGTTATACCTCTGATAAGGAACAAAATTCCCCCTCAGATACAAGACATTGTCATCCTTTTCAAAAGAAAGAAAGCTCACAGCAGGGCTTACCGTAACCCATCTTCGCAACATTTCATCCGGTATATCGGCGATACCATTGTTGAATTTTATCACAATGGTATTGCCCCCATAAGATTCGTATTCTCTATCCTCTTCTGCTAAAAAAATTTTCTCCACCGTAAAAGGCTCATACGTCTTGTAAAAAAAACGAAAATCCTCTGCCATCGGAAGCTCTCCACCCACAGGGGTAAGAGACCTGTCAATCGTGAGGGTGTACAGGGTATTGGTCTTTTCCCCTCGGGGATAGATCACCACCTCGTTGGAAAAGATCCTCCCACGGTTGGTGACATACATCATAGAAAAGGTGATAGAAGGCGTAATTTTTATCACCTTCTCAAGATTTTTGAGATCCACAGGAAGAGAAAAGAAAAGCCGTATTTCACTATCCGGAAGACGAGAGGCTCTTGTTGCCGAAGACACGCTTTGCTTGGGTGTTTCAAAAAAGAGAGGGGTATTTGCACGGAAGATTTTGCCCCCTATGGTAAATTGCTGCATGGCCTTTTCTGTTGTTTTCACGGTGAGGTAGTAGCGTTTTGCAGGAAGAAGGGTATCCTTGATGGTGAGAGCAACGGTTTTCTCATCTATGACCTGAAGGGTGTAGTTCAGCTTCGGACTGAAATCAAAAAAAAACCTTTCTTGAGAGTTCTTCTTTCATAGACGCCACATCTTTTGTCCCCACCACCGCTTCTGAAAAAACCAGTGTCAACACAACAGGCCGTGAAGAAGAAAGATCCCAATACGTAAGATTCAAGGGGAGTTCATTCGCAAACATCGATACCATGAAAAGAAAACAAAACCCCATCCACTTTTTCATAAAAACCTCCTTATCTTGACATCGTTTTTATCATAAGGCAAAAAAATCTCCCTGTCAAAGAAGAAAAATCTCAAAACACTTTCTTTTTCATTCTTCACAAAGCTCTTCGTGGTTCAAATTGATTTTTTCCTCCTTCTCATGTATACTATCCCCCTGGAGTTGCCGATGAAAAAAAAGATGATTTTTCCCCAGGGACTTACCAGCGCAAAAAAACTCTTCCACTTCTTTTTCATCCATCATTTTTTTCTTCTTTTCGCCTTCTTAGGAAGCCTGGTTCTCTATCTTCTCTGGCCCTACCCTTCAGACTATCTTTTGTCCTTTTCCCGAAAGAGTATCAAAGTCTATGATAGAAACCATCTTCTTTTGATGGAGATCACCAAAGAAAACGGAGGATTCTCTTCCTTTGTCCCCCTTGAAAAAGTTCCTACCAATTTTCTTTCTCTTCTTCTTTTCTCTGAAGATAAACGTTTCTTTCAACACACTGGCTGGAGTCCCCTCTCCCTTGTCAGAGCCATGTCCCAGAACCTGAAAGCAGGACGCATTGTTTCAGGGGGCTCCACCATTACCCAGCAACTTGTTCGCCTTCGTCGGGGGAAAATGCGAAACACCCTCTTTTCCAAACTCACCGAAATCATTGAAGCTTATCGTCTTGAACTCCATTTCACCAAACAGGAGATCCTTGAAACCTATATCAACAGTGTTTTTTTGGGCAACAATATCTATGGTTTTGGCAAAGCCGCCGAAGTCTATTTCGGAAAAACCATAGACAAACTCACCGAACTTGAGATGGCCGCCCTCATCAGGATTGTGCCCGCCCCTACCCGTTACCAGCCCTATCGATCAGGGATTCTCTTCAGCTATCGGGCCCAGGACCTTCTCACCAGAGCCTATAGAGCAAAGGCTATAGCTATTTCTGCTGAGCAGATGGCTCTCTACACCAATACCATGCTGAGTGTCCTGCCCATGGAAGAGCGGATCTATGCCCCCCTTTTCTGTCTCTACGCCCTCAAAGAAGCCAAAAAATACACGAAAGCAGAAACCATAAGTGCCATTCACACCACTTTTGATCTTGTGCTCTACACCAACCTTCTCCCGATTGTCTCTGAGGTGATGAAAGACCTTGAGCAGTACAACGCCAAACATGCCGCTGTGGTGATGATTGATAATCCCACTTCCGAACTCCGGGTGATGATAGGCTCTCTTGATTTCTTCGACGAAAACAAAGGCCAGATTAACGCGACCCTGATCCGTAAGCAGGTAGGCTCTGTAATGAAACCCTTTGCCTACGCCCTTGCTTTAGAAAAAAGGCTTTTTCATGCCTCAAGCATCATCCCCGACATGTACACCGAATTCCCTTCGGCTATTGGCCGCTATATACCCAAGAATTTCACCCGTACCTATCATGGCCCTGTTCGATTTGGCGTGGCTTTAGCTTCCTCCTACAATGTCTCGGCTGTGTATGTGACAGCCAAGGTCGGCATGGAGTCTTTTTACCATTTCTTGAAAAAAATTGGCTTCACCTCTTTGGTGAGATCCCCGTCCTTTTATGGCTTAGGGCTGGTTCTGGGCAATGCCGACATCTCCCTCTTAGAACTGGCGCAAGGGTATACCATATTTCCCAACGGGGGATACTATACACCCGTCCGTAGCCTTTCTTCCATTATGTTTGTCAACGGAAAAACCATCACCATGACCAATCCTTCTCCAAAACAGGTAATTTCCTCTGAAAGCGCCTTTCTTATCTCTCATATCCTTTCTGAACCTGCCTACAAGATCCCCGCCTTTGGAAATGCCTCTCCCATTTATTTTCCCTTCCCTGTCGCTGTGAAAACAGGAACAACCAAGGACTTTCGTGATAACTGTGTGGTGGGCTATACTCCCTTTCTCACCACGGCGGTGTGGGTAGGCAATCTCTACAATGAACCCATGAAAGATCTTGCCTCTGTCGCTGGAGCCGGCAAAATCCTGCGAAACATTGAGCTTTTTCTCTGGAATAAGGGGTTTCCATTTCCCCCTTTTCGTGCTGAAAACCTCCATCTTGTCACCCAGCAAATCTGCGCCCTCTCAGGGATGATTGCCCATGAAGGATGTCCCCATACCCTTCAGGAAATATATACCCCCGATAATCTCCCTCAAGAGTTCTGCACCTGGCACGATACGACGGGAAGGCTTTTTGTTCCCCCTCAATACCAATCATGGGCAAGGGAAAAGGGTATTGAGACCCATAAGGCCACAGAACTTTCTATCCTTTTCCCCTCCGACGGAGCCGTTTTTGGAATTGACCCCAACATCGCAAGAGAATCCCAGGCCATCCCCCTCGAAGCCACGGGAGAAGAGATCACCTGGTTCTGTGACGGGAAAGAGATTGGAAGGGGAAGACGGCTCTTCTGGACCTTAGAAGCTGGAAAACACTCCATCGAAGCCGTCTCAAAAAACCAGAGAAAACATATCACCATTCTTGTAATAGAAGAATGAATACTCTGAAACCCTTGCACGGGTATTTTCTTCCCCTGTTTGGGTCAGGGACTACGCCCCTCTTCCCCGCTTTTTCTGTTTACAAAGGCTTATTTGCCTTTTTTTATCCACAACAATAGGATTGTTTATTATAGAAAGGAATATTTTTATACTACTTTCTGTTTTCTATTACTTTCTTGAGACTTTGCACATTCGTGCAAAGTCTCGTTTGACAGAAAGCCCTTTTTATGGTAATATGATAGTGGGAGAAAAAGAGGCAAATCATGCGATTTCCTGAGTGGATTCGAGCAGACGAGGCAAGACAGATTGAACTGGCCCATAGCATGGGAATCTCGAGCAAAGATGAGGTAGATCTCTTTGTAGGTATCTGCCGCTATGCTGAAAAATATAACACCTCTCAAATCCTGCTCAAACCCTTCTACAAAGAACTCTACACCTATGCCGTACAAATCAATAACCGTAACCTCCAGAATGAACAGCAGATGCTTGCTACGCTGCAAGAGGTTTACAAGACCCTCTACAAAAACCTCTATCTTTCCCCCATTCAAGAAAATGGCAAAGTTATCGGCTTTACTCTCCAGGATCCCCGGGACCCGGCCAACAAAATCATCCCTATCGTGGTATCCCTTCGAAACGCTCTTTATCTTCCCGCTGTCTCCAATCCCAAACCGTTTCCCACCAGAGAAACTCTCCCCCCCGATGTCCGCACCTCAGAGTATGTCCGTGAAGTTGATATTCAGACCCTCTCCACAGGACTGGTGGAAGAATTCAAAAACCAGCAAGATCTCATTGTGGTAGTCAAGTTCCCGAATGAAACAGACATGGTTGTCCCTGCTGAGGATTTTGCCTCTCTTCCAAAGATCGCCTGGGAAAGGCTTGACCGTATTTTTCAGACCCAGCCAAACATTTTTGCCCTCTTTGTCAACAAGATGCGCCAGATCCACAAAGCCACCATGCCCTCTATAGAAAATGTCGAGCAGTTTTTTACCTGGCTACAAAAGGATGTCTCCCTTCTCCAGGCCTTCTGTCACCAGGTTATCACCAGTGTCGATCCCAAGAAAGAAAATCTTCTCTTCCAGATAGGATGGATACTCCAGGCTTTTACCTTCTTGGGACAACAGGCTGAGAAGAAAGAAGACTTCCGAAAACAGGCCATGCACGCCATCCTTCAGATCTTTGAACGATACGCCGTTCCCTTCTCCCATAGACAGGTATTAGGATTTCGCGACAAAAGTTCTGTTCTCAGGGCCTTCAAGGAGAATGACTACATTGACTTGGTCAAGGAGTTTCTTGATACCTATACCGTGCCGGAAAAGGAAGGACTCCCTCCTGCTATTTTTGTGTTTCGTCTCAATGGGGAGGTGAGATACATCCACAGAAGCCATTTTTTGAGAATTTTTCTTGACCTTCTTGATAGTATTGCCCTTGATATCAAACAAAACCTCGAACGACAGGCCGAAGATAGGCCTTCAGACTTTCTCCGTATGCCCTTTATGAAAACCAAAGAACTCTTTGTGATTTACCTTCAGGAGCTGGTCGAAGAGAAAAATGATATGCTTGCCGACCTTCTCAACAATACCCCGCTTCTTTTTCAGTTTCTTTATTACCATGTGCAAAAAAACGCTGCCATCAAACCAGAAGCCCTTCGTTTCTTTGAGAATATGGATGATATTTCCCATCCCGTCCGACGTCCTCTTGATGAAATTCTCCGCATCTCCTACGAAGACCTTGTGAAACTTGCCGAATACAATATGCCTTTCAATTTTGTGGAGTTCTTTCTCAATGTTCTTGTCAAGCCCTTCCAGTGGTTCTTTGGACTTTTTGGCAAAAAGATGGACGAGGCTATAACCAAAGCCCTCGCTGAGAAAAAAGAAATGAGCGAATGGCTTGCCGCAACCAAATCGCACAAGGACAAAAAACAGGAAAGTTATGTTTCCCTCTCTGATGTGGAAAAATCCACAAAAAACACCAAAGTAAACGAAGAATCTCTTGCCGATCTCATTCGTTCCATCGCTGGACGCGAACCAGTCGAAGAGGTTCTCAAAAATCTTGGAGACAAATGGAACAAAACCCTAAGCGCCGAAGCCAAAAAAGACAACTTTGATCTTGTTCACAGCAAAATCCTCAGTCGACTTCGTTTCCTCAAGCACATTGACGCCTCTGTTGTCCAGCATGAGATAAGCAATATCATGCGCACAGAGAAATTCATCGAAAAAATCCATAACAAGGACGCCTTCCGGGCCTATATTACCCTCTGGATGGCCCACACCGCCCTGAAACTTCAGGAACAAAGGCAAAAGAAAAAATAAAAAACGAGACTCCTGGACGAATGTTTTCTTCTCTTGTTTAGGTCAGAGGCTACGCCCCTGAAACCCCGTTTTTACTGTTTACAAAGGTTTATCTGCTTTTTTATCCAAAAATAGGATTTTTTATTATAGAAAGGAACATTTCTATACCATTTTTTGTTTTTTATCACTTTCTTGAGACCTTTGCACCTTCGTGCAAAGGTCTCTCTTTTGTAATCAAAGGGGATAGCCGAGGCGTTTTCTGGCTGAAACAGGGGAATAGTCGGGATCTGTTTAGAATAACAGAAGATGAAACGCTTGACTATGGGTACGGAGAAAGGCTCTCTCCTTCTCTCAAAAAGAAAAGATGTAATTCAATACAAGAAAATGACTTATACGTCTTTTTTTGAGCAAAGTAGAGAGCACAGAACCCTCTTTTTTCCAAAACATGGGAATAGCCCCTTTCCCCTTCTCTATTTCACGCTATACCTTGGCCTGGTGTGAATATCACTTGGGAAAAGCACAATCTCCTGAGAAAAATCAGACCTCTGTCCCCATTTGTCCACCGCTCGAACAGAAACAAAATAAGCCCTATCATTCTCAAGACCATCAAGCGTGTAGGAGATAGCTTCTAACTTCCCTCCCTGTTTATAAGGCACAAAAACAGGTGATTTTCCTGCCTTGCTTTCCTCTCCCATATACTCCTGAGAACGGCGCCCATAGTAAATCTCATAACCTATAATACTCTCCTCTGGAGAAGGAAGCCAGGAAAGGGTAATGGCTCCATTTCCCGCCTCAGAGGAAAGAATGAGAGGGGTCACAGGCTTCTCATACACCGTATAGCGAAGAGAAAGCCCCGAGAAAAGAGGACTTTCTTCATTTTCCTCATAAGGAAAATACTGTATCTTGAACTGAATATATTTCCCTATCATCATCTCAGATGGAAATTCCATCGCCTTGGAAGGAAGATAAACCCAGGGAAGAGTGGTATCAGAAGGCGGAAAGGGCTGATTGGACAAACGATAGGCAATTTTCACAAGAGATGGCTCTTCAGGCAATTTTGCCAACAGTTCAAGCGACTTTATTTCAAAAAGAAAAGGCATCTTGTACACCGTACTCACCAACTCCGCCGGTCTCTGCCTGTAGTTCTGAATGGCATAACTATCCTTGAATTTGGGCAAAATCGCAAAATTATCCATGGAAAGAAAACCACCCTGCCCAATAGCCAAAGATGCATGGATCTCTTCTTTTATTTTTGGAATCAAAATAGTTGAACGAGGACGACGGGTTTTTGTCACCCAGAGGGTTTGCTGTTCCACCCCTCCCCGCCACGTCACCAGCCGACCATCAAGGATATTAAATGAAACGGCATGATGTTCCCAGCGATTCAAAAGAAGTGGCATATCCTCTGAAATCTCCACCGAATAACTCTCCTCCCCATCCCAGAAAAAGTTTTCAAAAATACAGGTGAGTCGATTCTTCTTTACTACAATACGAAACCCATACGTATTCTGGTCGCTCTCGTCCCCTAAATTATTCCCAATAAACTCTACAATAGACTGCCCCTCATAAATCTGATAAAAATAACTCCAGAACTCAATGGTAAAACTCCCGGGAATAGAACCAGGACGAAAAAGGGCACTGCTTTTTGGAAGCAACCGAAGGCTCTGATTCTTGGTGAAAAACTTGGCACTTATCTTCCCACTGTGAACCTGAAACGGATTGGGTATATAATTCTCATAGGTAATCTGATAGTTCTTCAAAAGTGGAGAATGACTTTCAAAATCAAGGAGAAGATCCTCACTGAGATCGGCAGCAGGTCTTTCCTCAAGCAAGCGAAGAACCACTCCATTTTTCTGTGTCACTAAACGAAGATTCTCTATCCGATACCAGGAAAGGGTATCAAGGGTAAACCTTTTCTCCTCTATCGGCTGAAAAATCGTAGCCCACCCAAAGACAGGAACAAGCACCATCCACGCCCATCGTGCCATGAAATCCTCCTATCTTTTTGATTTTCGGAGAAAAAGCAAAAATCTTGAGACAAAGCAAGAAAGCCCTCTCATGCTGAACCAAAAGAAGACCTCAAAAACAAAGGGACAGCACTTATATTTGAAAAAAGATTGAGCCCCTTGTACAGTTTTTTCTTCCCCTGTTTGGGTCAGGGGCTGCGCCCCTGAAACCCCGTTTTTTCTGTTTACAGCAGGCCTGTTTTTTATTCAAAAAAAGGCGGGTGGTTTTTATCAAGAGAGATATTTTTTGGCTAATTGTGCTTCTTTACAACTTTTTTGAGAGCATGTGTCGTTCCACATAGGAAACTGAATAGCTATTTCCACATTTCTTAATGAACAAGGAAATAACACGAGAAAGCTCTGTTCTTTCACCCCTTTTTTTCTGTACCCCACTTCGACTTCGCTCAGTATCCACCGGGCCGCTTTTGCGGTTGTGCGTCCTTTGTCGTAAGGGGGAAGTCCTTCCGGAGTGAGGGTGCAGGAGGCACCCGGGGCGACATCTTTTGTTGTTTTTTCTCACAAGCCCACCAAAGCGGAGCTGGAGGGCTTTTGCTGAGACATGGGAATAGAAAGAGGGAGAGGTATAGACATAGGTTAAACGTTTAACCGATGGGTTGTTTAGCTGAAACAAGGTCATAGCCCTGGGTCCTGTGGTCTCAGAAAGCCCCCTTCTTGCTGAGATATTGCCATAGCCCTCGCCCCTGCCTGCGGTGTGCCGTCGGAGAAGCCCCGTGGGAGTAGAGGCCATGCGGGCTGTTGGAAGAGGGCTCCATTTTCTTGCCGATGTCCGAACCACAGGAGGTGGTGAGGAAGCCCGGGGTCAGGCACGGAGGGCTGTCCCCGGGCGGCTACAGAAGAGAGTGGGGCTACAGGCTTTTCTTCCAGCCCGCACCATGGGAGACAGGTCGGTGGCTACAGAAACCGCCGCAGGGGCGGGGGCGGGGTTTTCAAAAGGGGCGGAGCCCCTTTTGCCCGCGCGGGAGCGCTTTTTCCGAAGTCAGGAGGACGAGTTGAGGTCGCCCACGGAGGAAGGGCTTCCCCTGGAAAAGGAAGAAGTTTTTCTTTGCCCGCAAAAGCGGCCTGTCTTCCGTCCGAGGCGCATGCGTAGCATGCGACGAGGACAAGGCCCCCTTTGCCCATACGGGAGTACTTTGTAAAAGAAGGAAAATGGGTGACAAAATAGCCCAAAACTGAAAAAGAAAAGATGATCGAACAACTATTCAGTTTTTGTGTGAAGATAACCATTCTGTATGAATGTGGAACGACAAACTTTTTTGATAGCATGGCACATTCGTGCCATGCTATCAGATTATAATTCCATGAGAGAAACCTCTCTTCCCCCCTGGATCACAAATCGCCTAAGAAGAAGGGGACGATAACGGAGAAGTTCAGGCATCCCTATACCGGTTATAGCCTCAAGGACATCCTGAAGACGCATACCTCCTTCTGTCAGGGTAAAACACACCTTCGTCATCCCTTCCGTTGTCAGAGAATGAATATACTCTCGAAGCAACAGTCGTTTCTCCCCGGACTTTGTCTGCTTGAGAAAGGTCGCCTCTTCAGGAATAGAAGAAAGAGAAGAGAAAAGAGAAGGGGCTTCTACCATCATTTCGCAGAGATGCGTTTTGGCACGCTGACTGAGTGCCTTGGTACCAAGGGGCAAAAGATTCACTGCCATCAGGCGAATACCATCAGGCAAACTCTCATTGAAACGCTCTCTCCACTCCTCAGGAAGAAGGTGTTTCCACACCATAACCTCTGCTATCTCCTGCTCACTCTCAAATCCCAAAGGTAACGCCCACAAAAAGGCAAAACGGAAATGAGGATTGAATCCCCTCGTATAACAGACAGGAAGATTGGATCTTATAACGGCTCTGGAAAGAACCTCCTCAAGATCGGTCGGCGAGAGATAGCGTGCCCTTCCTCGCTTGGTAAAGGAAAACCGCAAGACCTCTAATGGCTCCTTCCCTATCTGGACATTGGAGAGAAAATTTACATCAACAAAAGCCGTTTTTTTCTCTGCCTCTCTTGGCTTGAGTGTCACAAAATCACATACCCGACAATGATTCACACACCCCTTTCGACAATCATCAGAAAAGCATCTCTCTTCTGCCTTTTTCTTTTCTCTCAAGAGAAAATCACGACTTACCGTTTCAATCACCTGCCAGGGGAGAGGATCATCATCCTGCTTGGGTTTTACATATTGCCAGGGATCAATACCCACTTTCTCAAAACTCCTCTGCCAGAGATCTAAACGAATTCTATCATTCCAGCTATCAAAACGAGCTCCCATTCTCCAGGCTTCGAGAATTACCTTTCCTAACTGACGATCCCCCCGCGAAAATACCCCCTCCAAAAAACTCAGATGGGGGTGATTATAGCGAATCTGTACCCGATGATTCCGTCGAAAATGAGCAATAAGCCCTTGAAAATATTCAAGGGCCTCATCAGGGTCCATCTGACCAGCCCATTGAAAAGGAGTATGCGGTTTGGGAATAAAGACAGCCACACTTGCTGTCAGGGTGATACGCGGAAAACGACGACTAAGCGTTTCAAGAAGAGTTTTAATTCCGCTGACCTCTTCAGCAGGAGTAGTATAGGGAAGCCCTATCATAAAATAAAGCTTCACCGATCGCCAGCCAAAATTCTGAGCAATTTCAATAACACTACAGAGATCTTCTCCTGTCACGGTTTTGTTTATAGAACGACGAATTTCATCCGTAGCCCCCTCGACCGCAAAGGTAAGGCCTGACTTGCGAATCTCCTGAACTTTCTCAGCAAGATCAAGGGTAAAACTATCAAGCCGTAAACTTGGCAAAGAAAAAGAAATCCCATGGGGGGAAAACTGTTCATGCAAAAGGGGAAGGAGTTCATTCAGTCTTGAATAGTCACTGATAGAAAGACTGATGAGAGAAAACTCCCGATACCCCGTCTCCTTCACTGCCTCTCTTGCCAATTCAAGAATAGTACCCACACTTCTCTCTCTTACCGGCCTATAGTGAATACCTGCCTGACAAAAACGACACCCCCGTGTACACCCCCTCGAAACCTCAACCACCGCCCTATCCTGCACAGCCTCACAGTTGGGAATAATCTGTCGTGTCACAAAGGGAAGTCTCTCCAAATCCTGTTCTGTCCTGAGACGCACAGGTTTCCCCTCAGGAACAATCACCCCCCCTCTCTTATGAAGGGTATAGAGAGAAGGCACGTACACCCCTTGAATCTCTGATAGTCTTTGAAGAAGTTGCTTTCGTGAAAGAGAAGACTGAGTATGGCACACCTCCATTATCTCAAGAAGGGCTGACTCCCCATCCCCAACACACACCGCATCAACAAAATCAGCAATGGGCTCTATGTTTCCCGTAATAGGCCCACCTGCAATAATCACAGGATCTTCTTCCGTCCTTTCAGAAGAAAAAAATGGAATACCCGAAAGATCAAGAACCGTGAGAAAGTTGGTATAGAGAAGTTCATACTGAAAGCTAAACCCCACGACATCAAATTCCCGAAGTGGTGTCTTGCTTTCAAGACTATAAAGGGGTATCTGATACTCCCGAAGTTTTTCCTCCATATCCAACCAGGGAGCGTAGGCCCTTTCACACACGAATCGATCATCCCTATTCACAAGGTCATAGAGAATACGTATGCCTAAATTAGAGATTCCAATCTCATAAATATCCGGATAAACAAGCGCTAACGTTGTCCGTCCTTGATGAGATTTCTCTATACTATGAATTTCTCCGCCGGTGTATCGGGAAGGTTTTTCCACAAAAGGAAAGATATGATCTTCAAGAAAACGTATATCTATCATGACCCATCCTGAAAGAAATTATGTAAAAAGAAACAAAAGACGGTTTGCTCATACTTCTTTTCCTTTTTTCCCAAGAAGAAAAAAGGAAAAACCAAAAAAACTTTAAAACCCTTTCAAAAGGGAACTCCTTTTTCCTGCACTCCTTTATATACCTCGACTTATCCCGCTCTCTATAAGCCCAAACGAAGTTTTAGAAGATGTGTCTCCCTACTGGTTGGTCGTATTCGTCACCACAATAACATTGGTCACATAAATAACTTGAGGGGTAGGAGAAGTCGGTTGGGGGGTGGGTTGGGTTGATGGCTGGGGAAGAACGGTTTTTGGTTTAACATAAACCTCTACAAGCTGTTTTCGCCATACCCAGTTAGAGAGCTGAGGAAAACTCTTGAAAAAGGCTTCTTTGTCTGTAGCTTCTCTATCTTCCCAGAAAAATTTATAAGCAGTTGTTGGGATAAACCCCACCTTGGTGTTGGTAATATGAATATAAATGTGCCCGAGATAGACGATTTCTCCGGTTTGCACATAAATAGGCTGTTCAGGAAAGGTATGTCTCACCATAGTGGTATTGAAGGTGGTATTACTAATGATAAAATCCACAGGATTGATAACCGTGGGAGCGGTATAATAAACCACCATCTCGTTACTTTTGGTGTTTTCCATCTCAAGAAGATAGTAGGTTTCCTGCGGTTGTTTGTAATTCCAGAGAAAACGATAAATGCCAAGGGCATCTATATAGTTACCTTCTGGATTGTAATAGCTGTATGTAAGATAAATAATCCCTCTTTCCGGATATTTTTCCAAGTATTTTTGAATATTATTTGGACGAACACGGTCAATATTATAGCATCCTACCACACTTGCCATCACAAGAAAAAAGAAAAACATCTTTTGGATTTTCATAGGCGACTCCTTGCTATGTATTCTATAAAGGATATTATAGAGATTTTTTTAGAAAAGAGCAAGTTTTAAAAAAGAGGGGGAAGAAAGGAGATCTTTTGCTCTCTCCTTTCTTCAAATATATGCTGCATAATTTTTTTAGGTAAGAATACTTATTATATTGTTCTTTGAAGAAAGTGGATAGCATTATTTCGCTTTCTGCAAACTCTTTTTTCTCAGCCAAAAAATCCTAGAAAAAACGAGAATAAAAAAAGAAAGGAAAATCTCTTAGAGGGGAGTCTCCAGATATGAAAAGGGAATTGGTAAGATATCTCCTTTATTCAAACATTCTTTTTCTAAATTCTTTATATAAAATAAATTATCATCTTTTCTTTTGAAAAAAGGAGAGAGCATACATACCTCTCATATACCCCCTATCCTTTCTCAGAAAATATCTTCCGGAAAAAACCACCAAAAAACCCTTTCTTTCATAGAAAAATTGGTAACGTTTTTTTCAGGAGACCTGCAGTGGGAAGATGAGGAAAAGCAAAAAAAGTTCCTCCCTGGCCGATAATAGGACACAAGGAGGAACCCATGCGTAAAGAATTCACCTTCACTTTGACTATCG
>JABLXN010000012.1 GCA_013177995.1 Brevinematales bacterium | reverse complement strand
TTTCGGTGAGTATTTTAACCTCAAATTTGCTCAATCCCGTGTTGCTAAAAAGGCCAATCTCTGCGTGGCTCACAAACTCCTTCGCCTCCTCTACGCCATGCTCTCTCATCAAACTACCTTCGACCCCCTCCGCCTTACATCCTTCCCTCAGGAGGTGAATTTATAATAGTTGACTCCTCTTAATTTCATCTCTCCATTATTATTTATTTTCGGATACATCCAAAAAACCATCTGCTACTATATTTCTTCCAACCTGCGCCATTACTTTTACCCTTGACAGATTCCCGACTTTTCTTTCAATATTTACCTTAACCTCAAGAATAGCAGGTGGAATGACTGGTGCCATAAATTTCACATCTGCTCTCACCAAATAACCAACCTTTTCAGCTAATTTTCCAGTTATGTAAGTACTTTTTCCATTATCTTCATTTTGCATTCCTAAAGCTTCCGCTACATAAACAACTGCCGTAACCTGTGCCATAATTTCAATAATGAGAACCCCTGGTACGATAGGACGACCAGGAAAATGTCCTTGAAAAAACCATTCATTGATAGAAAAATACTTCACTCCTATTCCACTCTTACCAGGAATAATATCATAACATTCATCTACCAGCAAAAAAGGATACTTATGAGGTAAAATTTGATATAATTCATTAATAGAGAATTTCATTTTTTCACTCATACTAGACCTCCATCAACAATAATCGTTGTCCCCGTGATATAAGAAGCTTTAGAGGAAACAAGGAAAGAAACGATAGATGCAATTTCCTCCGGTTTCCCAGCTCTTCCCAAAGAAACATTTCCTATCATTTGCTTCTTTTTATCAAAAGGAATTTTGGCAAACATCTCTGTCTCAACAAAGCCTGGAGCAACTCCTACTACTCTTATATTATACTTTCCCACTTCCCTAGCCAATGCCTTAGTAAAAGCAATAATACCTGCTTTCGCTGCGGCGTAATTAGTCTGTCCGAAAGAGCCCAAAATACCACTTACCGATGCAATATTTACTACGACACCTTCCCGTTTTCCCATCATACTTTTTATACATACGTTTGTCACATTCGCCATACCAATAAGATTTACCTCTATTACCTCACGAAAATCTTCTATCTCCATCAAAGGAAACAAATTATCTTTCGTAATTCCAGCATTATTTACAAGCACATCACAAGCACCGAAAGGTTTAATGACCTCTTCCTCCACTTTCTCTTTAACTTCATCAAAATTTTGTATATTGCATTCAAAAGCTTTCACCTTATCCTCGCCAATTTCCTGCACAATTCTATAAGCTTCTTCTTTACCCCTTCTATAAGTAAAGCACACAAAATAACCGTTTTCGGTAAGTTCCCTTACAATAGCCCGTCCTATTCCCCGACTTCCCCCCGTCACCAGAGCTATTTTGCCCATAAACTTCTCCTCCTTACTTCTCCATTTTTTCTATCATCTCGATATAAACTTTTCTCTTTTCAGTGGATAAAACCTTATTTTCTCTTAATCTTCTCTTTATTTCACGCAATTGAGCCAATGGAATTTCCACCTCTTCCACTTCTGCATAATTTATAACTATCCTCATTTTTTTATCATGTTGATAATTTGAAAGCAAAATTGATAAATCTTCCTCTACAAATTTTCCCTTCTTAAAAAAAGACGGTAAACTTAAATAATTAAATACACGAACAAAACGAGGAATAAGAAAATCAGGATATTCATTTACTGCTCTGTCAATATAGTATGAGCCCTTCGAAACAAAATCAACCTTATCAACCGGAGAATTTTTAATAAGAGCATATTTGGTTAATGTACTTCCATAATACGACATAACCTCCGGATCAACAAAAGACAAAGTAAGCAAGTTGGTGGCTACATCTACAGCAACATCTAGAAAATCATTATCGTGAGCATAGACAACTAATTTCTTTAAGTTGAGAAAATCTTTCCGCCCAATTGAAGACAACCCGAATAACTGGGCGTAGCGATAATAGTTCATCTTAAAAACAAGCTTTTCCAGTTCAAAATGCTGCATATATTCCTGTCTTCCTAACCTCTTTTCAGCAATAGCTAACATCAATTTCACGTCATCATTCGTCTTCCAAAATTGAATCCATTCCTGAGACAAAAAAATCTCTGGTTGTGTATTTAAAAATACATTCAAAACAAAAAAAACATTTGTTTCATTTCTCAATCCTATCAGATTGTCTCCATTTGGCTTTTTTTCTCCTTTATACACTTCATACAAAAACCTTTCTACTCTTCTAACAACCCCTTCTTCCCCTCCTTCTTTTCCATTTTCACCTTGATACACCAGAACAAAAGCACAGAGAAAACACAGTGTAATCACCACTATTCCTAACCAAAAAACTTTTCTGGACATTTTAACATTCCTCCTTGAACAGAATTAATAAAAAAACTCACCTTTTCTGCAATAAACGAAGGTAAATTAACTGCCACTTTTCCCTCTTTCATACATATCACTACTGTTTTTGCCAATACCACTTCTTCTTTTGTTCGCTTATTCTTCCCCTTATGATAAAACACCAACTTCCCCGTTCCTTCCCATGATAATAGATTCTCTAACAAAACAGTGTCCAAAAAAGAGACCGGTTTCTTATATCTAATTTCAATACTAGAAACAACAAATGCAATTTTCTCATCTAACACTTTTTGCTCTATCAAACCTGCTTCCTCAGCAATTTTAAAACGCCCTATCTCCAACCAACCCACATAAAACATATTATTAACAATTCCATAACTATCTATTTCATAAAACCTTGGCATAATTTCTACAGTAGTCCACTTCAAGCCATCAATCGACATATTACACCTCTTACCTCCACCTCTATTTTACTTACTAGCAACCACACAAGAATAAACACCTCCTTCCGCCAAAGAAGAAAATAAAGCACTATTAACAGAAAAATTTGTCTTTTCTCTTATACATTTATTTTTTATTATTTCATCTGAAATACTCTGAATAGGAAATATTTCATTATTTGATAGTAAGAAAACTCCCAAATTCAACATCAAATTAACCCCAGGAATATAACCAAAATAGTCAGTAAGAGTAGTTAATTTTATATTTTTCCCTATCACTTTTTCCATTTCGGAAAGAATCTTCAACTCTTGTTTTGCCACTTGATGATGTCCATGTCCTTCCCCAAAAATTAATTCTACCTTCTCATATATGGGCTTTTTGCGAAGAAAAAGGGCTTCCTTAACCACAAAATCTCGATAAGAGTTTGGAAAAACAGGAGCACAAATCATAGAAATATCCTCTATACATCCATACATACGCCCCTCTCGTTTCTTCACATTCTCAGCCTTTTCCAAAACAAAGGAATATTTTATTTTAACATTAATCAGAGAAAAAGTCAAGTTTTTCTCTTTATGTTCTCGCAACTCAATAGAAATGTCTGTCGTTCCACATATGAAACTGAATACCTATCCCCACATTTGGAAAAGAAGACAAAAGTTTTCTGTTGGAATGCGTGATAGGAAAAATAGCGTGTCTTGAAAAGACTGCAGCGAAATATGGCTATAACGATATTTCAGCTAAAGAAAGCCCATCAGATCATTTTCGTAAACGCAAGATGTTTGGCTATCATCATATTTCAGCAAAACAATATCCCTCCCAAGTGTAGCCTTGTTGAAGACGATTTTTGCTATTACCATATTTCAGCTACAAGTGAGGATTATTGCTGAAACAAGGTAATAGCCAGAAAAAAATTTCCCCCATAACAACTTTCTAACCACTTCTGGACAACTCTGACAACATTTTTTCGATAATATCTATAGAAAAAACACAGGAGGCTACAATGACAAAAAACATCTTCAGCTACACCCAGGAAGAAGTTATCAAGCTTTTCGAAAGTCTTTTCTGGAAAGAGAAAGTCCTCTGCCCCCGCTGCAAACACTCCGTCTATCGCCTCTCGAGTCGCCCTCTCTACCAATGCACCCACTGCCGCCATCAATTTTCCCTCAAAAGCATCTCCATCATGCGAAAAAGTCACCTCTGTCTCAAAACCTGGCTCTGTGCCTTCGCCGTTATCTGTGAAGGAAACGTAAACGGTGTTATGCTTGCCAAACACCTTGGTGTAAGCTACAAAGCCGCCTGGCTTCTTTTCCACAAGGTGCGTAACCTCATGAAAGCCCTTTCAGCCAAGCAAAAACACCGCCTTCATCATATTCTCCATAAGTTTATTCTTATTCCAGGTATCAAAAAGTTTCAGAGAGAAAAGAAGTACCCCCTTCAGCTTATCGAATGCAATAACAAGCTCTCTCCTACTCACTTCCACATTCATCTTGTGCATAGCATCTCGTCGGAGAACATCAAAACACTTTTCTCTGGCAAAAAAATCCCCACCATTTTCGAAGCCCCTTCGACTTTTTCCTGCGTTTTCAAAGAGCTTACCGATCGACTGGAAGGTCTCTACCACCATGGTTGTCGCAAACACCCTCAGCGTTACATCGAAGAATTCTGTGTTTTTTACCTCTATCAGGTTCCAGAAATACGATTTGAAAAACTTCTTTCGATGATAGGGAGTAGAAACCTTCTTCTCCCTTACAAGATACTTATCAAGGAGCCCTTAGCACTTTAAGAAGCTTTTTTCCATTGTGTTACCTTTCCTTTATCTTCTGAAATTTCTATCTCATTGAAATCAAAGAAGTTATTTGCCACCGAAAGAAAACTATTGGTATTTTCCCTGTCTAAAGGCTTTTCTCTTTGAAGGAAAAAAGGAAATCCTGAGAGAAAATGGTGTTTTTTCCAGAAAGAAGGGCGGTTGGGATGGAAAAAGGGGGGGAAGGACAAGTGGTAGGCTCTGGCTATTACTATGTTTCAGCAAAGATCCCCACTTCTGGCTGAAACATAGTAATAGCCACGACTTTGTATTCCCAAAGAGCCCCCTGTTGCTGAAACATCGACATAGCATTTTCCCGCTCCCTTTTTTTTCTGTACCCCATGGCGGCATTTGTGGTTCTAGAGAGGGCCCTTTGGATCCTGATAGGAAGTCCTTCCGACGAGAGGACACAGAAAGTGTCGGGGGCAACCTTTTCTGTTACCTCGCGCGGGAGCGTTTCGCAAGAGAGGGAGAAGGGTGGCAAAACAGCCTGAAACTGAAAGAGAAAAGATGAACCAGAAGTATTCAGTCTTTGTGTAAAAAAAACTTCTGTATGAGTGTGGAACGACAATGATTTCCTATGCTCTTTTGTTTTTTTGGGGAAGCCCTTTTGCACAAAAAAAGGCCTTGCTTTATAATATTTCTATGGATGATGTATCACGTTATTATTTTGAGAAGCAACTCGTCTTCTCCTTAGCTCATCAGAGGTACACAGATTGTCCTTACTACCCCTGCCACAAAATGACAGAGCAGAATTGTTTCTTTTGTTATTGCCCCTTCTATCCCTGTCAGGATGAGACAAAAGGGGTATGGCTCGCTACCCCTGAAAAAAGGGTCTGGGACTGTTCTCCCTGTCAGTGGATTCATACCGATGGGGTGGTCAAAAGGATCATAGAACTTTTTTATGAAGGCAAGAATATCCCGGCGATCAAAGAAGCTCTTGTGAAGGAAAATCTATGGTGAATACAAGAAAACCTCTGTATGTGATCGGGCTTGTGGGAAAAGCCGGCAGTGGAAAATCCACCGTGGCCAAGATTCTCTGCGAAGAGTACGATTTTTCTCTTATCTCCCTTGATGAAATGGGGCATAGAGCCTTGGAAGAAGCCAAAGATGAGATTACGAAACACTTTGGGCCGGAGGTTATCGGGCCTGATGGCCGTATCCAGAGAGAGGTGCTTGGAAGGATGGTCTTTGGTCATATGGAAAAGCTTCTTCTTCTCAATGCTCTCACCCACCCAAGGATCAAACGTCTTGTCAAAGAGAGATTGGCCTCCGCTACCACACACACCATCCTTGATGGGGCCCTGTTGTATGAAATAGGGCTTGCGCCGATCTGTGATTTTATCCTCATGGTGGATGCCCCTGAGGAGATGCTCTTTGATCGCCTTGTGAGGGAGCGGGGCTGGTCGGAGGAAAAGGCAAAAAGCGTTCTTTTCTCCCAGCGGCATCTCCAGTTTTTGAAAGAGCAGGCGGATTTTATTATCTTCAATAACGATGGCCTGGAAAAGATCAGAAGACAGGTGGACTTCTTTGTTCATGCTCTTGTATGATGTCTCTCACACCAGGAGAAAAGAGGGCACCTGCCACAATCTGGTTTTCTTCCACAGGTTTTGCCTGCGGCTACAAAGAGCGCATGATACTCACGGTACAACCCCACGTCTGGGGTAATATTTTTGTGAAAGAGATCTTGAAGCCTTTCGTATGACTGAGTGGCCTCAGGGTACCCCAAAAGCTTCAAAATCCGCCGGGTATAGGTGTCAATCACAAAGATGGGAAAACCCAACGCATACAGAAGAATAGAATCTGCGGTTTCTGGGCCAATGCCCCAGAGAGAGAGAAGCTGATGTCTTGCTTCAGAGAGAGGAAGACGGCGAAGTTCACAGGGGTTTCCTCCATAGTCCTGGAGAAGAAAACGCATGGAAACATGGATTTTTTTCGCTTTTTGCCTGTAGTATCCCGCCGGGCGGATAAGGTCTGATAGTTCTTCTTCTGATAACGTGAGAAGACTCTCAGGGAGAAGAGGAAGCCTTTCCTTGAGGTTTACCAGCGCCTTCTCCACGTTTTTCCAGGCGGTATTCTGCGTGAGAATGGCCCCTATCCAGATTTCCAGAGCCTCCTCAGGTGTTCTTTGTTTTTGTGTATAGCCGGGCAAATAGAGAGAGACTCCATTCTCCACAATAGGCCACCAGTTCTGAGGACCATAAAAACGAAAAAGAATGTCGTACAATTCACTGAGAGAAAGTCTCATCGTTTGCCTCTATCCATCGATTGCCACTGGCCTTTCTCATACGGTTCATGAGGGCACGGCCGACACCCTTTTCTTCCACGGCCTGGAGGATTATGACTTCTGTACCCTGCTGTTCTAAGCGGGCAAAGGTGGCAAAAAGCCCTCGTGCATAGGAGGCTACATCAGGAAAAACCACTCTTTCCCATGGTCCAACGGGAGGGGAGATCCCCACCACCGCCGTTTTTTTCCCCTTGCAGAAGGCTTCAAGAGTTTTTTCGTCTAAATGGTGAGAAAGATACACCTCAGCGTGGGGCCTGTAATGGGTATATTTCATCCCTGGAGAGAGGGGTCTTTCATGAGATTTCTCCTCAGGCAAAACCACCTCAAACCCCTTCTCTCGAAGCATCTCCTCGGTGATAGCCCCAGGGCGAAGGATGATCACCTTGTTTTCTTTTACCATCACCACGGTGGATTCAAGTCCATGCTCACAGGGACCGCCGTCAATGATGGCATCCACACGGCCTTTCATATCACGTATAGCCATCTCAAAAGTGGTGGGGCTTGGTCTTCCGGAGAGATTGGCTGAAGGAGCCGCCACGGGAAGACCAGCCAGGGTGAGAAGTTTGTGGGCCAATGGATGGGCGGGGATACGCACCCCAACGGTGGGAAGTCCTGCACTGACAATGGGGGGAATGCGAGACGAACGTTCACAGATAACCGTGAGAGGCCCGGGGCTGAAAAGGGAGAAGAGGCGTTCCACTTCTGGTGAGATCTTCTCGGTGACCACGGAGAGAAAGCTGATATCGGGGATGTGGACAATGAGGGGATTATCCTGAGGTCTTCCCTTGGCTTCAAAGATGGCCTGGACGGCTTTTTCTGAGAGGGCATTTGCCCCGAGTCCATACACCGTTTCAGTGGGGAAAACCACAAGCCTTCCTTCCTGAAGAAGGGAGGCACAGAAGTGAAGGGCTTTCTCATCAGGGGAGGGAAAAAGAGAGGTTTCCATGAGACTTCTCCAAAATACCGTTGTATTATACAGCAAAAGGGAGAGAGGGTTCAATTTTTTGGTTTAAGACCCCTGCAGCGGTGTTTTTTCCCCCGATCTGGGTCAGGGGCTCGGTTTTGTGATTTCTTCAAGCCAGGCGAGATAGGCCATGGCTTCTTCCCGGCTTTTGCCACACATCTCGGCTGAGGGTTTGAGGGAGACGCAAAAGGACGGTCTCTCAGGGCTTCCATACAACCGGCAACGAAGATCCTCGTCAAGATGTGGACATGGGACACCGGCTGGCTTTCCCTCTGGCATACCGGGAAGAGGAGTGGCAATAGACGGGGCTATACAGCAGGCAGCACAACCTGGTCGGCACTCCATGGTTTCAGGTGTGGAGACATTCTTTTCTTTCACTGTCTTCACACTCTATGGCGGCTACTGCTTCAAGAGCCTCAGGGGGGAGAGCATGAGCTTTGGCTACCACCTTGCGTTTCCATCTACCGGTCGTGAAATACACCCACGAAGCAAGCATACCAAAAAGCCATGCGACGGGAATCCCCCACCAGATGCCATTGGTTCCCCAGAAGCGGGAGAAAAATACCGAGACAGGAATACGAAGTCCCCACAGGGAAAGGATGGTGATAATCATAGGGATAAAGGTATCCCCTGCACCACGAAGAGCACCGTTGTACACAAACATGGTCATAAAAGCGACATAGAAGGGGGCTACAATCCACATATACTCCTGCCCAATCCGTACCACGGCCGGATCGCGGTTGAACACCATCACAAGGGGAGCGGCGAAAAACACAATGAGAAGAGACATCACCACCGCAATACTGTTCCCAAGGACAAAAGCCACACCCACCCCTTCTTTTACCCTGTCTTCACGACCGGCGCCTATATTTTGTCCCACAAAGGTGGAAATAGCCATGCTGATATTCATCGCTGGCATCATGGCAAACGACTCAATCCTGCCCGCTGCGGTAAAAGCCGCAATCGCATCTGTCCCAAAGCGATTCACAAGCCCCACTAACACCATACTTCCGATAGCCACCATCACCTGCTGGATGCCTGATGGCATCCCTATGGCAAGACTTTTGAGAAGAATCTCTCTATCAAAATGCATCTCTGAAAGCTTGAAGCGAAAGAGTTCGCTTTTCTTGGAAAGGATAATCCACCCGACCACAAAAGAAACTCCCTGGGCTAATACCGTGGCCACAGCCACTCCCTCAACCCCCCAGTGAAACACTAAAACAAAGACCAGATCAAGAATAATATTGACAAAAGTAGAGAGAATAAGAAGATACAACGGTGTTTTTGAATCCCCCATACCACGGAGAACCGCACTGAGACCATTATATCCAAACAGGGCGATCATGCCCAAAAACATAATACGCGTATAATTATGTGCCATGAAGAAAATATCCCCGGGTGTATGCATGGCCCGCAATATCCATCCCCCGAAGAGAACGCCCGCAATGGTTACCACTACCACTGTCCAGAAGAGAAGCCACACCGTTGTATCAATTGTCCGTTTCAGGTTTTTCCAGTCTTTGGCCCCATAGTACTGGGAGATGAGTACCGTACTTCCCATGGTAGCGCCCATCACCAAGGCAATGAGAAGAAACATGATGGGGAAACTCACTCCCACCGCGGCCATGGCTTCTTTGCCCACGAATTGTCCTACCACGATGCTATCCACGACGTTATAGAGTTGCTGGAACACACTCCCCAAAAAAAGCGGTATGGCAAAAGAAATCAAACTTGTTGATATCTTGCCCTTTGTCATATCTCTCATAGCAAAACTCCTTGTCTTTTCAATAAATATACCTCTCTTTTTTCTGAGAAGGCAAGTTTTTGTTTTTTAGCCGATGGGAAGGGGTGATATAAATCCACCACTACTTTTTTGTCAAAAAGCGTGGGCTACTGATCACCGAGAGAGAAAGCGGCTTGTTTTCATAGGTGGCTAAATATCCCTGATAATATCCCATCACCTTTCGTACATACAGGCGCGTTTCTGTATAGGGAAGAATCTCCGCTAAGACAATATCGTCATCTGGCTGGAAACGGTTTTTGGTGGCATCTACCACCCTGTGTCCTCCGTTATACACCGCCAGAGCCCCAATAAGCCCATAGTTTTCCATGGAATGAGCCAAAAAGCGTGTGCCCAACACAATATTGTTTGCCGGATCGTACAAACTGACGGTTCTTTCATCAAATACCGAAGGGATGAGAAGTTTTGCTGTGGCAGGCATGAGCTGCATCAGCCCTCTTGCCCCTACGCGGGATGTTGCCCGTGGATAAAAAAGACTCTCTCCCTTGATCACGGCGTGTACCAGATACACATCGCACAAACTGTTGGTCTGCATGGCAAGGGCAAGTTTACTCTCCTGGGCATAGGGAAGGGGATAGAGTACCTTCTGGAAATCTGGTGGCAAAAAGACAATATGGTTTCTGATGGTCGGATCGTTTTCTATACGGGAAAAGAGAGCCCTTGCCCGGTCAAAGTTTTTGTAGTATACCAGGACTTTGAGTACGGCCAGATCCGCCACAATCTCGTTTTTGATGCCTGTCTCGTAGAGAAGTTCCTTTGCGTAATCAGTAAACCCAAAGCGGCTGTACACAAGCCATCGAAAGTATTTTTCCAGGGGAAGTTTATCCAAAGCCGACAGAGAAGACCCAAAGAGATCGGGATAAAGAGAGGACAGTCCAGCCACCACCTCTTTTTTGTACTTTTCCTTTTCGTTTTCTTTTACGGCCAGTCCATACAGGACCCGATCCACAAAGAGTTTTGCCATCGGGTTTTTCTCGTCGTCAAGCTTTTGCCGGAGTGTTTTCAGGTAAGCTTCTAAATCTTCTGATGGGATGACCTCACGAAGATAGGTGGCCGCCAGTGTTCCAAAATACCCCCCCGGGGCAATGGCGACGGTTCTTGTCCATTCCCGAAGAGCGAGTTCTCTGTTGCCTGTTTGCCAGGCACTATACCCATACCAGAAGGGAATATGTTCGCTGATCGTGGTCGAGATATCGGTAAACCCCAATTTCTCATAGGTTTTTTCCACCCAGTTGGTTATTCTCTCATATTGCTTGTAGGCTAAGAGATTGCGGATGAGAAGTTCGAGATTTTTGGAGACGTACTCTGGATGGAAACCTTTGGTAAGAAAACTCTCATAGTACTTTTCCGCTAACGCAGGCTTGTAGTTTGCCTTGCGAGAGACGGAACGGAGAGCTTTGTAGGCATACGCCGCCTGAGCAGAGGAGCTTCCTGCTGGCAGCGATACTAAGGTCATCTGACGATAGGCTGAGAGTTCCTCTGCTATGGAAACATAACCCTTTTGCCTGAGAAAAGTCTCTATGCTTCGCAGGGTATCATTTTCCACCTGACCGGCGAGAAATACCCCCCACTTTTCCACCCATTCTGGGGACGGTTTTTCCTTGGCAATGTAGAGTTTCCCCTGTTCTAAAAGAAGCTTGGCATAACCCGGGAGAAACCAGCGTTCAAGGAGAGTTCGCTTCTCCTCAGTGGAAAAGAGATCCCAGAGACGGCGCACGATGTTCTCATAGGTCTTCTGATAGGAAGGGGAAACCTCTTTCAGGGCAAGAATGATACCCTTTTGCCCAGCCCTGTTTCCTGTCTGGTCATATATCTCAAGAAGGGCAAAAGCGGTTTCCATCTCCCGATAGGTGGTGGGAAGAGCCCATGCCTTTTCAAGTGTTTCCCTTGCTTCCCTGAGACGGTTTTGCTTTTGTTTGACCCTCGCAATACCCAAATAGGCATCTCGCTTCAGAAAGGTCTCTGTGGTGACAAGGGAGAGCATAGAATGGTAGGATAGCAGGGCGGAAGAGAGACGTTTTTCTCTCTCGTAGAGCTTGCCAAGGGTATGATAGGCTTCAGGTTTGAGAATGAAGCCACTTTCTATAAGGTTGGAAAGCACCCTTTCTGCATAGGCTACGTCTGATGAAGAAAGTCTTGGTTTGGTTTCGACGGCCTGATAAACCTGATAGAACTGCTGCAAATCGCTATAGTGTTTTTCAAACAGCGACTCAATGAGAGCCCTCTGATTTGGTTCATAGGCAAAATTGAACACTAAAATCACCGTAAGAAAAAGAGCCAAAAACTCCCACCGCACAAGGTGTTTGATTCTCTGCATGGTTTCCCCTTTTTTGTCTGCCTCATGGTATGAGAAATATAGAGTATAAAGGGAGATAAATTTTCTGTCAAAAAATAGGATACTGAAACAGGGTAATAGGGTTTATTTTTTGTCGTTCCACATAGGAAACTGAATACCTGTTTTCACATTTTTTATGAACAGGGAAATAACTCAAAAGCTTTCTGTTATATTGTCTATTGAAAAAAGAGTCGCGCTTGAAAATATCAAGGCAAGATTTGGCTATTACCATGTTTCAGCTAAACCATGGTTCTTTGCTGAAACAAGGTAATAGCCATCGTTTTTTCCCCGGAGCCATATCTAAAATCTCCTCTGGAAAATAAGCCCGACGGAGGAAGGACTTCCCCTGGAAAGAGGAAGAAGTCTCTCTATTGCCCGCAAAAGCGGCGCACTATCCGTCCTCGTCGCATGCTACGCATGCGACGAGGACAAGGTCCCTTTTGTCCCGCGCGGAAGCGCTTCGTAAAAGAAGTGAAAAATTTTTTTGTTTTCCATTTCACTTTTTGGTGAATTTTTGAGTATATTGTATGAGGGAAAAGTCGAAGGAGTCGCTTTTCTCATTTTCATGAAAAAGCTCACACCACGGAAGGTGTGTCTGTCAGTAAACTTCTCAAGTAAGAAAGTAAACTTTCTCTATCAACAAGTAGCGGCCCTGTGCCGATACAAAAAAGAGCCGAGTACACTGGAAAGCCAGAAGGAGGCGATATGAGGTCGCGAGGTCTTCTTTCACTTGTTCTCATGATGGGGATAGTTCTGCCGCTGTGGGGGGAGTATTTTTTCACGAGCTTTGACGCGGCGGAGAATACTATCTTTCAATACAATTTTCGTTATTCTTTGCAATTAGGGGTCCATAATATAGCAAACGATTATGCTTTTACCTTTACAGGGAGTACTCTCCAGGTGAGAGGAGAGGGAAATACTTTTGATGCTTTAAGTGAGTTCTATGGCTTTTTTGTTCGAAAAACCAATCAGATGTATACGGCTTCAAAAGAGAATCCTATTGGCTTTGAGATTACGAGGACGTTCTGTCGACTTGATCCTGACGATGGTTCGAATCCTGAATCCGGTCGTATGAGAGAGGCGTTTCAACTTTTATGGGTGCAGCATGATCCTTCGGTAAGTGCAGTGGGGCAATTTCTGCCCAATGTGGTTCATTTTTCGGAGCTTTCCAGACCTCAACTCGGGACGAATGACGGGCTTCCCAGTGAGCCCAATGTGCTTCCCCGTTCCTTCTGGGCGTCGGACCTTGGGTTTACCCGCAATTCAGCCTATTCCTTCTCCAACCTTGTTCCTCCCGATGGAAGTGGAACGCATGACCTCACCCCCCTCTTTTTGTGGGGGTATGATGACAATTGGGGAAGAGATCTTTATGAGGGAAATGCTGGTACGGTAAATAATCCTTATTCTACTAATACCAATGTAGTTCGTTTTCGTGTCACCATTGATGGGGAGTATGCCTACTTCTATGTGAATCCCAATCCCACGGGGACGGCCAAGAGGGAGTATGATGGAACAGTGCGACCTGCTGCCTATTATTCCAATCAGTTCTACTATGTGGGCAGAGTACCGGTGACCTTTTCCAATAACCTGGTCCCTATGTTTGGAGTGTCAGACAATCGTGACGATGGGGAGGCCCTGTGGTATAATGTTGATGACATGACCATCCGGACCGTGGGGGCGAGCAATGTGGCCGAGATCTCCCCTGTCCAGACGAAGGCAGGGACGACCAATATCCTCAGGATTGCCCTGAAGCCGTGGTTTTCCACGGTGAATGAGGCAGGTGTCCAGGAGGTGTATGTGGATCTGCCCGATGAGTTTCTCTTTTTCACCAACTGGACGGCATTCACCAATCATATAGGGGTCTTCTGGGCACACACCAATGGCCAGACGATCTATCGTACCTTTGGGCGTGTCTATGCCGACCAGAATCCAGCAGCGGGCACGGTAGCTCTTTCGGTGAAACAGAATGGCAAGCGTCTCAAGATCCGTTTCAATGCCGCTGCCTCCCCTGATGTTTTCCATCCCAACTATAGTGGGTTTGGGGGGAGTCTTGCCACCACCCACCAGTATATGATCTATATCGTGGTGAGCAATTTTTTCACTTCCCCTGTGGCTGATGTGAGTGGCAAGAGATTGGCGGTGTATGTCAATAACGAAAAATATGCAGATACCACCTGGACGGCCAATGCCACGACAGGCCCAGCCCGTGCGTATGCTGGGAATGTGACGGCATTCACTGGTTTTCGAGCTGATGAGAATACCCTCACCTTTTCCACGGCCAACGATCCCGTGGGGATAGCTTCTCTTCGTCCAAATTTCACCTACGAGGGAGAATCCAAGACCTGGTTTGTGGATGTGGCCGCCAAGGATACGAGTGAATCTGCCAACAACAATGCGGATATCGCTCAGGTGGATATCTTTTTCCCTGTTGGGTTTGATCTCCAGCCGGGGAGTTTTGCCAGTGAGCGGCTCACCAATGCCTCGAGTTTTGCCTATGATGCAGTGAATAGAAAACTCTCGGTGTATTACACCAATGAAAATCGCTACCTCATTGCGGGTTCTGGTATTGATACCATCAGTTTTGTGAATATCTCCACCACAAACCTTGATACGGTGCCACCATCTGGCACCAACCAGCTTTCCAATTCTGTGGTGGTGGTGAGTTATTCGGCTTTAGCGGGGACAAAGCCTGTCACCAATGGGATAAGCCTCTCCTATCCCTCCCAGGATTTTCTCATCCGAAAGAAGCCTCCAAAGGTGCAGGGGGCTATGCTTCCCGTCGAGGTGAGCAATACCCTTGTAAGCAACCAGTATACCTATTTCATTCAGAACAAAGCGGAAAATACAGGAAACAATGTTCGCCAGCTTCTCATCCGGTTGGACAAGGTGTTTACCAATGTGGTGAATGTGGTGGCTGATAGACCGGCGACGGTGACGGTGTCGAAGAATATCACCAATGACAATATCACCAATAGCGAAGGCTACTGGTGGATTGTGGTGGATTATGCTGCTGGCTCTACCAATGTGGCTCGTGGAGAGAGTGCCACAGTCACCTTCTGGGCGTATGATACGGTACCCTCTCTCACCAATGTGATGGTGGCTACCAATATCGCTTACGCGGACAATTTCACTGGAGACGGCTGGATAGCCGCCACAGAAGAACCCACCACAGGGTGGAAGACAGTCTTCTATACACCGCCTGCCAATGTGCGTTCCTACATTGTAGAACCTCTCAATGAGGATGGACAGCTTGATGCCTCCTACAATCACCATCGCTATACCGACCGGGAGGATAGTTTCCTCGTTCGTGTGCGGGTGAAAAACTGGGGTGAACCTGAGAACAGTATCTATCGGGTGAGGGTCACCTTCCCGACGGGGATTACCAATATTGACAGCGCGGCTTCGCTTCGTGTCGGACCATCCAGTATACGGACATATACCACCAATGCAGGGGCCAACTGGGTGGCGGAGTTCTTCTACACCAATAGTTCTCTTCCTCCTACAGAGGTGGATGATCTCATTTTCTGGATAAGGGATGATATTCATGCCCCGGTGGTGAAGACCATCCAGGTGGAGGCGGCCAATACGACAAACTATGCGATGGGGGGGCTTGAAGGGGCGGACAACCTTGATCTCAGGTTCATCTATCCAAGACCATCGGCTGTTGGGTATGTGATCGTACCGGATGGGTTTATCGATGCGGCTACCAATGAGACCACTATCTACTATGCTATCTCCAATACGGGGCTTCATGAGAACCAGATCAAAGAGCTCTATCTCTGGATCAATACCAACTACATTACCAATATCGCATTTCTTTCATCGAGTTTAGGGGGAACCTTTACAGGTTTTGTGCCTGATACGCCCCCATACTACAGGCTTCAGGTGCAGTACTATACGACATTCTACGGGTCTTCCAATGAACTTCTTACCTTCAAGGTGTTTGATAGGGTAGAAAACAGAGCAGAATTTCCTATCTATTTCTCGGTTTCCAATGTACGTATGTGGAGTAATCAGTTACCCTCTCCTGCTGGGCAAACGCAAACCGTGAAGATTATTCCTCCTCCGGCTTTCTATGCCTATGGCATTGATCGGACGGTGGCCTATAGGCCGACGGTTTCTGGCCAGACCAACACGGTGCAGGTACGTCTTCGTGTCACCAACCTTGGGTGGGGGAGCAACAAGCTCCACAAACTCAGGCTTTGGATACCGATGGCGCTTACCAACCAGTTAGTGAGCGTGAGCAATAGCCTGCTTGAAAAGACCAACGAGGCGGGTGGGCCTGTGAGAGTGGTGGCTTCCAATTTGATAGAGGTGAGCTACATCGATGATGGCAAAGAGCTTCTGGCGGGAGCCTCTGATGATACCTTCCTTACCTTTGGGATATGGACCAATCAGGCTGTAGGAGGATATTTTGTTCTTGCCGTAGCCAACAACTCTCTTGATGAGGGCGGACAGTATCAGTGGACCAATTACTGGACCAATGTGTCTGTTTTGAGTGGGACCAATATCTTCACCGTGGTAGATCCTGCTCGTTTCTACGTCCAGCCGACAACTATTCCAACTCCAGCCACTTCTACAAGACTCTCCAATCGAATTGAGAATGGGGCTGAAGTATTCGGAAGAAAGATTTCTCGTGTAGATCTTTATTTTGATGGGGGACTTATCACCAATGTCGAAGTTATAGGTGCTGGTTCTGGTGGGGTGCCTGTTGTTTTAGGAAAAACCAATGTTCGGGTGGATTATGTACCTTCGGGTATGGATCCCAATAGTGGTCGCTGGATCGATGTCAGGGTTTATGACAACTGGCTTGAGGGCAATACCAATATGATGGTGAAAGCTCGTGTATGGTATGAGGCAGATCCCCTCAGTACGGGAGAAGAAGTGATTATCAAAGAAGCCTATACTAATGTAGTAAATTTTGAGAACCCTGCGGCTTCAGCCCAGGGAGCGGTGGCTCCGGCCGTGGTGTGGCAGGATTTTCTCCATACTAACTATACACTCACGGTGTCGAATACAGGGGATACAGGAAACGATATCAAGTGGATCAAGATAGTGGCTCCCTACTTTATCACCAATCTTGACAATGCTGTTTCGACCAAGGGAGGGGTGGTTTTCACCTATCCGTCGGAGATACATGTGTACTATACCAACAATGTGACCTTTGGTTCTGGCGAGGTGGATACCATCACCTGGCGAGGATGGGACAATATTGAGACCACAGAGGTCTCCTCGGTGTGGATGCTTTCAGTGAACAATACCCTTGAGCCTTCACTTTTCCGTAGCATCGGGATTATTCCCGGGTATAGCCAGACGATTACCATCAAGCGGCCGCCCTATCAGGTGAACTACTATGTAGAGTTTACCAACAGTATCAATACGGCAGAACGGAACAAGATGTATGCTACAGAAGAGACCAACTGGGTCAAGGTGTTGATCAACAACACCGGTTCAACAGGGAATGATATTGTCGCGGTGAGGATTCCTCTTCCTTCGATCTATGATGGCGGTACCGCTCCGGAGAATATCATTATCACCAATGGGATGACTGCAACAAGCACACGTGGGACAGTCACTATCTCCAATGATAGTGTCTGGGTAGATTATAGTGGAAGTCCTCTTTTCCCGATGGAAGGGGATGAGGTGATCATAAGGCTTCGGGATAGAATTGATCACTATGAAACCAACCTCACCTGGACCATGCAGGCTCGTCTCACCACCACGGCTGATAGGTACAAGGACGCTTCCGTGCAGGTGGGGCAGTTGGCTACGACGTGGTATGTGATGCCTTCACCCCAGGCGGTGGTGACCCTGTCACCCTCTGAGGTCTATCTTGCTCGCCGGCGGTTTATGCTTGGTGTGATCGTGAGCAATGCCGGTCGTGGTACCAGTGATATCGATCGTGTGCAGATCACCCTCCCGACAGCTCTGCAAACGGGATTTAGTGTGGCTAAGGTTTCCAATACCGTGGCGACGGGAACCAACTATGCCTCTGGTGTGCTTACCCTTGACTATGCTTCTCCTCTTTTGGCAGGGCAGAGGGATGAGATTTATCTTGAGGTGACCAATACCATGACAGATCTGGGAGACCTTTCTCTTCCTGTGGTGGTACGCAACTATGTCAAGACGGCTTCAGCTACAGGACAGAACACCATTTCTCTCTCTTCGCTTCCTACTTTCTTCGGGTATGTGAACTACTCAGAGGGGAATACGGTGATTGATACCACCACGATGACCAATATCTTCTCCGTCAATATTGATAATTCGGTGAATACAGGGCTTCGTGTAGGTCGTGTGAAGGTGGTCTTCCCTGATTGGTTCACCAATGGGGATAACTATCAGAGTGAACGATATATTACCAATGCGGCTCACATGACGGGAGATCCGACCAATATCATTCTCGAATACGCCCTTGATAATAAGCGAATTGTCAGTGGAGATTATGATGTGGTGAATTTCCGACTCTGGGATGATAGACGGATAGGAAACTTCACCAATCAGGTGCTTGCTTACGTGGACGATGGTCTTGCTCTCTCAGAAGCAGAACGATGGATACCCCTTCCTGTCCAGAGTGGCAAGACAAATGTCTTCTCCTTCCGTATGCCACCTACAGAGGTAGCGCAGACCATTGGTACCACCACCATTTATGTGGATACGGAAACCACCAATACCGTGGTTCGTCTCACCAATCGCGCTTCCCTTGACAATCCTGTAGCCATGGCAAGGATTATTTTGCCCGTTGGGGTAACGAATATTTCAGGGCTGACAAGCACGAAAGGGGCTGATGTGAGTTATGATCCTATCACCCATCGTATTGTGGCTGACTACAGGGGTATTGGGCTCCTTGGCAAGGGAGAGAGGGATGAGATTGCCTTTGACTTTGCCAATCTCTATCGAGTGCCGACCAATGTATCCTTCATTGTCGAAACCGCCAATCTCACCAATGTGGCCGATATGGTGTACTATACGGCTTCGGGGATGAACGGCTCTGTTTCCATGATGAAGGTGAACTATCCTCCTGTGGCGGTGGAAGGTGGTTTCTACGGAGACAACAGGGTGTATCTCATCGATACCAATGCGACACTGATTTATCGTGTGCTCAATCGCACCTTTGAGAGTGTGGTGACCCAGGTGGTGATCACCTTTGAGAAGGATGTGACCAACTACTTTAGCGAGATTACCCTTGCCAATACAGTGGCTACGGTGACAAGACCTGCCACCAATACCAATCAGTTTATCCTGAGTTATACCACGGCGAATGGGATAAGACAGGGGTACTTTGAGGATCTGATTTTCACCTTCCGTTACAATCTGAATGCGACGGAAGCTATTCCGATTACCACAAGGTTCTGGCTTGAATCGATCGGTCCTGATGGGACTAACGTGAGTGCTATGAAGGTTTTCACCCCTGATCCTGAGAAGGCTATCCTCTATATCACCAATGCCAACTGGGGCGTGGTGAGAGGAAGTGTTTTCCCGACAAATCGTGCGGTAGCGGTGAAGATCTATCCAGCCGGGTCCTCGACGACGGCTCTGGATATCGATGGTAATGTACTCTCGACGTCAAGTCGTGTGCCTGAAGGGACCTACGTCATACGAAAGATCCCTGATGGGACGTATGATATTGAGTTCTCCGCTCCTTATTACCGCAGTCAGCGTTATCGCACCAATATTGTGGCCAATGTGATCACAGAGATTCCTCAGATAGCGATGCGCAACGCGCCACTGATGGGTGGTGAGGATGAGGCTCAGGTGGTGGAGTGCTATGAAGATACCAATACCATCGTGGTCTTCCCTGGTGGTTCTGTGGGCAAGGAGTTCTCGGTGGATATCACAAGAGTGCCGCTTACCGCTGAACAGAAGCGCAATCTCACGGAGAACAAGACGGTGAAAGCCCCGAGCACAACGACGACATGTATGGCTACCGGTTCAGTCTCAATACACGGGACGACAAACCGATGGATGGGGCTGTAGTGAAGCGGGATGCTATCCTCTATCTTGCCTATGATCCTTCGGATATCGCTTCCCGTGGGTGGAGTGAGGGAGATCTTGCCATCTACTACTGGGATGACAACGGGCTGAATCCTCGGTGGGTACGGGTTGGTGGCGAGGTGGACACGGCGAGAAGACGCGTGGTGGCCAAGGTGAGCTATGTCCATAGTATGTACGGTGTGTTTAGCAAGGCTGGAGAGGACAGGCCTGGTATCATCACGGCGGTGACCCTGAGACCTAAGGTGTTTACGCCAAGTCGTTCTGGAGATGGTTACTACGGTTCTGTGCGTGTCACGATGGAGTTCAGATCTCCTGTGGAGAAGTATGAGGTGAAGATCTTTGACCTGAAGGGGAATCTCATCCGGCGGTTTGTCCGTGAGGATGGTCCGTACACGCAGGGAGAGATAGCTTGGGATGGCAAGGATACTGAAGGTTATGATGTGAAGAATGGTGTCTATATATACAAGATCTATGCCGGCGGCGAGACCTACAGTGGGACGCTGGTGATTGCACGGTAGGAGGTGGGGTATGAGAGAGAGAAGATATCGTTTTCTTGTTCTTGTGATGATGGCTCTGATAACGACAGGGTGGGGCAGGTCCCTCTACTACTACCAGGATTTTTCAAACCCGGCGATGGATGCGACGACCTACAATGCCGGCGGCTGGCAGTGGAATTTTCCCATGTCGAGGGATATGATGGTGTGGGAGGTGCAGGATATTTTTGGGGCTACGGATCAGGATTTCCCCGCCACCATTCGGCGCTATCAGGGGCTTCTTGAAATCTATGGACGACCTAATAAAAGTGCCCTTGCCTGGAATACCTGGTATATAGGGGACGGGGCAAAATTTAGTCCTTCCGGGGCAGGGCTCGGGACGATCAATGCCACGCCAGAGGAACCCTTTGGGTTTACCGTGATCCGCTACACCAATAGTATGGACCCCCGTGGAGATGCAGGGGAAGCATTGTTCTATAATAACACTATTTACCAGAAAGTTCTTGTTAATGTGTGGATAGCCAGTGACAATGGGGCTTCTACCTCCTACGACAGATGGAACGACTTTGCCTACTTCTTTGAGAAGCAGCACTGGAGTCAGACGAGTACGTACGGCTTTTTTGAAAACCGGGAGTATGTGGTGGGATTTCCCACAACAGATATTGATGGTGTTGCGGTAGGAACGGCGGCCACTATTACCACGACCTTCCAGCGCAATTATGATGATAATAACCAGAATAACCAGAATACCCTTGCCAGACATTTTGCTATTGGGGATGGGTATTTTAATCCTGTGAATCAGCCCCTTGGGATCCGTGTAACCCATGATGGAAAAAAGGTCTCCTTCTATGTGAACTACAACCCTCTCGGGACAACCCCAAACCTCAGCAATGCCTGGGTGAAGATTGGAGAAAAAGAGGTCGGTTGGAGTACCAATCTTGTGGCTTTTCTCTCCACAGAGACGGCTTTCTTCCGTGCTGGTGAAGTAGAGAGTCAGTTTGATCACTTCCTGATCCGGACGGTGGCTTCCAATCTCACGGCTCGTATTACTCCGGTGAGGGTGATGACTAACAAATCTATCCAGTTCAAGGTCACTATTCATGTGGATACCCAGCCCAATGATAGTGGGGTACAGGAACTCTACATCAAAAAGCCCGCCGGGTACGGGGCATGGAGTATAGCTTCGGTGGCAGTGACCAACTCGGTGAATGGGGTGCCTGTCAAGGGGTTCATCAACAATGGTGCCAGTGCCCCGGCAAGTGGACGTTTCCAGGTGAAAGATCTTGGCAATGGTGAACTTTATATCCGTTTCTGGGCGCAGAGTGCCACCCAGAATGATATCATTCGCCAGGATGATATTGATGTGTATTTTACCCTGACTACTCCATCTACGCCAGATGCGGTGGGTTCAAGGTTTGAGGTGTATGCTGATAGCATCAAGCATACAGACACAGCTCAGGATATCATCTTTGACGGGGTGAATGGGCTTCCCTATGCGACCACAGGGAGACAAAAGGCCAGGGAAGATTCCACTGATAGCCTTCTTGTGCGTGTGTATAGTGCCCCTGATGCCTATGCCAAGGTCGAATATACCCCCATGCCGATTATCATGGGGACGGAGGAGAGTAGTTTCACCGTGAAACTTTCCACAGAAGGGCTGACAACCATTCCTCCGATTTCGAGTGTCCGTATTTATATTCCTTCGGGATTTACGGTGTCAAACAATACGCCGACAGCAACCAATATTGTTTCCACGGTGCTTGGGGCAGCTGTCAGTGCCGCCAATATATGGACAACCAACATCAGCGGCAGCAATTTTATCTGGATTTATTATACCAATCTGGTGACCCTTGGGCTTCCTCCAGCCAATGGTTTTGACAAGATAAATTTCAAAGTGTATGGTACACCGTCGTTTACAGGGCTTCCGTATTCCAACTATCTCTGGCAGGTTGAGGTCAACAGTGCCGAAGTGGTGGGTGGGGCAACCTGGGTGAAAGCCGGTACCAACACGGTGTATTCTTCTCAGCTTGTGAGGGTAGCTTCTTCAAATGCTCAGGTAGCTGCTTCGATTAGTCCTTCTGAAGTGGCTATCAATGCATTGTATGTTTCGAATGCGGTTCGCTATACCTATACCATCAAAAACGATGGACCTTCGGGGAACAATGTTCATAGGCTTTTCATTCAACTTCCTAACACGTATTCCAATGATTCTGTATCCAACATCACGGTTTCTCCTGCTGGAACGACGGCTTACTCCAATGGCGCGATCTGGGTAACCTATAGTACTCCACTTGCTTCAGGGGCAACCTCGACCATTCAGTTCTGGGCAGCCTTTACCAACACCAATGTGGTGGGAACTTCGGAAGTGGCTGATTTTGTCCTCTATGCTGATAACAACAATTCAGCAGGATATACGCTTCAGTATGAGAATGCCCCTCTCACCTGGAAAGTTTCTATTGTTCCTCCAAGGGTGAAGGGTGAACATGCGATGTGGGTGATAAATGGTGCCCAGACCAATGCGCCAGAAGTCACCACGGACAAAGTCTCCAATCGTCTGATCCACAGGATTTATAACACTTCTCCCAAGGGAGTGGCTATCAGAAGCGTGGATATCCTCTATCCCAAGACGCTTCTGACGAATGTTTCAGTGGTATCAAGTCTCCTTGCTACCAATACCATCTTGGATGTGGTGGAGACGGCTGATCATCTGGTCCTCCATCTTGTTTATACCAACTTCTTCTCCCTGTACGATAATCCAGCCCTCTCTCGGGATGATGTCATTGTGGATGTGCTTGACAATATCGCTCTGCCAACAAACTTCCAGATACCGGTGAGGGTGTACAAGACGGAGGTGGCTTCTTCTGACTTTTATTCTTCGAATGATACGACCATAGGTATCCTGTATAATGGGTCCAATCGTCTCTATGTGGATTATCCTATGCCTGAGGTGTCCTGGGGAGTGTATCCAGGAGATATTGATTCTACCACAGAAACAAACCGCCTCACCTGGGTGATAAGCAATACCGGTCTTGCTGCCAATGAGATCTACAGGGCAAGACTTCAGATCCCGACCATCGTTAGCACCAATATTCTCAATACTCTCATGACAAATGCCGCTGGAACGGTACTCGGAGCAGTGGTCTATGATTCTCTGACAGGGACACTTCAGGCCAACTTCTCCTCTCCATTGGCTGGGGGTGAAACGGCGTATGTGCATTTTGATATGGTAGATATTGTGGACAACATGGATCTTCTCAACCAGCTTCTCACCTGTCGTGTAACCAATGCTCGTGGATGGTTTGTGGTAACCAATGAAGTCAGTGGCTATTATCGAACCCTGAACTTCAGATTGCCCAAGCCTTCTGGTGGTGGATGGGTCACACCAAACGTGTTCTTTGTCAATACCAATGGACCGGCGGTTATCACCCAGCAGTTTGTGGTCTTTGTGACCAATACCGGGGGACAGAATGATAGGTTCAATAGTGTAGAGATCAAGATTCCGACGCCGTTAACCAATACCATTGTGGTAGCCTCGAGTAGTTTGCTTGGTTTTGCTTCAACCAATAGTAGTTTCTTTACCATCACTCCTTCAAATGTGATCATTACCTATCCAGCAGGAAGCCACGAATTCAAGTCGGGAATGGGGGACTTCATCACCCTTGTGGCCCGTATTTCCAACCGCCTGACGTTGCCTGCGACGGGGACATGGCAACTTCTCGCCAATAACGGCTTCATCGACTATGGGTTTACCCCGCCGAAGTCTTACTTTGAGATTACCAATGTGGGAACAGAAGCCCAGCGAAGAACGTATGGAACGGCTATGTTAGTTGCTTCTCTTGATATCACCAATGTTGCGAGAACATCAACCAATGGGCAGTTCCGTTTCTCCATTACCAATGGTATAACTGGTGGTCTTGGTGTAAAATGGATACGGATAGAGATTCCTTCTCTCTATGTGGTGCTGACGAATACCATTTCTGTGGATGGGTTCAGCCCGACCAAGACTATCTCCAACGGAGCGATCTGGTTAGACTTTTCGGCTTCTGAGCTTCCTCCTGCTGGCGCCTTTACTGTGGATTTCTTGTGGAAGAAGGGGATACAAACAACACTGACCAACCAGTACTGGAAGGTCTCAGCTTACTATTCCAGCAACCTCGTAGACTTTGCGATGTGTACCTACGGGGCACAGGATCAGCAGATTGTGAACGTTCCCATCCAGTTCTATGCCAAAGTATCTCCCAACAAGGTCAACAAAGACCTTGCGTATGAACAGTACACGGTGACGATTACCAATGTCAGTGAAGAAGGGAACAATATCACCCTTCTCAGGATTGTGCCACCGACTACCAATGCGAATTTGAAAGAGATTTTGACCAATATTGTCAGTGTCAACTCCTCTCGCATTGGGACCAAGGCGATTTACTCCAACGATGGGGCTATCTATGTGGATTACCTTGCCCAGGGAACCTCTATCAAACGAGGGGAAGTGGATACCATTACCTTCACAGCCTATGATAGGGAAAGCACAGCCTACTTTAGTGGGGCTCGTGCCCTCTCATGGAAGATTTTGGCTGCGAATGCTCCGTGGGATCTGCCTACCAATGCTGGACAAGCCAACCTTGCTCTGTGGACCAATGATCTCTCCCTTGAGTTTGTGGTTCCACCCTACAAGACGGTGTATGCTATAACGCCGACCAATCTCAATACGGTGGATATCACCAATACCCTTCAGTTTGCTCTTCAGAATACCAGTGAGAGTGACCAGGATGTGATTGATAGACTGCGTATCACCATCCCATGGCCATTCAGGACCAATATGATCTCCTTTAGTAGTGGCAAGGCCTCTGGCTACAGTGTCTTTGAACAGAATGGAACAAACTATCTTGAGGTGGTGTATCCAGCTGGCAGGATGGCACCAGGATCGAATGATATTATCACCGTCAAGTGGAGAGATGATTTTGAGTACGGGGAAACCAATACCTCCTTTGACCTGAGTGTTCGTTATACAACCTCTGGATCCACCTTTGTGGCAGCTCTTCCTCAGATCGGGGCAACGAGTAATGTGGTATTCAGAATGCCTGTGCCTCAGGCGGTAGCCACGATGCCCATCAATGAGATATATACCACCCTTCGAGAGGGGACTGTTCGGTTTGTGCTTACCAATAGAGGGTATGGGCAGAATACTATTTCGAGGATACTTCTTGTGGTGCCAGATGGGTTTACCAATGCCCTCGCCGATACCAGTATCCGTTTGACGCTTCCGGCAACGGTTCAGGCAACCAATACGAATTTTGTAGCGCCCAATACCTATACTATTCTTCTGGATGGGCTTCTCACCAATCAGGTGATGAGGATTGAACTGGATGTGACCAATACGATTACCGATGCGCTCTATAATGTGCCGTGGGTGTTCACCCTCGACAATGGCTTCCAGACCACCAATATCACCGTGATGGCCAATGTCCTTGATCCAGGTTCTGGGGAACTCTTAGAGCGTACAGTGGCCTCGGATAGAAAATCCCACATCATCACTCTCAAGGTGTACCACAATACACCCGGAGTGCTTCCATTGAATCGGGTGAAGGTTGAACCCAATGGATTCTTCTACACCAACATCACGAGTGTGACAAGTAGTTTAGGAAGTATCTCCAATCTCACACCTTCGAACTTCTGGGTGGTCTATACCACACCGCTTGCCAAGGGTTCTGTGGATACGATCACCATGACGCTTCAGGATATGACCAATCAGCTTTTCACCAATGGACTGGTGTGGAATGTGTACGGCGACAACGGGACAGGACCAGGCCTTCTCAGGGAAAAGTCTGCTGATGCCCTCAAGCAGGCTACTACTATCTCTCGTCCTGAAACGACCAATATCTGGTGGACAACATGGTATACCATTCCTGGCAATGATCGAATTGCAGATTTCAAGCTCACCATTTCCAACAGGTCTGCGGATGAGGTGGTGGTGATCTCCAATGTCTTGACCATTCCTGCTGAACTCACCAATATGACTCCGGCTGGTGTAACAGCCACCCATCCACTTGCCACGGTTTCTCGTCCCAATGCTCAGACCATTGTGGTCCAGTATGCCGCTCCTTACCTTGCCCCTGGTGAGACAAACACCCTCTTCTTCCAGTTCACCAATAGTGTGGGTGTCTCGAGGCTTTCTGATACCACACTCAAAGCATACAATCTGGGATCCCTTGTGGCTGAGGAAACCAGGCAGATTGATTTTACCTCCCCACCACAGCCGACCGAGGGGTATGTGAAGAACAAACAGGTGATTTACAGTATCGATAACTATGCGGTGGTGACCTATGTGGTGAAGAATGGCCTGTATGATAGGGATATCAAAGAGGTGATCATTGCGTCGAGTAATACTGCTCTTCTGGTGACCAATGTGAGGTCAAAGACCCTCAATAGGGCTCTTGCCTATACCACCAATGCTACCAATATCATTGTGAACTATGAGGCCGATGGCATTCTCCATAGCACCTCTGATGAGATCCAACTTGAACTGGTGTATGTCAACAACGACAACTGGACGAACTATATGCCAGCGAAGGTGCGCTACGAGGGATCCATTAACTTTGAGGATGCCATTGTGCCAAGTGGTGAGCAAAATATTCTTCCTGTTCTTGTGGCTGATTTTGGCCGTGTGAAAGGGGTGGTACTCCCTGGATTTGCTAACCCCACTATCAAACTCTACAAGGTAGGCACCTCCCAGGTAGAGACCAACAAGTTTGGAGAACTCTTGGTAGCAGGGGCAGATGGAACTGGTTCTTACACGGTGGATTATGTGATGCCCGGTACCTATGATGTGGGTCTCATGGGAAGAGACTATCGAGAGCTCCGTGTGCCTGGAGTCGTGGTAGTGGCTAACGTGGTAACGAACATTGGTACAAACAAGATGGAACGGGATTTTCTGAGTCCTGATGCTACCGATGAACAAACAGTGATATGTCTCGATGATATGAAAACAATGATTTCCTTCCCATCTGGCACTATAGGAGAAAACTTCAGGCTTGATATCTGGATTACCAATATGACGACGGAACAGCAAGAGGCCACCGAGAAAAAGCCCATCCAGGCGCCTCTTGATAAGCCAAATGCCAAGGCATGGATATTTGTCATCCGCAATGCGAAGGGCGAGGAACAGCCTGAACAATGGCTGAAAAACGATGCAACGATCAGGATAGCCTATGATCCAGCGTATATTGCTGCTCAGGGCTGGAGTGAGGACAAACTCTCGATCTACTACTGGCGGGCTACCACCAAGCAGTGGGTGAAATTAGGCGGCAAGGTTGATCCAAATAACCATACGGTAAGTGTGAAGGTAAGCTATCTCCACAAGTACTACACCGTGATGGCTGATACAGCAGAAAAGGTGAAAGAAGGCTTCATCAGTGTCCGAACTGATCCGAAGGTGTTTACTCCACGGCGTGGCGGTCGAGAGGTGCAGAACATGAAACTCTCCATTGTGTTTGAGAAGCCTGTTGATAAGTATGTGGTCCGCATATACGATCTCAAGGGCAACCTGGTGTACAAGGTAGAACGCAGTGGTGAGTATGGCAATGGAGAGGTCTTCTGGGATGGGAAAGATCTCTCTGGCTACGATGTGCCTGGTGGTGTGTATGTGTACAAGATTGAGGCTGGTGGTGAGGTGTATAGTGGAACGATTGTGATTGCAAGATAAAAGAAAGCGCCTCCCTTCGGGGAGGCGCTTTTGTTTTTTATAGCAGAGAAGCGCTATCACCTTGTTTCAGCAAAAAGCGAATACGTGTGCAGGGTGTTCTTTGGATAAAAAAGACAAATAAACCCTTGTAAACAGAAAAAACGGGGAAGAGGGGCGTAGCCCCTGACCCAGATAGGGGAAGAAAACACCCGTGCAAGGGTCTCGAATAGGCAATTCTTTCCCTTTCTTCACATTTCTTCCCTGATGACCTCGAGGAGTATCTCTATGCCTGCCTCAAGATGGTCTGGAGGGGTGAGGAGGCTTATGACTACATGACCTTCCTTTTCGAAGTCAAAGAAATATCCAGGATAGATTTTCACCCCTCGTGTACCCATTCGCTGCACAAGTTTTTCCTCCGGGAGAAGACGGGGTATCTCAATCACGGCACTCCATCCCCCATGAATGGTTTGCAGACGACACGAGGTATTTGATAAGAGCGAATCAAGAAGGGAGAGATTTTGCGACAGTCGTTTTATCACAAGTGAGTTAAGTTCTGGTTTGAGTTCCCACCAGTGGGGAAGGGCAAGCTGAATGGGGATAGAAGGAGAGAGATAGGTATCTCCGATGAGTTCCATGGCCTTTTGAAGGGAGGGCATCTCCTTTTTGGGGGCGTGGAAAAGCGTCCAGGCAAGTTTCATCTGGGGGAGAAGAAGAGATTTTGAGAGCCCACCAAGGACGAACAGAGGACCATCAACAAGTCCCCACCAGCTTTTGGGGACATTGAGAGGTCGATGGATCCAGTAGTCTGAAAAGACTTCGTCAACGATAATCGCAAAATCATGTTCTTTGGCTAACTCATTGAGGAGGGCTATTTCGTTTTCTGTGGCCCCTGTACCTGTAGGATTGTTGGGGTGAACGTACACAAGCGCCTTTGTGTAGGGAGAAAGGGCTTTTTTGAGAAAATCCACATCTATCTCATAGCCTTTTCCGTGGAGGTATTCAAGTCGATAGGGGACAACGCGAACGTTCTCGAGTTTTGCCAAATACTCAAAGAGAGGATAACTTGGCACAGGGACAAGCACCTCATCACCCGGATCGCAGAGAAGCTTGAAAAGAAAGCTGTACGCCTCGCTGGTACTACTGGTGAGGAGAATATTCTCTGGGCAAAGGGAGGAAAGGGAGAGTGTCTCCGCTAAAAATTTGCGGGTGCTCTTAAGTCCTAAGGGTGAGGGATCGTAGAGGAGGGCCTCGTGCTTCGAGAGAGCGGAGAGGAGAGTCTTTTCGTAGTCGCGGAGGTCAAAGGCCACGGTGGGATTGGAGATAGTCAGATCATAGAGGATGTGAGAAGAAGAAAGTGTTTCTGCCCAGCTGTTTTCCTCTACATCCCAGGAAAGCCTTGTGGAGAGTCTCATAGGGCAATACGCTGGGAGAAGACCTCCCGTTTGAAGTCAATATCCTTACTCCAGTTTTCGAAATAGGTGAGGCCAAAAACCACCGGGGCTATGGCGTAGAGTTCCTTCCAGATGAGGGTGAGGAGTTCTCGAATCTCCCACTGGGCATGGGGGCTTACGCGCATGTCAATGATGTGAAGCCATTCACGGAAATTGGCTGTCATACTCAGGGTGGTGTGGGTGGCATTGGGGAGAAGAAAACGGGCGTCCTCTCTCTTGATGCCAAGGGACACCAGTTTCTCATAGGCCTCTTGCAGGCTTTTCATGGTGTTTTCATAGACTTCAAGAGCCTTCGGGTTTTTCTCTATTTCAGGGGGGGTTACATACAGAAAACCCTTTTCTTCTACATAGCGCTGTGACTGCTGGGAGAAGCTAGCGAGTCTATGGCGGACCAGTTGGTGGCTACAGGCACGGCTGATTCCTTCGATAAAAAACGTGGCTGAGGCATGTTCAAAGACGGAGAGATGCCCATTTTTGAGAAGCCCGGGGAGAAACTTCTCGTGTGAGGTAGGGCTCATTTTTTCCTGGGAGAGATAACACACCCGGGCGCTATATTCGATGAGTTTCTCCGGGTCCGGTGTATACTGCAAAAGAGTGATGGTCATGGCAAACCTCACGTAAATAGGATAGTATAAGTATAAGAGAAAAAAAATTTTTTTTCCTTAATTTGAGGAAAAAAGTTGAAAAAATGGAAAAATGAAGGTAATAATGTTTTGAAGAAAAACAATAGTGAGGAGGTTTGCCATGCAAACAAAAAAATGGTTGGGTTTTGTTGGTGTTGTGATGATGATCATGGTCGGGTGTACCACTACTCCCAAAGAGAAGGAAGAAGTCAAGAATTATCCTTTTTTAGGGACGGAGTGGCAACTTGTTTCTTGGGAGATGGCTAATGGGATGTCACTTGGGCTGTCTCCTGATGATTTTTTTACTTTTACCTTTTCAGAGAGTCAAATGCTTATAAGGGTATATGACGATAGAGTTTTGACTTCAGAATATACTACGAATTTGGTTGAGTTTACTTCTACAACTTTCTCAATGCCTGATAGTGAATATGATGATGAGAGTGACATTAATTATATTGGTGTGAGTAAAATATGGTACACCGTTTCTGGCGATACGATGAAGTACACAAATTGGGTATTTACTGGAACAAACGAAAATGATCCGAATGATGTAACCAATATGTGTTTTATTGGAGCAGGAACTCCTTTTATTTCCCAGACATTCAAAGCTCGACAATAACAAACCCGCCGAAAGGCGGGTTTTTTTATTTGAGAGGTTTTTCCTTCTGGGTGGAGAGAAGATATTTGTACACCATTTCGCCCAGTCCAAGTCCCCCGCTATGGGAGATTTTTCGGGCGTATTCCTGATAGAGCATGTCCTCAAAGATGTCCTGGCGAAGCCCTCCATTGAGGTAGTCGTTTTTGGGAACAGTGCGGCGCATGGACTTGAAGAGTTCGTTGACAAAGAGGGATTCAAATTCAGCGGCAACCTCTTGCATCCTTTTTTCATCAGCCTGGAGGGCCTTGCTTTTGAGATTTTTGAGGTCGGCAAGTTCTTTTTCGGCACTGACCTGAAATACCCGTTCGCTTCCCGAGAGTGTCATGTGAGCCTCCTTATTGAGGTTATCGGAAAAAAGAGAGAAAACTCAAGGGGAGAGGCTTTATTTTGAAAGAGTGGGCTTATGGGCTGATATCCTTCGAGATGAGACCTTTGCACGAATGTGCAAAGGTCTCAAAAAAGTAATGAAAAACAAAATATAGTATAAAAAATCTTCTTTTCAGCAATAAACAGATCTATTTTTTGAATTAAAAAGACAAATGAAGCCTTGTAAACAGAAAAAGCGGGGAAGAGGGACGTAGCCTCTGACCTAAACAGGGGAAGAAAACACCCTCGCAAGAATTAAAGTCTATTCCCCGGGCGTGTAGTGAGAAGGGAGAGGGAAGGCAGAAGGGCAATACCCACCGCAAGGTAGAGAAAAAGCATATCCGGTCTGGTAGCAATTTCAAACGAAATACCCGGGATGGAGAGAGGAAGCTTTTTGACAAAATACCCAAAGGAGAAAGTAGCAAAAGAGAAGGCTATCCACACGAAAAGCATATATTTTGCCGCGACAGAAAGGAGAAGAAATAACCGGCTCTCTCCCAAAATCCTCAGGAGATGATAATACGACTGTCGTCTCAGACCAGAGAGAAAGGCGGCCAGTCCGATAGCCACTCCGCAGAGTCCCCAGATGATACCCTGCAAAAGCCGGAAGAGAAGCCTCAGGTTTTTCTTGAGAGAAACAATCTCCTGCGAAATCCCGCTTTCTGAGTTGACCACAAGGCCCCATTTCTGGATTTCCTTGGTGATGGGGAGAACATGCTCATGGGTTTCCACTTCTACAAGGACATAGCTGTACTCAGCGTTCGTATAGCCAAAGAGGCGGTTATAATGGCTTACCACAGCGAGGGGGAGAATGAGGGCGATCTCTCCTACCTTGTGGCTGAAACCTGCGAGTTCCCCGTCAACAACAACCGGTGTCCCTGTGGTCTTCAGGCTTGATTTTCCAAAGACCAGCCGGAGATTTTGACCCCTGGCAAAGTCTTCAGTAATGGTAGGGAGCTGGTTTGGTTTAGCGAGGGTCTGATTGTACATATCAAGGAGAAGGGAAGGAAGAAGCCCTATCACCTTTTCGCCTTCTTTCCAGTTTCTCCAGCGAGAGCGGTATGAGGAAGGAATCTCGCTCTGGATAAACTCCCAGGGGACCCCTATAGCCACCACATCACTCTGGTAGCCAAGACCGAAGAGGGAAATCTGGACCTGCATAGGAACCTGGGAGGAGAGGAAGGAATAGATCCGTTTTATTCCGTTGAGACGACGGATTCTCGTGATGGTCCTGTCGTCAATGAAACTCCCTTCAGGGCGTTTGACCTGAAGCCCGAAAAAAGAGAGGGTTTTCACAGGTTTTGGGGTGATACGTATGGTCTTGGGGGGGAGATTGGCCTCAAATCGGTTCTGGAGATAGGAGAGGGTGGTTTGTTCTATGCTGACAAAGGCAAGACTGAACCAGATGGCGAATGCCAGCACAAGGAGAAAGAGAAAATGAAACCATGGTTCTGCTACAAGCTCTTTGAAGAAGAGAATAAGCTTTTTCATGCCTCGTGGAGCCTCCCTTCTTTCAGGTGATAGGTTTTCTCGCAGTATTTGGTGAGTTTTTTTCTATGGTGAACAAGGATCATGGCAAATGGTTCCTCTTTTCGTAGAGAGAGGAGTAGCTCCATCATTTCCTCTGAGGTGTTTTCGTCGAGGTTGGCAAAAGGCTCATCGGCAAGGATGAGGGAGGGTTGAAGAACAAGAGCTCTGGCAAGGGCAAGCCTTTGTTTCTGTCCCCCGGAGAGAAGCCCTGCTTTATGACGGCGGTGGCTTTCAAGTCCCACCCGTTCTAACAGCCATTCTGCCCGTTTGAGGTCTTTTCTGTGGTACCATCCCTTGATGCGCAGGGGGAGGAGAAGGTTTTCCCATACACTTTCGTTTTCTATGAGGCGAAAGTCCTGGAAGATAAACCCTATATATCGGTTTCTGAGGAAGGCGGGATAGATATCAAAGAAGTAGTGGAGTCTTTTTCCATGCCAGAAGACACGGCCTTTCTCAGGGCGTATGAGACCAGCGATGAGAGAGAGAAGGGTGGTTTTCCCGCTTCCAGAGTTTCCCATGAGTCCAATCCATTGGCCGGGATGGACCTCAAGGGAAATATCCTGCAGGATTTCTACCCGTTTTCCAGAGATACGGAAGGATTTGGCTACATGGGATAGGGCAAGAAGGGGGTTCTGTTTTTTCATCATTTCTCCTCTTTGAGACTAACAATAATAGTATGGAGTTCGGTGAGTTCATCAATACTGTACTTGATGCCCTCTCGTCCGATACCAGAGCGTTTGTTTCCTCCAAAGGGGAAGTGTCCTACCCCATGGGCCGGGATAGAGTTGATGGTGATACTTCCGTCGTGAAGTTTCTCAGCCACCCTGAAGGCCCTGTCAATATCCTGGGTGAACACACAACTGTCAAGCCCATATTCAGACTGGTTGGCAAGTTCGATGGCCTCTTTTTCGTTTTTGACCCGGATAACGGGGAGGATGGGCCCAAAAATCTCCTCCCAGGCAAGTCGGCACTCTGTGTTTATCTCGAGGATATGGGGAGGATAAAAAAGCCCTGTTCGTTTCTTCTCTGCCAGGAAAGAAGCCCCGTGGTTTTTGGCGTCCTCAAGAAGAGCATCCAATCGTTTCGCGGCCCCTTCATTGATAACCGTTCCCATAGGGGTTTTGGGGTCCATCGGATCCCCACAGAAGTAGTGTTGGCTCTCTTCTCTCAGTGCCTCCAAGAGGGTATCAGCGACCTTTTCTTCCACAAGGACACGGCTCACCGCATCGCAGCGCTGTCCTGAGTTACGGAAAGCCCCTTTGCAGAGAAGAGCGGCGGTTGTCCTGATGTCCGCATCTTTGAAAACAAGGGCGGCCGCCTTTCCCCCCAGTTCAAGGTGGAGGCGTTTCATTCCTGCTAACCGGGCAATATGTTCTCCCACCGCGGTAGAACCGGTGAAACTGATAGCCCTGACAAGCGAGTGGGTTACCAGCGTATCTCCGATTTCTTTTCCACTCCCGGTGATTACGTGGATACTCCCTGCGGGAATGCCAGCCTTTTCTAAAATCCTGACGAACAGGATAAGGGAGAGGGGGGTATCACTGGCTGGTTTGACCACGACAGTATTTCCCGCTAAGAGGGCCGGAATAATTTTGGCAGCCCCAATAAAGAGGGGATAATTGAAGGGGGCGATAGCCGCTACCACCCCAAGGGGGCGGCGTTTGACAATGGCAAATTTTCCTCTGGTATCTTTGACCCATTCTCCGGGGAGGTATTCCCCATAGAGGACTCTCACCTCTTCAAGAACAAGATGAAGCCGTTCAATGGTGGCATCTACCTCAGAGAGGGCGATGGAGATGGGCTTTCCTGACTCAAGCACAATGGTTTTGGCCATCTCCTCCTGGTAGTTTTTGAGGATGTCTGAGGCACGGAGCATGATCTCTATTCTCTCCAAGGGGTCAAAGACTAACGTTTGAAAGAAACGATACGCGGCAGTGATGGCGTTTTCTACGTCTTGTTGATTGGCAAGCGGTACACGGGCGATAACCTCCCCTGTGGCCGGGTTAATGACGTCCTGATACTCACCGGAGGAGAGACATTTCCAGCATCCATCGATGAGAAGATGAAAATGAGGGATATCATTTTGCTTCTGGCTTACCTCGTTCCAGAGAGAAAGCATAGCTACCTCCCTTTGGCCTCTTTTTCTATAATTTTGAGGATCCTTTCTTCTGGTTTTTGCTGCCACCTGTCGCGAAGTTTCTGAAGAGCCATTCGCTTCTCGTCAAGGGAAGAAAGAAACTCCTGTACCTGAGGGAGAAGATCCTGGAGTCTCGGTTCCTCGAGGATATCGGCACATCCTTCTTTCACAAGGGCAAGGGCGTTTTTCTTCTGGTGGTCGTCGGGGGATTTGTAGATGGGGATAAAAAGGGCAGGGCAAGCGGCGGAAATGACCTCAGCTACCGTGGTAGCCCCACTTCTCGCAATTATCCCATCACAGGCCCCCCAGAAGGCGTCCATTCGTTCAATGAAGGGGAACACCCTCACGTGTGGGTAGGTTTTGGTTATCTCTTCAAGTCTTCCGTCCTGTTCCATCACGGTGTAGGTGTTTTTGCCCGTACTCCAGAGAAGGGCTATTTCCTTCTCTTTGAGAAAGGGAAGAAGAGACCATAATGCTTCATTGAGTTTATAGGCTCCCTGACTTCCGCCTATTACCCCCAAGCAGAGGCCTTTTTCTGGAAGGGAAAAGAATGCTCTTGCCTCTTGGCGCGGGAGAGGAGTGGCAAAAATGGTGGGATTGCCTGTGAAAAGAGCCTTGTGAGGGGGAATCTTTTCTGTCTCTGGAAATGAGGTGAAGATTTTTTTGGCAAAGGGGGCAAAGAGACGATTGGTGATCCCGGCGACGGTATTTTGTTCAAGAATATAGAAAGGAATTCCTAAAAAGAGTGCGGAGAGGGCTACAGGATTGGAGATATATCCTCCGGTAATGATAACCACATCGGGGTGAAACCTGTGTACTTTTTTGATGGTGATAAAAAAAGCCCACAGGATTTTGGCTATCCAGAGGGGGGTTTTGTAGGAGAGTTTTCTGGAGATCGAACCTATGGGAACGACGTATCTCTCTTCAGGAGCAATGCGGGAGGTGATGGCAAAACGATCGTCCTGAGGGCCAAGGAAGTAAGCCACCTCATGCCCTTGCGATTTTGCCTTCTCATAAAGGGCAATGCCTGGAACAAGATGCCCACCTGTTTTGCCCCCGCTGATGACAATGCGCACGAAACCCTCTCCTTTTTCTGTTTGTTGAGGTTATGGTAAGGAAAAGAGAAGAAAAAAGCAAAAAAAATTTTCCAAAACACTTGACAGATGAGAAAAAAATGTGTATACTATAGGTGTATTAGTTAAATAGAACACTAAAACGGAGGCACATATGAGAGAGAAGATGAAGATCTCTTCCTACAGGTGGCCATGGATCCTTTCAGCGCTTGTGGTCGTGTTTCTTTTGGGATTTTCCTGTAGCCATCTTTTCTCCCAGAATATCACCTATCAGAACAAGAATGAGACAGTGGAAAATACGCCCAATCTTCCTAGTGTTCTTGCCCTTCAGGATGTGCTTCGAAATATTGCCAAAAGTGTGATGCCTGCTGTGGTGAGTATCACCGTAGAGGGAGAGCAGGTGATTCCCAATCCCTATGCCGAGTTTTTTAACGATCCCTTTTTCCGTCGGTTTTTTGGGGAGCAGCCAAGGGAGTTCCGACGGAAGCTTCAGGGGGCTGGGTCTGGTTTTATTGTAAGCAAGGATGGATACATCTTCAGTAATTATCATGTGGTGAAAGATGCTACCAAGATTGTGGTGGTGCTTTCTGATAATCGGCAGTTTGAGGCCAAGGTGGTGGGGTATGATGAGGAGCTTGATTTTGCTATCCTCAAAATCAATGCAAAGAATTTGCCGGTAGTGGCTATTGGCGATTCTGATACCGTTCAGGTGGGAGATTTTGCCATTGCCATTGGCAATCCCTTTGGATTGTCTGGCACCTACACCCTTGGTATTGTGAGTGCTGTTGGTCGTCAGGGAATGACGGGATTTCAGCGGTTTATTCAGACAGATACCGCGGTGAACCCTGGAAATTCTGGTGGGCCTCTCATCAATATTCGTGGCCAGGTGATCGGGATCAATACGGCTATTCGTTCTCAAACAGGGGCCTACGAGGGTATCAGTTTTGCCATTCCTATCAATACGGCAATAGCCTCGGCGAGTCAAATTCTCACCAAAGGTTCTGTGGAAAGAGGCTATATGGGTGTGGTGCTTGGGGAGATGGATGATACTACAAAGAGGCTTTTGAAGATCGAAAATGGAGTGCTTATCGCCCGGGTAGAGGCCGGCACACCGGCAGACAGAGCTGGTCTCAGGCCCCGTGATATTATCCTCAAGGTGAATGGGAAAACCGTTTCTTCTCCTGATGAGGTACAGCTTATGGTAGGAAGTCAGATGCCCGGTTCTACCATTACCCTTGAGATTCTTCGAGATGGCAAAAAGGAGACGGTTCGTGTAACTTTGGCTAAAAGGCCAACTACCGCTTCTATGCAGACCTCTCCTTCAGAGGAGCCGGCTGCTTCAGGAAATGTCGAGTTTTTGGGCGGGACTTTTGTTGAGGCTTCGAAATCCCAGTTAGACGCCAATGGAGCAGAGTATGGGGTTATCCTCCAGGATATGAAGAATGACAGTCCCCTTGCCCAGATTATGAACCCTGGGGATGTGGTGATGGCTATTAACCATCAGCCCATCAAAAACCTTGCCGATCTTCGTGAGTTTGTGAAAAAATATGGCAAGGAGAATACCTACTTGTTCGTGATAGCTTCGCGAGGCTATGTGTATTATCGTGGGATAGAGAGATAAACCCCCTACCCTTTCTATAAAACCTCCTTACACGTCCCCGGGCTACGCCCGGGGCGTGCCCTCCTTCCTCCCCCCTGGTTCACCTCCGCCAGGGGGTTGTATAAAAAAAGAAGGGCCATCCCTCTCTGAGGATGGCCTTTTTTTTTTCTTGCGAATTTCCTCTTTTTGAGACCTTTTTCCTGAACGAAAAGCGGGAAGGTTCGCAGGGTTACAGGTTTTGCGAGGCTTCGTAGGCTTCTTTGTACTGGGGATTCTTTTCGAGAAATTCCTGTATCTTCTGGTAATGGTCAAAACTATACTGGTTATAGATGTCTTCGCTTATGCCAAGACTCTGGAAAAATTCCTCTCGCTTGTTTTGAAGATAGAGGTAGGCTTCTTCATCGGAGATGTTTTCGTTGGTATTGGTGTTTTCAGCAAGCCATTTTTTCTGCTCGTAGTTGAGAAGAATGGTAACTTCCCAGAATACCTGAGGGGAATTAAGCACGATCTTGTCTCCCGGGCGGATCTTGATAAAATCAGGTATCTGGGTAGATGCTACCGCTTTGGCCTCTCCATTCTCTTCTTGAACCTCTTTTTTCTTGGGGGTACAACCTACTAAAATGGACGCAATCACAACCCAAAACACATACTTTTTCATATGTTGCCTCCTTCTTTCCTTAGTATATCATACTTTTGGAGAAAATGCAAATTGAAACGGAGGAGACCCCTGCACGGGTGTTTTCTTGCCCTGTTTGGGTCAGGGGCTACGCCCCTGAAACCCCGATTTTTCCATTCACAAGGGCTGGTTTGTCTTTTTTATTCAAAAAGAAAGAATTATTTATTATGAAAATGAATATTTTTATACTATTTTTTGTTTTGTATTACTTTTTTGAGACCTTTGTACTTTCGTGCAAAGGTCTCGGAGATGTGTAGGCATAACCAGGATCGTTGTTTGACATTCTTAGAAGCTTTTCTTATAATGATAATGAATTGCCAAGGCTAAGGGAAGAACGGTGAAAGTCCGTCGCGGTCCCGCCGCTGTAACCGGGGACGAAATCCCATGGATGCCACTGGGAAACTGGGAAGGCCGGGAGAGTAGGTTGATCCGGGAGCCAGAAGACCTGCCTCGTGAGGCACTTTTTCTCCGGAAGAGGGAAAGGGTGCGTCTTGTATGCTTTTCTGGTGAAAGGTGAAAGAGACGAGAGGTTTGTGAAAGAGAATTCTTCCGCGGCTTTTGGGCTACGGAAGGGCTATGTTTTTCTCCAAGTTTTTGGGGGAGAAAGGCATGCTTTTTTCTTTTTGAGAGAAAACACAAGAGATGGAGGAAAGGATATGCGAAAATGGATCCTTCTTGGTTTGTTGATGGTGGTCTATGGGTATGGACTTCGGATTGTCACGCTGGGACCAAGGCTTACCGAACAGGTGTTTGAACTCGGACATGGGCAGGATATTGTGGGAAATACCATTTATTGTACCAGGCCCTCGGCCGCTCAGAAGATTCAGAAGGTAGGCAATGTGATTGAAATCAACGTGGAGGCTATTGCCTCTCTTAAACCAGATCTTATTTTAGGAACGGATTTGAATGATCCCAAACGTATAGAGAGACTGAGGCAGCTTGGTTTCAAGGTGGTGATTTTTACCCAGCCTGCGAATTTTGAAGGGATCTGTCGGGAGTATGTGGAGATAGGGAGACTCCTTGGAAAAGAAAAGGAGGCTACTCACAGGGTGGAGGTTCTCAAAAAAGAGGTGGAGAAAATAGCCATCCAGACAGCCAAGGGACCCCGTCGGCGAGTATTTTTTCAGATCGGGATCAATCCCCTGTGGACTTTACCCGACCAGTCCTTTATGCAGGATTACCTCAAGTATGCGAATGCTATCAATGTGGCTACGAATGTGGGATATGGTCAGATAAGCCTTGAACAGGTGGTGGCCTCCGATCCAGAGGTGATTCTCATCGCTCTCATGGATAGTGAGGCAAAAGAGGCTATAGCTGTATGGAAAAACTATCCTTCTCTCAGTGCGGTGAAGCGGGGGCATGTGCACCTCATTGATACTACCATGGCAACCAGCCCTACACCAACAACCTTTGTGGCTATTTTGAAACAGATTGTCTCGATGACTAAGTAATATGGATGTGTCCTGGAAACGTTCTCTCTGGGTTTTTGTGTTGACGATGGCTATTCTGATAACAGGGAGTATCCTCTCTTTAGGGTGGGGACCGAGCGGGATCTCACCCCGGGAAGTGGTGACAATTCTTATGGGGAGGGGGGAGGGGCTTTCCCGTGATATCGTGTGGAAAATCAGATTTCCCCGCTGGATATTGGGACTTGCCGTGGGAGGGGCTCTCTCTGTGGCTGGAGGGATTTTGCAGTCTCTCTTTGCCAATCCCCTTGTTGAACCCTATACGCTTGGCATATCGGGCGGGGCTACCCTTGGGGTATGTCTTGGGCTTGTTTTTGGAAAAATGATAGGGTATCAGGGTGGGCTTTTCTGGTGGAGTTTGGCGGGTGGGCTTGGTTTTATGGGTATTTTGTATGGACTTAGCAGGAGACGTATCTTTTCAGGTTCTACCATTCTTTTGTCTGATATGCTTCTCTTTGGGCTTATGCTCTCGTTTCTTTCTTCCGGGCTTGTGATGCTTTTTTTGGCGTTGGCGAGAGCGGCGGATCTCCATCATATAGTCTTCTGGACTATGGGCTCTCTTGAACAAGGGGGGATGGTCAATCCTGTCTTTGTCTGGCTTGTGGTGGCCTGGGGAGTGGGGATAGTATGGTTTTTTGCCCGGGAGATGGATGCCTTTCTTTTGGGAGAAGAAGAGGCCTTGTTTTTAGGTGTGCCTGTCCACAGGATGAAAAAGCTTTTCTTTTTTTTGGCGGTGGTGCTTACCGCAGTGAGTATTGCCAGTGCCGGGCTGATTGGCTTTGTGGGACTCCTTGTGCCAAATGTGTATAAGCGTCTCTTGCCTTTGAAACATAGACTGCTTGTGCCATTGTTTTTTTTAGGTGGAGGGGGATTTCTTGTTCTCTGTGATTTTCTTGCTCGGGTGGTGATTGCTCCTCTGGAACTTCCTGTAGGGGTGATTACAGGCATTTTAGGGGGGCTTCTTTTCCTGTGGATGCTTTTTCAGGAGAAAAGGGGATGAGTCTTTTGGTGGTGGAGAGGCTTTCTGCAGGTTATGGGAAGAGGACTGTTTTGCATGAGATTTCTTTTGAGGTAAGGGAGAAGGAGATCTTTGGAATTATTGGACCAAATGGGAGTGGGAAATCTACCTTGATGCGGACATTAGCCGGGGCGATGGGATACAGGGGAGAGATTTTCTATCGGGGGGAGAAACTCTCTACGTTTTCTCGACGCAGGATGGCAAAAACCATGGCTGTGGTGAGTCAATCCCCTTCCAGGCCAGCGATGGACGTTTTTTCGTATTTGTCGATGGGGCGTTATCCCTATCATGAGGTGTGGGAGTTTGGGATTTCTGTGGAGGAAAAAAGGCATATTCTCAGACGGGCCGAGGAGTTTGGGATAGAGGGCTTCCTTGGGAGAAGGCTTTCGGAACTCAGCGGTGGAGAGTTTCAGATGGTGCAGATTGTGCGTGCTCTTATTCAGGAGCCGGAAATTCTTCTCATGGATGAACCCACGGCTCATTTAGATATCCGTCATCAGGTGCGGATTTTGGACTGGCTTGAAACTATCAAGGAGAAATTGACGGTTATCATTGTGTTGCATGATATCAATTTAGCCGGGTTGTACTGTGATCGGGTGATGATGCTGTGTGAGGGATGGGTAGAGGTGGTGGATGTGCCGGAGGTAGCACTTACCTATGAGAGGATTGAACGGGTCTTTGGAGTGCCTGTGGTGGTGTATCCTTCTCCTGTGGACAGAAGACCCCATGCGTATTTAGTGCCCGGACGTCTTTTGAAGGGGTAACGTATGGGCAAAATTGTTCTTGTCACAGGAGGGAGAAGATCAGGGAAGAGTCAGTTTGCGGAGAGGTATGCCTTGCGTTTGTCGGAAAATCCTCTCTATCTTGCGTCGGGCGTGGCGGTGGATGAGGAGTTTTTGAAACGGATTGAATATCATAAACAACAACGGGGTAAACGATTCAAGACGATAGAGGAACCGCTTGAGGTAAAAAAAGTGATAGTCTCTCTGGAACCATCACAGGTTATTCTCTGGGAGTGTCTTACCATGTGGCTTTCGAATCGTTTCCATGCGAAGGGGTGGGACTTTTCAGAGGAGGATGAGAGAGAGGGTGAAGAGGAATTACACGCTCTTGTGTCGTGTGTGCATACAAAGCATCACACGCTTGTGGTGGTAACGAATGAGATAGGACTCGGGGTAGTGCCGGCGGATCCTCTCTCCAGGCGGTATAGTGATGTACTTGGAAGGTACAATCAGTATGTGGCTTCTGTGGCTGAGGAGGTGTATTTTCTCGTGAGTGGGATTGCCTGGAGGTTGAAGTGAAGGCTTTTCTGGCGGCACTTTCTCTTTTGACCATCCTTCCCTTGAGGGTGAAAGAGATACCACCGGTGGGGAGGTTGGTGGTGTTTTTCCCGCTTGTGGGGGCTTTGTATGGAGGGCTTGTGGTGGGGTGGGTGGTTCTTGGCGATCTTGTGAAACTTTCCTCCATGGTCATAGTGTGGGGGATGATGGCTCTACCCCTCTTTGTGAATGGTTTTCTCCATTTTGACGGCTGGTGTGATACCTGGGATGGGTTTTTGGCTCTCGCTTCTCGACAGAAGCGTCTTGAGATCATGAAGGATAGTCGGGTTGGGGTATTTGGTCTTTCTTTGGGGATACTTCTTCTTCTTCTTCGGTATAGTGTTTATCCTCTCGTTCTCTCCCATCTCCTTGGGATAGGATTTTCGTGGGTGCTTTCCCGGTCGGCCATGGTATGGATAGCCTACAGGGCGTCCTATCCACGGGAAAAGGGAACGGCGGCGTTTCTCGTAGGACAGGTGCCGTCGTGGGCTTTTTGGGGAGTGGGGCTTCAGGTGCTTCTGATAGCCCTTGGTTTCACATGGGGATTGAGGAGTGTCAGGCCCTTGTTTTCTCTCGTGGTTTCTTTTTTGGGAACGTGGGGGATGCGAAGGCTTTCCTACAGGAAAATTGGAGGGATTACGGGGGATGTGATAGGGGCAACAGCGGAGTTAGTGGAGATTCTCTCCCTTTGTGTATGGATGGACTGGGTATGAAAACCGTGGAAAGGCTTTTGCCGGGAAGAAGGATGGGGACGACGTCGTATATTTTCCCTGTGGGAGAAACAGCAAGGGAGAGTTATGAAAGGAATATAGAGCTTTTAGCTCCTCATATCAGGATTATTCAGCTTCTTCTTTTGGGGCGTGACTATTTGGAGATATGGCAGGAAGAGGCCTGGGTGAGTTCTTTGGACAGGATGAGGCAGGAATATGGGCTTGATTTTGTGGTGCATCTGCCTCTAGATTTTCATCTCTGGCCTGAGATGAATGAGAGGCATGTGAGCGAACTAGAAAAACTTCTTGGGTGTCTTCAGTCCCTTCAGCCTTTGGGGTATGTTCTTCATTTAGAAAAGAGTGATGGACGGAAGGCGGAGAAATATACTCCTTGCCTGCGAGACAAAGAAGCCTTTGGGAGACTTATGAAGAAGCTCGCTTCGCTTGGAGAGTATCCCCTTCTTTTTGAGAATACGCATTATGATTTGACCTTTTTTGCGGAGGAGATAGCCTCTTCTCCTTTTGGGGTGTGTTTTGATGTTGGCCACTGGTGGCTTTTAGGAAAAGATGAGAGAATATTTGTGGAAAGTTTTGGGAAGAAAATACGGCTCTTTCATCTTCATGGGGTGAAGGGAGAGAAGGATCATCAATCGCTTGCCGTGATGGATGAAACAAGGCTCCAGGGGGTATTTTCTCTGGTAGGGGCTACACCAGCCATTATCGAAGTATTCTCTCTTGCGGATCTTGTTTCTTCTTTGCTTATTCTGAAAAGTATGGAAGAGGAGGCATAGAATGGAAGAAATGTTGGTTTATGAAAGAGATGAGTGGTTTTCTCGTGCCAAACAAGCCATGGACAACAAGACAAAACCTCTTGGTTCCTTAGGTTTTTTGGAAGAGATAGCCTGCCGTCTGGTGGTCATTCAGCGTTCTCTTAAGCCCTCCGTAGAAAAGGTGCTTGTGGTGGTGTTTGCTGGTGATCATGGAATTGCCGAAGAGGGTGTTTCGCTCTATCCTCAGGAGGTTACCTACCAGATGGTTTTGAATTTTCTTCGGGGGGGAGCGGCCGTCAATGTCCTTGCCCGTCAGGTGGGGGCAGAACTTTTAGTGGCCGACCTGGGGGTGAAGGGGGTATTTTCACCCCATCCCGCGCTTCTCTCTCTCAAGGTGAGGGAAGCTACTCGAAACGCTCTGCATGAGAACGCTCTAACACGAACGGAAGTGGAAGAGGCTATAGAAGAGGGAAAAGAAGTGGCTCTTCGCTATGGAAAGGAAAAGGATCTTCTGATTGCGGGCGAGATGGGTATTGGGAATACCAGTAGTGCTTCGCTTGTGTTATCGGCTTTGTTTGATATCCCTCTGGATGAGATGGTGGGAAAAGGCACCGGCATGGAAGGGGAAAGGCTCGAACACAAACGAAAGGTTTTGAAAGAGGTTTTTCGGCGAAGGAAATGGGAAAGGAATGACCCCCTTTCTCTTTTAGAGGCCTTTGGAGGGCTTGAGATAGCCGGTATGGTGGGGTTTTATGTTGGGGCTGCTTCTCTTGGCAAGGCTTTTGTCGTGGATGGTTTTATTTCCACGGCGGCTTTTGCTATAGCCTCCGCTATGTTTCCTCCGGTGAAAGAGTATGCCTTTTTGGGGCATCTCTCCGAGGAAAAGGGACACCGCCTTGTGGTAGAAAAATTGGGAATGAAGCCAATCCTTTCCTTGGGCATGAGATTGGGGGAGGGAACAGGGGCGGTTCTCTCTGTACCTATCTTGCGGGCAGCGGCAAGCCTTCTTCGGGAAATGGCGTCTTTTGAACAGGCTGGCGTCTCAAAAAGCCGTGAAGAGGGAAAGGGATAGAGAAAAAAATTTTCTTCAAAACACTTGATTTTTTTCAAAAATATGCTATCATATAAGAAACAAATCCATAAAATGGAGGTAAGGTCTATGAAGAAGACTGTTCTGGCTGTTCTGGCAGTGCTTTTGGCTGCTTCACTGGTTGCCTGTGGCGAAGGTGGTGGAAGTAGCACGACGAAGGCTGCAGGTACTGGTGGCAAGGTGAAGGCAGGGAAGATCACCTTCTCCTACAAGCCCCTTCCTGGTGAAGAGTATGGGGTGATGAACTTGGTTGGTGATTTCAATGGGTGGAATCCTTCTGATCCCAACTATGCTATGGAGAAGCAGGCAGATGGTTCCTGGGCTATCACTGTAGAATTTGCTCCTGGTCGCTATATTTACAAGTACACTGCTGATGGCCAGTGGATCTTCCAGGATCAGTCCGAGGTTGTTGACCAGATGGAACCAAAGCCTACTGGTTTCATGGATGATGGCTTCGGTGGAAAGAACGCTTATATTGATGTTGAATAAGCGTTGTTGAGAGAAAAAACGGGCTGCAAAAGCAGCCCGTTTTTTTGTATCTTGAGGGGATTTTTCTTGAAAAAAATACTTTTTGGGTGTAGTATATTTCTGGAAAAAAAAGAAGGAGTGGTGTATGAAACCATGGGTTGGGATGTTGGGTATAGTTTTTTTGGTTTTTTCCTGTGCTTCTCCTCGTCCACCTGAAGCTAAAGTTGAGATGCCTTCGACACCTCAAGCCCCTGTGCAGAGTTTTCCTGAGAAGATGACTTTTGAAGGAGTGGGGAAGGCCTCTGAATTTGCGGCCAGTCGGCGGATGGCCTATCAGGATGTGATGCGAAAGGCGATCATATCTATTATGGGGGAAAAATCTTATACGACTCAAAAAGACAAAGTTGATGGGCAGTTTTTGAATACCGAAGCCCAGTTTGCCTCTTATATCCTTCAGAAGGAGTGGACTTCTACAAAAAGAGATGAGAACGGAGATCTTCTCCTTTCGCTCAAAGCCACGATTGCCACAAAAAAACTTCGAGATGATCTTGAAGCGGCTGGATTTTTAGGCGGGGCCTCGAAACCAGTCGTGGCCTCTTCTCCGGCTACTCCTACGGCCGAAACTCCGAAGAGTCAGCCAGAGGTAGATCTCTCCTCTGTGGATATTTCTGGTCTCAGTATTCTCATCTACTACAATTCTTCGGCGCTCAAACAGAGTGCTGATGCTGATGCCGAACGTTATGCCCGTCGGGCAGTGCAACTCCTCAATCAGGAACTTCTCCAACAGGGTATCCAGATTTTTGATCTTGAATCAGCAGAAAAAATAGCTCAGGAAAAGAATCTTTTGCAGGAGGAGGCTCGAGGAAATGTGGGTTTGGGTCTTCTTCTTGCCCAGCAGGTCTATGCTGAACTCTATGGGGAGGTGACACCCACGGTGACCTATAGAAATGGAACAACCGCTCATGTGATCCTTGATCTCAAGCTCTATGTTCGTACCGGTGGGCGGGTGATAGCCAGTATCCAGAAGGGTGGGCAGGAGTATGATTCGGTTTCCCTTGAGGCTTCTATCAGTGCCAGTATGCGGGATAGCGTAAAAAAAGTGACAGCGGAACTCATTACTAACTTGAAAAAATACGTAAATGGTGGTAGATTTTATACGGTGAGACTGATTGAGGTGGGTTCTGCTCGTGATGCAACGACCTTTGCTTCGACAGTATCGAAGCTTGAGAGGGTAAAAAATGTGAAACAGACGCTTTACTCCAAAAACGACAGAACCGCTGAATATGAGGTCCAGTTTCAGGGGAACCCCAATGAACTGATGGAGATCATCTTTGATGGGGTGACCACAAAACCGGGGTTTGAGTCGCTGGATCTCTCTACCTTGCGTGGAAACGAACTGATATTTACCATGCAATAACGCATGGAAAAGATAAAAAGGGAAAATACACAAAAGGAGGATCTTATGAAAAGATCGATGTGGTTCCTTGTGATGGTGGCTATGGCAGGGCTTATGGTGGTAAGTTGTGGTGGTAAAAAGCCACAGCCAGCTCCCCAGCAGCCTCAGCAGGTTTCTCCTGATGCCGAGGCCCTGAGGATCAAAATCTACACCATTCAGGCAAGCGAAGAACCAAAGCCAAAGTGGGTGAACAAGCGCTGGTATATTGGCAAGGATGAAGAGGGAGTAAAGACAATTTATCTCACGGTTTCAGCTCAGGCTGTTCGCAAGGACAATGCCGCCCGGCTTGCTGAGGCTGAGAAGATTGCCAAGCTCACTGAGGCTATCAAGCAGGTAGCTACCCGTGAGTTTGCTTTGGCTCGTGCTGGTATGCTTGATCCTGATTCAGACAAGGCTCTTGAGACCTACTTTGAAGAGACCATTGCTGCTGTGTCCAAGAATGTGAACATCTCCGGTGCCATGAATGTGGCTGATTACTGGGAGTATGTTCAGGAAGTGCAGGGTGGTGAGTCCAAGACCTACTACATCTACTACAAGCAGTATGCGATGCCTTATGCTCTCTTCGAAAAGGCTCGCAAAGACGCCTGGGAAAAACAGCCCAAGCCTGTGAATAAGGATCTTCAGAACAAGGCTCAGAAGGTGCTGGAGAGTATCAGCCAGTACGAGGATCAGGTTGCTCAGGGCGAATAACGTTGGAAAAAAGCCACCCTTCGGGGTGGCTTTTTTGTTTTGAGGGTGTTCTATGTCGTTCTACATTCATACAGAATGGATATTTTCGCACAAAAACTGAATACTTCTTCGACCATCTCTTCTCTTTCAGTGTTGGGCTATTTTTTTACTCATCTTTCTTCTTTCATGAAGCGCTCCTGCGCGGGGCAAAAGGGGCGTTGTCCTCGTCGCATGCTACGCATGCGTCTCGAACGGACAATAGGCCGCTTTTGCGGGTAAGTAGAAAGACCTCTTCTCTTTCCGGGGAAGTCCTTCCTCCGTGGACGACATCAACTCGTCCTCCTGACTTCGGAAGAAGCGCTTCCGCGCGGGACAAAAGGGGCTTTCGCCCCTTTTGAAAACCCCGCCCCCGTCCCTGCGGCGGTTTTTGTAGCCAACGACCTTCATCCCCCTTGGCGGGCTGGAAGAAAAACCTGTAGCCCCCTCTCTTCTGTAGCCGACCGGGGACAGTCCTCCATGTCTGACCCCGGTCTTCCTCGCCACCTCCTGTGGCTCGGACACCGGTAGGAGAATGGGGCTTTCTCCCACCAGCCCGCGGGGCATATGTTCCCAGGGGGGCTTCTGTCAGAAGGCACCGCAGGCAGGGGCGGGGGGATATGGCGATGTTTTAGCAACAGGGGAGTGTATGGGGATAGAGGAACCCTGGCTATAACCATATTTCAGCTAACAAGACCTCCTCAGGTCATTGGAGGGAACACACAACAATCGGCTATCACCTTGTTTCAGCTAAGGTCATGCAAACGTGGGCCAATGGCTATTACCATGTTTCAGCCAAAGGTTACATTGGTTAAACGTTTGACCCAACGGCTGTTTTGCTGAAATATGGTAATAGCCCCTCTCTTGTGAAACAACACGATCAAAACTCTCTTCCAAATTGTGTTAACACTCATTTAAAATGACGTGTTCTATCGCAATAGAAATGTCGCCTTTTTAAAATAAGGGTAACCACGAAGAAAGGGGTTACCATGAAAGAGGTGATACGCATGACGAGAAAGGCGATGGAGAGAGCGAAGGTGATGGAAATGATCAGGACAAAGAAAATCACCCAGAGAAAGGGGGCGGAGAAACTCGGGCTAAGCGTAAGACAGGTTCAGAGGATTTACCAGAAATATCTTGAAAAAGGAGATGAAGGGTTAAATCATGGGCTTGTAGGACGCCGTGGAAATAACAACAAGGACGAAATCAGGGAATTAGCTCTTGAACTTTACAGGAAAAACTATCAAGGGTGGGGTGCGGTGTTAGCGGCGGAAGAGATCACAAGGGAAACGGGAGCCAAAATATGCTCTCAGACGCTCTATAGATGGCTTCGTGAAGAGGGATTGTGGGAAAGACGGAAAAAGACCCCGAAGCACCGTCTACGAAGGCCGAGAAAGGCTTCTTTTGGGGAAATGATTCAGAAAGCATAAGGGAATAAAGACGATAGAAGAAGCGAATAGATATCTGGTAGAGGAGTACTGGGAGAGGCACAATGCCAAATACAACAAAGCACCTCTCTCAGAGGAAGACCATCATGTTCCCCTTCTGGAAGGGCAAAACCTCAAGGATATGGTATGTTTTTCTGTGAAGAGGAAAATATCAAGGGACTACGTTGTGAAACATAAGACGAGGTATTTTCAGCTTCCAAGACAAAAAAGTATAACTGTGAAACCGGGGGACAGGGTAACCATCAAAACATGGTTAGATGGTTCTGTCCATATTTACAAGGAGAGTGTGGAACTGGAGTACTATGAGATAAGCTCCACAGGACACAGAGTCCCCTCCACACCTCCCCAAAAGACGACATTTCTATTGAGATAAATAAGGCGACATTTCTATTGAGTTGCGAGAACTAATTTTTCTTTTTCTTGAAAAAAAATATTTTTGTGGTATACTTATAGTATGAAAAGAATAGGAATCAAGTATCTGTTTATTTTCGTTTTCCTTTTTACAGGAGTGTTGAGTTTTTTAATGACAATTGGTCAAGAATACTTTTGGCTTAGGAAAAACGAAGTAGAAAAAATAAAAGAATATAACTTACCAGCAACTGTGGCGCTGGGAAGAGTGATAGAAAGTTTTATTAAGAATAAAATTGAGCTTTTGGGGCAAGTGGGGAGAGAGATAAGTAAAACAGGAATAAGTAATGGGTGTAATTTTGAAATATTAAAAAGTGTTTTGTTTCGAAATACTGATATATTGGGTATAGGAATTGTTGATTTCAGAGGGAAGTTGGTTTATTATTCTCCAGAGATTCACAAGAAAAATATAGACGAGCTGTCGGTATTTTTCAGAGAAAGGAATAGTTTGGAACCCCAAGTGGGGGATATTGTAGTAGAAGAAAAAAAAGTTTTTATTCCGATTAAAGTTCCTTTAATAACAACGAAAACTAATATTAGAGGGTATATTTTTTGTGAATACGATGTAAACGCTATAAGAAATATAATATGGAATTATTCTCCTATAGAAAACATCCGGATTACTTTGGTGGATCGAAAGGGGAGAGTGATTTCCACTCCATTTTTTGAAAAATTGGAGATGGAAAATGCTGATTTTTCGGCCACAGACATATACAAAGAAGCAATGAAAAAAGAAAAAGGCATGGCCTATTTTGTCTCGATGAAAGATGGTAAAAAAAAATTGGGAAGCTATTACCGAACTACTTTGGGATGGATTGTATGGATTGCTGTTGATATTAATTTAATAAATACAAACATTATGCATGCTTTACGAAATTCTTTTATTGCGTTTTTTTTCTTTTTCTATTGAATTTAGGGGTGAGTATTGGGATAAGTTTATATATTTCGAAGTTATTATTTACTCTTTCTACTTATGCTCAGTGGATTGCGCAAGGGAATTTTTCATTGGAGCCTCTCAAGAGGGAAAAACGATGGTATGAGTGCATAGAAGAGACCTATATGTTGTATGAGTCCATATCTAACATGGCTCATCAGATTCAAGGCATATATGCAAAACTGGAAGAAACCATCACGAGCAAAACAGAAGCATTGCAAAAAGCTCTATTCCAGATTGAAGAGGTCAATGTAACTCTTGCACAACGAACGAAAGAAGCAGAGGGGGCAAATCAAGCTAAGAGCGATTTTTTGGCCAACATGTCACATGAATTGAGAACTCCTCTGAATGCAATTCTTGGATTTTGTGAAGTGTTGCTTATGGAGGATTCTTTCTCTGAGGAACATAAAGAATATCTTGGATATATATTGAAGAGCGCCAGGCATCTTTTGGAACTCATTAATGATATTTTAGACCTATCTAAAGTGGAAGCAGGAAAAATGGAAGTATCGTTGGAAAAAATAGATTTAGAAAATTTGCTTCAGGAAATGGTTTCTTTTTTCAAAGAAAAAGCCATAAACCGTCATATTAAGATAGAAATTTCAATTGAACAGGGAATTGATTATGTGTTTGCAGATAGAAGAATGTTGAAGCAAATATTTTTCAATCTTTTAAGTAATGCTTTTAAGGTGGTTGATGATTATGCTCAAATTGGGGTAGAGGTATACAAGATTTCTGCTCAGGATACGAATGAACATAATTGTTCGCTATGTTTTAGTATTTGGGATACGGGGCCGGGTATTTCACGGCAAAATCAAGAAAAATTGTTTCGTCCTTTTACTCAGTTAGAGGAGTCTTACACGAAAAAATTTGAAGGAACTGGACTTGGTTTGAATCTTTGTAAAAAGTTGGTTGAATTACATGGAGGAAAAATTTGGATTGAAAGTGAAGAGGGCAAGGGGGCAAGATTTAGTTTTACTATTCCGTGTAAGAAGGAGGGAAATGATGGGAAAGATATTGATAGTAGATGATAATGAAATTAATTTGAAACTTTTTGAGGCTATCCTTAAAAAAGTAGGGTATGACTATGTGATTGCCAAAAATGGAATAGAGGCTGTAGAGGTAGCCGTGAAAGAGAAACCCTCTCTCGTTTTGATGGATATTCAAATGCCCACCATGGATGGTGAGAAGGCATTTCATTTTATAAGAGAAAAAGAAGAAACAGCAGATATTCCAATTGTGGCTATTACTTCTTATGCTTTAAATGAAGACAGAAAAAGACTAATAGCTGCGGGATTTGATGGATACCTTTCGAAGCCTATAAGTGTTGAAGATTTTTTAAATGAGATTAGGAAATTTTGTAGATAAGGGGAAATATATGAGGGAATTGCAAAGAGAAAAAAGAATTTTGGTTGTGGATGATAATGAGCCAAACCGAAAATTGCTTGTTGTTTTACTGAAAGAATATGTTGTCGCAGAGGCTGCCAATGGGAAGGAAGCTCTTCAACTGGTATGGCAATTTAATCCAGATCTGATTTTGCTGGATATTATGATGCCAGAGATGGATGGATATGAGACTACTCAAGAATTAAGAAATAATCCAATAACAAGTAGAATTCCCATAATCTTGTTGACCTCGCTTCAAGATAAGGAATCCAGAATAAGAGGTCTTCAATATGGAGCAACTGATTTTCTCTCTGCTCCAGTTGATCCCTCAGAACTTATGGTGAGAGTGAAAAATTTACTTAGAGTGAAAGAGTATGAAGATTTTCTTCTTTATAATAATGCTATTTTGAAGGAAGAGGTGGACAAAAAAACTATTGAGGTGAAAGAGGCTTTTATTGAGACAGTTTATCGGCTTACCCTTGCTGCTGAATATAAAGATGAGGATACCTACACCCATATAAGAAGGATTGGTTTTTACACAAAATATCTTGCTGAAAGGTTGGGCTTGGATGGTAAAACAGTGGAGTCTTTTTATTATGCAGCTCCCATGCATGATATTGGCAAGATGGGAATACCAGATAATATTTTGTTGAAACCAGCCAGATTAACAGCAGAGGAATTTGAAATTATGAAAACCCACACTATTCTGGGAGAAAAAATCCTAAAAGATTCTCCATCGGAAATTCTTCGGATAGGAGCAAAATTTGCGATAAGTCATCATGAAAGATATGATGGAAGTGGTTATCCTTTTGGACTAAAGGGGGAAGAAATTCCTTTAGAAGGGAGACTTCTCAATATTATTGATCAGTATGATGCCCTTCGCAGTAGAAGACCTTATAAGGAGCCTTTGTCTCATGAGCAGACTGTGAAAATCCTTACAGAAGGGGACGGAAGAACATTGCCCACACACTTTGATCCCTATATTCTTGATGCTTTCAAAACCTCAGCGAAAATGTTTGATGAGATCTATGCAGAGCATCAAGCCTGAAAAATTGATAGCATTACATATTCGTGTAATGCTATCAAAAAGGTAATAAAGAGCAGAATTTGCTAAAAAGATCTTTATTTAAAAAGTTATTTTTTTAAATAGAAAAGACAAACAAGCCCGCTGTAAACAGAAAAAGCGGCATAGAGGGATGTAACCCCTGCCCCAGAAAGGGTAGGAAAATATCCCCGGGTGGGTCTCAAATTATGTAATAAAAAGCCTTTGCATAAAGGGGTAAGGGCTTTGGGATAAAGGTATTCAGACAACACTCTCTTTTTTGAAAAAAAACTCTTTTTGTGCCATAATATACGAAAAGTGAATGGGAAGGACTATGTTTGCGACGGAGTCATTTCGCCCGACCTGGGTGGAAATTGATCTTTCTTCATTAAGGAAAAATGCACAGACTCTTCTCAGCCGTACAGGGGGAAAACCTCTCATTGCGGTAGTGAAAGCCGATGCCTATGGGCATGGGGCGGTAAGGGTAGCGAAAGCCCTTGAAAAAGAGGGGGTGAATTTCTTTGCTGTGGCCACCCTTGATGAGGCTATAGAACTTCGGGAAAATGGGGTAAACTCAGATATCCTGATTTTAGGTCCTGTTGAGGAAAGGGGAATGGACTCTCTTTTCACCTATCGTCTTGTGGCGACGGTGATTTCTTCTTCCTATGCAAAAAGCCTGAGTGAAAAGGCAAAGAAACAGGGGCAATCTCTTCGGGTCCATGTGAAAATTGATACAGGTATGGGAAGGCTTGGGATTCGTTATGATGAGGCTCCTGAAAGACTTGAGGAAATTATGTCTTTGGAGGGGCTATTTCTTGAGGGGATTTTTTCCCATTTTCCGTCGGCGGATGTGGACAGGGATTTTTCCGAAGAACAGGTTCGGCGGTTGAAAAAGATCCGGGAAAACATGCGTTTAGCTGGAAAAAAAATCTCCCTGTGTCATATAGCCAATAGTGAGGGTATATGGAATATCCCATCGTCTTTTGGAGAGGAGTTTACCCATGTGAGGCCAGGGATTTCTCTTTATGGGGTGGCTTCGTCGGAGAGAGGGCTTCTTCCGGTGATGTCTCTCAGGACAAAAATCGTCCAGATAAAACCTCTGCGAAAAAAAGAGACGGTGAGTTATCTCAGGCAGTATGTCGTGCAAAAAGAAAGGGAATACATAGCGGTACTTCCTTTGGGGTATGCGGATGGGGTGTCAACCTGTGGATCCGGGAAGTATGAGGTGGTTATCAAGGGGAGACGGTATCCTCAGGTAGGTCGTGTGTGTATGGATTATATGATGGTGAGTTTGGATGACAATCCGGATCATATAGAAGAGGGGACGGAAGTAGAAGTTTTTGGATCTTTTCTTTCTCTTCAAGAGTTTGCTCACAAGAGTTCTCGTATTCCCTATGAGGTGATGTGCGGGGTATCGAAACGAGTCCCCAGATGGTATAAGGGGGAGGAATGATTATTGATTTTCATACTCATTTTTATCCTGATGATGTAGCCCCAAAGGCCATAAAAGCGATGAGTGAGGCAAGCGGTTATACCCTTTATGGAGATGGTACCTATGCCAGTCTTCTTCGCTTCATGGAGGAAGATGGTATTTCCATGGCGGTGAATCTCCCTGTGGCAACAAAACCGGAACAGGTGGTTTCTATCAATCGGCGGATGTTGGAATGGAACCAGAAACAGAGCCGGGTGCATTGTTTTGCCACCTATCACCCTGATTTTCCCTCTGTGGGGAATATGGAAGAGGAACTCTCTTTTCTTGCCAAACATGGCTTCAGGGGGATAAAGATTCATCCCGAGTATCAGCGTTTTTATCCTGATGATCCACGTTTAGTTTCGTTTTATGAAGCCTGCGCGAGGTATAATTTTCTGCTTCTCATCCATGCGGGGAGTGATGTGGCCTTTTCAGAGACCCATGCGACACCAAAAAGGCTGAGAGAGGTGCTCAAGGTTCGGGGTCTTCGAGTGGTTTTAGCCCATATGGGAGGCTACAAGCAGTGGGAAGAGGTGGCCAATCATCTGGTCGGATTACCGTCTCTCTATCTTGATACTTCCTTTTGTCTTGATCTTCCCAACCCCCTTTTCAAGGAGATGATTTTGGCTCATGAACCTTATCGTGTGCTTTTTGGGAGTGATTTTCCCTGGGTGAGACCAGCCCAGATGGTGGAAAAGATTCGCTCCTTGGATTTAGGGAGAGCCAATGAGGAGTTGATTTTCTCAAAAAATGCTCTGTGGCTTCTTGATATTTGAGAGAAGAGACCTTTGCACGAATGTGCGAAGGTCTCAAAAAAGTAATAAAAAAGAAAAAGAGTATAAAAATATTCCTTACTATAATAAAAACACTTTCTTTTTGAATAAAAAAACAAATAAGCCCTCGTGAACGGAAAAATCGGGGTTTCAGGGGCATAGCCCCTGACCCAGATAGGGCAAGAAAGCACCCGTGCAGGGTCTCGAGAAAAAGGAAATTTTGAAAAACCTTTTAATTTTATGCTTGATATAGCCGATAAATACAAGGATAAGTCGAAACACGAGAAAGGGGTGATATATGGCCTGGCTGCAACCTTTTAAGGCTGGCTACTACAATTCACAAAAGATAGCCCGGATTGATGAATGTTTATCACAGCCTTTTGATGAGTTAGATGAGGGAGAAGTAGCTCAGCTTCAAAAGAACCCCTACCATTATTCTCATGTGATCCGCACGACTCCGGGGGAACAGGAAAGCTATGTTGCTGCCAAGCATAAGCTTTTTGGATGGTTTATTCGAGATGTGGTTGTCTTTGACAAGGTGACCTCACTCTATGTGTATGAGCAACCCTTTCTCCATCAGGGAACGGTGGCAAAACGTTTGTCTCTTTTTGCGCTTGTCTCTCTCGAGGAACTTTCCAGGCGTCTTCATCTCTACGAAAATACCATTGACGAATATGTTGAGGATTGTTATCAGCGGGTGATGACATCGCAGTGTAGTTTAGAGCCCATTCTCATTGGGTATTACAATCCCTCGCTTCGTTTTTCCGAACTGGTTTCCAAAAGCTTAGGGGAAAGGCCTTTCTTCTCTTTTGGAGATGCCTCAGAAAACGAACACCGTCTTTATCAGGTAGCTGAACCCTCTCTCATCGATCATGTGGCCACGGCTCTTCAGGGTGAGAAGCTCTATCTTCTTGATGGCCATCATCGTTTCAAGGCGGCCCTTCGTTATTATCAGGAACAGAAGATGGCCAGAGGCTCTGGATATACGGGTACAGAACCCTGGAATTATGTGATGGTGTCCTTGGTGAATATGGCTGATGAGGACTTTGGGATTGGGCCATGGAATCGTCTCATCAAAACACTCCCCCAGTCTGCCCAGGATGTCCTGAAGGCCATAGGAACCTCTTTCAAGTTAGCCGCTATTCCTTTTCAGGATGCGCTCACTGAGAAAGCAGCAAGAAAGAAACTTCGTATGCTTCTTTCTGACTATGCCTCAAAGGGGGTGGTGGCTTTTGGTATTTCTGTGGCTCAGGCGACGACCAAATACTTTTTAGCAGTAGGAGGGCAGGGATTTTCTCCAAAGGTGGTAGATACCCAAGTGATTCAGGGTATTCTCGGGCTTACCCCACGCTATCCTGATGTGCATTTTGAGAGTCAGGATACCAGAGCCTTTGATAGAGTGAAAAACAAGCATTATCAAATGGCTCTTCTTCCCCAAACGTTGAGTTTGAAAGAGTTTCTCTCACTAAATCCCAATGAAACCTTTGCCCCACGTTCGTTTGATTTTTATCCCAAGGTGCCCAGTGGGGTGGTGTTGTATTCGTTTAAGTATTCCTGGTAAACGAGGAGGCAAGATGAAAAAGGTTATTCTTGTTCTTTTTGCAGGGATTTTTTTAGCGATTGCTGGTTGTCAGAGGGACAAGGCTTCGGTTGAGGAAGATGTTACCAGGAACGCAAGTCTTTTGAAGGACGAGGTGCTTTCTCAGACAAATACCGTGGCAACTCTTTCCAATGAGGTGGCTCTTCAAACGATTGAACCAGTTGTCCTGACGACGAATGCAGTTCCATCGCAGGGTGAGGGTTCCTCTCTTCCTGAAATCACCCCTATTCAGGACAAACCCGTGGAGGTTCCTCAGAAGAAAACCACTCCTTCACCAACGGTAGCCAAGTCGCCGACCGTGACGAAAGTGGGGAGCTACATGAAGGTAGGAACGGATAAGAGTGGGCAGAGTCTTTCCCCACGACGGTATATCAAGATTTCTTCCTGGGTTTTTACCCAGCAGGGGAAGACAGTGGATTTTTATCTCTATGCGGTTCCTTTCAAGTCGGGAAAGGTTCAGAGCAGCCATCTGATCGGGCGAGTGCGGGGTATAGAGGTGATTAACCATCAGGCTCAGTATACCCGCTACTGGAATGGGATTACCATTCATGGAAACTTTCTCCCCAAAGGGAATTATAATATCTACCTGACGTATGTCATCAAAGACAGTCGGGGCAAGGTGCTGAAGACGGAATCTCGCTATTGGGGAAAGAGTACCAGTTTTTATCTGAAGCTTGAGTGAAGGAGAGAAGAAGCGGAATATGTTACTGACGGTACTAAAGTCCAAAATTCACCGGGCGGTTGTGACCGAAACCAATATTGACTATGTGGGCAGTATAACGATTGATGAGGAACTGATGGAGGCAGCAAACATTTATCCCTACGAACAGGTGCATGTCTGGAATATTACCAATGGTTCCCGGTTGATCACCTATGCTCTGAAAGGAGAGAGGGGGAGTGGGGTTATCTGTATCAATGGGGCTGGGGCTCATCTCAATCGAGTGGGCGATAGGGTGATTATTGCGGCCTTTGGACAGATAGAACAAGAAAAAATTTTTTCATTTTCCCCAAAGATTGTGCTGGTAAATGCCGAAAATAAGATTGATACTATATTAGAGAAATAAACGTAAGGAGAGGTTTATGAGATACAAAGGGACGTGGTTAGTGATAGCATGCGTTATCCTCTTGTTTGGGTATACGACCTCGCTTTTTGGTTGGGGTTTCTCCGAGAGAGATAGGGAAACTGTGAATTTGCAGACGTTTTTGATCAGTGATTTTGGTGACGAAAAGGATCAGACCAACAATTTGGTGTGGAAGGCTCGATTCTCGCGGTTTGCCAAACCGTCGAATATTATGGACCCACAGAGTCCTGTGGATCCAGAGGCATGCAATTCTGATTATTTTCAGGGCAAACCTCTTGGGATTCCTGAAGAAATGGAGCAGAGACAGAAGTGGGTCTTTGGGGTTAAGGCTCAGTATGTACGCAAGGGCTATAACTATGTGGAGATTATCCCTTATCATTTAGCGAGAGCCGGGGTAGATGCCAATGGTAAACCTTCTAATGTAGGTGAACTCAAAGAGACAAATGTCACGCTTGTTGGTGTGGTAAAGACCCTTGATATGTGGGTATGGGGTGGAAACTATAACTACTGGCTTGAATTTTATCTCAGGGATTACAAGGGATTTTTGCATCGTATTCCTGCCGGGGACATCAAGTATGTGGGATGGAAGAATCTGAGAACAACCGTTCCAGGCTATGTACCACAGGCTCAGAATCATGTGTCATTTTTGAAACCTCTTAAACTCGAGATGATCAAACTCTGGAGTCATCCAGAAGAGAGAGTGGATCAGTTCTATGTCTATTTTGACTATCTCCAGGTCCAGACCGACGTGTATCTTGAGCGTTTCAATGGTGACGATCTGGCCAACAATAGATGGTAATAAGCCAAAGGAGAGAAGCTATGAAAAGGATCGCAGGAATTGGAATTTTGATAGTTGTCAGTGTGGTTGTCACCACTGTGCTCTTTGCTCAACAGGTCGAGAATACGGGGGGAAACCTTCGCCTTGGGGAGTTTCCTATCATCAATACCAATGCGGGGGAGTCGGCTGATAGGACAGTGGCCACAGAACTTTTGCAGACGCTTTTAGTTGATGATTTTGAAGCCGCAGGTGAGTGGACGGCTTTTATTCCTCGGGACTATGGGTATGCTTCCGCTATTCGCAGGGAAGGTTCTCCTGCTGCTCTTAAATCTGACAAGAACAAGTATGTTCTTGGTGTGAAGGTTTCGTTCATGAAACGGGATTGGTCCTGGCTCTCTATTACCCCGGCAAAACCAGCCAAGATTCGTGGTATTACCAAAAACCTCAAAGTGTGGGTAGTAGGAAGAAACTACCGGCATGTGCTCAGTGTGGTTCTTCGCGATTATCTTGATAGGGTGAAGTATCTCCGCGGTGATAGACTTATTTGGGTTGGATGGAAGCAGATGACGGTAAATATTCCTGATACCATTGAACAGGAAAACTACAAGGTTTCTGAGGAGAGAGGGATTACTTTCATAGGATTCCGTGTGGACTTTGAGCCAGATGATATGATTGGAAGGCCGTTCTATATCTATTTTGACTATCTGACGGCCGATGTGGATCTCTACTCAGAGATGAACCTCAATGCGGATGATATGATTGATAACTGGTAAACGATGGGGCTGTCCAGAGGGACAGCCCCTTTTTTCCTTGCAGGAGGTGGGGGTGAAAAAAGGGTGCAAAAGAGTCTTTCTTGTGGTGATAGTGGGAATTGTCGTGGTTTTAGCCTGTGGTAAGGCGGTGAGAGAAACGAGTGAGTTTCAGTTTACGGAAAGGATACCTTTTGTTCGAGAGACCAATTTTGTGGCTCATACAAGTTATGTGTTTTATGGGGTGTTTTCTTCGGAGGGGGGGTATCTTGCTACAGGAAGTGCCGATAGAACCGTAAAACTCTGGGAAACCACAAACTGGCGGCAGAAAGGGAGTGTTCGGGAAACCTATTCCCAGATCTGGGGGATGCCCCTTGCGTTTTCTTCGGATGATCGTTATGTAGTCTATGGAGCGTATGATACAATGGCTCTCTGGGATGTGGGACAGCTGAAAACCCTTGTGAGAACGAAGGGGCATGCGGGAGGAATCCAGACCATCAAAAAGGCGGAAGAAATGGTAGTCTCCGGAGGAGCCGATGGTTTTCTTCGGCTTTGGAAACTTCCAGAGCTTCATCTTGTCAGGGAGAGAAAAATCTCTTCCCGGGAGATATGGAGTGTGGCTTATGATCCTGTGAAACGGGTGATTATTGCCGGGGGAGAAGATGGTTCTGTGTCTGTGTTTACTTTTCCAGAGCTTGTGCCGATATATACAACAAAGGAACACCTTTTGCCGGTGGAATATGTTTCAGTTGCTCCCGGCGGAAAGATCTTTGCTTCTGGTGGTGGAGAGGGAGTGATTTTTCTCTGGGATGAGGTGAGTCCAACCCCACTCAAAACCCTGAGAGGGCACGTAGGGGCGGTGTTGGTGGTGACCTTTTTAGATGACCGTTATCTGGTGAGTGGAGGAGAGGACGACATGGTGCTTTTCTGGGATTGGCGAACAGAAAAGATAGTGGGGATGGAGAATGCGGGATCGGATGTGATGGCACTGCAGTATGATCCGGTCAACAAAAGGATTTTTGTAGGAACAAGACAAGGGGAGATACAGATATGGAAGTTTCAACCATAACATAACCAAAAATGGAGCAGAGTATGGATAAAGAAATATCACAGAAAAATGAAATCATCAATCTCTACAATCATGCGCGTATCAAACGGATAGGGGTAACTCTCGAAGAGAACAAAAGCAAGGTCCATATCACGGGTTTTGTGACGCGTGTCGATATGAATACGGTGAATCTCTTTTTTGATAAAGAACCGTTTCTTCTTCCTATTCAGAATGTCGTTCTTTCTTTCGAGTATAACAAGAATTTCTACTATTCTTCTCCTACGACGGTACGGCTTTATAATTTTCAGCTTCGTTCTATAGAGGTGTTGCTTCCCAATAGTGTGTGGTATCATCCGGTGAGGCGATTCAGTCGCTATAGTCCAAAGACGCCAGAGCTTCTCAAGGTTTTCATCAAAAAAATTGAAACCAAACCGCAGGAAAGCACGCAGGTGAATATCTCGGAACTTCCTGATACGCTTCGGGCCATTTATCTTGCTCTCAAGGAGGAAAATCCCGATCTCAAGAAGATTCTCTCCATGGTGGGAGAAGAGATCAAGCGCTTCAGTCATCAATTCAAGATCAATATTTTCAAGAATCTTGATCAGATTTCTCCTTTAGAGAGGGTGGTCTATACCTACAAAAAACCCTTCTGGATTGCCGATACAGAAAACATTCCCAATTATCTCCATATTGGGGAGAAGTTTGGGGTTATTGGCTATGAGAAGTATTTTGAGATGATCAAGAAAAAGATGGCCCCTGATGTGTTGGACAAGATCAGACAGACGTATATCAGTCGGGGGATTCTTTCGTATCTTCTTTTGCCTATTCTCATTGGGGACAAAGTGGTTGGGGCTATTGAGATTACGGTGCCAAGGGATGGGGGAAGAAAGGAACTCAGTATCTATGATGTGTTTTATATCCGGAGTCTTGCCGATATCATTGGAGAGGTGTTGGTGAAATCGTATGCAAGCTCACCTGAAAACAAAGAGGAATACCTTGATGTGGTGGATATTTCCTTAGGTGGCATCTCCGTGGTCAACAAAAATATGTATCTCATGCACACCATCAAAGAAAATACCATCCTGAAATTGGGTATTCAGTACAAGGATATGGAACTTGAGGTGAGGGCAAGGGTGATACGGACAAACTATATTCCAGGTGAAAATGCTGGAGTGAGTATGGCGATGGAGTTTTTAGGCCTTGAGGAAGATGGCAGACAGTTGCTTTCAAAGATTATCAAGGAAAGTGAGAAGGGAGAATGAGAGAACAAAAACGGGGAAGGGAGTTTTTTCTCTGGAAAAGGTTTGTAGCCTGGTTTTCTGAACCAAGCAATAGACTGGTGTTCGGGCTTTTTTTATCCCTGATGGCTCTGGTGCCGTTAGTGTGGTGGGTGGAAAAGACAGGGGGAAACGACCTTTTCAAAACGATAGGGGATGCCTTTTGGTGGCTTATTGTGACCATCCCGACGGTGGGGTATGGGGATATTGTCCCAAGGACCGTTGTGGGGCGGGTCATTGGGGTGGTGGTGATTGTGTTTGGGGTGGCTTTTTATGCCATCTTGAGCGGGCAGATAGTTTCCTTTTTGATAGACAAAAAACTCAAAGAAAGAAGAGGGTTATCGGTTGTGAGGGTAAAGAATCATATCCTTATTCTTGGGGTCAATAGTTATCTTGAGAAGCTCTTGACTATTCTCCCTGAATTTGCCGGGGAGAAGCATCTCGCCGTGGTACTGGTGAATGACATGACGGAGGATGAGTTTCTCGAGGTGAAGAACAAGTTTCCCCACCTTCTGATGAAGTTTGTGTTTGGTGATTACACCAAAGAGGCAGTTCTGAAACGGGCCAATGTGGAAAATGCCATGCATGCTTTTATTTTGGCAGACAATTTTCATCATCGTTCCCTTGATGATGCTGATGAGAGGACGATCATGGCGACCTTGAGTCTCAAGGCTTTGAATCCCGATCTCTGTGTGAGTGCTGAGGCTATCAAAAGTGAAAAGGCAAGTGCCCTCAAAAGGGCAGGTGTGGAGAATGTCATCTTCAACGGGATGTTTAGTCCCACCCTTCTCTCGGCGTCTATGATTTCGCCTGCTATGCCGGTTTTCTTTGAGGACCTTTTGGCAAGTTATGAACATCCGCGTCTCATGGTGATTCCGGTGGATACGCGTTTTGTGGGGAAGAGTTTTCGGGAGTATTTTCTTGCTCTTCGGGAGAGAGAAAAACTCATTGTGGTGGGGCTTTATCGAGCGGAGAAGGAACTTAGCATTGAGGATATGTTATCGGGCAATGATGCCATTGATGAGTTCATACGTTCAAAATTGGTCGGGGAAACGGGAGAAGAGGACCTCAAATATCACGTCAAAATCAATCCCCCTGATGAGTATATCATTTCCCCTGATGATGCCTATGCGTTTGTGATACGGTAAGGAGAGACTATGAAGGGAAGAGAAAGAGAGGAGTTTTTGGCAAGGCTCTCTTTGTTTGCTGATCTCACCGATGGAGAAAGGGCACAGGTGGCTTCTCTTCTCCATGAACGGCGGTATAAGAAGGGAGAGGTGATTGTCAGTGAAGGAGAAGAGGGGACGTCGCTTTTTTTGTTCAAGAAAGGGATAGTACAGGTGACAAGTCAGATTACCTTGCGTCGGGCGGGGGAAGAATGGTTAGAGGCAGAGAAATCTATTGCCACCTACGATGAAACCAAGATGCCTTTCTTTGGGGAGATGTCTCTTCTCACAGGGGCTCCTCGTTCAGCCACGGTGAAAGCGATGAGTGATGTGGAACTGTATGAGGTGTTTCAGAAGGATTTTTATGCCCTGTGCGATGAGAATCATACCATTGGGTATAAGCTTTTGCGGGCTATTGCGGGGGTGTTGTGCAGTCGTATACGGACCCTCAATCAGAATATCCTGAAACTAACCACCGCCCTTTCGATTGTGGTGAGCAAGCGAAAGTGAGAGAAAGGGAAAGGACTTGCGTTTTTTGGGGAAGGAAGGTAAGATAAAAGGGTATGAAAAGAAGGGAAAAGGGATTTCGCTGGCCAAAGGTGAGCCTTCAGGTGAAAGTGGTATTCTTTGTGGCTTTTGTCTTTGTTGTCTTTGCTATTCCTTTTATTCGCTATAGTACTCTTCAGCAAAAGCGGGCTCAGGAAGACCTTATTGCCAAAAATCTTCGGGTGTATCTTGAGGCCTTTCGCAAGAATGTCGAAGAGTATGGGCGTGATAAGTGGGGAGAGGTGGTGGTGAATCTCCCCGAGACGACGATCCTTTCCTCTTCTCCGGCTGAAAGTGAGGAGAGTGCCATCAATCGTTTTCTTGAGAACATCTTTGGCACTCAACAAAAACAAAAGCAGCTTCAAAAACAGATTGCGGTACTCAAGTCAGCAATCAAGGAACAGAGTCGTCAACAAAAGCTTCAGCAGCAAAAACAGCAACAGCTCCTCATTCAGCGGCAATACCAATCCATTCAGGAGTATCTGTACACCCTGACCAATATTCCTTCGTTCAATATGGCTTTTTTTGTGGATCCAAATGGGTATGTGATATTCCATACGATTCCTTCTAGTGTGGGCGAGAAGATCAGTGAAACGAATCGGCGGGTGATCTATGATGGATATCTTCCTCGTCTATATTTTGTGAGGCTCCAGCGCTCTTATGAGGCCTTTATTCCCCTTTATGATAGGGCTTTTGTGGAAAGCAAGGTGGGACAGGAATGGGCAGGGTATCTTTCTGCTCTGGAAACAGGACGTTTATTCCGGCGAAGGGCCCTTCCCCTTGAGGTGAGGAGGAATTTTACCTATATTGAGAGATTTGATGAGACGTATAGGCGATATTTTACTTCTGCCGGGGATTTGACTCCAGCGGGGGAAAGGCTCAAGGCCAAGGGAGTGATGACCTCTTCGTTAGTGCGGGGGATATATACTCTCAAGGCTCGATTTGATCAGTATAAACGTGGGCAGGAGATCACCCTCTCTTCAAATCAGATGGCCAATTTGGTGAGATGGTTTCAGGTGACGGGAATGTCAGAAAAGGAAGTAAAAGAACTGCAGAATCTTTATCGAAAAAAGAAAATTTTTTCTCATACGAATCTGTTGAAAGAAGAGGAAAAACTCACCCTTGGTTTTTTAGATAGTATAGAGCGCTACCTGAGGCGGTATCTTGAGTTCTCTTCTTCTCAGGATCAAAAGAACTGGAAGCCTACAGAGGCTTTTGACCAGCTTCTCGCAGGCTATGCCTCCAATAGAGTCGAGGTGGGGAAAGTCGCTCCTGCTCGATTTACTCAGGATGGATATACCGCTGTTTTTGAGAAAACGTATTTTGTCAGTAGCATAAAAAAAGCGGCAGAACGATGGCTCGTGTTGAGTGGATATCGTACCCATGCTAGAGATTTTGATGGGGAGGCTATTCACGGCCTTTTCCGTCATCTCTATGCCCCCTATCGAACGGGAACGGTAGCCATTCTTCTTTCCATTGATGATTTTGAGAAACAGCAGAAGGAAGTGGAAAGGCGATCAGTGGATTTAGCTATTTTCTTGCTTGTGAGAGTGCTCTTGCTTGCATGGATTTCTGTCAGGTTTCTTTTGCAGTCATTGGCGAGGCTTGCGGAGGGGACAGAGGAGATTGCCTCAGGGAAGTGGGGAAAACAGGTGGAGGTTTTTTCCCGTGATGAGATTGGGGATTTAGCTGAACGTTTCAATGCCATGAGTCTTCGGATTGCCCGAATGTTTCAGGAAGTCAAGGAAAAAAGCCGTATGGAGGCAGAACTTGAGTCAGCCAAGGAGATTCAGAGTGCTATCCTGCCCAAGGGATCTCCTCAGGTGCCGGGGTATCTTTTCACTGTGTATTATCAACCCCAGACGGAGTCTGGTGGGGACTATTATGACTTTGTGGAAGTGGGCGAGAATCGACTTGGGCTTGTGGTGGCGGACGTGACCGGTCATGGGGTAGGGGCCGGGATGGTGATGGCCATGCTTCGCTCTGCCCTTCGTACCTATGCGGTGGGGAAACTCGATGCCGCCAGAGTGCTGAAAGAGGTAAACCCTGTGCTCTTTCGTGATACCCTGCCTACGATGTTTGCCACGGTGTTTTATGGAGTGCTTGATACAAAAACTCACGAACTCTACTACACCAGTGCTGGACACCAGCAGGGGATTCTCTATCTTCCTGAGGAGAAAAAGATCCGGCTCCTCAAGGGGGGTGGGATGCCTGTGGGTATGGTGGAGTCGTCTCTTTTTGATCCGGAGATGCAACTCTACAAGGTTTCTCTTCGCCAGGGGGAGTTTCTGATTCTCTATACGGATGGGATTACTGAGGCCAAGAACAGAAAAAGCGAAGAGTTTGGAGAGACTCGTTTCTATGAGGCCATTGTTCGTCATGCTTCTTCTCATGTGGAGGGAATGCGGGATGGAATTATAGGAGAACTGATGACTTTTTGTGGGGATGCTCCAGCTACGGATGATAGAACCATGCTGATTGTATATAGAGCATAGAGCGTGTGAGAGGGAGATTTTGTTTTTTGGGAAAAACTCCGATAATAAAAAAAGGAGCAAGGGATGGCGAAGTATCTTATCGCTTTGCATGATATTGGACTTCATAGGGGGTATCTCTCATATCTCAAGGATTTTTTTGCTCGGCATGGCTATACGGTGATATGCCCTGATCTTTTAGGCTTTGGACAGACGACGCAGCACAATCGGGGGGATATAGCCAATTTTCATGACTATACCAAGGAAGTGGCTGAGATCAGTCGGGAGATACGGCGCACAGATGGAGAGGCAAGAATTTTTCTGTGGGGAGAAAGTCTTGGTGGAACAGTGGCTTTGATGTATGCCCTTGACTATCCCAAATGTGCCACAGGAGTGGTAGCCGTAAACCCTATTCTCTCCACCCAGTTGGGCGTATCAAAGATACGGCAGGTTCAACTGGATATGATAGCCTCGGTAGCTCCGGAAAAGAGAATTGATCTCCCCTTTCTTCTTCAGGATTTGACGGATGATGAAAAAGTTGCCGGGGTGATTGCTTCTGATGAGATGGTGTGTTCTTCTGTGACGGGAAGATTCTGGTTTGCCCTCTCCAAAGCCTGTGTGTTTCTCTGGACGGATGCCTCTCGTATGGGAGTGCCTTTTCTCCTTCAGTATTCCACCGGGTCGCATCTTGTGTCTGAAAGTGCTCTTGAGCATTTCTTTTCTACGGCTCCCGTGGCCTTGAAACAAAAACAGGTCGTGGAGGGTCCGGTTTTTCTTTCTCTCAGTCAAAAAAGAGAAGAGTATTTTCAAAAGGCTTTTTCCTTTTTTGAGTTGTGTGAGGCTCAAACAAAATAAAAGATGAGCCTTTGGATTCTGAGAAAAGAGAAAATCTTTGGAAGATGTCTTTTCAAAAGAGGTAGCTCAGGGAAACGAGCCCCCTTTCTGTAGGTTGAACATCTGAGAGAAAGAGAGAAAAAAGATAATTATCTACCCAGGTAAAGGCAAGACGTACGTTTTTCCCTACCGCCCGGATGCCAAGAGCCAAGGACCACTGTCGTAAAGGTTTAGGGGACGTCCAGATGTGGTCGGTGAAAAGCCCAAGATGAAAAGGAATATCCCAGAGAGGGAGTTTACTTCTCCAGCCGAGGTGAATGGTCCATGGGGTGAGTTCAGATACAGGAAGGTTCTCTGTAACTCCATCAGAGAGAAAGCCCATGGACGCCGTATCCGTGTAGTCTATCTCTGCGAACCATTCTCCCACTGAGAAGCGAGAGGCAAACCCTACGGCCAATCGAGAAGGAAATCTCTCCTGTACCTCTTTTCCATATAGGGAAGACGACCATGAGAGAGGAGAGAACGTTTGCCAGGAAATGCCAAGTCGCCATGTTTCGCTGAGCTGATAGAGGGAACCGATGGAAAAGGCCAAGCCTGTCCCATAGGAGGTGTATTCTTTTCCAATCAGGCCTCCTAAGAATCCCCCCACCCGAAGGTTGGGAAGAAGAAGCCATGAGCCACTAACGCCGGTTCGGTACACGGCGAGGTCTGAACCCACAGAGCCAATAATTCGTCGGAGAGAAAAACCCACTCCCGAGAAAGAGTTTCCTATGGAAAAAGAAAGGGAGAGGAGAGGATCTGGGGCAAGTTGATATCGACCACTGAGGGGATCGACGAGGGTAAGAGAGGTAGAAAGATCCCATGTGAGGAGGGGTCGACTCACAAAGCCTGTGGAAGCTGGTTGGATGTCAAAAGAAGGGGTGTCTATAGACACTACATAGGCCTGTCCAATACCTGTGGTGTCTGCTCCTGTGTCTATCATATGCCATGCTCTCCAGCCGTAGAGAAGGGGAAATCCCGTGAAAAAGAAAATCAGAAGAGGCTTACTCATGGTCGATTTTGAAGTTGGCCATAGCGTTATCGAGTTGCTGGATGGCTTCGAAACTCTTGTCAAAAGCTTCACTGAGATTGGCATACGACTGGCTGATGAAGGAAATACCTTCCATCAGTCGCTGGCTGATGGAGGCGAGTTTTTCAGCCGTGTCATTGAGATGGCCCATAATCTCAGAGAGAGAAGCGTCGTTGGTTTCGATGATGCTCACATTTTCTTTGATGGCCTGAGCGACTTCCTGCATCTGGGCAAGTTCTTTCAAACTGGCTTCGGCTGTGGAGGTTTCCCGTCTTGCCATCTGAGCAATGGATTCTATCTGACTGGTTGTAGCCTGCATTTCATTTTGCATGGTTTTGAAAATCTCGTTGAGTTTTTCGTTGATAGTGGCCCCTCGTTCATTGCGTTGCTGCATCTCGTGTATGAGGGATTCTATTTGCCGGGCGGAATCTGCGGTGTGGATGGCGAGTTCCCGTACTTCAGAGGCCACAATAGCAAAGCCTTTTCCATATTCACCGGCGTGAGAAGCCTCAATAGCCGCATTCATAGCAAGAATATTGGACTGGTCTGAAATATCCATGATCAGCTTTACAATCTCATATACCTTTTTGTTGGTTTCCTGAATACCCTTGGTGGCCTCGAGAAGATCCTGAAGCCCTGAGGTTCCATCACCGATCACTCGAGAGAGTTTTTCAAATCGCTCTGTTGAGGAGAGGGTCATAGAGATCATGTCTTTGAAGGTAGAAGCAACCTTCTGGAAGGACTGGGCTACGTGTTCGAGAACATTTTGCTGGTTCTGGAAGTTGGCAATGGCCTTTTTGACTTCCTGCATGGTTTGTTTGAAGCGGGAGGTGGCTTCTTTGATCACATCAACCTGGGCTTCGTAGTTCTCTCCTGCTTCGGTGATGAGGTGGGTGACCTCTTCAGCCTCTTCACGGGATTTGGTCATGATATTGTTGGTGATTTCCCCAGATTGCTTGACGATACGCTGCATATCCTTGATGGTGAGAAATGTCTTCTGGAGTTTTTCAAGGATTTTGTTGATGCCGGCTGTCATCATGCCCACATTATCAAAACTGATGATGAATACCCTCTTGGCAAGATTCATATCCCCTTCAGAAAATCGCATAATCTGGTCCCGCAAGTTTGAGATATGAGACTGGTTTTCCCACAGGATGGTGGCAAAAAGAATAGCCCCCATTACAAGAAGAAAACCTTCAATGAAAAGGAAATGAGAAGCAGCCTGTTGAAGGGTAACTGTTTGGTTTGTTTGGAACATGTAGTAAATATAGTATATTGCTCCTACCGCGCTGAAAACGGTGATGAAAAGCACAAGAAGAAAACCGGGGAGAAAAATCTTGTAAAAGGTAGATTCGTACTTTTCACTGCTGTCCTCAAGAGAGGTAATTCCCATGAGGTATTTGGCCTCAAGCCAGGCAAGGTTGACCATACGGGCTGTGACAAGCCCATTGAGAAGACCAAAACTGAGAGCAAGAACTAACCGACTTATCCAGTAGAAGGGAATAAAAGGCTTGTGCTCGATGACGATTTCAGCTAAAAAATTGAGACCGGCCCCTGCGGCATAGGCTAAAAGTCCGACGATAAAGAGAAACCCCTGAATGGCATGGAAAGAGCGCATAGCTTTGTGTCTGAGCCAGTGGGGAATTTCCTCTCCTGATTGGGCCAATCTTGTAGCTCTTGCAACAGGCCTGTAGAAAAGATAGACAATAAAAGAACAAATGGGACCTAAGATGGTTACCACCACGGCCATTTTTATCCAGAAGGAAATCCTCTCCTCTGGGGGCATCACAAAAAGGAAAGGAAGAATGACAGAGTAAAGGAAAATAGAAAGATAGATACTAAAAAACGTCGCCCCGACAACACGAAGGGTAATAGAAGATTTTTTCATCGGTATCCGCTCCTCTCTGCGGTTTCTTCTTTATATATCGACAGGAGAAAAGGGTATCTTGAAGAAAAAGAGGATAGATTTCAAAAGAATGCTTCCAGGAAAAGAGAGATGATGACGGAAGTTATGGATCGATGAAAAGAAAAAATATCCATGGTGACTTTGGGAAAGCTATTAGGAAATACTGAAAAACATGGACAGGGGTACCATCAAAACATGGTTAGATGGTTCTGTCCATATTTACAAGGAGAGGGTGGAACTGGAGTACTATGAGATAAGCTCTACAGCGCACAAAATCTCCTCCACCCTCTCCCAGAAGACGACATTTCTATTGAGATAAATATGACGACATTTCTATTGAGTTGCGAGACGACATGCATGGGATATTGACTTTTTTTTTGTCTTATAATACATATAGTTATTTTGGGTAACGTTTTTTTCAGGAGACCTGCAGTGGGAAGATGAGGAAAAGCAAAAAAAGTTCCTCCCTGGCCGATAATAGGACACAAGGAGGAACCCATGCGTAAAGAATTCACCTTCACTTTGACTATCG
>JABLXN010000011.1 GCA_013177995.1 Brevinematales bacterium | reverse complement strand
AGTGTCTCAAGTTTTGTATCAGGGTAGTCGATAGTCAAAGTGAAGGTAAATTCTTTACGCATGGGTTCCTCCTTGTGTCCTATTATCGGCCAGGGAGGAACTTTTTTTTGCTTTTCCTCATCTTCCCGGGGCAGGTCTCCTCAAAAGAACGTTACCAATTATTTTATAAAACACACCACCAATACCAGAACCTATTATACCATTATTCCCCAAATAAAAAATATGGTGTCTTTTCACACCTATAATCTTCTTGCCAAAGATGGCTTCTTAGAAAAAATTGGACCTTTTGATATCATTCTCTGTGAAAATGTTATTATCTACTTTGACCATGCTGCCATCCAATACCTCATTGATACTTTTTACAAAATTCTCAAACAGCCAGGATACTTATTTGTAGGATATTCAGAAACCCTTGCCACAGTAGAACATGCATTTCAGTTAAAATGGCATGAACATACCTATTACTATGAAAAGACTCCTGTCACCCAGAAGAAAGAAGAAGAAATCCTTCAAGGTTTCCCTTCTCCCCTTCAAAGCCAGACAAACATCCTCCACAAAGAACACCCGGAATACTCCTATGAAGAAATCTATTACCAGCTCAGCAAACACTATCTCAAACAGGATATAAATCAACTCATGCAATGGCATGATATCTTTCTCCATCAACTCCACCAGGGAAGTGATTTCATCAAGGATGAGAAGATTTATCTCCTCTTGGGAGAATTTTTCTTAGATCAGAATGATACGGGCAACGCCTTTCAAATGGCCGAAATGGCTATAGAAAAAAATCCTCGTTCCATAGACGCTTTAAATCTTCAGGCCTACACTCAAACCAGAACAAAAGATTATCAAAAAGCCATGTATACCCTGCAAATAGCCCTCCAGATAGAACCTCATCATCCCATCTCTCTTCTTCTCCTTTATAAATTAGCAGAAATAAATCAGAACCATACTCTCCTCAAAGACATCCTCCAGAAACTCAAAGGTTGCCGTGAAACCTCCCAGCCCTACAAAGAACTCTTTCCCTATCAACCGGCAAGAAAGATTCAATTCTACTCAGAGATAAACAAAATATGCCAGGAGATTAGCAGTGGTGCCAAAAAAGAATTATAAAGACAAACATATTTTGGTGGTTGATGACTCCCCCGTTATTCGTACTCTCATCCAGAAATGTCTCATAGAAGAAGGATACCAATATGTGGACATAGCAGAAAATGGAAAAGATGCTCTCCAGAAATGTGACCAGAAAAGTTACGACCTGATCCTCACCGATTTTGATATGCCGGAAATGAACGGTGAAGAACTTGTGACAGCCCTTCGCCATCGATATGGTGATAATATTATTATCATTGTGCTCAGCGCTCAAGCCAGCAAACAAAAGATTGTCGAAATGATGCGAAAAGCCGATGATTATATTATCAAGGACGATATAGAGATCATCAAAGCCGATATCTTTTTTGTTCTTCAGAAATGCTTTGAAAACCATGAAACCAAAAAAGAAAATGAACGTCTCCTGGCTGAACTCATGGAAAGAGACAAACACATGCAGATAGAACTGGAAACCGCCAGGGCACTTTTAGGTGAGTTCAAGGAACTTCACAGGGTCACCAGCAAAACCTTCCAGCTTGCTTTCTATAACACGATGTCCAACACTATCGGGGGAGATTTTTTTACCGCCCAAAGGTTGGATAACTCCCATATCGGTGTGCTCATCGGAGATATCTCTGGACATGGAATACCCGCCGCCCTTCTCATGCTTGTCTTCAAGAATGCCGCTCTTGAAGCTATCCAGGAAGGCTTCAAGAGAGAGAAACCCACCGCAAGCACCCTCAAAATACTCAATGACAGGCTCAACGTTCTTTTTCCTGAAACGAAATATGCTACCATCAGTTATCTTATTTTAGATGAAGAAACAAACAAAATCTGCTATACCAATGAATTCCAGAATCCTATTCTCTATTGTCATGACAACACCATTGATGAACTGGACAATGGAAAAATCAAGCTTATTGGCATCTACAATGAAGAAATTATGCCTCCTGAAACTTTCCTCTTCAATGAAGATTGCTTTCTCCTTAAACCAGGAGAAAAGATATTTCTCTTTACCGACGGTATCATTGAAGCAAGAAATCCGGAAACGGGAGAAGAATTTGGCTTGGAACGCCTCAAGCATCTCCTTCTCCAGCATGCCTCTCTCCCTCTCTCAGAAGCCATGAAACAAACACTCAAAGCCTTCTACACCTTTACCAGACAACAGGTAACCGATGATATTACCTTTTTAGGCATTAGTACACTAAAAGGAGTGACCCATGAGTAATGTAAAAGAAATCATCCAATCTCTTCTCAAGAATGAAACCCAGGCTCTCAAACAAGAAAAAATACATACCTACCTGGTAGCTACCGAAGAAAAACAAAATTTTGCTATCCCGATCGATTTTCTTGTGGAAGTTTTTGAAATCAATGAAAGCAGTCCCCTTATTCCTGTTCCCTTGGTAGATGAGTATATACGTGGCATCGTTAATGTGCGTGGAGAAATTATTCCTGCTATTTCTCTCAACAGTATTCTTGGTCTTGCTTCTGATCACACAAAAATTCGCTATATCATTATCATACAAAAAGATTTCAAGCTCGGTCTCACCTTTCACCACGTAAGTGATCTCTACCAGATTGAAGAATCAAAGCTGAAGCCAATTTATCACCTCAAAGAACATCAGCATCACGATATTATCGCGGCGGAATTTGACTTAGAAAACAGTGTGGCTCAAGTACTGAACGTAGAAGGTCTTTATGAATCCTCAGCAGTGAGATAAGTATGGTGAGTCTGGTTTATACCTCTCTGCCTCAGTTTTCCATAGGCTTCTTAAGTGAAGAAATAGAACAAATTGTAGAACTCAAAAAAGAAATCATTGCACGAAAACCGCTGGAAAACATTCGTATGCACCATATCGCCTACCAGAACAAATGGTATCCCCTTTTTGATCTCCAGAAAATCTTTGCTATACCTCATCCTTCTCCGGTTCGTTATGCTATCATGATAAAAAATACAGCGGGAAATATTCTCTGTGGGATATGTACCCCAAATCCTGTTGAAGAAATCTCTGTTTCAGAAAAAAATATCCTTCCTTTTCCCGCTTTTCTTCTTCAGAAACAATCTCTTTGTCTTCTCTATGCCTATGTTCAAACCAATACCTTGTCTCTTTTTCTTGGGAGTCTTACTGATATCTGGCATCCCATAGCGATAGCCCAATACCTGCTCCATACAACACCATTGCCATCACTTACAGGAGGCCAACCATGACCCACAAAGATGAGATTCTCCAGCTCTTTGAAATGGAAACGTCTGATCATCTCCAGAAAGCCACCAATGCCCTTCTTCTTCTTGAAAAAGAACCGGAAAATAAGGAATACATCATCGAAATTAAACGTGAAATCCATACCCTCAAAGGCGCCAGTCGAATGATGGGCTTCAAAAATCTCAGTCGTGTTGCCCATCAGATAGAAAACCTCTTTGAAACCCTTGAAAATAATCAAAAAACTCTGTCTCGAAGTATGATATCCACAACATTAGAATGGTTGGATTGGATTACCAATGCCGTAAAAAATCTTCCCTCTGAACCTGAACTCCCGGAAGATTTTGAAACACTTTTTCAGAATGCTCTTGATGGACTCAAAATTCTCCCCCAAAAAAACATCCTCTCTCATCCTCAACCACACACAGAAGAAACAAACGCTCAGGTACAGAAATCTCCTCCACCCTCTTTTGCTTCCCCAGAACACAAAACAAGCCACGAAACAAAAAAAGAAAAAACGGATTATCTCACCATTCGCTTCGATAGAATAAAAAATCTTCTCAATTTTAGCAACATTTTCACAAATTACATCGGAAAGTTTCGTTATTATGCTGATCAACTCAGTATTGAATTTCTCGCCAAACAGTCCAAAGAAGAAATCCTGAGTTTTTTAGAAAACATCCAAAATCAATTTTCGTATGATATTCGTTTCTATGAATTGTACACCAAACAATTTCAGGATCAGGTTTCTTCGATGATTCTTGTACCTCTTGGTGGCATCTTTAACACCTTTCCTCGTCTGGTAAGAGATGTGGCCATCAGCACAGGAAAAGAAGTGAATTTTACTATGGAAGGAAAAGAAATAGAAGTAGATAAACAACTCATTGAACATATACAAAATGTTCTCATCCATCTCCTTCGCAATGCAGTTGATCATGGGATAGAACTCCCGGAAGAAAGACAAAAAAAGGGCAAACCCCCCATTGGAAATATTCATCTCAAAGCCTATACTCAGATGGATAGAATTGTTCTTGAAATTTCAGATGATGGAAGGGGGCTCCAAACCCAGAAAATCTTAGAAAAAGCCATCTCAAAAGGTCTCGTCTCTGCGGACAAAGCAAAAGAAATGTCTCCCCAAGAAATATGGCAACTCATCTTTTTACCCGGCTTTTCTACCAAAGAAAACGTAAGTGACTTTTCAGGAAGGGGTGTCGGTATGGATGTGGTGGCTGATACCCTTCGCCGATTTAACAGTGAAATCACCATTAAATCAGAAGAAAACAAAGGAACCACGTTTATCTTGAGTTTTCCTATCAATTCCTCGATTATTTCTGTGACGTTGTTTGAGAGTCATAATTCTCTTTACGCTTTTCCTTCTCTCAATATTGATCAAGTTCTCCTCCTCAGTGAACAAAAAACCAGCTTCCTCGAAGAAGAATGGATGCTTGAATACAAACACCGCTGGATACCGCTTCTTTCTATTGAAAGTCTTCTTGGATATCCTGAAACTCAAAATACGAAAGAAAATATCATTGTTATCTCTCTTCAGAATAAATTTTATGGCATAGTAGTAGAAAAAGTCATTGGAGAAATGAGTATAGTCATCAAAAGTCTCAGCGGTCTTTCGGAAAAAATTCGTATTTTAGCCGGGGTACTTTCACTCAGTAGACGAGACGTTCTTGTCCTCAATGCGCTGGAACTTATTGAACACTATCGCCAGCGTTCACAAAAACCACGTCAAAAAATCCCTACCCCACCACCTCTCGTTCCTCCAGTATCCTGACCCCATGCTTATGAAGCACTTTTTCAGCTAACTTGCCGTCCTCAAATCTCATCACAAGGATGGCTTCCCCGGCCATAGAGGAGACAAGGGTATACATGTACTCAATATTCAGCTTATTCTCATGCAAAATGCGAAGAACCCCTGCAAGCCCACCAGGCCTATCGGGAATAGCCACCGCCACCACATCGGTAAATCGTACAGAGTACCCCTCTTTTTTCAGGACCTCAAGGGCTTTGTCCGGGTGATTCACCACAAGACGAAGAACCCCAAAATCCTTGGTATCTGCCACCGAAAGCGCCCTGAGATCTATCCCCTCTGAAGCCAACCGCTCTGTCACCTCATAGAGTCTTCCCTCTTTATTTTCAAGAAAAACGGAAACCTGTCGTATCATACCAACCTCCTATAGTTTACGATTGTCAATAATACGTTTTGCCTTCCCCTCACTTCGCTCAATGGTGCGTGGTTCTACCAGTTTCACAGAGACTGAGATACCAAGGACATTCTGTATCTCATGTTTGATCTTTTGTTCAATGGCTTCAAGCCCCTTGATCTCATCAGAAAATACCTTGTCATTGACCTCAACCATGACCGTAAGAACATCGAGATTGTTCTCCCGATCCACAATCAGGACATAATGGGGAGATGCCTCTTCCACCTGGACTAAAACCTCCTCAATCTGAGATGGGAAGACATTTACCCCACGGATAATCAGCATATCATCTGTACGGCCCATGATACGATCAATGCGGGGGTGGGTCCTTCCACAGGGACATTCCCCTGGCAAAAATCGTGTAAGATCCCGTGTCCTGTAACGAATCAAGGGAATGCCTTCTTTGGTGAGCGTCGTGATCACGAGTTCTCCCTGTTCTCCAGGGGCAACCGGTTCTCCGGTGGCTGGATTCAAGATCTCCGGATAAAAATGATCATCATAGATATGAAGCCCTTTTTGTTCAAGACACTCACAGGCCACCCCGGGTCCAATAATCTCAGAAAGCCCATAAATATTGATAGCCTTGATAGGAAGCCTTTTCTCTATCTCGTCCCTCATGGCTTCACTCCATGGTTCTGCCCCAAAGAGACCATATTTGAGATTGAGCCTTTCTAACTTCAGTCCTTTTTTGTGGGCTTCCTCAGCAAGGTAGAGAGAATACGACGGTGTACAGGTAATCATATCAGGCCCAAAGTCCTCTAACACAAGAAGTTGCCTTGCTGTATTTCCCCCCGAGATAGGAATCACCGTTGCCCCAATAGTCTCTGCCCCATAATGGACTCCCAATCCCCCCGTGAATAGTCCATAGCCATACGCATTCTGAATAATCGAATGCCTTGTGGCCCCAGCCGAAGTAAGCGACCTGGCCATCACCTCTGACCAGACCTGAATATCTGACTGCGTATATCCTACCACGGTGGGCTTTCCCGTTGTCCCACTGGAAGCATGAATACGAACAATCTTCTCCATAGGCACAGCAAAAAGCCCATAGGGATAGTTATCCCGCAAATCCGTCTTGGTTGTCATAGGAAGAAGTCGAATATCCTCAAGGGTGCGGATATCCCTCGGATGCACCCCTTTCTCATCAAATTTCTTTCTATAAAACGGCACATTTTCATACACATACCAGGCGAGTTCTTTGAGACGGTACAACTGAAGCGACGCCCTCACCGAATGATCCATGGTCTCCATTTTCGTGTTCCAGTACACATGAGACTTTTTCATCCCTTACCTCCCTTCTTTCGCGAGAAACGAAAAACCCATTTCCCGACCCTTTTCAAAGGCCTTCAGATTTATCTCTTGATAGGCTGGTTTTACCATATCACGAATAACCCCTTCCCAGAGAGAAACCTCAATTGCAGGCAAAAAGCAAGAAAAAACCCCCAACAAAATGGTGTTCGTGAGTTTTGGGTTTCCTATCTCTCGACAAAGAGAGTCCGTATCCACCTTTAGAAGCGTCCCCACCGAAGTAAACAGCTCATCTCTCTCAGATGGATAAGCCATCCTGCCCAATTTTACAGGAACAGGTTCAATACGAGTAGTGCTCACAAGCGCTATCCCCCCCCGACGGAGAAAAGAAAGATACCGAAGACCCTCTAGATACTCAAAAGCAAGAAGAAAATCCCCCTCTCCCATACTTACCACAGGAGAAAAGACCCTCTCACCCCATCTCACAAAGCTCACCACCGAGCCTTCTCGCTGACTCATTCCATGAATCTCGTTCTTCTTGACATCATACCCACACCGAAACATCACCTCAGCAAGCATATCAGAAGCCAAGACAATTCCCTGCCCACCAACCCCACAAATCACAGCACTCTTGATATCCATATCATTTCTCCTCTTTCCAGAGCTGGTTGAGACGTGGTTGCGCAATCACACATACCCCTTCTATCACGATAACAGAAACCCCCTCATGCTCAAGTTCACGACGAATGGTCTCTCGAAGAAGCGTCTTGTCATACGCAGAAACCCGCACCACGTGTTCCACGCCCATCCCCTTGACCACCTTTTCAATATCCACATAAGGGGTTTTGTGAGCATAGGCATCCACCTTGCTTGCCGGATTGGGCTGATGTCCTGTCATGGCGGTAATATGGTTATCCAGCACCAGGAGTTTCATGGGAATCCGGTTGTACACCGCATTGACCACATGCGTCATCGCCGAATGGAAAAAGGTAGAATCTCCTACCACACCTACACTTGGATGATCTTTGCCCACAAGAGACAAAGCCTTTTTGAACCCGGCTTCTACCCCTGCACCAGCCCCCATACAGATACAGGTATCCATGGCATCATATGGCGGAAAAGCCCCAAGGGTATAACATCCTATATCCCCCCAGACGGTTATCCCCATTTCCCCAAGCACCTCAAACACAGGCACATGGGAACACCCCTGACAAAGTTTCGGGGGACGTGGGGGAAGAGTCTCTTTCACCACCACTTCACCTGTGGGCATCCCAAAGGCTTGCCTGATCCGATCTGGAGTAAGTTCCCCGCACAAAGGAATAACCTCCTTGGCCTTCTCCACGCTCACACCAAGAGATCGAATCTCCTCCTCAATAATGGGATCCAATTCCTCAATGAGCAAAAGTTTTTCCACAGACCGGGCAAAAGAGATGATTTTTTGACGGGGAAGAGGGTACATCCCCACCTTCATCACCGGTGCCTCCGGAAAAACCTCTCGTACATAGTGAAACACAAGCCCATGCGTCAAAATACCAAAGGAATGGTCCTTGCCTTCCTCTACCTTATTTCCCCAAAAGTTCTCTGAAAAATCCTGTAGCTTCTTCCATCTTTCCACAGCCACCGGATGACGTCCAATGGCGTTCGCAGGAGCCATCACATACTTTCGGATGTCCTTCTGATAGGAAAGGCGGAAAGTCTCTCTCTCCGGTTCTGATAACTCTACCACGGTTCTTGTATGCGCCACCCTTGTCACCATACGAAGAATGACCGGTGTATCAAAACGCTCTGATATTTCAAGCCCAATCTTCACAAACTCCTTGGCCTCCTGACTATCCGAAGGCTCAAGAACAGGGAGAAGCCCAAACTTACTCCAGTGCCGACTATCCTGTTCATTTTGAGAGGAATGCATCCCCGGATCATCAGCCACGACAATCACAAGCCCTGCATTCACACCCGTAAAAGCAAGCGTCATCAAGGGATCGGCGGCCACGTTAAGCCCCACATGTTTCATGGTCACCATGGAGCGAACCCCGGCAAGGGAAGCCCCAATAGCGACCTCAAGGGCCACCTTCTCATTCACACTCCACTCACAGACAATCTCAGGATAATGTTCAATAATGGCCGGAATTACCTCAGAACTTGGTGTCCCGGGATATCCCGTGGCCACCCCAACACCCCCTTCATACGCCCCCCTGGCTATGGCTTCATTCCCGGACAAAAGTTGCTTCATGAGAAATCTACTCCCTCTCAAACCCAATCCAGAGCCCAAGAAGCACCATTACAATTCCGGCCACAATCGTTGACATGGACACAAGGGCATACAATCCCTCATAATTCAGCTTTACAAAGGAAACAAGAAAAAAACCAAAATACATCAAAAAGACGCCAAGCCCTACCATCACCCAGTTCTGGACCATCATCCGGCTCTGTTTCATCGTTTCTTTTCCTCCTTTTTGACGGAATGAGTATAAAGCAACTGCGTCGGATAGGCAAATTCTATCCCATTTTCCTGAAAAGCCTTCATAATACCATGCAAAATCGATTGTTTCACATCCATATGCACCACAAAATCATTGCTTTCCACATAATAAACACACTCAAAGTCAAGACTATACTCACCAAAGGTATCAAAATGACATCTCTCAAAGGTGGCCTGGGGTTCATCCTCAATCACCTTCTTCACCACTCCAGGAATAGCCTTCACCTTCTCAAGCGGCGTTTCATACACCACCCCAAAACGGATCACCACCCGGCGTCTTTCCATATGACGATAGTTATGAAGTCTGAGAGACGTGAGTTCTCTATTGGGAACAATGAGAAGTTCCCCGGAAAGGCTTCGAATTCTTGTCGAACGAAGCCCTATATACTCTACCGTCCCCTTGGTATCCGCATCAATCACTAAAAAATCCCCAACCTCAAAAGGCTTATCAAGAAAAATAGAAATAAACGCAAACAAATCCCCCAGAAAAGACTGGGCGGCAAAGGCTACTGCAATACCTCCAATACCAAGACCAGCCAAAATCGTATTGATCTTAACCCCAATATTATCCAGAATGATAAATAACGCAATAATCCACAAAACAAGTTGAATAATCCCCCAGATACTCTTCACAAAGCCTTCATGAAACTTCTCATCCCTATCCGGCGCCTTCTTGTACCAGTATTCACGGAAAAGCACCTCCAGCACACGAGAAAGAATCATCGTTGCCTCAAAGCCTATCCCGAACACACAGACTCGCTGCAAGAAAACCTGCCATTTTTCGGGAAGAGTCATGGAAGAAACAAAAACAAGCGCCACCGAAAAAAGCACAAGCCCTATGGTTTGCTTTCTGAAACCCTCTCGACGAAGCTTGCCTCTGTCGTGAAGTTTCCATATCCGAAGGATCCAGTAACGAAGCACCCAATCAAAGGCAAAACTCACCCCAATACCCGCCAAAAGGATAACCACAAGGAGCGCATACTTCCACACAGGAATCCCAAGAAACACCATATCAAGCATAGACACTCCTCAAAGTAGCCTTTCCCACATCTTTATCCACACCTCTGAAGGCACATCCGCAGGATTTGCCTTCATGCTGGAACTTGTAGAAAGCCTCACAATCTCCTCTGCCGAAAGCCGAAGATTAAAAGGCTTAAAATCCTTTTCTATACCCATCTTTTCTTTCCACTCGGAAAGAAAACGTATAAATCCCTTCGTTCCCCCACAGGAACGGACAAAAGCAAGCCTTTCATACCCATCAGTGTACTGACTATTCACTTCCACCACATGGTCCAGAAGAATCCCACACACCCTCCCATGGGGAATCGTCGTCATACCCCCAAGCGTGGCGGCAAAACCATGCACTGCCCCAAGCCCTGCATTCGCAAGGGCTATTCCCCCCGCTGTGCTGGCCATCAAAAGCCTCTCTCGTGATTCAAGGTCACTCCCATCTTCTTTGACCCTCACAAGCCCATCGACGATCTCGGGAAGAGAGACATCAGCTAACGCAAATGCCCATAGATGAGACTTTCGACTCACCGCCGCTTCCAGAAGGTGAGTAAAGGCATCAAAAGCCGCATTCACAGTAACCTCCCATGGTGCTGAAAGCGTAAGTTCTGGATCAAGAAAAACAGCCTTTGCCCACAGATTCTCATGACGAAGCGAACGTTTCACCCTTTTCTCAGGCACAATAATCACCGCATTTTTGGTCACTTCAGATCCTGTCCCTGCTGTGGTAGGTACCCCCACCCATGGCAACGGAGAGAAGACAAGTTTTTTTGTCCCAACTTCCTCAAGATAGTCCTGGACGCTTCCCTCATGAACAAGCATAGCTGCCGCAGCCTTGGTAGTATCCAGCACCGATCCCCCACCAATGGCTACAAGTCCCTCTGGTTGCCATTTTTTCAAAGAAGTAACCAGCGTATCCACTACCTCAACGGTAGGTTCACCCCCACTGACCACAAAAGCCTCTACCTCAAGCCCCGTCGCACAGGCCCTTTCTCTCCAGAAAGCCCACTCCGTATCAAAAAAATGTCTCCCACAGCAAAGAGCCCAGCGTTTTCCACACGATGACAGATACTCAAGAAGCAAAGAAAAACGACACCCCCGTCCAGAGAAAACAGGCGGAGTATACCACTGCCAGTTTCCCATACCCTATTACCTCAAGGTCTGGATAAAGGCAAGAAAAACCAGAGGCTTGTCTCCACTATTGCGGATGGCATGGCTCTCATGAGGACCGGTAATCACAACATCCCCAGGAACAACTCTTGTTGTTTTCTCCTGTTCTGTCACCTCGCCTTCACCGCTGAGAATCACATAGTACTCCACCTCGTTCTCATGAAGATGTTCTCCAATACTAGCCCCCACCGGAATCTCTATACGAGCCACCAGGCGTGTTTGAAAGAGCCTCTCTGAAGGAACAAGGTGGGTGAGGGAGACCACCCCCTCACCACCTCGCATATTCTCTCTCTGTTCAGTCTTCTGATCAGATGTCCTGTAGATCATTCCCCTCTCCTACTTCTTGATGAGAATAAACTCCACACGACGATTTTTACGTCTTCCCTCTTCAGTCGCATTGTCAGCCACAGGATACTGGAAGCCAAACCCCTTCGTCGTCATACGTCGTGCCGGTATACCCTTCTTCACAAGATAATCCTTGACCGCCATAGCCCGCTGAAGAGAGAGTTCAAGGTTTCGTTGTTCACTCCCAATATTATCCGTATGTCCATGCACCTCGATCTCATAGGCACTATACTTCTTGAGAATCTGGGCCAACCTATCAAGGATAGGCATCTTGGTACTCTTGAGTGTCGCTTTGCCAAACTCAAACTCAATGCTATTGATACGAATTCGAAGCCCCAACTCTGTCTGTTCCACTAAAATATCCACGGGAATAACCCCAAGGTTGGTAGTCATGGTATTTCCAAGGCCATCTTCCACTGTCATTTTCACAAGATAATCCTGAGCTGATTCCACCAGTTCGCCATTGTCCGAACGTCCATCCCAGCGGATAGTCGGAGCGGGATTGCCCTCTCCCCTGAACACCTTGAATGGCTTTTTGTCGGGATCAAGGATCACCATCTCCCAGCGTTTCACATTCTGGGGATCATCGGTGAGAAGATGGAGATAAAGCGTATCATTTTCCCCATCATTATCAGGAGAGAACAGGGGTGGATCAAACTCAAAACTCACCGCAGGAGGGGTATTATCCACCACCACAGAAACCTGAGCCTCAGGAGCATGTCCACTCTCATACACTAACTTCATCCGGAAGGTATAATTCCCATCGGGAACCATCTTTTTCTGTTTGTCCTTGCCATCCCACACAAAAGAAGCAGGAACAGGACCGCTTCCTTCCCACTTGGCCACCTCTTCACCAAGGGTATTGACAAGAGAACCAGACCATTTTTCAATCCCCTGCTGGTCTGACACCACCGGCTGGAAATTTACCGTTTGACCCTTAGCTACCGAAAGGGCTTGCTTATCCACATTGACAAAAAGTGACTGTTTCTGCGTCGTAAGAATAATTCCCTTGGCCGAAAGAACGGTTTTATTGCCCGCAAGGTCTTCCCCATAGAGAAGATAATCATACGGTCCATCAGGCAAGAGCTGCCCCTTGGGATCAAGCCCATCCCAGACAAGGGAAGGAGGCACATTGGTCTTCCATTCCCAGGAGAGAACAACCTCCCCTTTCTGATTGCGGATCTCCGCCCTCCAGTTGTCCATCCCGGAAACCTGCTGGTCAAGGCGAAGCGTATCCTTTCTCCCATCACCATCCGGAGAAAAGATTCTATCATACAGAGCAAGACTCCCGGAAGGAGCGGTCACATCGAGGACAAGAGCATTGGTTTGAGATGTCCCCTGATTGTTCACTTCATCCCATGCGGTCATCACCACAAAGTACTTACCCTCAGGAGCGAGTGTCCCCTTATCTGTGGTTCCATCCCAGACAATCTTTTCAGGAACAGGAACAGCCGATTTCTTTGCCCAGAGTTTTTTCCAGAAACGGACAAAATCAAGGCCGATATCCCTTTCTTCTTCTGATTTGAAGGTTCGTACCACCTCATTGTTTTCATTGTAGATTCTCACTTCCCACTTTTGCACAAGACTCTCATCTTTTATAGCCACAGGAAACTCAACCACATCCTTGGTGCCATCATAATTGGGAGAGAAGTAATACACCCCTTCGACAAGATCAGGGGAAGCTACCTTGAAATCCACCACAGGGGGCTTTTCATCAATATACCCAAAAGCTACCTGAATTCCCCCCATATGCATAGCCGAAGGAGTATTGTTAAGCATCACCGGATTGTACGAATAAAACACCTCAAAGGGCACCTCATTGACCTTGTAGGCAAAAGAAACCCCAAGCGTATAAAAACCAACCCCATTCCCAAACCAGCCAAGCCCATTATTCCCAAGCACCAGTCCACCACGAAGAAAGAGATGATCTACAATGGAGAAGGTCGTATACCCGATTCCATAAACATTGAAGGGCCATACATCGATATTGGCTTCAAGACCAGCTAATCCCTTGATCCACCCATAGTCAAGCCATGTCCCTGAAATCCCGGCACGAGTTCCGATACCAGGCAAAGGTGTATTGGAAAGTACGTGGGCTGGTTTTCCAAGTCCCTTGAGCGTTATCCCCACGACATTGTCTTTGAAACCAATACCCTTGTCAAAGGAAGCCACACTCTTGCGAAGCCTGAGAATAGCCCCAATATCTCCACCAAAGGCTATATCCATCTGGTTTGAACCGGCACCGTGAACAAGCATATACCCATCAAAACCGAAACTCAGATACCGATCAATCCGCTTACTGAAGCCCACAAAAAAACCATTCACCCCACCAAGCGACTCAGGACCATTGAGAAGTTTTCCTCCAACAGAAAGCACGCCGGTAGGAATAGGCATAGAAAAACTGCCATTGACAAGGGACTGCCATGGAGAAATACCCACCTGCAAAGAGAGATTGAGCCGTTGAACATTCGCCGGAGCAGCCGGATTGAGAAAAAGATAACTACTCCTCTCATCCGACGTAACCCCTGCATACGCATTCCCTGAACCAGCAGGGGTCACTCCAAGATACACCCACTGGCTTCCATCCACAACGGCAAACATCAGCGCAGGCAAGCATCCCAACACCCATATCCATTTTCTCATCACTCTCATCATCTTTACCTCCAGGTATTTTTCTTTTTCTTTCCCCCGGTTTGCCCCACACTCTTTTCTACACCTTCTTCTCCTGGTAGTACTCCTGGATGGCCTGAACCTCAAGGGGCTGATGGCGTTCAGCCATGGCCTCTATCGCCGCATAAATAGCCGATACCGTGGTAATCAGAGGAATTCGACTCTGAATAGCCTGTCGCCGAATATAGGCATCATCATGATGAGCCTTTGAACTGGCGGGGGTATTGAATATCATGTGTATCTGTCCATTTTTCATCAGGTCAAGAATATCCGGTCTGCCCTGTCCCAATTTGAACACCATTTCACAGGGAACATAATTTTCCTTGAGATATTTGGCGGTATTCTCAGTGGCTATGATTTTGTAGCCCATCTCTACAAGACGTTTGGCTGCCTCAACAATCTTTGGTTTATCCCTATCATTCACCGTAATCAGAATAGTTCCACTCTCTGGATAATGATCTCCCGCTGCCATCTCCGCCTTGATAAAAGCCTTGGCAAAGGTCCGATCAATGCCCATCACCTCACCGGTTGACTTCATCTCAGGTCCTAAGATAACATCCGCCTTGGGAAACTTCTGGAAAGGAATCACCACTTCCTTCACAGAAACAAAGTGGGGCTTTTCATAGAGAGGAAGCTGAAGACTCTTGATCGTAGCCCTTCCCATCACAATCATAGTTGCCAATCGTGCCCATGGTTTGCCGGTTGCCTTACTGACAAAGGGAACGGTACGAGAAGCCCGAGGATTCACTTCTATAAAATACAACTCATTGTCCTTGATGGCGAACTGAACATTCATAAGTCCTTTTACTTTCAAGGCTTTTCCCACCGCCCGTGTTTGATCAATAATCTTGTCTACCATCTCCTTGGAGAGACTCACCGGAGGAAGCACCATAGCCGAATCACCCGAATGAATCCCTGCCTCCTCAATATGCTGCATGATACCAGCAATCACCACCTCCTCTCCATCACCAAGCGCATCCACATCCACTTCCTGAGCATCGTCCAAAAACTTATCAATAAGTACAGGCCCATCCCGCAGGACATCGGCCTCTTCCTGAAGATAGCGTTCCAGTTCCTCACGACTATACACGATAACCATTGCCCGCCCACCAAGCACATACGAAGGCCGGGCAAGCACAGGATATCCCACCTGTTCGGCCAATTCCGCTACCTCATGGATATTTCTGGCAATAGCCGAAGGAGGTTGTTTGAAACCAAGACTCTGGATAAGATCACGAAAACGATCCCTGTCCTCTGCAATATCTATAGCCTCACTTGAAGTTCCTAAGATGGGCACACCCGCTTTTTCCAGGGACTTGGCTAACTTGAGAGGAGTCTGCCCACCAAACTGAAGAATAACCCCAAGCGGCTTTTCCTTTTCGTAAATGTTCATCACATCCTCAAAGGTGAGGGGTTCAAAATAGAGCCTATCCGAGGTATCATAGTCCGTCGATACCGTCTCCGGGTTGGAATTCACCATGATACTCTCATATCCCATATCCCTCAAAGCAAAAGCCGCATGCACACAGGCGTAGTCAAACTCCACTCCCTGCCCGATACGATTGGGACCACTCCCAAGAATCATCACCTTCTCACGAGAGGAAGGTCTCACCTCATCCTCATCCTCATAGGTGGAATAATAATAAGGCGTCTTGGCCTCAAACTCAGCAGCACAGGTATCCACGAGCTTGTAGGTGGGAAGTACCCTTACAGACTTCCGTTTCTCACGGACAATATCCTCTGTCGTTCCATACCATTTGGCTATCTGGCTATCAGAAAACCCATGCTGTTTCAACTCTTTGAAATCTTCCGCAGAGAGCATTTCGAGAGATTTTTGCCGGTAGTTCTTTTCTACCTCAAGAATCTCCGCCATCTGTTTCAAAAACCAGGGATCAATAGCTGAAAGTTCATAGATCCGTTCAATCGACCAGCCACGAAGCATGGCATCCTTGATATAGAGCACCCGATCAGGTCCCGGAATACGGAGCTTCTCCTCAAGAAGCGCTTCAACCTCACCTCCAGAAACCCCTTTCTCCTCCCAGCCCACAAGCCCACGTTCAAGAGAACGAAGGGCCTTTTGAAAGGCCTCTTTGAAGGTTCGTCCAATCGACATCACCTCACCCACAGATTGCATCTGGGTTCCTAAAACCGGAGAAACTCCCTTGAACTTCTCAAAATTGAACCGGGGAATCTTGACCACCACATAATCAAGGGTGGGTTCAAAAGAAGCCGGCGTTTCTTTGGTAATATCATTTTGTATCTCATCAAGGGTATAACCAACAGAGAGTTTGGCGGCAATCTTGGCGATAGGAAACCCCGTGGCCTTAGAAGCAAGAGCCGAGCTTCTTGAGACACGAGGATTCATCTCAATAACCACCACCTCTCCATTTTTGGGATTCACAGCAAACTGAATATTGGAGCCACCCGTTTCCACCCCAATCTCCCTGATGATAGCAATCGCATAATCCCGAAGACGTTGATATTCCTGATCCGTGAGCGTCTGAGCCGGCGCCACGGTAATCGAATCCCCTGTATGTACCCCCATCGGATCAAGGTTTTCAATGGAACAGATAATCACCACATTGTCATTTTTGTCCCGCATCACCTCAAGTTCATACTCCTTCCAGCCAATCAGAGAACGGTCAATCTGTACCTCACTTTTGAGAGAAAGTTCCAGTCCCTTCTTGACAATCTCAACAAACTCCTCCTGGTTATACGCAATCCCCCCTCCTGTTCCTCCAAGCGTATAGGCGGGGCGAATAATGGCTGGAAACCCGATATGGGGGATAACCTCCAGAGCCTCTTCAAGGGTATGCACCACCCGACTCACAGGCACCTTCAGTCCAATTCTCTCCATCGCTTTGTTGAATTCAGCCCGATCCTCTCCCTTTTTGATGGCATGGTATTGGGCCCCGATCATCTCCACCCCGTACTTGTGCAAAACCCCACTCTCATAGAGCACAATCGCCGTATTGAGAGCCGTCTGACCTCCCAAGGTAGGAAGAAGGGCATCAGGTCGTTCTTTCTCAATGATCTTTTCTACAATCTCGGGAACGATAGGTTCGATATAGGTCTTATCGGCAATCTCTGGATCTGTCATGATGGTAGCGGGATTAGAATTGACTAATACCACCTCATAACCTTCCTCACGAAGCGCCTTACAAGCCTGGGTACCGGAATAGTCAAACTCACACGCCTGACCGATGGTAATAGGACCTGAACCGATAATAAGAATCTTATGAATATCTGTGCGCCTGGGCATCCTCTTCCCTCCAGAAAAATCCAAAACTCCACTATTATAAAGCAAGCGAAAAAAAAAGTCTATTGTCTCTTCAACTCTTCTCTTGAAACAATAGCCTCAGAAAGCGTCTGGGTTCCTGTTTGGGGAAGAATAGCACCCACAGGAACCCCTCTCGCAAGTGTGGTAAACCGAAGGGGATAAGAAGCGAGTTTCTCTCGAATATACATCACGGTAGCGTCCCCCTCTGTCGTAGGACTTGTCGCAAAAAAAATCTCCTTGACTTCTCCAGAAGCCACCCGTTTCACCAGTTCCTCAATACGAAGTTTTGAAGGCGTCATCCCATGAAGAGGGGAAATCACCCCCCCAAGCACATGATAAAGCCCATGATATTTTCCTGTAGCCTCGATGTAGGCTATATCCAGGGCGGTTTCCACCACACAGAGAATAGACCTATCCCGGTTCACATCCTCACAAATGGCGCACCGACTCCCGGCGGAAAAATTCCCACACACCTCACAGATATGGGTCTCATCTCGAAGACGAAGAATCGCCTGAGCCAAATGATTCACATACTCCCGGGATTGCCCTAAAAGAAAAAGCCCCAGCCTCTCAGCAAGCCTTGTCCCAATACCCGGCACACGACTCCAGATCTCGACGAAACGCCGAAAAGGGTCATTCATGCCCTATTCCTTGAAAAAATCGGCCAATCCACTATTCTTCATCTTTTGTTTCACAAGCTTGTCAATCTCTTTGCCTGCTGCCTTGTGAGCTTCCTTCACACACTTGGCGAGCTCATCAGGTGTTATCTTCATAGCCTCTTCAGAAAACTCAATATTCTTCAAGCCCTTTTTGCCGTCAAGGGTAACTTTGACGTACCCTTTGCGAGAAACACCGGTTGCCCGAAGTTCCTCCATAATCTTTTCCGCTTCTTTGGCGGCCTGTTGCATCTTGGCAAGCTCTTTGAACTGATCAAACGCTCCCATGTTTTCCTCCACTTTATGGCTTATGGGTATTTTTTGGCTTTGAAAAGATCTTCGGCATACTTCACCACATCATCAGCCGAAGTCTCAGAAGAAGCCTGCTGATCACCCGCAGGCGAAGAAGACGCTTCTTCATCCTTTCTCATCGGTGGAACCTCAACCTGAGAAGGAGTATCCTCCACGGTTTTTCCCTTTCCCGCAGAAGAACCTTCCTCCATCAAAACAACAATCTCTGCAGATATCTGACAAGCTTTCGCAATAGCCTCAGCAATCTTGGAAGAAGCCTTGGTGAGAAAATCCTTCACATAATACGCCTTTGTCCTAACGGTAAGCGTTGTCCCATCCCAATCCACAGAGAGAATTTCCTTCTGCATTTGTCTGGCAATGGTAGAACCCTGAAGGTACCCAAACAAGACCTCTTTCGGGTCATTCTGAGAAGAAACCACCTTTTGAGAAGAAACTTCAGAAGAAGCAGCCACGGGCTTTGTCTCTTTGTCAAGGTCTGTTTTTGGCGTTTCTGGTCTAGATCTCTGCTCCACCTTTGGAGAAGACGACGCCATCGCTGAACCCTGAGAAGAAGGCCGACTCTCCACCTTTGGAGACATACCCCCCATTGGCTTTGTCGGAGAGCCACCTGAAGCAGACGGCAAGCGTTTCAGAAGTTCATCCCGTATCTCCGAAAGCGGAATAAGATTTTTGTAATCCACAAGCTGGACAAAAAGAAGTTCAGCCGCAAGCCTGTCATACTGATCACTCCGAAGCCCTCGCAGAAACTCCGCCATCACCTGCATCATTCGAACAATGTCCGTCGCTTCGACATGGGAAAATAGAGAAGAGAGACGCTGGTACTTTTCCTCACTCATATCCACAAGGGGATCATGAAGAGATAGCCTCTTGACCAAAAGCCCCAACCGAAGAAACTCTACCATCCCCCAGACAAATCCCCTCACATCCCCAAAATGCTGCATATACTCATCAATAACCCGAAGAACAGTGATGATATCACCCTCAACAATGCCCTTCCAGAGATCCTCATAGAACCTCTCAGGAGAAATTCCAAGCACCTCTTTCACCGCAGAAACCGTGAGATTACCCCCTGTATAGATAACCACCTGGTCAAAGATACTCTCGGCATCCCGCAGAGAACCATCCCCTGCCTCAGCGATGAGAAAGAGAGCCTCTTTCTCATACGGATAGCCCTCGGTTTCACAGATGGTCACCAGTTGGTGGGCAATTTTTGTCACCGGAATCTTTTTGAACACGTAGTGCTGACAACGAGAACGAATGGTTGGAAGAAGCTTGTGTACCTCCGTGGTGGCCAAGATAAAAACCACATGAGAAGGGGGTTCTTCGAGAGTCTTGAGAAGGGCATTGGACGCCTCGGTGGTAAGCATGTGGACCTCATCAATGATATAGACCTTGTACCGAAGCTTCACAGGCATATAATTCACTGTCTCTCGGAGTTCACGAATCGCATCAATCCCCCGATTGGAGGCCCCATCAATCTCAATCACATCCATCGCTGAACCATCATTGATAGAGACACAACTCTCACACTGATTGCAAGGTTCTCCCTCATGAGGAGAAAGACAATTGAGAGCCTTGGCAAGAAGCCTTGCCGTGGACGTTTTCCCCACCCCACGAATACCAGAAAAGAGGTAAGCATGGGCTGTCTTTCCGGTTTGCAGGGCATGTTTCAAAGCCTGGGCGAGTGCCTCCTGCCCTACTAACGCATCAAACCTCTGGGGACGCCACTTCCGTGCGGTAACGATAAATCTCTGTTCCGTTTGCATACTAAAGATTATAAGAGAAAGCGAAGAAAAAAGCAATAGAAGACCCTTGCACGGGTGTTTTCTTCCCCTCTTTAGGTCAGGGGCTACGCCCCTGAAACCCCGCTTTTTCTGTTTACAAAGGCTTATTTTTCTTTTTATATCTAAAAAATAGACTTGTTTATTATGGAAAAGAATATTTTTATACTACTTTCTGTTTTCTATTACTTTTTTGAGACCTTTGCACATTCGTGCAAAGGTCTCAAAAGAAAAGCGCCCCAGAGAGGGGCGCTCACAAAAGCTCAGTACGTTTCTACAAACACCTCAAAATATCCCTGGGGATGCTTACAACTGGGGCACACCTGTGGGGCTTCCATGGCCTCAATAATAAAACCACAGTTCCGGCATTTCCAGAGAACCTTCTGGTCCTTTTTGAAGACCTTCCCAGAGGCAATATTCTCCGCCAATTTTCTGTAGCGCGCCTCATGCTTTGCCTCTACCTGAGCAATAGCCCGGAAACTTGCCGCAATTTCAGGAAATCCCTCCTGTTCAGCCACCTTGGCAAACTCAGGGTAGAGATGTGTCCACTCTTCATTCTCACCTGCGGCGGCACTCTTGAGATTAGAGAGGGTATCAGCAAGCGCCACCGGATAGCTTGCCTGAATCTCCTGCATCACATCGTTTCCAAGTCCCTCCACAAGGTACTTGAAAAACACCTTGGCGTGCTCTTTCTCGTTGTCCGCCGTTTCTGTAAAAATAGCCTCGATCTGCATGAAGCCTTCTTTTCGTGCCTGAGAGGCATAGTAGGTATAGCGGGTACGTGCCTGAGACTCACCAGCAAAGGCCTTCATGAGATTTTCTGCGGTTTTTGTTCCTTTGAGCGATTTAGCCATTCTTCTCCTCCTTTTACATTATTCTCTCTTTCCAAGTTTTCCATCAAGATAAAGCATCCCTGAGTTGCTCTCTCCTACCTTCTTGAGTTTCTGGACAATCTCAAGGGTCTGTGCCTCCTCTTCTACCTGTTCGGCCACAAACCACTGAAGCATCTGTTCTGTCGCATAGTCTTTTATCTCACGGGCAAAAGCAAGAAGGTCATGGATGCGTTTCGTCACCTTGGTCTCATGCTCATAGGCTGCTTCAAAAACAGAGAGAAGGTTCTTCCACTCAGAAGGGGGCTTGTCTATCGCCTCCATGATGGCTCTTCCCCCTTTCTCCACAATATAGTGATAGAACTTCATCGCGTGATTTACCTCTTCCTGTGCCTGCTTGCGAAACCAGTGAGCACTCCCTGTCCAGGACTCCTCATCGCACCAGGCTGCCATAGCCAAATACAGGTAGGCTGAATACAACTCCGCCTGAATCTGTGCATTCAGCCGCTCATTCATCTGTTTATCAAGCATATCTTTCCTACCTTCCTGCCTTCCACAGGCCATGGAGATTACAGTATTCTTTGGCTGTTACAGAGGTGGCCTGAACAGCAAAGAAGGCTTCAGGCTTGTCTCCTGGCTTGAGATACTGCGTGTATTCCTTGCCATCAGCCACAAGGGTTATCCACATGATATAGTGCTTTTCTTCCATGGGATGTTCCACACTGCCAACCCTGACAAGATACCCTCCATTCTGGGCTTCAATCACCGGTACGTGCTTTTCCTTGGAAGCATCCACCGTGTTTTCCACCTGAAGTTCCATGGGCTTCCCACAGCAAACAAGAGTACCACCTCCAGCAAAACGCACCTCAACAATATTGCCACACACCGAACACTTGTAAATCTGTCCTCTCTGGACCATATCGTCCTCCTTTTTGGTTTTTATCGAATGCCCTTTTGATTGAAAAAGGGTTTGTACACCATATCACTCTGAAGAATATGCTTTGCCAGCCACTCTTTGAGAAAATTCATGGTATCAAGAGAGAGAAAGATATCCCCCGCTTGAAACTTCTGATAGAGAGTAGAAACCTCCTGCACCAGTTTTTCGTGTTCCGCCCGATGGGTCACAAAACCTGGATAGGCATACTCTCTCATGAGCCTTTCCTCTGCCTCAAAATGATACTTGGTATACTCCATGAGTTCCTTCAGAATATCACCCAACACCTCTTTGGCCTTCCCTGCTTTCATCGCATCGAAAAGCTTGTTCACCAGAGCCACCAGTTTCTGATGGTGGTTGTCAAACTCTGCCACCCCCACACTCATACTCTCATCCCATGAGATAAACGGCATATCTACCTCTCTCTTTTATCCTGTTTTTTCCCACTTTGACCGGTGGGAAACATCACCTTCGTCATACAACGTTCACACACCCCGTAGAGAGTAAGTTGAAAAGCCTCAACCTCACCAGGGATATTCATCCCTTTCGCAAAACTCCCCTCTTTGATCTCACAATCATACACTTCTCCACATTTCCTGCAGACAAAATGGGCATGATGGTGAACAAAGCCATCATAACGCTTTTCTCCCTGTCCCACGTCAAGAGCAAGAATCTTCCCCTGACTTTCTAAGATATGAAGATTGCGATAAACGGTGGCAAGGGTCGCTGAAGGATAGATTTTCTTCACCTCCTCCCACACCCAATCCGCCGGGGGATGAGTCCTTGTCCCCTTAAGCGTTTCAAGGATCGCCTCTCGTATTCGACTCTTTTTGTATCCTGTCACCTTTTCCTCCCTACCGAAGTGTAATGGAAAACAACTTTTCGTGCAAATTTTTTCCACATAAAATCACTAATTTTTATTATAATCATTATTATTTTTATTGTCAAGTTTTTCATTACTCTCGCCAAAAAAGGAATCCTCTCTCTTTTGTAAAGCGACAAAAAATCCCTATGTAGCAAAAAAAACTCTTTTATGTTATACTAATAGCCACAGGAGTCTTTATGAAACATTTTATCATTGTCCTCTTGAATCTTTTTTTCTCTTGTCTTTTGTTTTCCAATCCATTTCCCGGTATGGAAATAGAAAATGAAACCTCTCTTTATGTAGAAACCAAAGAATACGCTCCTTTTCGGGAAAAGAACCATTTTCGGTCTTTCCGGTGGGGAGAAAACCGGGCAACCATCCTTCAAAAAGAAGAAGCCAAGTTTTTTACCAATGTCCTGCAGGAAGAGAGATTTCTCATCACCCTCTTTCGTGAGGACGGAAAAAAATGGCTCTCGTTTCTTCGTCAGGAGATTTTTATCGGGTATGTGTTTGAAAACAACAAACTTCTCTTAGGATATTACCTTGTTCCACTCTCTTCCCTGGCCGACGCCACCAACACCTATGAAAAAATGAAAAATTACTTTTTCCGTCAATATACTGACAAAGCCTCCTACTCTCTTGGGCTTATCAATCCCCCGTATGGAGATCTTGAAGGTGTCCTTGCCTTTGTCCGATGGAAAACCACCAATACAGTGATTGAGTTGACCTTGGAAAGGGAAAAGGTTATTCTTGATCCTGCTACCAGAAAAGAGATGACCATCCCCTTTGTCATTGTCATGAGTTATACCGATATCAAGCAGGAAGAACGTCTTTTGAAGGCCACAGAAAACCATCCGTAACCATCCTCCCATCCTTCAAAAAGTGTCTTTTTCTCTCTTTTATTGCTATTTTCTTCCCTTCCCTGTACAATAAGAGACCCTTGCACGGGTGTTTTCTTCCCCTGTTTGGGTCAGGGGCTGCGCCCCTGAAACCCCGATTTTTCTGTTCACAAGGGCCGTTTTGTCTTTTTTATTCAAAAAAATTGGTTTATTTATTACAGCACGGAATATTTTGATACTAATTTTTGTTTTTTATTACTTTTTTGAGACCTTTGCACATTCGTGCAAAGGTCTCGATAACTTTACCTTATCTCCCAAGGAGGTTTCCCATGATCCCTCATCAGTGGTATATTGTACTTGAGTCTCGAGAAATCAAACCAGGCCAGATAGTCGGTGTCACCCGTTTTGGAGAACGATTGGTCTTCTGGAGAACCACAGAAGGAGAACTTGTCTGTTTGAGAGACAAGTGCATTCATCGGGGAGCCTCTCTGGCCATCGGAAAACATCACGGAGATGAGATTGCCTGTCCCTTTCACGGCTTCCGCTATGACAAAACAGGCAAGGTCACCCTCATTCCGGCCAATGGAAAATCCTCTGAAGTCGCTTCCTACTTTCATATCAAAAGGTACCCAGTAAGGGAAAAATTAGGGTGGGTTTTTGTCTGGTGGGGTGAGAGTGAACCAACCCATGAACCTGTTTACTTCGATAACGTGGATGAAAGCTTCTCCTGGTCCTCATCGCGTCACCTCTGGCCTGTTCATTACAGTCGGGCTATTGAGAACCAATTGGACCTCGTTCATCTCCCCTTTGTCCATACAAACACCATAGGACGTGGAAAAAAAACATTAGTCAATGGTCCTGTCCAGGTGGTCAGAGATGGGAATATAGCCTTCTGGGTTTACAATGAAGTCGACCACGGACAAAAACCAAAAAAAGCCGAAGATCTTCCCCCTCCTGATTTTTCCCGTCAACATATACACTTTATCTTCCCCAATATGTGGCAAAACTATATTCTCGACAAAATGAGAGTTTTAGTCGCCTTTGTCCCTGTTGACGAAAGCCACACCCTCATCTATCTCCGTGTTGCCCAGAAATTCGTTCGACTCCCCCTTCTAAGAAAACTCGTGGACTTTCTTGCCCTGCGTTTCAGTCAGGTTGTTCTCCACCAGGATGAAAGAGTGGTGATCACCCAGATTCCTATAGCCACCCAACTCCATATGGAAGAAAAGCTTATACCCGGAGATCTTCCTATCATCACCTACCGTCAGATGAGAGAGAGACTCAAAAACGTGTAAACCCTCAAAACCCTCTCCACAAGACCAGATAATACCCATCGAAGGTTTATCAAGCCACCAGAAGTTCTCCCTCACGCAACAACATTTTCCTTTTTCTTTTTCCAGAATATTGACAAAAACATCCATCGGATATACAATAACATATCCCCCGCAAGGAGTTTTGCATGCTCTGGAAACACACCACGCTTGTGTACCGCCATGAAAATACCCTCTATACTCTCCGTGGTCATCTTCCTCTGCGCAATGACCATCTCTCCCTTGAAGAAGACGAAAACACCCTCCGCTTGGTAACTCATGTCCCCATCACCCTTGTCTCTTTTGAGACCTCTCTTCCCTGGACCTATCAGAAAAAAGATCGTCTTTTTGTTCATGGATTTCAAAGCTGGTCTGATAGTAGAGAATTTACCCGGCAGGAGAAAATCCCAGGTCTTCCTCCCCATCTTCGGTTTGCGTATGCTATGTATCATCTTGAATTCTATGGGGATTATCATTTTTATCGCTACAACCGAAAACGGGGGAGACTTCATAGCCATGGCTGGACCCTTTCCGGCCAGAATACTTCCTGGCATCTGGTAGGCTCTCTTGATGAAAAGTCTGCCTACACTATCTTTGAACACCATCCCGAAGGGGATTACCTTCGTATTATCCGGGATGTGGAAGGGTGGCACCTCCCCCCGGGAGAAACCTTTCTTCTCTCTCTTTTTTTCACCAGTGGTACACTTCTCGAAGCCCAGAGACGCTATTTGATGGCTCAGGGGTTCTCTTTTCTTCAGACTCCAAAAACAAGTGGCTGGACAAGCTGGTACAATTATTATACCAACATCTCTGAAGACATCGTCCTCTCCAATCTTCGATCTTTCAAAGAAAACCATCTCCCTATCGATATTTTTCAAATAGATGATGGCTATCAGACGGCTGTTGGGGACTGGCTCTCCATCAAACCCTCTTTTCCTCGGGGCATGAAAGCCTTAGTCGATGAGATTCATGCCGCAGGCTACAAAGCAGGCCTCTGGCTGGCTCCCTTCATCTGCGAAAGCAAATCAAGCCTCTTTCATAACCATCCTGACTGGGTGCTCCGTTATCCAGATGGTTCACCGGTGATTGCTGGCTATAGCGAAAACTGGAATGGGGATTTCTATGCCCTTAATCTCCAGCATCCCGACGTACGTGCCTATCTTGAAGAAGTCTTCCACACGGTTTTGAATGAATGGGGCTTCGATATGGTAAAACTCGATTTTCTCTACGCTGCCAGCATCTATCCCCATAGTGGCAGGACAAGGGGTGCCCATATGAGCGAAGCCATGTCCTGGCTTCGCTGCCTTGTAGGAGAAAAGGCTATCCTGGGTTGTGGGGTTCCCATCAGCAGTGCTTTGGGCAAGGTGGACTATTGCCGAATCGGATGCGATGTAGGGCTTGATTGGGAAGATATCAGACCGGCAAGGATCCACTTCCGGGAACGTATCTCCACCATCAAAGCCATCACCACCACCATAGGTCGATATCCCCTTCATCGACTCGGTTTTCTCAACGACCCTGATGTTTTCATCCTGAGAGAAAACAATCAGCGCCTCTCTTTTGAACAGCGCTATACCCTTTACCTTGTCAATCAACTCTTTGGGGGTCTTCTCTTTACCTCAGATAACATTGGAGAATACTCTTTAGATATCCTTCATCTCTACAAAAAGCAGTTTCCCCTCGCTGAACCAGAGATACTTTCCTTGACCCATCACCACGAAACCTACCGTTTCCGTCCCCGAAGTGCCTCTCTTCAAGCCATAGGACCTGTCAGGGTGTACGAAAGCCATTATACAGGATGGATCAAACTTCCCTTCTGTCAGGCTTTTCTTGTGCTCAATCTCGGTCATAAACCCCTTCGGCAAAACCTCCCCGATGGTCTCTTCTTTGATCCTCTCACAAAAACATACCATAGAAAACACTATTCTCTTCCTCCTTATGGAAGTCGGCTTCTTCTTGCCATTACCCCACAAGAAAACTGGGTATACGGCGGGAGTACAGAACACCTCTTTCCAGGATCAGGCTTCTCTTTCCTTGAGATCTCACAGGAGAAACTCTTCTACAGTCTCCATCCCCAAACCGTCCAGAGAGAGAATCTCTTTCTCGTAAGCCTTCAGGACAATTCTCTCTGGTTCAACGGTCAGCCTCTTCCTGTACAGAGGCATCCCTTTGGCTTTTTCTATACCCATATTACTCTTGAGGAGTAGTACCTATGGAAAGTATTTTTTTTCCGTCGGACTTTTTATTCGGAACAGCCACAGCCGCCCTTCAAATAGAAGGAGGAGATACCAACAACAACTGGTACCGGTGGGCACAGCAAGGCCACATCAAAGACAACACCTCGCCCCTTCGCGCCAATGACCACTGGAAACGCTTCAAAGAGGATATAGAACTCCTTGCTGAACTTGGGGTACAAACCCATCGTATGGGACTTGAATGGAGTCGTATTGAACCAGAACCAGGGAGATTCTCACAGGAAGGTATTGATCATTACGCGGAAGAAATCTCTCTACTCAAAAAACATAACATCCGCCCTCTGGTCACGCTCTATCACTTCTCGCATCCCCTCTGGTTTGAGGACAAAGGAGGGTGGGAAAATGAGGAAAGCATAAGTGATTTTCTTCGATATGTCCGTTTCATCGTCGAAAAACTGAAACCCCTCGTAAGCGACTGGGTCACCATCAATGAACCCAATGTTTTGCTCTCCTATGGCTATGTGCTTGGCACATGGCCCCCGGGAAAGCAGGACAGTCAGGCAATGATCCAGACTGCGAAAAATCTTGTCCTTGCTCACCTCAAGGGATATATGGCGATTCACGAACTCTATCAAGGCGAAAAAGAAACCCCGCTGGTAGGGGTGGCTCACCATCTCAGGATTTTTAGTCCGCTCCATCTCCTTTCTCCTTTAGACCATTTTGCCGCGGCTCTCAATGACTTCGTCTTTCAGGGTATCTTTTTAGAGGGTATGGGAAGAGGTCGTTTTCTCCCGCCCCTTGGCTCAGGATACCCTCTGGGCAGGGGGAGATTTCAAGATTTTCTTGGGATAAACTACTACTCACGGGACAAGATCCAGTTTACCTGGAATCCACAAGAACTCTTTGCCAAACGCCTTGTGGCCAAAAATGCTCCCACCAACAACCTTGGCTGGGAGATCTACCCAAAGGGTATTTCTCTTCTTGCCAGAAGACTCTGGAAAACCTACCGTCTTCCTATTTTTATCACTGAAAACGGGACCTGTGATAGAGAAGACGTTTTTCGTCCTCAATTCATCTATGACCATCTGAAAGAAGTAGCCTCTCTCATCGCCTCTGGTATTCCTATCCAGCGCTACTATCACTGGACATTTATTGACAACTTCGAGTGGATAGAAGGAGAGTCAGCTCCCTTCGGACTCTTCGCCAACGATTACCAGACCCAAAAAAGAACATGGCGAAAATCCGCTGAGTTTTACCAGGAAATTTGCAAAAAGAAAGCCATCACAGAAAAGATGATACAAAAATACCTGAATACCGAAGCCTACAAACCCCTTTCCTAAGCCTAACGTGTATTATGCCGATAAAAAATAAAAAGACAATAGAAGAGACATCAGGGGGTGCCTATGGATGAAAAATCTCAGGTCTTGCTTGAACGTATTTTAGCCTTTTTGGAGGAAGAAGAGAAGATCAATCTCCCCTACTTCCTTGCCAGGGTAAAGGAACTCCAGAAGGATCCTGGCAAAAAGGAAAGCTTTTTTTCTTCTCTTCTTGCCCTTTTCATTCACTACAACTTTGCTGAGGATGAAGCCTTTGCTCACTGGGTACGGATTATTGAACATGCGGAATTCCTTTCTCACAAGCTTCAGCGTCCTGTAGGTATTCGTCTCCCTATTGTGGACTATTTTATCAATTACAACAGGCTGATTTCTCATCCAATGGTCATTGAATTCCACCTTTTCAAACAAACCGAAGAAATGGCCATGGTGGATAGCCTCACAGGAGCTTTCAACAGGCGCTATATGGAAATGAGTCTTCAAAAAGAACTCAATCGAAGCCTGAGGTACAACAAGAAATTTTCAATCCTTATTTTAGATTTAGACGACTTCAAGCGTATCAACGACACAAAAGGGCATCTCTTCGGGGATGAGGTGCTCAGACGATTTACCGAGTTTGTCAAGGGCCATATCCGTTTAGAAGACGTCTTCTGTCGCTACGGTGGAGAGGAGTTTCTCATCCTTCTTCCCGAGACTGATAGTGAGAGGTCATTGTACTTTGCCAACCGTCTCACCCGCCGTCTCCATGATCACCCCTTTTTTGCTGAACATGATATTCATTTCAGTGGGGGAATTGCCACATTCCCTGACATGGGGGGAACCATCCCTGATCTTCTCGCTCAGGCTGACAAAGCCCTCTACCAGGCCAAATACGAAGGCAAAGACCGTGTCATTGTTGCCCCAAAGGACAGAAGAAAACATCTGCGCCACCCAAGACAATGGGAGGTATGGCTTTCCTACAGACAGGAGGGAGAAACCATCAACGAACATACCTTCACAGAAAATGTTTCTCTTGGGGGACTTCGTATCACCTCCCGCCATGTTCTTGCTCTCGAAATGCCCATTCATATCCAGATACGAAAATCTCATACCCACAAAGATCCTATCCCTCTTGAAGGCACATTAGTCTGGGGAAGAAAAATCGAAGAACACGAGTACGCCTACGGCATTGCCTTCAACGAACTCAAAGAAAAAGATATCAGCGAACTTTCCATCGACCTGCCAAAGAGCCAGCTTTACAGCGATTTATAGAGACGAAGGTCCAGTCGCATCCTATACCCATCCTCATCCCCGTAGTACCCTTCAAGCCTCTCCGTGACAGTAAATCCCAAACGAGTATAAAGGGCATAAGCCCTTTCATTTGAGACCCGTACCTCTAAATGACAAAAAGCATAAAACGAAGCAAACTCCCGAAGCCGATAGCGAAGATACTTCTCGGCAATCCCCTTCCCTCGATAGGAAGGCAAAAGAGCAAGAGAATACAGTCTGATCACCCTGCTTCCCCGCCTCTTCATCCAGCACGCCCATCCGGCCACCTCTTCTCCCCACAAAAGAATCTCAGACAAAACAGAACCGCGGCGATTGGAAAGAAGAGATCGAATCTGTCGTCTCCCAAAGGCTTCGCCCGGAGAAAAACTCGATTTCTCTATCTCTACGACAATATCCAGATCATCAATCGTTGCCTGTCGAAACCCAACCTCTTTTTTCATTCCTTTCCCCAGAAACGTACCACGGACAAAAGACATTCCTTGAGACGTTGCTCAGCCTGAGAAGCTACTCGCAGTACCGCATGGTGATCTGGCTTGTGATCCCCCAAACCAGCTGCACGATTGGTCACCACCGAAAGACCACATACGCGCAAGCCAAGATAACGACTCATAATGGTTTCCTGCACAGTGGACATGCCCACAAGGGTCGCCCCTTCACGAGACAAAGCCAAAATTTCTGCAGGACTCTCATACTGTGGACCAAGAACCCCCGCATACACCCCCACAGGAATACCCTCCCCCTGAAGAAACTCCCACGTAGCTCTCTCATACGCCTCTATCATTGACACAAAACGCTCGGGATACGGACAACCAACCAGAGGTGACGTACCCTGATGATTGATATGATCCGTTATCGCCACAAGAGACCCCACCTCATACTCTCCGATACCTCCTGCGGCATTGGTGATGATCACATTTTTCACCCCCAACCTTGCCCAGAGAGCAAGGCCGTACACCACCTCAAGAGCACTATACCCCTCATAGAGATGAACCCGCCCTAAGGAAAATACCACCGGTACCCCTTCTACAAGCCGTATCTCATACCGCCCAGGATGACCCACCACTCCGCTTTTTGGATGATGGAGAATCTCCTCAAACCCAATGGTCTGAAGAAGCTCCCAGTCTTCCATCACACGAGATAATCCTGAACCAAGTATCACCATAATCCCCGGTTTTTGCTTCATCTCAGGCATACTCTGGAGAGAGAGTGACAAACAATGTTCAAAGGTTTTCCAGTCCATGAAGAACCTCCACTTTTTCTATAGGGAGAACAAGTTCACCCACATCTATCATCGCATTGATAAACCCAATATGGGAAAAAGAGAGAAGATCTCCCACCATGATTGGAGCCTCCTCAATGATTCCCTTATCAAGACAAAAACGCCTCTTCACCCCATTCAAAAGGTATGTGATTGGTGTTATCCATTTTTTCCCATCAAAAAAAATCACATTGCTGAAAAGACTATCGGTAATACATCCCTCACAGGAAAATACCACCATCTCCCCATCTTTGAGCATGCCGGCCACAGACTCCAGTTCTTTCCTATCGGTAGCCTTGTAGGGATACTCTATCTTTGCCTCTACAATTTTCACCCGATCAATACGCCGCATGGTGTACGATTCGTAGCAGATATCATAAGCCCTTTCCCCATACCTCACCCGACACTTAGTCCTCCCCTCTACCTTTGGCACAGGTACCAGAATATCACGAAGAACGAAAGGTTTTACCCCGGGATAAAAATGGGCAAATACTTCCCTTACCCTTTGCTGATGATAGTCAAGCAAACGAAACCCATCCTTTTCTAAACGAATACTCTCAAAAAACGGGAACATAGACCTTCTCTAAAAGCTCCTGATATTCCTGATAAGGATCACTATAAATCATTATCCCTCCACCGGATTTATAGAAGACACCCTGAGACGTCTCCTCTATATAACGAATCATCACCGCGCTTGTAAGCCGTTTCCCGTCAAAAAGCCCAAAAACCCCCGTATACCACCCTCTTTCATACCCCTCCACCTCCTCAATAATGGCTAGTGCTCGTGGCTTGGGAACACCTGTGACAGAGCCTGCTGGAAGCAAAGCCTCAAAAACCTCCGCAATCCCTATCCCTTTTTTCAGTTTCCCCTCGATATGAGAACTCGTTTGAAAGAGTTCCCCCCTTCCACGACTGACCCTCTCCCAGTAGCGATATCGCTTCACCTCCACGGATGAACACACCTGACCAAGATCATTCCGGAGAAGATCCACCACAGCCACATGTTCCGCCTGTTCCTTCGGATCCTGGTAGAGAAGACGGAGATTTTCCTCCCTCTCTGCCCCCTTTGTTCCCTTCATAGGAAAGGTGGAAATCGTCTCATTTTCTATGATCACAAAGGTTTCAGGGGAAAAAACCACACACTCATTCCGAAGGGCAAACACATAAGGGGCTTCCACCACACAGGCAACCGTCCAAAGATCACAGGAGAGTTCTATTTCCGTAGGAAAAGTAAGATTCAAAAGATAATTCTCCCCTGCCCGCTGATGGTCCTGTACCCTCTGGAAAGCCTTATGGTACCTCTCCCAGCTCACTGGCCTTTTCACCCTCCAGGAGAAAGAGAAGGACTTTTTTTCTCTATTGGTATATCCCCCTATCTGGTACAAAACCCTTTCCTGTGGCACCTCAGAAAGCCTCCACGCGAAAGCCCTCTCTCCCCGATAGTCCACCACAAAAAGAAAAGGCTCACCTTTGCTATACCACTGGTTTATATCCTGTCGAACCCTTGCTGGTAGTCGAATCATCCCTTCAGTTTTCCCTCCTCCCGGGAAAGAAAATCAAGCCTGTCCAAAAGCGGAGGATGACTGTATGTCATGGCCACAACCAAAGGATGGACATGAAAGGTAGAAAGATTTTCTCTGTACAGCTTGATAAGCGCCGACTGAAGTGGCTTAGCCCTTCCCATAACCCGAACTGCATAGGCATCCGCTTCCCTTTCCCGTTTACGAGAGAAATAAGCTGCTATTGGCTGGGTAAAGATAGCCACCCCAGAAATAAAAATACCCAAAAAGAAAAGCTCCGAGAAAAATCCATAAGAAGAAAGGGCTATTTCCTTCCCCACACCAAAGGCAAGCGAGAAAAGCCGAAGCTGAAGCAGATGAAAACTGATATACACAGCAACCAGGGAAAAAACAAAGGCAAATATCAGTTGTTTAAGAATATGATGCCTCTTCCAGTGCCCGAGTTCATGAGAAAGAATAGCCAGAATCTCCTCCATAGAAAAATTCTCAAGCAGGGTATCAAACACCACAATCCGTTTCACCCTTCCAATACCCGTAAAATAAGCATTGGAATGTTTTGTTCGACGAGAAGCGTCCATCTTGAGAACAGCTTTGACACTCACCCCCTGCTTTTCTGCCCACTCCCTGATAGGATCCCCATATTCATTTTCCAGCGGCTCATACTTATTGAAAAGGGGCTCAATCACATATGGGGCAATATACATCACAAATAGATCAAAAAGCGAATACACCACCCACACAACAAACCACCACCACTGGGGTAAACCCTGAATCAAAGAAAGCACAATCCACAAAAGCGGAAGTTCTAAAACCACAGAAAGAAGAAGCCCTTTGATCTGATCGGAAAGCCAGATACCAAATGTCATGGTAGTAAATCCATATTTTGCCTCAAGCACAAACGTCTCATAAAGATCCCATGGAATTTCAATAACCATGAAAAAAAGCGTGGAAAGCCAGGTGAGGACAATACCTGTCCATACAAAGGACAAATGCCACCCTACTACCATTTGATACAACCAGAGAAACCCTCCACCAAACACCCACCACAAAAGCACAGCAAAATCAAACACACCCTGCCAGGTACCATAACGCATATGAGCAAGCATGTACGACTCAGATTTTTCCATATCCTCCGGAGAAAAATACTCTCTCACGAGAGGAGGGATTTCCCCTTTATGCTTTTTGAGATAACGATAATTCAAATACCTGAGAAACTGCTTCCAGAAAAACCGGACTACCGTTAACACTAACGTCAACACAAAAAGCCATCGATATTCTGTCATTGACTATTCTCCTTTTCCTGTATGTTTTCAAACCACATCTCTGTTTCCCATGCCACCTCCTCCAGAAGATGATGCCGCTTCATAAAGGCTTTCATCTCGGCAGGAAGGGGGGCCACTACCCGAAAATCCCCCCCTGATGGCAATTTTCCTCTCACCTCATAGGCATGAAGGTACTGCTGGGAGGTCTGACGAAGTTCCCGTTTTTCCAGTTTCTTCGGCCCATAGAGCCTATCGCCTACGAGCGGAAAACCAATCTTGGCCATCTGAAGACGAATCTGATGTTTTCGTCCCGTATGAAGCCTCACCCCAACAAGCGTATAATGATCCGCACAGGCAAGCCTCACCACATCCATCATCGCCAACTTATGATCAAGATAATCCCGAAGCCGTTTCTGCCGAAAAGGAATCTCCCCCTGGCAGATGGCAAGATAGTACTTTTCCACGACTTCATCCCAATGTTTTCGATAAAACTCATACACCTCATCACTCCGACCAAAAAGCACCACTCCAGACGTGTCCTTGTCTATACGATGAAGAGGGCGAATACCCCTCTCATGATAAAAACGCTTCAGCTGATCCTCAAGAGAATTCTTGGCCTCTGTAACTACCATCCCTGCTGGCTTATTTACCGCCATGATCTCCTCATTTTCAAAAAGAATCAAAGACGGATCAAAGGTAACGGCTGGTTCCTCCCTTACCTCAACCCTATCCCCCCGTCTCAGTTCATGCGTCGCAATCCATACCACCTGCTTATTGACAAAAACCCGTTTTGCATCAATGAGAGCCTTGGCCCTTTTTTTGGAAATGCCAAGTTCTTCAGCCAAAAAATCACGAAGTACCACTGGATAAAGACACTCAAAGCGTTTCATCAAATCCCTGCCCCATGATCAAAGGTCACATCCATAGGTCTTGTCTGGAGAATCTTCTGTCCCGGTGGTACATCCTCTGTCACCCAGACATTTCCCCCTATTACAGCTCCGCGTCCAATCGTGATCCGTCCCAGTACAGTTGCTCCCGAATAGATAATCACGTCGTCCTCTACGATCGGATGGCGGGGAATTCCCTTGATGGGATTTCCATGCTCATCCTTGGGAAAACTCTTGGCTCCTAAAGTCACCCCCTGATAGAGCCGCACATTATTGCCAATAATACAGGTCTCTCCTATCACCGTACCCGTCCCATGATCTATAAAAAAATACTCCCCAATCGTTGCCCCGGGATGAATATCAATCCCTGTCTTGGAATGAGCCATTTCAGAGATAATTCTTGGAATAAGTGGCACCCCCAAGGAAAGAAGTTCATGGGCTACCCTGTGGTGAAAAAGAGCCAAGATACTGGGATAACAAAAGATCGTTTCGCCCTTATTCTTGGCGGCAGGATCCCCCGCATAAGCCGCCTCAACATCGGTGGCTAAAAGCCTTCGTATCTCTGGAAGCCTCTCCAAAAACTGCTTCACAATAGCCACGGCCTTTTTTTCACAATCAGGACAGGACTTCTCTTCGGTGGTACAATCAAAACAAAATCCCCGTTTGACCTGTTCCACAAGACGCCGATAAATTTCCGAGACGGCAGAGCCGATGAAAAAGGGCATGGTTACCGAATTCATCTCCGAAGGACCAAAATACCCTGGAAAAATCACACTCCTCAAAAGTACTAGTATCTCTTCCAGTTCAGACACAGAAGGCATAGGAACATCACGATACGCATAGTGATACAACTGAGAATACGATCCCTCATCACAGAGCTTTTCCACAATCCTCTGGAGAAAAAGCTTATCCGAAAACATCCTTGCCTCCTTGCCTATTAGTATAGGCAAAAAGAGCAAAAAAAGCAAAAAGAAACCATAGCCTCAGGATACGTGAGCCTTCTACCTTGACTCTTTCAGATGAGAGAAGTTATCAAAAACCATGGGAACTTCATACTTTTCTTGGGGATACTCATACGAAGAAATCTCCATCATCATATCCGTCCGCTCATACACATGGTAGGAAAGACTCTTGAGCTGACTCTGGAGAAGTTGCCTATCATACTGGGGAACAAGAAAAACAAACTGAAGATAAGTTTTCCTTGCCACCAGGACAGGATAGTGAAGATCTTTCTTGATTATATCCGTGACCGTGTGAATGATCTTTTTCTTCGCTGATGAAGGAAGCGTGTGAACACTCTCCGGTAACTTCATAGAACCAAAAACAAACGGCACATTATTGTTCACAAGAGATTCCACCTCTTCATGAAGGTACTCAAAAAGATAGAGTCCATTGAGAAGATTGAGTCGAAACATCATCGTACGGAAGTCCTCAAGCCGACTTTCCTTGATCATGGTTTCCCGTTCATAAATCACATCAAGATAACGAATCGCAAGAGAAACTATCTCAGCATCCCATTGTTTCCCCGCGCCCTCCCTGAGAATCTCTTCCACCTGATCAAGACTCAACGCCTTCCGATAAGGCCTATCCGACGTCATGGCATCAAAGGCATCCGCTACCGCCAGCACCCTTGCTCCCAGAGGGATATCCTTCCCTTTCAAACCATAGGGATACCCACTGCCATCCATGTACTCGTGGTGGAAACGAACCCATGGAACAATATCCTGGAGATTTTCTACCTTGGCCACAATATTGGCCGAAAAGTCAGGATGAAGCTGCATGATGTTATACTCCATGTCGTTGAGAGGAAGCGGTTTCAAGAGAATAGCATCCGGGATCCCCACCTTGCCAATATCATGAAGAAGAGCGGCAATACTCAGCTTCTCAATCTCATAGTCGTCCCAGTGAAGATGACGGGCAAGTTCAACCGCATACGTTGCCACCCGCATCGAATGACCCGTCGTATAACTATCCCTTGTTTCTGTAGCATTCACCAACGAGGTCACAATATCAAGATTCATCTTTTTGAGCCTTTCACTACTTTCCACAATATAGAGGTAATACTCATTTTTCTCCAAAATGAACGCAAACTCATTGGCAAAGTTTTCAAGCACATCGGTCATAAAATAAAGAACCGGTTTTGGTTCATCAAAAGCAAGACTGATAAACCCCCGAATGGCCTTGTTTTTGATAAGCGGTACACTCACCACCATGGATAACGGAGAAACTACCTTAGAAAGATCCAAAGCCAAATTCCCTAAGTCTTCCATGGGATTCTCCGTGATCTGAAGCCGCATTTCCCGAATGAGCCGCCGATAAAAAGGGATCGTATCAATATATATCTCATGATATTCACCAAGATAATTTGAATTCAGCCCATAGGAAGCATAGTGCCCCCACCTTCCCCGAGTAAACAGCCTCATCACCGCCGCTCGTGCTCCCAAAAGTTCCGCAAACTTCTGAAGGATACGCTGCGCCGAGATCTTGGCCGAGGATTCGTTGATGATATTCTTGGAAACCATATCAAGAATTTTGAGAGCTTCAGTGGCCAGGGTATCCCGCTGCTTTACCAACGAATGAATCTGACGAAGGGGTTCAGAAAGCTCTGTCCAGACAAGAAAAAGCCCCTCTTTCTCCGCTACCTTTTGAATCAGAAGAGGAATGGTGTAGGTACCAACAAAGCGAGTGGGAACCGTGAGTTGAAACTCCCATTTCCCCTGACACTCCTGTAAAGAAGATGTCCGGAGTTTTCTTATCCCTTCCCCAATGGTCCTTCGAAGGCTCTCCAGTACATCAGCGCCTTCCATGGAACGCAAGACCTCGCCGAGAGGATGCTGATATTTGAGTTCCTCTCCCCACCATATTGCGAGTAGATCCTTCATTCTCTCCCCTTTTCGCGTATGTTTGTCCAGGCCACAAACTACCGGCAAAAACTATACCAGAAGTATAGTGCTTCTTGACTTCAATAAGTATCGATATTTTCTCAGTTAAACTTGAGTGAAAAAGCTATTTTTGAGATTTTGCACATGTTATGCAAAATGCATTCCAAAAAGAAACAATTTGCACTGTGCAAAAGATATTTTTTTGATATCGAATAAATTTGATAGATATAGTATAAGAGAAAAAAAAGAAAAAAGCAAATCTTATGAAAGATTTTTCGAGACCCTTGCACGGGTGTTTGTCGTTCCACATATGAAACTGAATACCTATTTTCACATTTCCTGTGAACATGAAAATAAAACGAGAAAGTTTTGTTCTTTCACTCCTTTTTTTTTGTACCCTACTTCGACTTCGCTCAGTATCCCCTTCGACTTCGCTGAGGAGCCTCACCGGGCCGATTTTGCGGTCATGTATCCTTTGCCGTGGAGTGGGGAAGTCCTTCTGGAGTGAGGGTGAAGGAGGCACCCGGGGCGACCTCTTGTGTTGCTTTTGCCCGCAAGCCCACCGAAGCGGAGTTGCGGAACCTTTTGCTGAGACATGGTGATAGGGCTTTTCATTCTTCTGTGGGGTGGAGGATGCTCTTTGCTATCACCATGTTTCAGCTTAGGAGGAGGTTTTTTGCTGAGAAATGGTAATAGCAAGAGACATGTGGGGTTTGCATAGATAGAGGTTAAACGTTTAACCAATGGGTTGTTTAGCTGAAACAAGGTTATAGCCTTGGGCCCTGTGGTCTCAGAAAGCCCCCTGGGGCTGAAACATCGCTATAGCCTCCCCGCCCCTGCCTGCGGTGTCACCTGAGAGAAGCCCCGACGGGAGTGGAAGCCCTGCGGGCTGGTGACAGAAGACCCTGTTCTTTTATCACCCCCTTTTTTTTCTGTACCCCCACCGGGCCGCTTTTGCGGTGGTGGGTCCTTTGCCGTGGAGTGGGGAAGTCCTTCCGGAGTGAGGGTGCAGGAGGCACCGGTGGCGACCTCTTGTGTTGCTTTTGCCCACAAGCCCACCGAAGCGGAGCCGCGGGGCCCCCGCTTTGGCGGGGAATCGGCGAAGCAAGGTGGGCGCTCTTCTTCCGAAGTCAGGAGGACGAGGTGAGGTCGCCCACGAAGGAAGGACTTGCCCTGGACAGAAAAGGTTTCTCTCTTGCCCGCAAAAGCGGCCCACGGTCCGTCCGAGGCGCATGCGTAGCATGCGACGAGGAGAAAGCGCTTCTTGGCTCCCTGTTGCCGCAGGGGCGGGGATGGGGTTTTCAAAAGGGGCGAAGCCCCTTTTGTCCCGCGCGGAAGCGCTTCGTAGAAGAAAGAAGACAGGCAACAGAAATAGCTCAAAACTGAAAGAAAAGAGATGGTTGAACAAGTATTCAGTTTTTGTGTGAAGATAACCATTCTGTATGAATGTGGAACGACAGACCCTTGCACGGGTGTTTTCTTTCCCTGTTTGGGTCAGGGGCTACGCCCCTGAAACCCCGTTTTTTCTGTTTATAAGGGCTTATTTGTCTTTTTTTATCCCAAAAATAGTATTTTTTATTATACAAAAAGGCACACTTTTATACTATTGTTTGTTTTTTTATTACTTTCTTGAGACCTTTGCACATTCGTGCAAAGGTCTCTTTTCTTGTGTTAACAACAAAATTTTTTCAAAAACCCATTGAGGTAGTCGTTTACTCTGATCTTCAGATTTAAACAAACCATATTCCCTGTCAAAAAGAGGTGTTTCACAAAAATGTCAAGACCTTTTTTCGTTCTCCGATGAAGTTAACCATTCTTTCCACATTTCAGGGGTATAGCCTACACTAACCCTTTTTCCCCATCGTACCACTGGCATACGAACAAGAGTAGGGTTCTGCAAAACCTCCTCAAACCAGTCCACCACCAAATACTGCATCTGTCTTTTCTGATATACAGGGCTTGTGGGGTCTATGAGCTTCTCCCACGAAACAACCTCAGATATCGCCTTGAGTTCTCCTGGACTGAAACCCTTTTCCTTCAGATCAACAAAGTGATAAGAGATTCCTCGCTCCTTAAAAAAGCGCTCGGCTTTCTGGGTATCAAAACTCTTTTTGACACCGAAAATCTGAATCTGTGGTGGCATACGCTTTCCTACATCCCCTTGAAAAGCTGGGCCCACGTAAAACTCTCAATAGCCGCCTTATTTAGCGTATCTAACGTAAGTTTGATCTCGTCTAAAAGAGCCTTTATTTCTTCGATATCATTGGCTTCATTCGTTTCCACAAGAAATAAAAGCTTTCCCAAAAGATTGGTTTTGCCTATGATAGCTTCATAGATTTCACTGGAGATACCCAATTCCTGTAAAATTTTCTCCGCAGGTTCATGAAAAAGGGCACTCACAAGCGAAAGAAGTCCCGTCAAAAAAGCCGCATCCATAAGTTCTGGATTGTTGCCTCGAAGATACCGAATAAGGGTCTCCATCATTTTCGCTCGCTGAAGGGCTAATTCAAAAAGAGGATTGGCCATTTCATTATCAGACTGATACACATAGGCAAGAAGCATAAGCCAATTAAAGAGCTTTTTGTAGCCAAGAAGGGCTATAGCCTGGCGTATCGAATTTACCCGACTCCTTGTCCCAAAAGCAGAAGAATTGATAAACTTCAAAAGATTCACCGTAATATCCGGATAGCGTTTGAAGGTAGCCTCAATCTCTTCAATCTTGGAGTCCTTTTCAATGAGATGCAAAAGTTCCATGATGGCTGTCCGCTTGGGATCCACACGTTCTCCCTGAATAATGGTAGGCCTGGAGAAAAAATACCCCTGAAAAAGGTCAAACTGCATCTCATCCCGATAGAAATGGAACTCTTCAACGTTTTCCACCTTTTCCGCCAAAAACTTGGCATTGGTGTACTTGCGAAGAAAATTGATCTTTGCTTTGATCTGCGACTGGGTATTCTCCCGTACATCAATCTTCACCACATCGATATACGGAAAAAGAGGACTGAAGATCTTCAGGTACCCCTGATCATTGAGAATCACGTCATCCAGGGCAAAACGAAAACCCTTCTTGTGGAGATTCTCTACTGTTTCTACCAGACTTTTATCCACCCGACATGTCTCAAGAATCTCAAGGACAAAGGTCTTGGGGTTAAGGGTTTCGTAGAGATGATTCTCAAAAAACTGATTCTCTACATTGATATAGCCTGTATAGTTGGCCAAAAGATTGTCAATCCCTATCTGATTCAGAATGGTCACGATAACAGAAGAGGTGGCATAGAGATCATTGCGCCCGGAAACATTTTCCTCTCCACTTGAACGAAAGAGAAGCTCATAGGCTTTGATTTCCGACTGGCGATTGAGAATTGGCTGCCGGCCAATATAAAACTGCGAACTCTCCATACCTTTCCTTCTTCTTCTCCTGCTATATTGTATCATCTCTTCAAGAATATGTCAAGTGAAAAACAAAGGTTCCTTGGCCTGTGACCAAAGAGAGTTTTCCCAAAACTCTTAACTCTTAGCCTCTTCAATGTCGATAGTATTATGTATGAAAAAAGGCAACCTTTCGGCTTTCTTTCTCGCTCTGGGAGGAGCTATTTTTGTGTCACTTGCCGCTTACCTCTTTTGGCAACCCGAAAGAGAAATAGTTATGGATATTGAAGGGCATTATGAAAATCCCTTTGATGTTCTTTCCTTTGAAGACATTCTTCAGCGGCTTCCTGGTTCCATCCCTATCCTCCAGTATCACATGATCATGACTCCTCATAATGCTTCTTTGTTATCCCCTCTTATTGCCAAGCGTCCTCTTCTCAGGCGTTTTATCCTCACCTCCCAGGAATTCAGAGAGCAGCTTGAGATTCTGTACCAGCAGGGCTTTCGTCCTATCTCACTTGATGAATATCTCGCTTTGGGAAGTGGAGAGGTTTCCTCTCTCAAAAGACTTGCCCCCGGTACCAAACCCTTTGTCCTCACCTTTGATGATGCCACATACGGCCAATTCGATCTCATTGACACCAATAGCGATGGCATCGTAGAGATTGACCCTGAGTGTGCTGTTGGCATTCTCCTTGACTTCCATAACACCCATCCAGACTTTGCTCTCACCGGTGCTTTCTGTATAGATTTTTCCAAGGTCCCCTTTCTCCAGCCCTCCTATCTGGAGAAAAAACTCAATCTTCTTTTGGACTATGGTTTTGAGATCGTCAATCACACCAAAAACCACACCTCTCTTGACAAACTCTTCAGAAAGTCTCCCGATGCCTTTTCCAGGGAAATTGGAGCCGCTATGGAAAAATTTGAAAGTTATCTCGGTTATAGAGCAAAAAGTATCAACAAGATCGCCTATCCCAACGGTCGTGTCTCAGATCAGGTGAAACAAGCCGTAAAGCAGATATCCTACAAGGGAAAAACCTACCATTTCATCGCCGGACTGCATGCCTATGGACTCTGGGCACCTCAACCAGCCTCGACGCACTTTGACCCCTATGCCATCCCCCGCATTGAAATTAGCGGCAAAAATTTTGAAAAGTTTGTTCTTCTTGCCCCACGCCTTCTCACCATGCCCCCTCTCACAGAAAAAAAACCACAAGACAAATAGTTTTCCTTCCACCTTTTTCTTCTTGAAAAAGGGGACCTCCCCCTCAATCCTTCAAGAGAGAAGTAAACAAAGAGAGATGCGTATTCACGGTTTTTTCCCTGGTAAAATGACGCACCCTCTCAAGCCCTCTCTTCTGATACCTCTCCCTCAACTCCGCATGACAAAAAAGAGCAAACATCTTTTCCGCCATGTCTTCGGGTGAATAGGGATTGATATAATACGCCGCATCCTCGCACACCTCCCAGAACACCGGAATATAAGAAACAATCACGGGACACCCACAGGCCATAGCCTCAAGCGGGGGAAGACCAAACCCTTCGTAGAAAGAGGGAAGTACCAACGCCACAGCCCGCTTATACAGAGCGACAAGTTCCCTATCCCCCACCTGACCGGTGAAAAAAATCTTAGACGAGGCATGACTATGCTGAATCATCTCTTCTAACTCAGGAACTCCCTTATAAAAATGCTCCTTATTTCCAACAATCACCAGGGAAACCTCATGATTCAGCCGACTCACAAGCGAAAAAGCCTTCACAAGTCCAGTGATATTTTTATGTGGCTTAATATTGCCTACATAAAGAAAGAAAGGCCCCTGGATCCCATAGGTGCTAAGAATCTTTTCACTCTCCTCAACAGAAACCTTTTCAGGATCCACATCCACATAGTGATGAATCGTTTGTATCTTTGCCTTTTGCCTGGCGGACGGATGAAGATAAAACTCTATCTCGTCCCGGGTAAAATCCGACACAGTAATCACCGCATCAGAACGCTTGAGCGCCTGACGAAGAAGATAACGGGCGTATGCCTTTTCCAGCCTGTTGTAGGGGGCTATATCAGAAAGATGAAACACATCATGAATAGTCACCACCCGCTTTCTGGCCGGAATCTTTCTCACCGGGACATTGAAGTGAGGGCTCCAGAAAAGATCACAGGGAGGAATCTTTTTTTTCAATTCAAGTTGTTCAGCGGGATGGTAAATACGACTCCGAAGAGGTATCACATGTTCACTATAGGCAAGCAGTTCCTGAGGACGCCCCATGAGAATCACCTCTGTAAGAGGTATTTCCCTGAGAAAAGGGAGAATAGACCGGATATAGCGTCCAATCCCGGACATATTGACCATCCGGGCATCTACCACTAACCGCTTCATGCGTACCCCTATCCACACTTCGAATAACCACAGGAGAGACAATTCACACAATCCTCTGTTTTCACAAGGCTCTTCTCTCCGCATTTGGGACATACCATGGCACCGGGTAGCTCTTCTTTCTCTCCATGAGAAGAATTGTCAAGAGGAGTATTTTCCTCAACAGCAGTCGCTGTCTCAAAGAGAAGTCCTTCCTGAGCTTTCACCAGAATCCTCTCCGCATACTCTTTGAGAATCTTTCCAATAGCATCAGGAACACTCTTTATCATCTTTCCATTGTCCCACACCGTACTATCACCGGTAATGCCAATTAACGTATCGGCTAAATCAAGGGGATTTACCCCGTTTTGCAGGGCTATGGAAATCACCCGCCCAAGGGCTTCAGAGAAAGCAGAAACCTCTGAACCATGTTTCGAAATATTGATGAAGATCTCTATTGGCCATCCTCTCTCATCCAATCCTATAGAAGTATAGAGAGTGCCACTTCCTGTCTTGGTTTTGACTATTTCTGCCCGAAGGGTCTTTGGTCGTTTCCAGCGAGAACGACTCTCGACGGGGAGAGGTTTCTGCGTCTGTTTCTTGGTTGTTGTCATAGGCTGAAAAGACTTACACCCATCCCGATAAATGGTTATCCCCTTGAGACCTGACTCCCAGGCTTTGAGGTAAATCTCTTCTATCTCCTTCACAGTTGTGGAAGAAGGTAGATTAATTGTAGAAGAAATGCTATTGGAAATATATCGCTGTAAAGCCGCCTGCATCTTGATACGATCTTCATAGTGGATATCATGCGCCACCACAAAGATCTTCTGAATATCAGGAGAAATACCTTCAAGTCCCTGGCAACTTCCACCGTTTTCAATCACTTTTTCAATAAGAACTGGATCATCACCTATGGCTTCACGAAAAGCCGGATCCACATAGGTGAGCCGACCACCATCAATAAGATTCTTGTGGTAGGCAAGGGCAAACTGTGGCTCAAGGGAATAGGTATAAGAATCAAGGATAAGGCTGATGGTTCCCGTAGGAGCTAAGGTAGTCCAGTTGCTATTCCGTATCCCCTGGGAACGAATAGCTGAGGCTATCTCCTTTTTCTCACCCTCACTATCAAAATAGGACATCACCACCCGAATCAGAGCCTCTTTATTTTCCTCAAAGAGAGGGAAACTCCCCTTTTCACGGGCGAGTTCAATCGACGTTCTGATAGACTGCTGTGTCATCTCTCGGGCTACTGCTGCCGCAAACTGGCGTCCCTCCTCACTGGTGTAAGAAAGTCCAAGGCGGAAAAGTGTCTCGGCAAGCCCGGTGAAGCCAAGCCCAATCGGACGAATCTGGAGGGTATTTGTCCTGAACTCCTCAGTGGGAAACGCCGCTACATCAATCACATTGTCAAGGGCGCGTGTGGCTAACGCGATTGTTTCACGATACTCCTCCCAGTCAAACTCTTTGCCCTTTACAAAACGAAGCAAATTGATAGAGCCAAGATTACAACTGGTGTAGTTATGCAGGCTTTGCTCCCCACAGGGATTGGTGGAAAGAATACGCCCAAAGCTCGGTACCGTGTCATACTCATTAGCCCGATCAATGAACCACACCCCGGGATCCGCCGTTCTCCATGCAGAGAGGGCTATCATACGGAAAAGTTCTTTTGCTTTTACCGTTCGTGTGATCCCATGACCACTATCTAAGGTAAACTCTCTATCTTCTTTCACAGCCTTCATAAAATCATCAGTAATAGCCACACTGATATTCATATTGGAAAGCGGTTCGAATACCTTTCGTCTCACATCCTGAAGAATTCCTTCAAGTATCTCTCCCTCTCCCAATGTATCTTTGAGCGATTCGGCAATACCAGACATCATTTTGTCCACAAAATCGTCCGGCAACTTGATGTTGGGATACATACGTTTCATCTGGGCTACAAAATCCTTGCTGGTGATAAACTCCTCAATATCCGGATGGGAAACATCCATCATGGCCATAAAAGCCGCCCGACGAACCCCTCCACTCTTGACGGTTTCTCCCACCTCATCAAAAAGACGCATAAAACTCACCGGACCACTGGATGTCCCGCCCCTTCCCACACGGGCCCCGCGGGGTCGTAAAACACCAAAGTTGAGCCCCATCCCCGCCCCTGCCTTGAAGGTGATGGCCGTATCCGTCGCCGCCTTCATGATGGACACCATGTCGTCCTGGATACCACCCACAAAACAACTGGAACAAAGGGGAAAATCACTTCCTGCATTGAAAAGCGTTGGCGAAGAGAACATGAATTTCTGTTCCATCATGAGATCAAAAAAGACTTTTTCCATCCTCTTGCGATTCTCTGGCTCTTTTTCAGCCGAAGCCACAAACTTCGCCACTCTATGAAAAAGCTCTTCGGGCTTTCTCTCCAAGAGATTCCCATCCCTATCACGCTTATAATAAAACTTTTCCAAAATAAAATGCGCATTCTCAGAAAACGCCATACAGGACTCCTCAAAAGTAGTGAATATATATGATACAAAAAAGAAGAAAAAAAGTCAAAGAAGAGAACCTCTCCTGAACAAAGGCACCCATTACTTGTGTCGTTCCACATATGAAACTGAATACCTATTTCCACATTTTTTAATGAACAGGGAAATAACACGAGAAAGCTCTGTTCTTTCACCCCCTTTTTTTTCTGTAACCCACCGGGCCGCTTTTGCGGTTGTGTGTCCTTTGCCGTAAGGGGGAAGTCCTTCCGAAGTGAGGGTGCAGGAGGCACCCGGGGCGACATCTTTTGTTGCTTTTCCCCAAAAGCCCACCGAAGCGTAGCCGCGGGGACCCCGCTTTAGCGGGGAATCGGCGAAGCGAGGTGGGCGCTATGCTTCCGAAGTCAGGAGGACGAGTTGTGGTTGCCGAAGTCCAGAGGGCGAGGCAATGTCGCCCACGGAGGAAGGACTTCCCCTAGAAAGAGAAGATGTTTTTCTCCTTGCCCGCAAAAGCGGCCCATTGTCCGTCCGAGGCGCATGCGTAGCATGCGACGAGGACAACGCCCCTTTTGCCCGCGCGGGAGCGCTTCGTGAAAGAAGGAAAATGGGTAACAAAAATAGCCCAAAACTGAAAAAGAAAAGATGGTCGAACAAGTATTCAGTTTTTTTGTAAAGATACCCACTCTCTATGAGTACGGAACGACACCTCTTCTCAACAAAGGCACCCATTACTTGACAGTCCTCTCCTCTTTCCCTATAATTATGTATATACGAAAAGGAGCATGGCCAATGCGAATGGAACTGCGCTACTTAGAAAACGGGCGCGTCGAATGCCGTTATCATCAGGTACATCTCTCCCTCTGGGATATCCTCAAATACACCCTTCACCACCCCTATCTGAAGCACTATCTCATCAAAGACTACGAAGGTGGAAATACCCTTGTCCCCAGAGAAACCTGGAAATATGAAGAAAATCTTGTCTACAAAGAGATTTCCCCAGGTGTCTATTACTTCCCCTATGAATCGCTTGGTTTTGTGCTAAACGATAGTCTCTCCTCTCTCAGTTTGTATGCCTTTGAGGAGAACTTCACCGGCATACCTGACATCTCCTCTGCGGATCTTGTGGTGGAAATACGGAATACCGATGATATTCGTCTCATCTTTTCCCTCTCCTTTCTTCCCTTCTTCCTTGGATACTATACGCTCTCTGTTCTCAAGATCGGCTTTGAGGACGTGACTATCACGCATTTAGCCGGAGTTTTTGAAAGTATTATCTCCAGAGAAAAACCCTCCCTCTGGGAACCGATTGTGGGAAGCGTAAGCATTACCCCTCAGGGGCTCTCATTTCTGGTAGAAACCAGCGAACGAGGAGAGGAAGTGTATTACCGATTTACCTACAAGACCAAATGCAAAAAAGAACGTCTCAAACCCCACGAGGTGAAGAGTATCGCTCTTACCTTCAAAAAAAAAATCTTAGTGACTAAAGAAGACAAACTCATCTTCGTAGGCGGAGCTTTTCTTCTTTTCTGGTTGGCTTCCGTTCTTATCAAGAAAAAGTTTTTTGTCCCCCTTCTTCTTTTGCTTGGCTTTTCCTTTTTTCTCTGGCTACTGGTGAAAAGGTTTTATCTTGTTTTTATGACAAGGCAAACATCAAAATAAAACGGAAAAAAACAATGGATCTTTCTGCTCTTCGCATCCTCAAGACATTAGGGAAAGGAAAATCTGGTATCTCCTACCTCGCTGAATACAAGGGGCGCCATGTCGTCCTCAAAAAGATGCAGAATACAGAATTTTACCAATTGGGGAATCTATTACTGGCTTAATCATGAGGGCTTTCGGGAATTTGCTCAAACACAAAACCCGGATTTTATCAACGTCCCCCATACCGGCATCCCCATCAAGACAGAAGCCATAATCCAGCAAAGAGAACGGCTCCTATCCCAGAGGTTTTAAGCCCAAGGTTCGGCCCCTGTGTTTTCGGTCATAGGATAAACAACTTTTTTTATTCAGGGTTTAGCATTTGCCTCTTTTTTATTTTTGCGTTATAATATTGCTCTCAAAAAAAGGAGTTTCTATGCATCCAAAAGCCCTCGATCTCATGCGAAAATACGAAGAGATGGGAGAAAAACTGGCAAGCCTTTCTCCCGGTTCTCAGGAATACATCAAGATCGCCAAAGAACGAGCTGATCTTGAACCATTCGTTGAGGTATATAACCGCATCCAGAATATCGAAAAACAGATCGCCGAACACAGGGAAATCCTTGCCTCTTCTGATGATGAACTCAAACAACTTGCCAAGGAGGAGCTCCCCCTTTTAGAAGAACAGAAGGAAAAGCTTGAAAAAGAGATCCTTCTCCTTCTTCTCCCCAAGGACAAACTCCAGGGGAAAAACATCATCATGGAGATAAGAGCTGGAACAGGAGGCGATGAGGCGGCTCTCTTCGCCGCTGATCTTTTCCGTATGTATAGTCGCTACGCCGAGAAAAAACGCTGGAAAATCGAGGTGATGGACTATAGCGAAAATGAACTTGGGGGTTACAAGGAAATCATCTTTTCTGTAAAAGGCAAAGATGTGTACGGACATCTCAAGTTTGAATCCGGTGTTCATCGTGTCCAGCGAGTACCTGCAACAGAAGCCAGTGGGAGACTCCATACCTCGTCCGCCTCTGTGGTGGTGATGCCAGAAGCCGATGAGGTGGATATCCAGATCAACCCAGACGACCTCAAGATTGATACCTTCAGGGCCGGAGGAGCGGGTGGACAATACGTCAACAAAACAGAATCTGCCGTTCGTATTACCCATATCCCCACAGGTATTGTGGTGGCCTGTCAGGAGGAACGCTCCCAGCTTCAAAACCGTGCAGCGGCTATGCGTATGCTTCGAGCAAAACTCCTTGACCTCGAAATCCAGAAACAACTCCAGGAGCAAACCTCTATTCGCCGAAGTGCCATTCGAACAGGAGATCGTTCTGAGAAAATTCGCACCTACAATTATCCCCAGAACCGGGTCACCGACCACCGTATCAATCTCACTCTCTACAAATTAGACCAGATCATGGATGGAGAGTGCGATGAACTCATCAACCAGCTTATTCTCAGTGAACAGGAAGAGCTCTTGAAAAGCCTCGAGGTATGATGACCTATCGAGACGCCTACCGAAAGGCCTCCCAATTTCTCAGAGAAAAGGCTACTTTAGATCCGGATTTCTCGGCACGCTATCTCCTTGCCCATGTGACGGGAAGCGAACTCAACACACTTCCCCTTCTCTGGGAGAAAGGGCTCTCATCTGCCCAGAAACACTTCTTTTTTCACCTCGTAAACAAACGAGGAAGGGGTATTCCTCTTGCCTATCTTGTAGGATACACAGATTTTTACGGTAAACGCTTTACCGTTCGTCCAGGGGTTCTCATTCCCAGACCTGACACTGAACATATCCTTTATGCCGTCCAGGAATTCCAGCAGGATTTCTCCCATATCCTTGATATCGGAACAGGAACAGGTATCCTTGCCATTTCGCTTGGTTTTCTCTTTCCCCATGCCATCATAGAGGCCTGTGATATTTCCTGGAAAGCTATTCGACTTGCCAGGTTCAATGCCCGCAAGCTCAAAAAAAACATCCGCTTTCACTGGTGCGACTTTTTGAAGCGTCCACCCTCCGGCAAATATGACCTCATCGTTTCCAATCCGCCCTATATTTCTCCCCAGGAGAGTTCTCTCATAGAGCCATCTGTCCTCCGTCATGAACCAGAGCATGCCCTCTTTGGTGGCAAGGATGGGCTTCTCTTCTATCGCGCTATAGCCCATTACTCCCTTGACCACCTCTCTTTCGATGGCAAGATAGTCGTAGAAGTTGACCACAAGTGGGAGAAAATCAGGGATATTTTCACAGAATACTCTTTGAAATGCCAGATTCGGTATGATTATCAAAACCTACCTCGTGTCCTCATCGCTGAAAGAAAAGCGTAGAGTCGTTTTCTTCTTTAAAACAAAAGGGGCTGTTCCCTAAACCTGGAACAGCCCCTTGATTTTTTATCGTTTAATCTGAACACCCGCGTTTTCTTCCCCTTCTCCCTTGAAAACAGGTTCTGCTAATGAGCCTTCACTACTGGATTGTTCCTGAGAAGCCTGTGCCTTCTGTACTTTGCGACTCGGTCCATTTGCCCCAAACTCAAGATAGTACTCCAAGCCAAAGATATACCCCAGGGCATCTTTATGTCCAGGATAGTGCCCAAGCTCCTTTCCATAATAGGTCACATACCCCGTGAGATTTCCCATCGTGATAGGAAACAGAAGCACACCCAAAAAACCTGGCATCCAGGGAATATCCCGTATCCATGAAAGGGTGAGATTCACCTTGCCTCCTGCCGTCGGATAACCCTGATTGAGCCCTACCCCCACCTGGATCATATCCAGCAGAAGTTTCACATCAGCCCCAAGACGTACCTTGGAAAGAAGAGATAAGGGTTTGGTATAGAGAAGATCCTCCACTTCACAGTAGAAAGAGGGTTCGTTCACCAAAAATTTCAAAGGCTTGGCCACAGGATAGGTGTACCTCACCCCTGCGACCACATTCGGAAGGATCCAGTCAAAGGCATAGTGGTCTTTGGTATCATTCGTGGTCTTATACTTCCAGAGAATAGGAGAGAGAAGATTTTCTACCTTCATGGCTATTTGCCATTCTTCTCCTATTCTCTTCATTGCCCCAATATCGAACCCAGCACCAAAACCCTGACGAACATTCTCATACTGAAGAATGGCTGCACGGTTGGTTTCTATCGCATTCATATATGACGTGAGATCATCAAAACTCTCGAATCGGATACGCGTCATAAAAGGATAAATTCCTACGCTTGCTCCAAGCACCACATCTCCCACAAACGGAAGGTCATACCTACCAAGCCCAAAAGAAGAAATCGCCCCTGCTCTCAGCAAAAGAGAAACCTCCGGATCCCTGAAGAAAAAGAAAGTGCTCTCCTTTGAGGTAAAACTCCCATAGGTTTCTAAATCCACCAGAGGCTGAAAACCCACCGTATTTCCTTTGCCAAGAGGAAGAAAAAGAGAGCCAAGCCCCATAGTCACACGGGTATAAAAGCCTGGCGTCGTATTGGAAAGCACAAGATTAAGAGCCCTCTTGAGATAGGTAAAATCATTCGTTGGATTGGCCAACATCTCTGTTGAAAAAGCCCCTCCCGTTAGAGGCACCACATAATCCAGCCCTCTTTTGAGAAGAACCGTGAAATTTTTATCCGCATAATAGGCCAGGTAGTAAAGATACGCCTCAAGAAGCTGATAAAACGAGGTATTTACCCCCACGGCTAATGAACTAGAAAAAAGATATACCCTTCCAAGCTTCCACTCAGGAAAATTGGTGCTTGAGGTACGAAACATCCACGGATTGGGATACCCGCCATATCCCATCATCAAAGCCGGGTTGTTAAATCCTGCCCACGGAGAACTATAGTCGAAGAGCGTCACATTCCCCTTGAAGGCTGTAGAAGAGGAGGGAACCCCTTCAGCAAATAAGCCAGAAACACCCAAAAGAAACAAGAAAAGAAGCCAAAAATGTCTCATTTTCTCCTCCCTTACAGGTTAAGTCCCTGAATCAGATTTGAAATCTCTTCAGGGGTATACTGGTTGGTAATACTCGTGACGACATTACTTACATTCTCATCATTCAAGTTCATTCCAGCCAGGGCCTCACCGTAGGCTTTCAACCCACCACTGTGTGAAGACCACGAAGAAGGGCGAAAATCCCCAAGGGCATTATAGGCATAGCTTCCCACAAGCACCTGGTGAAGGTCATTACATACCCTTCCCACATTGGTTGGTGTATAGCGAAGCACATACAAAAGCCTGAAAGAATTGGTATAGTCGGTTTTGGCAGAAGGATTGGTGAGCGCATCCCGGATCTCATCATACATACTGGGATATACTGAAGAGGACGCCGGTTGTCTTCTCATGAAGGTTGAGGGGCGAATCACACATCCTATCATTCCATCTACATAGCTGATATTGAGATAGACAAAACGCAAAAGGCTAAGCACTTCTTCGATGGCATCATGAGAACCCTTGAGAGTATTGGTGAGGTTGTCTCCTGTATAACTTGTATTCACCTCCGTACTCGCCGTGACATTACTCAGAATACGGTTGATATCAAGTGAAAAGACAATCTCATTATTTTGCATTACCAGATAGTCCGGGGCCGTAAGGAACTGTTTATCTCCATTGGAATCCAAGAGATTGAGAGCGGTGAGACTGAGATACGCCACAAGAAGAACGACATTCACCTCAAGGCTATCATCCTTAATAACCCCATCACCCTGATTGCCGATAATCCCGTTCGGTCCTTCGAGAACATCAATAATTTTTTGGTAACGTTTTTTTCAGGAGACCTGCAGTGGGAAGATGAGGAAAAGCAAAAAAAGTTCCTCCCTGGCCGATAATAGGACACAAGGAGGAACCCATGCGTAAAGAATTCACCTTCACTTTGACTATCACTACCCTGACACAAAACTTGAGACGTTAGTGGTGGTTTTTCTCCAGGCCATCAAAGGAGTGTTTGAGTCATTTGTTCATCAGATTTCTGTAGAAGTGGCAGAAAAAGAAATAAAAGAAGGTCGTATCACCTGTACATGCGGAGAAAAACATCACTTCATATGGAAAACAAAGCATGGAAAAAACACCTTTTTTGTTCTGATGCCCTTTGGAAAAATCACTCTTCCTCAACTCCAGATTCAATGCAAAAAGTGTGGAAGAAAACTTTTTCTCACAAGATCTCTTCTTGGTGTAGAAAAGCGAAAAAGGCAAATCCTGAAAGATATCTACAGAGTGGCTTTAGCCGGGGCTCTTACTACCTATCGGGTAGCTGCCCGGATTCTTTCCTTCACAGGTTATAAAATAGGTCTCAGCACCCTCTGGAAAAACCTCCAGGAGATTGGGAAAAAGATACATTTCAGCCTATCGGAAAAAGAAAAACCCTGTGGAGAAGCCGATGGGACGGGTATTCCTGTTCAGGGCAAGAAAAAAGGAGAAGAAGCTAAAATTCTTTTGCAGGAGAGGCAACAAGCCTCCCCATTGACAGGAAAAAATACAAGAATAGCAGGCCTTCTTGTGGATAATTACCATGCAGGTTGGGACAAACTTCTTAAGCCCATTCAAGAAAAACACTCTTTTTCTCGGTTTTTTCTTGTTGTCGATGGAGATACAGGGATTAACCAGGGCAAACATCCCGGTATCGTTTTTCAACGATGTTTGTGGCATGTGAGTTATCAATTGAAGTATTTTCTTCGTCTTGATAGAGTGAGATATCGTTCTTCTGAGTGGACAAATATTGTCGCTGAAACAGGGAAAGCCTGTTTCTTGGGTTACAAAAATGACTGGCAAACAAGACTTGGTTATCAAAGCGAGCGCAGACAGCATATTCAGAATCTTCTTGACTTATTTCACGAAAAAGGGCGCAAACATTGTTTTTATTATCTTCTTCGTGCTCAAAAAGACATGTTCGCCTGTGACAGTGAAGATGGTTTGCCAGGAACAACCTCAAGGGCAGAACGGCTGATGCGAACCATAAACCAGAGAATGGATGTGGGGGTATGGAAAAGAGAAGGGGCAACCAATGTTCTTGCTGTGCGTTTGCATTACTACTATAATCGTGATGAGGCTATCGATGGTGTCTACTGGCAGGATGTGATATAAAACATAGGGATGGTACGTACTTATTGCCCTGTTTTATGGCCTAAAAAGGGTACTTTCCCCAGAAAAAACTTGTTTATCTAAAATGTTCCCTGTATACTACAGTTGACAAAAATCTTTTGAGCCAGGGGTAACTTCTTTATCCTTTTCTCTCTCTTTCAGGTCTCCTGTTGGAAACGTAATCAATTTTTTTATAGAGAGGTACCTCCCCCCCAAAGAGCACATTCTGGAATTCTTGTTTATTCAAGGAAGCCAGAAGCCCAAGATAGATATTGTCCCCCTGTTGATGAGACTCTTCAGCGACAATATTGGCCACAGGAAGCATTATCTGCCACAGAAGCGACTTGGCATACCCAAGCCGTGCCTCACTTGAGCGAGGATTGATTTTCATCGCCTGTTCAAAAGTAGAAGCCGCACTCACATAGTCCTGCTTTTCAAAATACTGCTGGCCTCGATACACAAGTTCTTCGGCACTCACCCCGCTCATGGGAGGGGTAAGCCATTCAAAAAAATTACACCCAGAGAAAAAAACAACTACACTTACTAAAAGGATGTTCTTTATTCTCCGCATACCATCCTCCTACCATTTGAATCCGGCAGCCAGTTCAAAAGACCAGACTGGTACAAACACAGGCACAAGAGCAAAATCCCCATACACTCGAAAATGAAGTGACCAATTCGTCCATTGATGAACAAGACCAAGTCCCACAGGAAGCCCTATAGCCTGGAAGGTATGGGGTACCTTCAACCCCGTATAAAGGTAGGGATTTACCCCCTTTTCAGAAAATATCCACCAGGAAAGAGCCAAATGCTGCATAGGAAAATACCTCACCGTTGTCTCAAAGGTAAAAACTTTGACAAAGGGATTCCAGCGAAGAGCCAACACCTGCCACGAAAGGTATGACACATCATACACCGTCGCTGACGTGGTAAGCCCCATATCATAGAAGCCAAGAATGTACTCTCCATCCCTATTCCAGACAAAAGGCTTTGCCCAGAGAGAAACTGCTATAGCCATCCCTAACAACCACAACCGTTTCATTATTCCTCCTCAAGACACTGCTTATAGTATTACGAAACAACGTCCCTAAAAGTGAAATCTTTACACAAACTTTACTGCCGTTCCATAAGCAACGATCTCAGCTGCCCCCTGCATCACAGCAGCCGACGCATACCTCATGCCCACAATAGCATCAGCACCCAATTTTTCAGCCTCTTCAACCATTCGTTTGGTAGCTATAGCCCGTGCCTCATTGAGCATTTCCGTATAGGAAAAAATCTCGCCACCCAAAAGCGTCTTGAAAGCGGCCACAAGATCCTTTCCTACATGTTTGGAATAGACCACAGAACCACGCACAAGACCAAGCGTTTCCAGCTTTTTCCCCTCAATGGTATCAGTAGTTGCGATAATCATCTTGTTCCTCCTTTTTGATTTCTCGCATCCTGGCAACAAAGGCCACCGTCAATGAGAGCAAGAGTACCACAAACAAAAACGACACAAAAAGCACTAACCCTAATGGAACACCCGCCCCTCCGAGTGCCCATACCAGAAAAAAAGCATATCCTCCTATCAGGGTTGCCATAACCAAAAAAATCACCAAAGAAATCAGATAATTCATACTTCCCTCCTTATGAGTATAAAACATCCTCTTATTCCTGTCAAATTTCATCCCTCCTGAACCACACTTCGAATGGTCTGGATAAATTCCTGTCCTTCCACCAGATGGCTTTTCTTCAAGAGTTCATGCAACACGGCATCCTCCCTCACCCCCATCAAGGAATACAACTCCACACTGGAAGGAAGCGCCTCAAAACTGGAAAGGAGCACCGAAATATCGGTAAGCTTACTATGAGAAATAGCCTCTATATGCCTCCAGAACACCACAAAAAAACTGCCTTTCCCATAGATAGCCACATCCGCATTCACTACCATCTGCTGAAAGGCGGTTCTACCCAAAATCTTTTTGCACACTCCCAAAAAAACATCCTGTCTCGACGTAAAGTATTGTCCCAAATAACTATGAGGCAAAAGCTTTTTATAAAGCTCATAGGTGGTTTTCACGTCCTTAAACGAGGAATCCATCATATAGATACGCTCAATATTCTTCAGAGACTGATATTCCTCCCCCGTGTTCCAGAGAAGATTGGCATAAAGATAGAGAAGTTCCTTTTTGACCTCATCAGGAGCAGGCTGGGCCAAATACTCCGAAACATACTGAATACCCCGATGGTAGTCCTTTACTTTAATCCATATCTGAATAATAGAAATCCACGTTTTCCATCTCTCCTGCGCATACTCACTTCCATACTGTTTCAAAAACGTCTCATAAGCCTTCAAGGCCTCAAAATACTTTTTGGTATTCTCAAGACACCGTCCATAATAAAACCATACCACCCCCTCTTCAAAATGATGATTGATGAGAAGCTCCCATTGTTTCAGAGAAAGCCCATAATTCCCATGCTCATAGAGAATCTTCCCATATAGAAAACGTGCCTCAAGGATTCCCGGCCTTCGAGAGAGAAGCGTTTCCAAAAGCTCCTTCGCCCGTCGAGGATGATGAAGGGCATACTGACACTCGGCCGCTTTCAAAAGGGCAAGGGGATGATCCTCCTTCTGCTGAAGCACCATCATAGCATAGGCAAGAGCCTCTCGATAATTCCCCTGACGCTGGTAGAGGCTCACTAAGGCAAGAAGAAGATCCACATAAAGAGGATGACGCAACCCTGCCACCCGACTGGCTTCCTGATAAAATTGAATAGCGTTCACGATCTGGTCCATAGCCTCATACGACCTGGCCAAATAATACAAAAGAAAAAGCCGTTCCTTTTGATGGAGCCGGTCGTCCTTTTCTAACCGTTCAGTAATAAGCCTCACACACTCCTGGTATTCCCTTTTTCGGTACAATCGCTGGACCTTTCGCTCTATGGTCTGTGAGAGAAACACAACCCAGAAAGACCATCCGACAATCCCGGCAAGAAGACCGGCTATCACAAGAAGTATCCCAAGAGAAAAGATATCCTGCCACCAGTTCATTGCCACACCCCCCAGCACCCATTGGTTAACATCCAGCCTTCCAGTCCATTCTCAGAACGAAAAAGTGTATATGCTCCTTTTCTTTTGAGTATCCAGCCTTCTGTTCCAGCCGATATCTCCTGCAAAACAAGCGCACTTTCCTCTGGCCTGTCCAAAAGAGAAGCCTTTTCTACCACCACAGCGGGCTCAGGCACAAAAAGCCTCACTCCTGCCACCCCCTGTATCACCAGAAGGGCTCCTCCTATGAGATACACCACCACCATCACATGCTTAAGAAAAGGCCAGTTCTGAATTTTCTGAAGCCACGGCCACGAAACCACCAGATAACGAACCACCACAAGTCCCCCTCCCATGAGAAGAAAAACCACGGCTAACCAGGCTATACCATTCACGCCCGCCACACCTAAAACTACCCTTTCCATAGCGGGTTTATCAGGAAACTCGACTCGCATACTCTCATAGGTGAGACGAAAAACCCTTTGAGCAGGATCAAGCAAATAGGCTTTTTTAACATACCAGAGTGCTTCTGCCTTCTTGCCTTCATTCCACCGACTGATACCCTCATTGTACGAGAGCTCAGGATTCCATCCCTTTGCACATCCACAAAAAAGAAGCACCCCCACAAGAAAGATTTTTCCTCTCATTGATCGCACTCCTTTTTTTGTTGTTGAAGAAGGGATTGATTGTACTCCTGGAGATGAAGCCTCGCATTGGCTATAGACTGCTTGAGTGTTTCCTGGGGATAATCACAAACCTTCCCATGACCTGGGAAAATCCGACGAATCTGGAGAGTACTGAGACGTTCTAAAGAATTGATATAATCCCCATAACTCCCTGACTGAGAAATCTTGGAAATCACCCCATCAGCAAAGACCGTATCCCCTGAAAACAGAAACCTGTGATTCACCTCGTACAGACAAATACATCCCGACGTATGTCCAGGAGTATAAAAAACCCGAAGTTTATAATTCCCAAAATCAAAAATATTCTGATCCGTGAGCCAGATATTCACACGAGATTGAATGGCCTCTTCCCCATGCACAATGGCATGAATCACATATTCATCCTGGAGTTCCAGCTTGGTAGCGGCAAACCTATCAGCCGCAATCACCGCCGTCTCATAGAAAAAGCCAATCCCTCCTACATGGTCATAGTGCTCATGGGTACAGATAACCATATGAATATCACTCACCTTGAGCCCAATCTGCGTGAGTCCCATCACAATACGATGAAAATTTTTTCTCGTCCCTGTATCAATGAGAACGTTCTTGTATTCGCCTTTAATAATATAGACATGAGAACTTGGCTTCTCTCCGTAGATGATAAAAATATTCTCTTCTACTTCCTGTAAAATAGGTCGTTCACTCATCTCCAAGCTCCTCAATTGCCTTGATCAAGCGATAGGTTTTTCGTTCTAAAGAAATGGTATCCCTGTTCCCATATCGTTCAAAAAGCATTCGCTCCCGCATATAATACCTCTCAAGAAATTCCTGCCCAAGGTCTCGGATTTTCTCAAAAAAACCATCATCAAAAACGTATCCCTGCAATTCTTTTTTGAGCGCCTCAAGACGCTTTTGTATTTTGTGAAGAGGAGCAACTGGAAGCGGATCAGAAACAAACAACTTTTCCCTATCGTGAGAAAAAGGGGGAAATTTTTTTAGAACATCTTCTATGTCCTCATGGAGAAAACCATCGAGTCTCACGCCATCACGCGTCGCATTGATACAGCGAATACCCCGAAATTCTGACAACCGCTTGGCTGAAACCTCAAACCATCCCTTGAAATTCGAAAGCACAAAATCCGAATCCACTTCTTTTTCTCGAATACCTGGCTGTTTTTGCAAACGACGGGAAAGTATGGCCTCAAAGAAAATGGTATTGATTGGATGAAGCCGATGAGCCTGAGGAAAATATCGGTAATAATGCGAGGTAGAGGCCACATGCGTTGTCTGATAACTAAACGCTAAGTCCTGACCTACCAAGAGAAGGGGATTTCCCCCCATGAGAAAAGAAGCATGAAAAACAGAGGTTGAAACCGACCCGCCTGTTTCGACATCCCCAAGAGGAGTATTAAGCTCCAGTTCAAGCCATCGTACAAACTCATGTTTGAGAAGAAATGGATTTCCCTGCGGATCAATATCGACATGGGCTGTAGTAGCCACATAATGAGGACCTGAAGATGCCTCTTTCACAAAAGCAAGTGTCTCTGGATGAGCAACCATATCATACACTAAATGAAGACGTGAAAGATACTTCCTGTCTATACCCAAAAAATCCTCAAGGGTATGAACCTGAGCATCAAGGGAATAGACCATGTCCGGCACAATACCTGCCTCATACAAAGGAAGAAGGGCGGTATCTACCGCCACCATAAACACAGAGGATCGCACACGACTTAGCGCCGCTAAAGATTGTCGAAGAGAAGGCCCCGCCGAAACAATCACGATGGGCACATTTTGCTGACGAAAAAAAAGCTTGGCTAAGGGAGTAGAAAAACGGAGATTCCGAAGATTTCGAATCATATGGATAAGCCATATCTCTTCAAACTTGAGACGTGTACTGAAGTCCCCTAATTTTACCTGGGTTAAGCGTTGAATCCGTTTTTCAAAGGCATCATAGTGACCTATTTCATAACTCCCTCTGAGAATTACCGTCTTCACCCACCGAAGAGAAGAAAAATCCAAAAGAGCAAAGATACTATCCAGAGCCTCCTCGGTCTGTTCTGGCCCTACCCAGTAAAACGAGGAAGGAAGTTCATAGATCTGTTGAAATATCCTCGCAATCTCTGGATTGGTTTCAATCACCACCCCCCTCTCAAAGCCCTCTTTTTCGAGAAGCTCAATATGATACCCCAATCCTGCCCCCAGAACAATCACAAATGTCTTTGAAGGATCAAGACCTCGCAGTCCCTCAACGAGACGAAGGGCTTCTTTTCCAGGAGAATAGGGACTATGAACAAAACGATCCTGTATCCGCAGGGTAACAAGCCCATCCTTTGCCGAAACAAAGGCTGGATTTTCTTCCGCTAAACGCCTGAGGAGAGGATATCGTATCATACACACCTCACAACGGCAGGAAAAAAGAAAGAAAAAGTGCCACTCTCACACTCACATATCCTAGCACCATGCCCGCCAGCACATCCGTCGGATAATGCAGTCCCAGATACATACGGGAGAATCCTATCAGAATGGCCAGTACCAAAAAAGGCCACGTCCATACCGGATAAAAATACCACAGAAAAAAAACTACGGTAAATGCTCCCGCCGTATGACCAGAAGGAAAAGAAAACCTATCAGGGGGGGCAAGAAGAATAGAAATATCCCCATGTTTCACATACGGTCTATCCCGGGTAAAGATATTTTTGATCAAAAACTGCAAAAGAATCTGAATAAGCTGGGCCATGGCTAGCACAACACCCGCATACATATCTACAAACAAAAGAAAAAGAATCATCCCAAACCACACATACCCATCCCCAATACGGGTCATAATAGTCATAAAAACATTGAGACCATGCCGCCTCTTACGAGCCAAAAGAGCGACAATCTCCTTATCAAGATTGGCACTGATGTGAAACTTCTTTTTCTCCTTGACCGGAACTGCAATCTCCTGAAAAAGCACCTGAAGAATGGTCTTTTCCTTGCGACTCAGTCCACGAGTCAGGATATACCGACTTCGTCTTGCATCATAGACATACACATCCTCAAGATATTCCCGCACTTCCTCATCCTCAAGGGAATCCATGATAGCCTGCCACTGAGAAAGAGATAACTTCTTGGGAACCGGGAGAGGTTTTGATTGTGAAGAGGGTCTTTTCTCTTCCGCCATAGGCACTCCTGCCTTTCTTTTCCTACTAACATTATACACGATTTTCAAAAAAAAAGAAAGCAAAAAAAGAATTTTCCCATTTGACTTTTTCCCCTTTTTATGCCATACTAAAAGCACAAAAGGGAGACAAACTATGCACTGGATAGCACGAAGTATGTATGAAGTATATCGCACGGCCGTTCGTGCTTACCTCAGAACCTTCGTCGAATTTCAGGTCTGGGGAGAAGAAAATCTCACTGAAGCAGGAAGCCCCTGCATTTATTGTTCCAATCACTTCTCGTCGACCGATCCCTTTTTTGTCATTACTCTCATGAAGGAGCCGGTGCACATGGTTATTGGTCCCGGATTCTCTGTTCCTGTTGTGAAACATTTTCTCAAATGGATGGAACAGATCAATGCCCTGCCCGAACATCGCAAAAACGTCATCCCCCGTGCCGTCGAATACCTCTCCAAAGGTGAATCTATCTATATTTTTCCAGAAGGAGATCTCAACAATCAAATAGAATTCCGAGAGTTTTATCACGGTATGGCAAAAATCTACAAAGCAAAACCCACCCCTATCATTCCCATTGGTATTGTCTCTCCCCGAAGTCATGTCAAACGCAAATCAGCCACCATCCAGGTGGGAGAACAACAGTATGAAACCCTCACTGTACTCTCAGGAAAATACTACGCCAACATTGGAAAACCCATGCATTTTTCTCCCGACATCCCTCTCGAAGAGATCACCGAACAGGTACGAAAACAACTCGAATACCTTGTCTGGGACATCAAGGTCAATAAATTCTGGAGTTAAAGGAGTATGGTATGGCTCTCTTAGAAGATTTCAAGGCCATGGTGAACGGCCTCATTGATCATGCTGATGAGATTCTCTTTCTCGACCTCAAGGTCAAAATGAAAAACGGCAACTATATCCACTACCGTGTCGATCACAAAAAAGAACAGAAACTCCGGGACAAACTTGCTAGAATGGCACAGAAGAAAGCCAAATCAGAGGCGAAAAAATAACCATGTTTTTAGGTATCCTCTCACTCAAGCTTTCTATTCCCTACAACGAAACCATAAAGGAAAAACGCAATATTGTCCGGAGTCTCAAAGATACTGTGAGAAAAAAATTCAATGTTTCTGTAGCTGATGTCTCTGAAGAAAGCTATGAAAGCTTCTACACAGAGGTGGCCATTGTTGGTGTTTCGGGCGACGTTTCGTATCTCCAATCAACCTTTGCCAATATTGTGAATCTTTTAGAAACCATGTACCAGGAATACATTGTCACTCACCACATGGACATTGTCTCCTACCTTCCCGATGAAGCCTCCCCATTCATCACATGAAGAAAGGCTCCCTGCTGGTATCGAGAAAGAAAAGTATATTTGAACTCAGTAAATCTCCCCTGGAGAATAGCCTCCCGTGCTTTTTTCGTGAGAGAGAGAAGGAAATGAACATTGTGAAGAGAGGCCAAACGAAGCCCAAGAATTTCCCCACTACGATGGAGATGCCGAATGTATGCCCTCGTAAAATTCCGGCAAGCATAACAATCACACTCCTCATCAATCGGACGAAAATCATACTCAAGCGCCTTATTTCTCAGGTTCAACCGCCCATCATGAGTAAAGACCAACGCATTTCTTGCTGCCCGTGTAGGAAAAACACAATCAAACATATCCACACCCAATTCAATCCCGTAGAGAATATCCTCCGGCACTCCTACCCCCATGAGATACCTCGGTTTATCAAAAGGAAGCACTTCATCAAGAACAGAAAGCATACGGTACATATCCGGCTTTGTCTCCCCCACCGAAAGTCCCCCTATCGCATACCCTTCAAAACCGATACCCACAATCTCCTCAACTGACAACCGCCGTAAATCCTCAAAAATCCCCCCCTGCACAATCCCAAAAAGTGTTTGATAGGGACGCTTTACCCTTTCAAAGGCCTCCTTTGAGCGTTTCGCCCAGAGAGTGGTCCGTTTCAGGGCATCAAGCACCTCCTCATGAGAAGCATCCGCTGCTACACACTGATCAAAGGCCATCACAATATCTGCCCCGATGGCACTCTCAATCTCCATCACCTTCTCTGGAGTAAGAAAATGATACGATCCATCAATATGGGACTGAAACCGAGCCCCCTCATCAGTGATTTTCCGAAGCCTTGCTAACGAAAAGACCTGAAATCCCCCGCTATCCGTGAGCACAGGCCTCTCCCAGTTCATAAAAGCATGAATTCCCCCCGCCGCCTGAATCAGATCAATCCCCGGTCTCAAATAGAGATGATACGCATTGGAAAGAATAATCTCCGCTCCAGCCTCACGAAGTTCATGTGGGGAAAGAGTCTTCACGGTAGCCTGAGTACCCACAGGCATAAAAATAGGGGTATGAACCACCCCATGATCCACAATAAGTTCCCCGGCCCTTGCAGAGCCCTCACTCGCCACCAATCGAAAATCCATAAAGCCCTCTTATTGAAGTTCTGGTGGAACAAAACGCTTGGTATAAGGGGGAAATTGATCCCTTGTTCCCGAAAGCATAAACTCAACCCTGATCTGCGGTTCCCAGTAGGCTATACGCCTCAAGCTGTCCAGTTGCCGCTGGATGGTAAACCCAACCCGCATCTCCCACTCATTGAGATAATGCGTGATCCCGAAATTCAGCGCCTGAATCTTGAAAAAACTCCTCTGAAGTCCCTGATAATCAAAGACATTGATGCCATCCCAGAGGTTTTTCCAGAAATCCACATACGGCTCATTGAAACGACCACAGGCATCATAATCATAACGATAGAGTTTTCTATTCACCACCTGCGTGGTAAAATCTAACTTCCAGTATTTCTGAAGCCAGATCACTGTCCCAAAACTCAGCGAAAAAGAACTCGAACGAGGACTGAGATAATCTATCAAAAGGTCTGCCCGATAGGTAAACATATCTATTTTATACCAGAAAGGGGGATAAAGCGTCGAAAATGTACTAAAAGAAGCCATGGAAAGAGAAAGATTGGTCTGCTTCAAGAGATCATAGCGATGTCTAACCGAAGGAATAAATGTCCATGGTGCCACCGGAACAAAGGCATTTTCCAGCACCACACTCCCCACTATACGGTTGGTAATCTCAGGATAATGCCAGATGATTCTTGAATTCCGTCTGGTAAGCGTATCAAGAGAAATACCGGTAGAAGAAGAAAACCACCACACGCCAAGGCTTGTTGAAAGACTCATAGTTTCACGAATCTGATTGTTGAGATAATCATCCTCCAGCCCATTGGTAATACGATAGGCCGTTTGATAGGCATACGTCAATCGATACACCACGATATTTGAAAGCCAATTTACTCCAACGGAAGTATTGAGAGTATGAGAATACTCTCTCGGCATCGTGTAATAGATGCTCCTGAACAGTTGATACTGAAAGGTATGAGAAGCCGAAAGAGGAAATTGAACTTTCCACACAGGATGAGTCCCAAGAGTTGGAGTAAGACCTGTGGCTGTTCGCATGGTATAATCTACCTGAGCCCCTGAATACAAAACATTGTTGCTATAATTCACTTCAAAACTCGACCAGCGCTTGCGATTGAGAACAGAAAGAGTATGATCCCAGGTAATCGTCTTATTAAGAAGCTTTATATTCAAGCCTATAGAAGCATTTTCCTGATGATGATACTGATCAGAAATCGGCATCCCATTGGTATCAAGGGTTTCCGATGAGGTATAACTGAGATTTCCATTCAAAACAGAAGAGGCACTCCACCATTCAAAACTATTGGTCGTATACACTTCCTGGGCGATGGTATTACTTTCTACTGGAGAAAGAGAAGAAGTCGGAGAAAGAGAGGCGGCCTCTTTTTGGCCAGCTTCCATGTTCTCTTGATTGGTTATCATCCCGCTTGCTCCTTTGGCTTCCGAAGAAAGATCCCTACTATAAACCAGCCGGGTATTGGTCTCAATGCGATAGGTTCTGAAAGAGGTTTCCTCTACAAGATAGAGGGTTGGCAGGGTATACGAAATATTAGGAAACGACACCTGATAAAGATAATAACTATACGCATCATTTCGATACATATTCGAAACCTCTTCATTTCGCTTGCGACTATACACCCATTGTCCACTCAGCATCAACTGGGGAGAGGTAATACTAAAACGACGGGTCAGCGAAGAAAAGGCGGGAGAATTATCACTCTGGGCAAAGAAGCTATTTTCCTGAGGCTGAAGAATATGCTGGATATTAAAAGTATCTCGTCTCTGGGAATACTTTTTGGTGAAAAAGGGATCGTTCAAATCCTCAGTATAAAAATTGAGCGAAAAATTCTCTTTCTGGAGAGTTCCTTCTAACATATAGTGCCAGGACCACTCTCTCACCGTCGTCCATTCATTGTTGATGAGAACCCACTGGCTGTAACGGTCGTTTTGCGCATCATAAAACAAACGAACATCATCCGCTGTTTCCCCAAAAAAACGAATCTGCTGAAAAGGTCCAACAGGTTTCTTATTGACATAACGAACAAAACCATATTCTCCCATACGCTCATAAAAATCGAGTCCAAACTGCATTGTCCCAAAAGAAGGCGACCAGTCCATGGTATTCATCACATACCATCCAATACGCTTTTCAATCCCCGCCGCTGTCTTGATACCGGTCACCTTTTCTAAACGCAGAAAGAAAGGAAAATAAAAAAGCCTCTGTTGCCCCACCATATAGGTGTTATGAAGGGAAAAAATCACATCATCACGAAAATACCATACCTTTTCCGCATACAGTTCATAGTGAGGAATGTCCGCCGGTGTAAAGGTAAGATAGGCCTTTTTGAAAACAGCCCGCTTCTCACTCAAAATCTCCACTTCTTCCGCTGTATAAAATAGTCCAGGCGAAGTGGTTGTCCCCGTAGTATCACGAAGATAGGAACGAACCTCTCGCATGAGGCCCGTTTTCTTTTCCGGTTGATAAAAAAAACTCTTGGCTAAATAAATCGCATTTCCATCCCGAAACTCCACCTGATCAAAGGCAGCTATCTGGAGAATGGTCTTATTACTCTGGATAATCACATACACTCGATGAGCAGACAGTTTTTTCCCCTCAAAAAGAATACGAACATTCCCCGTGAACAAAACCTCCTGAATAGCCACAGCTTCATACTGACGCACCGATACCCTATCAAAACTTTCAAAAACAATTGAGGAGGCTCCTTCCAGTTTCACCCCTGAAGGAAGAGAAGCGGCTTGATTGGTCATTCGTTCATTGGTAAGGCTCTGGTTAGTAGGCATCGAATTCGGTTGTTGAGCCCACAGAACAGAAATTCCCAAGGTACACACAAAAAAAACCGCAAAACCTCTCACACCATCATCCTATCTTACAGTTTTACCATCTTGATACGATTATACGCATTCTCAATAATCTGTGTAATCTGATCGAATTTTTTCTGGACGATGAGTTCCTTCTTGTAAAGAGTGCTGCCAAGACCAACGGCTACAGCACCAGCGGCTATATACTCAATAGCCATAATAAGCGAAAGCCCCCCAGTCGCCAAAATCTCAAGTTCGGGAAGAGGTCCCCTGAGTTCCCTGATATACGAGGGATTCATTTCTCTGGCTGGAAAAAGTTTCACCACATCGGACCCGAGACGATACGCCTCATAAAGTTCTGTAGGAGTAAGCCCGGCCAAAACAAGCATCTTGTCTGCCTTTTTCACCTCGTCGATAATTTCCCGGTTAAGAATTGGGCTCACCACAAAATCTGCCCCTACCTTTACCGCTTCTTTTGCCTGTTCCCGAGTGAGCACCGTTCCAAGACCCACCGCCATCTCCGGAAACATCTCCTTGACACGCCCCACCTCTTTTACGATCCCTGGAATAGAGAGCGTAAACTCCATGATCCGACAACCAGAGGCGAGGGTGGCCCGCGCGAGATCTACCGCATACTCAGCATCAATACCCCTGACAATAGGAAGAATTCTCTCCTCCTTCAAAAGAGAAACCGTCTCTTTCGCCTTCACCATGGCCACATCCTCCTTGGTTCGTTTCGATTTAGTCCTTTGTTAGTCCTGGACCTGAACTACTCCAAGCCCACGGAAACGCTGATATCGTGCCTGTACCAACTTCGGAATACTGATTCTCACCAGTTCATCTAAATGCCGGAGAAGAGCCTTCCGAACAATGGCGATCGTTTCCTCCGGCTGACGATGAGCTCCCCCTATTGGCTCTGGAAGAATCTCATCAATCACTCCAAACTTCAAAAGTTCAGGGGCTGTGAGCTTCAATGCCTCAGCGGCCCTCGGTCCCTTGGAGGCATCACGCCAGAGAATAGAAGCACAGGACTCTGGGGAAATCACCGAATAGATCGCATTCTCAAGCATCAGCACCCTATCAGCGACTGCAATAGCCAAAGCCCCTCCACTTCCCCCTTCTCCAATCACGGTGGCAATAATCTGTGTTTTGAGAGCTGACATCTCAAACAGGTTTCTGGCAATAGCCTCACCCTGTCCCCTCTCTTCTCCCTCCATACCAGGATACGCCCCCGCCGTATCTACAAAGGTTAACACAGGAAGCCCAAACTTCTCAGCCAATTTCATCGCACGCAAAGCTTTGCGGTATCCCTCCGGCTGAGGCATACCAAAGTTTCTATAGAGCTTGTCCTTTGTTCCCTTTCCCTTTTCCTCACCTATCACCACACAACGGTAATTGCCCAAGGTGGCAAAACCTGTAATAATAGCCGGATCGTCTCGAAAATTTCTATCTCCATGAATCTCAAGAAAATCATCAAAAAGTTTGTCTCTATAGTCAGAAAAAATAGGTCTCTCTGGATGCCGGGCCACAAGTGAAATCTGCCATGGTGTCAAATTCTTGTAGGTCATCTCAAGCATATACTGTAGTTTTCGCTCCATTTCCCTAAGCTCAACAGAAAAATCACTATCCAGATGCTTTTTGAGTTCGGCTATTTTCTCCTCCATCATCTGGATAGGTTTCTCAAACTCTAAATAATATTTCCGCATCTCCGCACCTCTTTTTTCGTTTTTTCCCCGAAAAAAATAGACCTTTATATGATAAGAGCAAGAAAGAATTTGGTCAAGTTTTCAAAGAGAAAAGACTTTTCTCACGCCCCACAAAAAATAAAAATATTTTCCAAAAACCGTTCGTCTTACCTCACCATCTCACTTTCACCCCAACCGTGATCCAGAAAAACATCACTCCCCACTCAGGATAGGAAATAGACACACCAACCACCTCTCCTCCTGCCGATCGATTCTTCACCATAGAGACCCCCACATCCAGAAGGGGAAACTCTACAAATACCCATCTCCACATTTCCCACTGACATCGGAGTTGAGAACCTACAGAAAAGGTTTGAAAATCATAGACATCTCCCTTCGTGAAAACGATCTGGGTATACCCTATCGTCACACTCCCAATAGGGAAAAAACGAAAAACCTCTCCCCCCCATACCCAGGGAAACCAATCAAGCCCTCCCCTGAGCACCCGAAGAGTTCCCTCTAAACCCTCTGTATCCCCTTCTAAAAAAGGATTTTCGGCAAGATGCTTCTCGTTGAGTTCTACACCGATGTAAGAAAATCTATACCCGAACTGAGCCTTCTTTCCCAACCCCTCCTGACCAAAGAGAAAGGTCATATTCTGAAAACCAAGATTTTGAAAATTATTCTGAAGTAATTCTGAAACCTCAAACCCCACATAAAAGGTCTTCAGGGAATTGGTAAGCCCAAACGCCATCTGAGAGACTAAAAAAATACCCCACACGAAGCACCACTTCTTTTTCATTCCCTCCCTCCTTATACAAAAAAAGAGGGAGAAAAGCCTCCCTCTTTTGATATCTCTTTTCCCCTTGAGTTATATCTTCCAGGGATTCTTTCTTGAGAACATCTCCATCGGAAGACCAAACAGTTTGATAAATCCCTTCGCATCCTTCTGGTCGTAGTTACTTCCTGCTTCAAAGGTAGAAAGGTTGGTATCATACAAAGAATGTTCAGATTGTCTCGAGACAACCATACAATTTCCCCGATAGAGTTTCATCTCCACCGTTCCAGAAACCACCTCCTGTGTCGTATCGATAAACCGCTGAAGTGCCACCCGAAGAGGATGATACCACTGACCATAGTAGATCATCTCGCTGAATTTGAGTTCTATCATTTGTTTATAGTGCATAGTATCCCTTTCAAGGGTAATAGCCTCCAAGGCCTTGTGGGCCTCAATAAGAAGTGTGCCACCAGGTGTTTCATACACCCCACGGGACTTCATCCCCACGAGGCGATTTTCCACCACATCCACCACACCTACCCCATGACGCCCGGCTATGGTATTGGCCTCTCTCAGAAGTTTTACCCCATCCATCTTCTGACCATTGAGAGCAACGGGAACCCCTTTTTCAAAGGTGATAGAAACCACCTCCGGTTCATCCTGGACAGTAAAGGGATCCTTGCCCATCACAAACATAGAACTATCGTAGGTCTTGGTCACATCCTCAAGAACACCCCCCTCATAAGAGATATGATAGAGATTGGGGTCCATACTATACGGCTTCTCTTTGGTGACAGGAATAGGGATATTATGCTTCTCTGCAAACTCAATCAGTTCACTGCGGGAGGTAAAAAAGTTGTCTTCCTTCCAGGGAGCAATAATCTTCAAATGAGGCGCCAGCGCACGATAGGTGAGTTCAAAACGTACCTGATCGTTCCCTTTGCCTGTAGCCCCATGAGCCACCGCATCAGCCTTTTCTTTCAAGGCTATCTCTACCTGTCTCTTGGCTATAATCGGGCGGGCAAGAGACGTGCCAAGCAGGTACTTGTATTCGTAGGTGGCGTTGGCTTTGATGGCCGGAAAAACAGCCTCTTCTACAAACTCTTTTTTCAGGTCTTCGATATAGACCTTGCTTGCCCCGGTCCGAATAGCCTTTTGCCGGATAGCTTCCCAGTCTTCATGTTGTCCCACATCTGCCACATAGGCAATAATCTCAGCATGGTACTGTTCCTTGAGCCACGCAAGAATAACCGAAGTATCCAAACCCCCAGAATAGGCAAGAACTATCTTCATCGTTTTCCTCTTTAATATTGATACTCAACAAAGGTGAGTTCAGCGTTGTCAATGATACGTTTCACCACATCTTTTGGGCTACGAATATAGAGTTTATGGCCGTGGGCATCATTGTACTTCCCCGTCATAATAAGCAGGCTAATCGCCGCCGAATCAATATAGTGAACATCACTGAAGTCAAACACAAAATACGAAATTTTGCCAGCGGCCACATCTTTTTCAATATCACCTTTGATGTTATTCAAGAAAAAAATGGTAAAATCGCCATGAACGCAGTAAATGGCGGCGTTGTTTTCAATTTTGCGTTCATACTGCATACACTACCTCCCACAGTCTTTTCGCCTCATATTATACGGCAAAAATTTTTTTTAGCAATATTTTAGATAGAAATTTTTGTTATCCTTTCCAAACCACCCATATACGGACGAAGCACCTCAGGAATAAGCACACTTCCATCCGCCTGCTGATAGTTCTCAAGGATAGCCACTACCGTTCTTCCAACCGCAAGCCCAGAGCCATTGAGAGTATGGACATACTCGGGCTTTCCTGTTGACTCCCGGCGGAAACGAATCTGCGCCCGACGAGCCTGGAAATCCCTGCAGTTCGAGACAGAAGAAATCTCCCGATACCTATTCTGTCCGGGAAGCCATACTTCCACATCGTAGCATTTTGCCGCCGAAAAGCCCATATCACCCTGAGAAAGTACCACCACCCGATGAGCCAACCCCAACTTCTTGAGAATCTTCTGCGCCTGTTCCACCATCTGCTGATGTTCCTTTTCGGAATCCTCAGGACGACAGAACTTCACCAGTTCCACCTTGTTAAACTGATGCTGACGAATGATCCCCTTGGTATCCTTCCCATAACTTCCTGCTTCCTTACGAAAGCTTGGAGCATAAGCTGTTATCCACCTTGGTAAATCCTTCTCCTCAAGAATCTCATTCTGATAAATGTTGGTAAGCGGAACCTCTGCCGTGGGATTGAGATAGAGATCCTCTCCCTCTACACGATACAGGTCATCCTTGAACTTGGGAAGCTGTCCTGTGCCCTCAAGGCTTTTGCCTTTGATAAGGAAAGGAACAAAATACTCTTCATACCCATCTTCTCTATGCGTATCCAACATAAAATTGATAAGCGCCCGCTCAAGCCGTGCACCAAGGCCACGATAGAGAGTGAAACCACTTCCCGCAATCTTTGCCCCCCGTTCAAAATCCAAAATACCAAGACGTTCCGCTATCTCATCATGGGAAAGCGGGGTAAAAGAAAAAGAAGGAATTTCTCCCCACCTTCGAATCTCCTGGTTGGCACTCTCATCCTCTCCAACAGGCACATCATCCATAGGAATATTGGGAATCATCATGAGTTTAGCCGTAAGGTTTTCCGATACCTCTCTTTCCTGTCTCTCAAGGTCTGCGAGTCTTTCTCCAAGCCGGCCAACCTCTGCCATGAGAGCAGAAGCATCCCCCCCTTTTGCTTTGAGAGCCCCTATTTCCTTGGACTTTTGATTCTTCTCACTGCGAAGAACATCTCCCTCTTTCTGAAGACTCCTTCGCTTTTCATCAAGAGCCATGATTTCATCAAGAAGAGCCATATCCTTCAATCGATAACGAAGTTTCTCCCTCACAAGGGCTTCATTTTCCACCAAAAATCGAATATCTACCATGATCACTCCTTGGGTTATTTTTCGTAGCGTTCAAGAACCAACTCAACATAGCTTACCGAAACCTTGAGCGTAGAAGCGATCTCTTCTACACTCCACCCCTCTTTCCTCAAACGCAGGATGGCCTTCACCGTATCCTGATCGCTCTGGGGTTTGGACCCCTCACCTCGAGATCCACGAACAACCTCCTCCTGAGAAGCCCGAATGCGCTCCAACTGGTTCTGGAGTTCTGCCACCCAGGAACGCATCTTCTGGAGACGCTTTCCTTCCTCTTCTACCTGGATCAGGATATTCTCAAGGTTGTCTATCTTATCAGCAGCGGCAAAAATCTTGTCCTGATCCCCCAGGACCTGCATAATCTGACCCTGAAAGTTCTTAAGATCCTCCTCAAGTTTTTTCGAAAGCTTATTGAGAAGGCTGATTCTCTGATCGGCATCATTCAGCTTCGCCTGAACAGCGGTGAAGGATTCTTTGGTTTCCTCCAGTTCACTCAAAATCTTGACCACAATATCCCGCTTCTTTTCAAGGTCTGCAAATTTGGCCTGCAGGTCGCCGTAGAGCTTCATGGCCTCTTCAAGGGTACGTTTCATCTCCTCTGCTTTCTTGTTCTGCTGCTCGGCAAAGGCAAGAAGCGCCTGTGTCTCCTTGGCCTTTTCCATTGCCCTTTCCACTACCTCTTTCATCTGAAGAGACTCTTTCTTGTGAAGAAGAAGGTTATTCAGCATATCATCAAGCTCTCGTCTCTCCTTCTGTACCCCTTCAAGGGTCCGAAGGGCATCAGTGAGGGCCCGTCTCTTTTCTTCCAGTTCCTGGAAACTTTCCCTTATGGTGTTCAGGGTTTCTTCGGATTTTTCCGCGACCACCTCTGCCCTCTCAAGAAGTTGTGTCTTCTTCATGAAGGCATCATAACGGGCCTCTATCTCCTTGAGCTTTTTGACAAGATCTTTGTATTCGTTCTGAATACTCTCTTTGTAATCCTCTCGAATACTCTTTAACTCCTCTGAAAAACGAGTGACACTATTTTTGGCCAAAGAAACCGTTGTTTCCACTTCCTCTTTCGTCTTCTGCAGGAGGGTCTCAATATTGCCCGTGAGAACACTTATCTTGCGAGAAATAGAATTCTCTATCTCCGCCATATCCTTCTGGTACTCCTGAACAGCCTGATTCTCAAGAGAAAGCAACAGATTTTTGAGATCCTCTGAGCGTTTGGTGTATTGACTCATATCCTTTTCGACCTGGGCAAAGTAAGCCCGTATTTTCTCCTCTAATGAGCCCCGAGAAGCCTCAACGGCTTTGTTCACCTCTTCAGAGAGCTGACTCAAAAGCATCTTCACCTGCTGTTCTACCTGCTGGGGAAGTTCCCCAACACGGCTCTGCTGGATACGAAGCTGTTTTTCCATATCGGCAAAAATAGAACTCTGCTCAGAAAGCCTCTTGTCAAGGTTCTCAAAGGCCACCATGTACTCGTCCCTTCGCTTAAGAAAGTCCTGAGACGCCTTTTCAAGATACGATTTGAGGGTGGATTCAAGATCCTTCTGAAAAGCCTGAAGTTTTGAGGCCACTTCTCTGTCCACCTCACCTGCCACCTGATCTGACTTTTTTTTGAGCGAGTCAAGGGATTGCTGAATCCTTTCTATGGCCTGATAGAACTGCTTTTCCTCTTCTTCAAAGGCAGACTTCAATTGAGAAGCCATTGTCTTCTGCTGGTTAGCCAAATCCTGCCTAAATTCACGAATGGTATCCTCAAGCTCTATAATCTCGCTTTTACTCCTGTCCAAAAGCTCCTGATAATCATCAAGGTAGGTTTGCCTCACCTTGTCAAGATAACTATCAATCTCTCTTGTGCGCTTGTTGAGAATCTCCCGCAAGAGGTTTTCTATCTGATTACTCTGATTGGTGAGAGAAACCACACGACTCTGCATGGAGTCGATATCCTCTCGAAGCGCCTTGTTGGTGGTATCCATGACCTGCTGAATCTGCTGCTGATAGGCTTTCACATTCTCTTCGAGAGTACGGAGATACTGACTGACCTTTCCAGAGGAGGTTTCTGTGACGGAAATCATTTCCTTTTCTTTTTCTTCTATCTTTGCCATGAGGCTTGCCAAAAGGTTTTCGGCCGTCTGCTGAATCTTCTGTTCACTGGAAGCCGTAAAGCTCTCAAGCCGCTGTCTTGTCTGCTCAAGTTGACGATGAAGTTCCTGAAGTTTTGAAGCAAAATTCTCCGAAGATTTTTTCCAGTTTTCCTGCCACTCGATAGCCACCTTTTCAATTGATTTCTCCACATCATGGCGAGTGGTAGAGAGTTTTGCCTGCCATTCCTCAGCCGTCTGCTGCAACTTGAGAAGCCACTCATCCCTATTCTCAGAGAGTTCATCACCAACTTCTTTGTGGACTTTTGCTATTGTCCTCTGCATCTCACTTACCTCATTCTGAAGGGCAATCAGTTCTTCCTTACCCTTCTCTAAAGCATCCTCATACTGCTGGGTGAGTCTCTCACTAAACGCCTCAAGGTAATCATCCACCTGTGATGTCTTCGATTCCAAAGCTTTTTGATACTCTTCAGTAATCCGCCCTAAGCGTATTTTTTGTTCCTCAATCGCCTGCGACAAATGTTGAATTTCTCGCTGAATCATGGTTTTCAGATCCTGTAAACGATTTTGCCACTCCACGTTCGATTTTTCCCAGAGTGATTTTGCTTCTTTTGTTCCTTCTCGTACCAAACGATCATTCTCCTCTCGCAAAGAAAGGATATTTTTTTCTATTTCTGTTTTTATTTCCTCAAAAGTTTTCTTCCATTTTTCTTGATAAACTCCCAGTTCACCTGATAACTGTTGATCCACTCCATCGATACGCTTACTCATCTCACGTATTTCATCCGAAAGAGCAAGAAGTTCTTCTTTCCCTTTTTCCAGAGCTTCCTCGTACTGCTGGGTGAGTCTCTCACTAAATGCCTCAAGGTAATCATCCACCTGTGAGGTCTTCGATTCCAAAGCCTTCTGATATTCATCCGTCATATGCTGAAGGGCCATCTTCTGCGTTTCTATTATCTGAGCAAGACGCTGAATCTCACTATTGATAGACTCACGAAGCCCCTGAAACTCCTTTCCAATCTCATTTTTCTGCTCTTTCAGTTGCTGATCATTCTCAGCAAGCCTCTGGTTAATCACCTTCACAGAGGCATTGAACTGCTGTTCAAGACGCTTGATGCCCTCAAGAAACTGGGTCTCAAGAGCCTTTGCCTTCTCCGCAAGCTGAGCCTCTGCTCCCTGCCGAAATACCTCCAGTTGTTTGGCAAAAAGAGCCTTGTTTTGAGAGAATATCTTCTCGGCTTCTTTCTGGCTTGCCATCTCCTGATCCCGAATCCCCTGTTCTACCTGAGCAAGGAGTTGCTGAAGTTGGGTAGATTTCTGCTGAATCTCATTTTGAATAGTCTGAAAGGTTTTTTCCAGTTGAAAAGACTGTATCCTCTCCTGGATCTGTTTCCGAAGAGCCTCAATACTTGCTTCGGTGTTCTTCATGATCTCTTTGACATTGTCCTGAGCCCATACACGAGATTGATCTATATCACTGCGAAGGGTAGAGGTGAGTTTCTTGGCCTCTGCAAGCTCCTGCTTCATCTCCTCCATCTCTCGCTCCAAGGCTACTAACTGAGCCATTCTCGCTTCCATAGCAGCAAGATCCTTTTCATAGCCCTGGGCTGCCTTGAGTTGAATCTCGAGACTCTTCTCAAGCTGTTTGGTTTTATCCATGAAGTCTTTGAATTCCCCTAATTTCTGGTTGATAAACTGGGTAGCCCTATCTAACTTCTGAAGAGAAACATCCAGATTGATGGTCTTGTCGTACAATTCCTTCTGTTTGGCTTCAAAAAGACGTTGAATCTCCTGGATAGAATGCTGAACAAAATTTTTGAGTGTTTGTAATTGCACGTTTTTCTTGTCAATTTTCCGAAAGTAAAAAATAAGAAAAACCGACACCATGGTCGGAAAAAGAAAACTGAATAACGTACCCATCCCACTCCTCCTTGGGCTTTTTCACTGAAAAAAGGGTTATAGCATTATAGCGAAAGACAAAAAAATTGTCAAAAACCCTCTCTTTTGCACGAAAAACAAAAGAAAATACCCTTGTCGTTCCACATATGAAACTGAATACCTATTTTCACATTTGACAAAGAAGGGGCAACGAAGGGATAATAAGGAGGAACTATGAAGAGGAGGAAGAAGTATATGGTTAAATCGAAGGTAAAGAGAT
>JABLXN010000010.1 GCA_013177995.1 Brevinematales bacterium | reverse complement strand
ATATTATCGAAAAAATATTGTCAAGGTTGTCCAGAAGTGGTTAGAAAGTTGTTATGTGGAAAATTTTTTTTGTGCTATTACCATGTTTCAGCTAAAAGAAGGGGGTTTGCTGAAATAAGGTGATAGCCGAAGGAACAGTGGTACTATCCTAGTTGACCCCAAAGCATATGATTTTGCTGAAATAGGGTAATAGCCAAAGGCTAAAACCTTACCTCTTCTTCCCCTTGCCTCATGAGTTTTGCTGAAACAGGGTGATAGCTAAAGGTAACCTATTCTCATCTCCCCTTCTTTTTTCACAAAAAAACATCCGAAATACTATCTATCAGTTCCTAACCCTATTTTATTTTTCCCCTTCCCATGTCGATAAGAAAACAGGAGAGATAACATGGAATCTCATATACCATCATTTATAGAGTCCCTTCGATACGAAAAAGGGTATTCTGAACACACGCTTCTTGCCTATGAACATGATATCAGAGAATTTCTTGCCTTTGCCCAGGACCATTCGTGGGACGCCGCCCTCCTTCGTTATCCTCAGATTCATGAGTATCTCACATGGCTTGGAAAAAAATATGAAGCCTCTACCGTGGCCAGAAAAATAGCCAGTCTTCGTTCCTTTTATCGTTATCTTGTTAAACACAAGTACCTTTCTTCTAACCCCTTCCTTCTCATAAAAAGCCCTAAAAAACCCCACCGTCTTCCCAAGGTATTAACCGTCGAGGAAATGAATACTCTTCTCTCCTCGCTACCAGATACCACCCCTCAGCAAAAACGAAATCGATGCCTTCTTCTCCTCATGTATGCCGGTGGACTTCGTATCTCTGAGGTAGCCAATTTGAAACTCTCTGATCTTCATCTCAACCAGAAAAGCCTCACGATTGCAGGAAAACGAAAAAAAGTCCGTGAAATTCCCATCGGAAGCATAGCTGCAGAAAGCCTCAAAAACTACCTTGCTTTCCGAAAGGAAATCAGCCCTGAGGCCTCCCGAAGCGAAGCGGTCTTTATCACAAAAAAAGGGCGTAGCATCACCCCACGGATGGTACGATATATTTTTCACGAGGCCCTTCAGCATCTCGCCATCGAAAGAAATCTTTCTCCCCATGCCCTCCGACACTCTTTTGCCACGCATCTTTTACAAAACGGGGCTTCGCTTCGGGCTATCCAGGAAATGTTAGGGCACAGTTCCCTCTCAACCACTCAAATATACACCCATCTCTCCATCGAAAAACTCCGTTCCCTTTATGAAGATTATCATCCCCACGCAAAATAATTCGAGTTTAACCTCTGTATTGGGTTCCATCTTTTCCTAACTAAAAAAATTCCCTTACCAAAAGAAAATCCTGGAGAACAGAAGTAATACACAGTGGTTTAGCTATTCCCATATTTCAGCAAAGTTCATAATGTCGCTGAAACAAAGTAATAGCCAAAACCCTCCTTCCCAATCCCAAAACCCTTCTCCTTCAAACACAAAACAACAACACACTCCAGGCCCTCTTTCTCAACACTTCCATATATTGCCTCTCTCTTCTTTCCTCCTTATAATATTATACTTTCAGAATACCCTTGAGGAGATCTTCCCATGGAGCTTTTTCTCTTTACCCCCTATGATTTTGCCTCCAATACCTACCTCATCCAGAACGGTACAAAAACCCTCTGTATTGACCCCGCATGTCCCCAGGCAAAAGAAAAACTCAAAGAAGCCTCTTCTCTTGTCATGATAGCCACTCATGGGCACTTTGACCACATCCTTCTTGCCGACAGCTGGGCAGAGGAATTTGGAGCTTCCCTTTACACTCACCCCCTTGACATACCCATGGTCCCTGATCCCTATCAGAACCTCTCCGCCTACTTTGGAGACAAGATTTCCTATCACCACACTCTCCTCCCCCTTTCAGAAGGTTCCTTGGCTGAGTGGGAAGCAGAAGTATGGCACCTCCCAGGACACTCTCCTGGTTCCATTGGACTCTATTTTCCTACCAGAGGATGGTTTTTTGGAGGAGACCTTCTCTTTGCCTTCTCCGTAGGAAGAACCGATCTCCCCGGTGGTGATGAAGCCACTCTCTGGAAATCGGTAGAAAAAGCCCTCACCCTTCCTGATGAGACTACCGTTTATCCAGGTCACGGAGAAATCTTCACCATTGGAGAATTCCGTTCCTATTACCAAAGATGGAGGTCTTCATGAACATCCAGCCCTATCTTGAGGATATTGCCTACGATCTCCCCGAAGAAAAAATCGCCACCCATCCCCTCCCCAATAGAGAAGAATCAAGGCTTCTTGTTATTCCCCCTGGAAACGTCCCTTTTGAAGACAGGCGTTTCTCTGATATTCTTCTCTATCTCAAGCCCAATGATACCCTTGTCTTCAACAATTCGCGAGTTTTCAAGGCCAGGCTTTTTCTCACCCGACAAGACAAAAAGGTTTTTGAATGCCTCCTCATTGAACGCCTGAGTGACAATTCCTGGAGAGCCATGGTAAGAAATGCCCGTCGTATCAAAAGCCATCACCGCTTTTTTTTAGAAAAATGGTCCATACGAATTGACAAAGACCCAGAAGACAACGCTTATCGTATCCTCACCTTCGACCCTCCTATCAGTTTTGAAGACATAGAAAAATTGGGAGAACTCCCCCTTCCCCCCTATATTGTCAAAAAAAGAGAAAAAGAAGGCCTACCCCTTCTCACCTCCGAAGACGAAAAACGGTATCAGAGTGTCCTTGCTTCTCTCTATGGTTCTGTGGCAGCTCCCACGGCTTCTTTTCATTTTTCGGAGAGCCTTTTAGAAAAGATCAAAGCAAAAGGAATTACGATAACCACCCTTACCCTTCACGTAGGACCGGGAACTTTTCGCACCATTTCCCCCGAAGATAAGGAATTCCACATCCATAGAGAATGGATTACCATCCCTCAGGATACCATTGATACCCTCATTGAAACAAGAAAAAGAGGAGGAAGAATCATCGCCATTGGCACAACCTCTACCAGGGCTTTAGAAACCATGGGACAACTCTTTCCTGAGAGATGGCAACCGTATAGCGGATATACCGACCTTTTCATCTACGGAGACTTCCCCTTCCGGGTCATCGATGGACTTGTCACCAACTTTCACATGCCCTATTCTACCCTTCTTCTCCTTGTTCAAAGCTTTGGGGGAAAAGAGAGAGTCAAAGCCGCTTACCAGCATGCCCTTTCCCATGACTACCGCTTCCTGAGTTATGGAGATGCGATGTTTCTCTGGAGAAAAGATTGACAGAAACAAAAGCCCCTTCTATAATGAAAGGCCCATTCGAGGAAAAAACATATCTCCTCTCTTGGAAAAGGAGTGATCATGCCAAGACCAAAAAAATGTCGTCATATTCATTGTAAGCCCTGTATTTCCGGCTTCAAACCTATAGGAGAGCCCGCTCACACCCTTGAAAAGGTCGTCCTGGAAATGGATGAGTTTGAAGCCATCAGGCTTGCTGATCTTGAAAACCTTTATCATGAAGAGGCAGCCAGGCAAATGGGTATCTCCAGACCAACCTTTGGCAATATTCTCACCATGGCTCACAAAAAGATTGCCGATGCCCTTGTCAACGGCAAACTCCTTGTCATCGAAGGACACGAAAAGGAAACACCATGGCAGGAATAGAAACCTTTTCTGCTCACGTGGACGATTACGAGGCCTGGTTTATCAAGAACAAAAACCTCTACGAAGCCGAGATCAATCTTTTGCAAACCCTTATGCCACGATTTACTCATGGTATAGAAATCGGAGTAGGCACCGGGCTTTTTGCTTCACGACTTGGTATTCATACAGGAATCGAACCATCTTCAGAAATGGCCACCAGAGCAAGAGAGCGTGGAATCGATGTCGTGGAAGGAAAAGCGGAGTCCCTCCCATGGCCAGAGGAATCTTTTGACCTCGCTCTCATGGTAACCACCATCTGCTTTGTTGATGATCCCATCAAGGCTTTCAAAGAAAGCCACCGTATTCTCACAAAGGGGGGACATCTCCTTGTGGCTTTCGTCCCTCTTGAAAGCCATTTGGGACAAAAGTACCAGACAAACAAAACCAAAAGCCTCTTTTACAGGGATGCCACCTTTTATACCTCTTTGGAGATTATTGACCTCTTTGAAAAAACAGGTTTTGTCATTACTGAGAGTCTCTCCACCCTCATCGGAGAAACGCTTTCTCCCGAGATCCTTGCTGGACACGACAGAGGAAGCTTTGTGGCTATAAAGGGAATGAAACCATTGTCTTGAGTGAAGAAGCCTTCTCCGGCTCGTTGACGTTTGTCGCTTGCCAAAAATACCTGAATTTTTCCAAAAATACTTAGAAAGCTATTACCTTGTTTCAGCTTGATGAACCTCGTAGCTGAAATATCGTTATAGCAAAAAACCACCTCAACCTGAACCCCTCCCCCTTACGGCAATTCCTTCACCATCTCAAGGGCATACCATGTCTTCTTTCGCAGTTCCTCATAGGTACGAAGCATTTCCTCCGAAGGGGTTTCCACAAAACTGATGAGCCCATTGGCCTGAAAGAGAAGATTTTCATACGCTACTCTCAGAGCCTGAGTACGTGCCTCACTCCCCGATTGATAAAGCATTTTGAGCGTTGTTTGAGCAATCATTCTCACCTCTTTAGCACGAACCGTTACCTCCCCTGCTGAATACATCCCGTTTGTATACAGCATACAAAGATAGCCCAACGAAAGATAACCCAAATACGCTTGACTATACCATACATCCGTCGCAAAACCCAAAGAAACCACAAAAAAAAGACCTATAAACCATTTTTTCATCGTATGACTCCTTGAGAGATGTATCGGAAAGAGAAAACAAAAACTTCACGCAGAACCCTCTTTTTTGAAAAGACTCTGAATAGCCAAAAAGTATTTCTCCAGCGCCACTATCCCTTTTTCAGTGAGATAAATTTCCGTTCTTCGAGAAGAGACATTCTCCACCCCCACATAGTCAGCCTCCTCCAGTCGCTTAATCTGAACCCAGAGATTTCCACTGGTCAGCCCTGAAATCTCCTTCAAGCGAGAAAACGAAAGTCTTCCCCCTTCAGCCTGCAAAAGGCCCGTCATAATCAAAAGCCTTGCCTTCTCGTGAATCAGTGGATCAAGAAAAACCTCAGCCACCCCTATTTCCTTAACCTTGCGAGAATCTCAAGAAACACAAAAAGCCCAACATAAGCGAAAGCAAACACAAAAAGAAAGGCTACTCCTACCTCTCTCAGAGTCTGGGGAACCCAGAAAAGAGCCAGTATCCCCCCGCCCATAGACCATACCCCTATGGCTAAAAGCGAGCTCACCGACAAAAAAGCCCCGTACATCACATACACAAAACCAACTCCAATAGCCCAGAGCGGAAAAAGATACCACCAGGCTCCCTGAAGCATAATCCAGACGTGAAGCACAAGAAAAACAACAATACCTACACCATCAACAATGAGAAGAGGTCTTCCTATAGCCTCAAAAAGAGATTGCACGGGAGACTCATCAGGAGAGAGAGTGTGCCACGCCCGAAGCTTGAGAACTCCTCCCCCAATCACCACCACTATCCCCACTACAACCCAGATCCATCCCGAAGAAAACCATAACCGCACGAATCCTTCTGGATCAAACACAAGCCAGAAACCAACCACAGTGAGAAAACCAGCCCACAGCCCTATGAGAAGCCGCATAGAAGGAGAAAGCAAAAACCTCTCAAAGAGATGTCTTCGCTTCGCCAGAAGAGATTTTACCTCAGAAATCACATCAAGGGCAACCTGAATCTCGGAATCCTGCATGGTCTTCTCCTACTTGGGATAGTAAGATACTCCCCCCTCTATACCAATCAAACCAGCCGTTCTATCCCAGAGAAGCCTCATACGATTGGTACCAAGCCCAAGTGTCACCACTGAAACCTCTGGATAGATCTTTCCCCAGGTGAAACGTCCCCGCCAGCCGGGTCTTGACAGAGAAATCCCCTCCCCAATCATCGCTTCCACAAATTGCCCCCGAGCGTCGAGAAAAAGAATCCTCGGGAAAAAAGACCTCACCTGAGAGCCATCAGAAAGAGAGTCAAGATACACCTCTCCATCAAGAGTTACCACAAAACCCACCGTATAAACAAAGGAAAAACTTCCCCTGTGGGAGATCTTCCATTCAATCCGAACATCAGATTCCGTGTCCTCATCATTGAGAATCACAAACCTGCTCACCTCCCACCGCAAAGTATCCCCTTTACTATTGGTGAGTTCCTGAACTATCCCTACACGCATGGGGAAAAAGGAAGTCGAAGGAAGCGTCACTGCCTGAAGAAGACCGGGAACAAGAAGGAAAAACCAGCGAGCCCTATTCGTCTTCCAGATCATCTTCAGAAAACTCTTCAATATCGCTCTTGAAGTGATCAAGAGTCGTACTGGCAAGCTTTGAGTCAAAATCCTTTCTCCCGGCAAACATGCTCTGGTAACGTTCATACACACTGAGAGACTTCTCTGTATCGCCGTTATCCTCATAAAGCTTGGCCAAAAGAAGCGCCACCCTCACATCAGAAGGGAACTGCTCAAGGTACTGTTCACAAAGTTGAGCCGCCTTGTAATAATGCTTCTGCTCTACCTCAATACGGATAAGTCCAATAAGAGCATACTTGTTGGTACTATTCTCAAGCACTTTGTTGTAGATAGCAGCAGCCTCTGCGTACTTCCCTATCCGGATATAACTATCCCCCAAACGAGTGAGAATCCTGTCATTATCCGGTTCCTTGTCCAAAATCTTCTTCCAGTACTTGATGGCATCACGGAAACGACGTTTCCCTCGAAGCGAGTCTGCAATCCCATAGAGAGCATAAAAATTGTTTCTATCTATCTCAAGCGCCCTTTGATAATAATCAATGGCCTTGTCATACTGTTTCCAGTTTCGATAGATATTCCCGATCATCGTAAGAATATTGATAAACTTGGGATTGACATCAAGAAGCTTTTTCCAGTACTCGAGAGCCTGATTATACTTCTTGTTCTTGTAATACAGATCCCCAAGCCCCATCAGAGCAAACTTGTTGCGGGGATTGAGCTCAATCGCCAAAAGATAATACTTCTCACTCTGTTCAAACTCGCCCAATTTCCGATAAGCATCAGCAATACGGGTATAGATGAGAAAATCCTGCGGATTGAGCCTCACTATCTCAAACCAGTAGTGTAAAGCCTTGTTCCAGTCCTTGAGACCTCGATAACTGTCTGCAATACCGGCCAAAGAACGCTTATGAATAGGATCAAGCTCCAAAGCCCTCTCATAGTAGGGTATTGCCTCTTCAAAATAAAGCTGTTCTCTGAGACAATCCCCAAGCCCTGCGAGAATATCCGCCTTCTCATCTGGAGATGCCTCATCCATTCTCTGGTAAAGTTCGTTGTAAATTTTCTGGGCTTCTTCATAATCCTGTTCTTTCAAAAGCTCTTTGGCCCTTTCTAATTGTTCCTGCATACTCATACTTTGCCTCCCTTTTATTGTATCCTCTATTCAGCCATTTTAATTATAACACAAAATTTCTTTTTTGGCAAAAAAATTATTTCTTTTTTCCTTTCACCCAAATAAAGCACCACCTCACAGGAGAAAAAAGGTATGGCCATTTGGAAGCGGCAAAGCTGTAAAGTTATGGTAAAAAGACGGGCTATTCCCTTGTTTCAGCAAAAGCCCCCTTTTTAGCTGAAATAAGGGAATAGCTATGCCCCATCGACCCATTCTCAAAAAATCCCTCTCATAGGGAATACCCGAAAAAATTCCCTCAAGAACAAAGGCCCTCTCCCTTCTATTTGCATTTTTTCTTTTTCTTTCTTTACAATAAAACATCAATCAGAAGGGGTTTTCCATGCTCAAAAAACGAATTGGAATTCTCACCTCAGGGGGGGATTGTCCCGGTCTCAATGCTGCCATTCGTAGCCTCGGCAAAACCGCCATTCTCCGGCATGATTTTGAAGTGGTTGGTTTTCTTTCTGGTTTTGCAGGACTCATCAACAATGAGTACATTATCCTCGATGAAGACAAACTCTCAGGAATTCTCACGTTAGGAGGAACCATCCTCGGCACCTCTCGAGAAAAACCCTTCAAAAAATACGAAAGTGAATCCGAAAAGGTGGATTCCAAACCAGAACTCATCAAGAAAAATTACGAATCCTTGGGTCTTGAATGTCTCATCTGTATAGGAGGAAACGGTACCCAGAAAACGGCCCACAAGCTCTCCAAAATGGGACTCAATGTGATAGGACTTCCCAAGACCATTGATAACGATATCTGGGGCACCGATATCACCTTTGGGTTTGATTCGGCGGTGAGCATCGCTACAGAAGCCATCGATAGGCTTCACACCACAGCCAACTCTCATCGTCGGATTATGGTAGTAGAGGTCATGGGACACCACGCCGGTTGGCTTGCCCTGTACGCTGGAATTGCCTCTGGAGGAGATGTTATCCTTCTTCCAGAAATCCCTTACACCCTTGAGACGATCGCCGACTACTTAGAAAACCGCTTCCGAAGACGAAAGCCTTACTCTATCGTTGTTGTTGCCGAAGGTATTTCCATTCCAGAGTCTCTACGAGAAAAATACTATTCTCCAGCTCACTACATCGCTGATTCTATCCAAAAACTCACTGGCTTAGAGTGTCGAGAAACCGTCTTAGGCTACGTTCAGAGAGGAGGAACCCCAACCGCCTTTGATAGAATACTTGCCACACGGCTGGGAAGTTATGCCATCGAACTCATTACCAAAAGAAAATTCAACCGCATGGTATGTGTGAAAGATGGGCATATCGATTCTGTCAAGCTTGATGAGGTAAGCGGGCGTCTCAAGTTAGTCGACCCAGATCATCCCATGATAGAAGAGGCAAGAGCCCTTGGCACCTGTTTTGGAAACGAAAACAGGAGGTAGAACATGGAAATTTTGGCCTGGCTTATTGCGGCTATCATTATTGTCTTAGGGGGGATGATTTTTTTTAGTATTTTTTCTGCTTTTGGAAAACTCAAAAACTACAACAAAATGATCGCCAAAGCCCTCGAAAAAGGAGATTATCCCAAAGCCGAAAAGATAGCTCTCAAATACATCGATCTCTATCCCCAGGACTTTGTACTCAAGTTTTACCTTGCCCAGGCCTACGAGGGACAAAAAGATTATGCCAAGGCCATTTTCTACTACGAGAAAGCGGCTCTTCTTGTCTCAAACGAAACAGATACCCATCTCCGTTCCCAGTTTTATCTCCGAATTGCTGACTTGTACCGTCGTCGTCAACAATACAAAGAGGCCCTCGGCTACTATGCCCTGGTGTTAGACAAAGACCCCAACAACCTCAAAGCCCTCCTCTCCGCAGGCGAATGCTGCTATTATCTCGAATTGTATCCCAAAGCCAAAGAACACCTCAAAGCCTACACCTCTCTCAAACCCGACAATGTAAAAGCCCTCTTTCTTTTAGGAGAGGTTTGTGAAAAACTTGGATGTCTCGAAGAAGCTTTAGAGAGTTATGAGGAGATTATCGAAAACTATCCAGAGATTGATGAGGTGCTCACCACCAAAGCCATCTTTCACGCCGCCCAACTGGCAAATAAACTCCATAACTACCAGAAAAGCGAAACCTACCTTCGAAAACTCCTTCCCTTAGAAGAATATTATGAGGATGCCCTTAAACTCCTTGTGTCTCTTTTCATCCTCACCGATCGATTAGAAGAAGCTATACAACTTACCAAAGACTTTGAAAAAAAAGTCTCTCTTCCTACCAGGGCTGAACTCTATTTTCATATCGGGAATGGCTACTTCAAAAAATCAGAGTACTATACGGCCCTTCAGACCTGGAAAAAAGGCTTCCAGGACAACCCATCTCACCCTCAACTCCGGGAACTCATGAACCGCTATAGCGAGATTTTGGCCCATAAAGGCATGGAGATCTACTTTAGCAATGATCAACATCTTCTGGAAAAATTCATAGAACAGGGATTTCCCACAAAAGAGATCCGAAGTAGCTACCACGAGAATCACTATAGCGTCCTTCAGGTACAGGAAAGCATGGTGGTTCTGTATCGTGCTCCCTTTGCCTTCAAAGACAAAGAGATTGCCTATATCGAACATATCCTCAAAACACGATTCAACGCCGCTCCTTTTTTTACCCTTTATTCCCTCTATGGTATAGAGAACTGGGATGAAACCAAGCTCAAACAGCAAAACCAGATAGAACTCATTTACGGAAAAGCCTTCATCCAGTGGATAGAGGAAACCTATTCCAGATTCCAGCAAAAAAATCCCTCCTGTCATTAACAATTCTCTGATTACATTTTTTCAACATCAACACTGAAAGATAAGAGATCCTTGCAGGGGTATTTTCACCCCCTCTCGGGCCCAGGGGCTGCGCCCCTGAAACCCCGCTTTTTCTATTTACAATGGCTTATTTCTCTTTTTAGTTCAAAAAAACAGAATTTTTTATTATAAAAATAAATATTTTTTATAATATTTCTGTTTTTATTACTTTTTAAGACCTTGGAACATTCGTGCAAAGATCTTAATGAGAAATCAATTCGCAGCCACACCTTGTATTAGGAGTTTTTTCTCATTTGTTAAATATTTCACTGGTTCCTATCCGATACTTACAAAGTAGCATGGAGGCTTTATGGCTCTACGAAAACATCGAATTGAGGAACTTCTTAACATCACCGAGAAACTCAACCACATCAAAGACATTGATGCTCTTCTCGATCTCATTCTTTACGAAGCCAGATCCTTTACTTCAGCCGAAGCGGGTTCAATCTTTCTTCGAGAAGGAAACTTTCTCAAGTTCAGCTACGTTCAGAACGATGCCCTTGCCAAAATTGATGAAACCAACAACAAATACATCTACTCTATCTTTGAAATTGAAATCAACGAACATTCGCTTGCCGGTTATGTAGCCAAAACCGGAGAACCCCTCCTCATTCCCGATGTGTACCAGCTCAAAGAAACCTCTTACCAGTTCAATAAACACTTTGATGAAATTGCCCATTACCGAACAAAATCAGTCCTTACCGTGCCGCTGATTACCTCCCAGGGAACGGTTATCGGGGTTATGCAAATCATCAACAAAAAATCAAAAGATGGCAGGCTCATCTCTTTCACGAAAGAAGACATGCGCCTCGTGAATTTCTTTGCCAACAATGCCTCGGTAGCTATCGAAAGGGCACGAATGACGCGAGAGATCATTCTCCGGATGATCAAAATGACAGAACTTCGAGATCCCAAAGAAACAGGCAATCACGTTAACCGTGTGGGTTCCTATGCCATTGAAATCTACGATCGCTGGGCAAAACAAAAACACATCCCGGAAAAGGATATTCGAACCTACAAGGACACCCTTCGTATAGCCGCCATGCTTCACGATGTTGGCAAAGTAGCCGTATCCGATATGATCCTCAAAAAACCAGGAAAACTCACCCCGGAAGAGTTTCGTATCATTCAGGCTCATCCCGTGTATGGAGCTCGCCTGTTTTCAGACAGTGTTTCAGACTGGGACACCCTCTCTGCAGAGGTCTCTCTCAATCACCATGAAAAATGGGATGGAACGGGCTATCCAGGTCATATCAAAAACATTTACACAGACCCTGTTCAGATAGGCCCTGGAAAAAAAGGAGAAGAAATCCCTATCTCAGGACGCATTGTGGCGTTAGCTGATGTTTATGATGCCCTCATTTCAAGAAGAGTCTACAAAGAACCATGGGACGAGGAAAAGGTACTTGCCCACATCCGCTCCGAAAGCAGCAAGCACTTTGATCCGGACGTTGTAGAAGCCTTCTTTGCCATTTATGATGTGATTAGAGCCATTCGGGCTAAATACAGCGACGAGGAAAACCCATGACCTTCAAACCCCTCACCGAGCTCACTCAAGATGTCACACCTCTTCCACGTGGGGGATATCTCATTGACACCTCTGCGGGATATATCCAGTTTGGTTCCCCGCCGGAAACCCTCAAAGACACCATTTTTCTTCCCAAAGGGGTACCCCATTATTTTGTTCTTCCTATGGAGCATTTTCACCCTGCCGTAGGAATGAGTGTCGCAGAAATAGAGTTTCCCATCTATTACAACTACTTCCTCAAGAAAACCAAGACCACCATCTATGTCCACCCAGACCACATCCAGAACCTTCGAATTGTACTTCAGGAATCCATCTTTGGCCCGGAAAAACTCCACATTGAACCAGAAATAGCTGATCCAGAGACCTATGGTATTCCCCCTCTTGAGAAGGAAATAGCCTACTTTCGTGGTGGAAGAACCCTTGAAGAAATGGTGGATCTCAAACCCATAACGAAAGAAGGTTTCTGGATTGAAGAGGTCCATATTAAGCCCCAAAAAGAAGGCGGGTTTCTCGTTCAGGATGGCTTACGAAAGCTTACCATTCCCAAAGAACTCAATTTTCAGGCCATTTTTGAACTTGGGGATACCTCGGCCGAACCTTTCAAACCCCCTCTTTTAGGTATTACCTGTCTTGGTCCCTCTCATGGTTTTGACCCTTATCAGAATACCTCCGGCTTTATCCTATGGATCAACAAAAGCGGAATCATGGTCGATCCCCCGGTGAATTCCACCTTCTGGCTCAGCCAATCCAATGTCAATCCCAAACTTATCGATAGTATTATCCTCACCCACTGTCATGCGGATCATGATGCCGGGACCTTTCAAAAAATCTTAGAAGAATTTCGGGTGAAAATATATACTACCCCTACGGTAATGCAAAGCTTTCTGCGAAAGTATTCTGCCCTCACCCGTATCCCGGCAAGCAGGCTCATGGAAATGTTCGACTTCTGTCCAGTAACTATCCACAAACCCATCAACATCCACGGGGCTCTTTTCACTTTCTTTTATACACTGCATTCCATTCCTACCGTAGGCTTTCGTTTCATCTATCGCAACCGAACCATGGTATACTCTTCAGATCACCTCAACCATCCACCGACTATTGAGAAACTCTATGAACAGGGTATTCTCGACGAAAAAAGAAAAAACCAACTTCTTCATTTTCCCTGGGAGAGTGATATTATCTACCATGAGGCGGGAATTCCGCCCCTCCATACCCCGGTGAGTTATCTCAATACCCTTCCAGAAGAGATCCAGAAAAAAATCATTGTCTATCATATCGCAGAGAAAGACTTTCCCAAAGAAACCCATCTCACCCTTGCCCGCTTTGGGATCGCAAGTACCGTCTATCCGCCGGTGGAAACCTATCAATTTGAAGAGGCGTATGAGATTCTCGATGCCTTCAGCCGCATTGAAGTCTTTCAGGGGCTCCCTTTTGAACGTATCAAAGACCTTCTCCTTGTGGTCAAAAAAGAATCCTTCAAAAGAGGAGAGACCATCATCAAAAAAGGTACAAAAGGGGATAAGTTTTACCTCATCTTCTCTGGAAACGTGGTGATTGAAGATGAATCTGATGAGAAGAATAGAAAGGTGTATGGAAACTATGAATACTTCGGGGAAATCTCTCTCGTCGAGGACACCCCACGCCAGGCCACGGTGAAGGCTCTCACCAACGTGGATGCCTTTGTCATAGAAAAAGAAGCCTTTCTTCGACTGGTAGAAAATACCCCTATCCTTGAACGAATCAAACATATCGCCAAACTCCGAAATGGGGAAACCTGGTCTGTGATCAAAGCCAATCCCTATTTTGCGGCCCTCACCTCAGCCCAGATCACCGAACTGGAAAACATCCTTCACCGACGGGAAATAGACAAAAACACCATCCTCCTTGACAGCGGAAAACCCTGCGCTTCCATCTTCATTCTTGCCTCAGGAGTCGTCGCAAAAGACGACGGCTCTCTTGTGAAAGAAAAGGGCTCCTTCATAGGAAATCCCGTCTGTATTCGGGAAAAGGGAATGGCTGATGCCACCTACCGAACAAAAGAAGCTTCTATCGTATATGAAATCCCTGTGGCTGATTTTTTGAGGTTTCTTGACCACAATCCAGGTGTGTGGATGCACATCGTCTTTCATGGATAAGGGGCTTTTTCAGAGCTTTCCTTTTTCCTTAATCAAAGTACTCTGCTGTAAAGCCCAGGAAAAAAACATATCGACGAAAAAGAAAAAGTTTGTAAGGGTTAGAAAGAAGTCTCAGTTCATCTTCTTCCCTTCTTTGGTACACAATGTTTAACAACATGGCTCTTACCCTATCTCAGCAAAAGCCGTCGTTTCGCTGAAACAAAGGAATAGCTAAAAACCATGGTATAAATCCCAAAAAATTTCTCAATAGAAAATACCAACAAAATTATAGCCCCCTCTTCTCGGGGAAGATGAAAATCCCTCCTCAGGAGGATAGAGAAAACATCAAAAAAATGTTCTTTTTCCAAAAAAACTTCCCCTGAAATATTGACAAAAAAGCGAATTGTCTTACAATAATTGGGAGAAGAGAAATCTTTCTGGCGGAGGAAACTATGGCACAGGTATCACCGGACAACCGCAAGTATATTTTCCAGAAGCGGTTGCAAGAAGCATTAACGGCATGGGGGTTTTTGCTTCCAAACCTGATCGGATTTTTGCTCATCACGTTTTTCCCTATCTTCTTTACCTTTTACCTGGCTTTTACCGAATGGGATGGGCTTTCGTATGCAAGCCCGGCCAAGGTGAGGGTGGCCTTCAAGAGAACCACAGAGGCCACGAATACTACCATTACCATTCCATCGGGGGCAAAGCTTTCTGTGAAGACTCGCAAGGTGGGCTACAAAGATGCCCAGATTCCTATTACCTACAAGATTCTCCAGGATATTGTCCTCACTCCCGAAGAAAACACCCTTTCTCTGGGGGATATGAATGCTCTTAGGCAATGGACCTTTTATACCAACGAACGGGGACAAATCCTTGATATCGTGAGTGAGAAACTTCCCAAGGATGTCCCCCCTGTAAAAGAGGGAGATCTGTTCTTCTCGCGAACAGAAATCATGTCGGCCAATCTTCGATGGGAAACTCCTGTGGAAGGAGTGGCTATTGGTCTTGATCTGACCAAACCAGGCCATGAAATCGTCGTCCGAAGCACCAAAAACGAAAGAGTCACTATCCCTGCGGGGACTACGATTGTAGCCGATATGTTTTTGAAACTCCCTGAGGCTCCTCGTGATAGAGAGTGGTTCTTTGAACTTCCTCAGGGCACTACCATTCCGGCTGGCAAAATTGAATCAGCCCCTATCTCCGTGCAGGCTACGGAAACAGGAGAAATGGGTAGTGAAACCTCTCTCTTGGGCATGAAGCTCAAGATCGAACCAGCTGTAGAGGGAGTTGAGGCTTATATCAAGTTTGTTCAGGCAACAGGAAACAATGGTCTTCAGTTTGTAGGCCTCAGGAATTTTGAAGATATTCTTCTCCGTGATACCCGGTTCAAGGAGTATCTCTTCAATACCTTCATCTTCCTGTTAGGTATTCCTCTTGGGATGATGGTTTCTCTTATCATGGCTCTGGCCATGAATATGCCCCTCAAGGGTATTGTGGCCTTTCGTGTGATGTACTTTTTGCCTGTGATTTCCAATATCGTGGCCGTAGCCCTTGTCTGGCGATGGTTCCTCAATCCAGATTATGGTATCATCAATGGCATTCTCAGAACTATCGGTATCTCCAACCCACCCAACTGGTTAGGGGACAAAACATGGGCAAAGGTATCAATTATCGTGGTGGATGTGTGGAAGGGTGCTGGATACAACATGATGCTTTACCTTGCCGGTCTGCAGGGAATCTCTCAGGATTTCTATGAAGCCGCAGAAATCGATGGGGCAACACCATGGCAACAATTCTGGCACATCACCTGGCCACTTCTCAGTCCTACCAACTTCTTCATCCTTGTGATGGGTATTATCGGTGGCTTCCAGGCTTTTGGAACTCAGTATGCTCTCACAGGAGGAGGCCCAGCCGGTGCAACCACAACCATTGTGTACTATGTTTACAACAACGCCTTCAAATGGGGCAAAATGGGATATGCCTCCGCTATTGCGGTTATCCTTTTTGGCCTTGTGATGATCGCTACCCTGCTGCAGTGGATCTTTACCGAAAAGAACGTGGAATACTAAAGGAGGAAATCTATGGCAGAAACAAAAAATATGGCTATAGAAAAAACAGGGGGGCTTTCCCTTCAGGAACAAAGACGCCGCCAGCAAATGATCAGGGCAATCATCGCCTACATTATTCTGGCCCTGTTTGCGGTCATCTTTATCCTGCCCTTCCTTGTGACAGTCTCAACCTCTCTCAAGTACCCTCAAGATGTGTTTGATGGCAAGATTATTCCTCAGCGAATTATCTCTCCGTGGTGGTACAACTTCTTCGGGAGAACAGAGATGAATATCCCCAAACTCACCTATGATGGGGCCTTTTTTGCCGGATGGAGCAGACAGGGTATTACCCCCTTTGCTCAGTACTATATCAACTCTATTATTGTCTCCGTAGCGGTGGTTGTGCTTCAAATCATCACCTGTTCTATGGCCGCCTATGCCTTTGCAAGGCTTCGCTGGCCTGGAAGAGACCAGGTCTTTCTCACCTATCTTGGTACCTTGATGGTTCCCGGTGTGGTGATGATGATTCCGGTATTCATCATGATGAAAAATGGGTTTTTCCTGAATCGTATCTTCCCCTTTATCCCCCAATTTTCTCTGATTGATACCTATCCGGCTCTTATTCTGCCCGGTGCGTTTTCTGCTTATGGTACCTTTATGCTCCGTCAATATTTCCTCTCTATCCCCGCTTCCCTGGAGGAAGCCGCCTACATTGATGGGGCTAGCCGATGGCAGATTCTGACCACTATTATTGTTCCTCTCTCAAAAACAGCGATCTCCACCATGGCTATTTTTACCTACCTTTTCACCTGGAACGACTTCATGTGGCCTCTCATTGTGACCAACAAGGATAGTATGAAAACCCTGCCAGTAGGACTTCAGGCCTTCCAGTCCACTTACGGATCTCAGTGGCATCTCGTAATGGCTGCTTCTCTCATCGTGATTTTCCCACTGATTGTGGTCTTTATCATTGGACAACGCTATATCGTGAAGGGAATCATGATGACAGGTTTGAAATAACAGAAACAAACAAAAAGGCCGTCCACAAGCGGGGCGGCCTTTTTTTATTTCCTTTTTCCCCTATCCAAAATTCTCTTTTGTTGATTTTCTTTCCAAATGGTGGTATAGTATTGGAGAAAAAAAACAAGGAGTATGCTATGAGGTCTTTGAAAGGCGGGATCATTCTCATGATGGGTATTTTTTTAGCCTGTGGAGGCCAAAACGTAAGGGCGGCCTCATCTCCCACCGTTCCTACCACCAAACAACCGGAGTGGATTACCAAAACCATTCAGGACAAGACCTTTTTCTATGCGGTAGGATATGCCGAGGGTATTGATGTATTGGAGAAACTCAAAGATCAGGCTCTCGCTGATGCGAAAGCCAAAATAGCCAACACCATCTTTGAACAGGCTGAAGTGGACAAACAAATCCAGTCCTACGGAATGATAAGCGAAGATTCAAAAGAAAGTCTCAAAACCCAGTTTCGACAGTCTGTTCGCAGCCGATCAGTAGCCCGTCTCACAGGGGTAGAGATTGTTCAACAGTACACAGAGGATGTCAATGAAGATGGCCTCAAGTATACCCGTGTGTGGGTCCAGGCTAAGATTAGTCGATCCGCTATGGAAAACGAAAGACAACGTATCCTCTCTGAGCTGGCCAGAAAACTTGCCCTTGTTGATGAGAATCTGCGCAGAGCAGAAAATGCCGTCAAAGAAGGACAAATCCGGGAGGCTATTGAAGCCTACCAGAGAGCCATTGTCAGTGCCACCCAAGTAGAAGAACGCAGAGATGAGATAGCCGTCTATGCCTCTTCAGCCACCTCCCTTCTTCAAAATATCCGTATTCGGGCTGTGAATATTCCTCAAACGATTGATACCGATAGGGGAGGAAAACTCACCTTTCAGGTTATCTACCTTGGAAACCAGGAACAACCTGTGGAAGGTATTCCCGTTTCCTTTGCTCTGCGAGGAAATACCGGTCAATGGACACGCTCTGTTCTCTCGGGGAAAAATGGACAGGTGATCTGTGAAATTCAAAATCTCAAGAATAGTATCCCGGAAAATCGTATGACAGCTACCATAGATATGGATTTTCCAGAACTTCTTTCCCTTGGTGATGCCTACAAACCTCTGTATACTCAACTCAGGGATGCCGTCAGTAAATCTCAACTCACCGTATCCTTCAAGAGTGTTTCTCTCAAAAAACAGGAACGAACAACGGCTGTTCTCTGTCTTGTGCAGGAGGGAAGCGAATGGCGAACCCTCAAAGCCTTAGAAACCGAAATGGAAAGTGCCATCCTTAAACGTGGTTACAAGATCAAACGAGTTTCTGAAAGGCCATCTGCTTCAGACCTTGTGGATCTCAACCCCTCTGTTTTCTCTCTTCTGAAAAGCCAGGGGATTTCACAGGTAGTGATTGTGAGCGTTATGCCATCGGATATATCCTACAATGAAACGGTAGGGCGATATATCGGAGCCTATCAGGTCTCTCTTCAGATGGTGGACATCGAAAACAAAGAGGTACTTCAGACCGAAAACACCCGAATTACGGCCTCCGCGACAAAAAAAGAGGATGTTTTGCAGGCGTTTGTGAATGCCGCCGCTAAACAACTCACAATAGTCCTTGAATAGGGATGCTCTGGACACATCTTGTTCTTTCCCTGCAGGGTTCCTCCCTTCGCTTTGAACTCCAGGAAGTGGCCTCTCTCTACCAGCAATGGGGATGGGAGGCCATCTCTTTTGTCAAGAGGTATTCTACCCAGCACTTTGCCCTTCTTGCTCTCATAGCCAAACGCTACAACCTGAAGCCTGTCTATGCGATAGAAGTCATGACCCATGCCCCCGGAGGGAAAAGGGCCTTCCCCGCCATAGTAATAGCCTGCACCCAGCAGGGTATTCAAAGCCTCTCTACCCTTGTCACCTTTGTTCACAAACACCAGAAACAAACCCTTTCTGCTGATGTTCTCATCCGGTATAAAAAAGATGTGTTTCTCCTCGTAGGAGAAGAACTAGAACAAGAAGAACAACTTGCCGAGAAAGCGCTGAGCTACTACCAGAAGGAATGGGACACTCATTTCTGGGTGCTCTGTTCCTACACCGAAACCAAACCCATCGAACGCCTGCGAAGGCTTGTTTCTCTCACAGAGCGACATTCCCTCCGGACTGTGGCTTCTATTCCTCAGGAGAAAAAAGACACCCTTCTTTCCTATGAAGAGGTGCAGAGAATTTTTCACAATCACCCCGAATTTCTCGAGGAGGTCTCTCATCTTCTTTCTTATGTCCCTTTTCTTTCTCCCTACCATCCCCCCGAAGAAACCACTTCTCCTCTTTGCGAAAAAGATGCCTCTTCCCCCTCCTGGCTTACAACGACAACCCTCTCCCTTCTTGAACGACTCATCCGATACCGCTCTCCCTTTCTTATCCATACGGCTCCTGTCAATATTACCCCTTTTTTCCACGAAAAAAGAAAAACAAAAAAACTCATTCAATCAGTCATCTTTCAGATCCGGCCCAAAAAACTCGTTCTTTTTCTTCCCTCCCGTGTTCTCTCTCACCTTCTCCGCTGGTTCTCTCTGCACTATCCCAAAAACATAGGCTGGATCTCAAGAAAAGACCACCGGTATAGCCTTCTTCTCAGCCGCAGGGAAATAGAAAACCACTTCTCTCTCGTAGGAGAAATTGAGGGTATTCCCATCCTTCAGACCACAGAAGACATTCTCCACTTTGGAGAGGATCTTGTCCTTCTCAAGTTTCAGACCCACTGGGTGTGGGACATTCTTGAGAACCTCAGACGCTACGATATCCCTCTCAAACATGAATTTCCCCTGGCCCTCCGATGGACGGATCATCCTGTTTTCACCGATCTCCGTTTTCTCGTCCAGAGACACCACGTGATTCCCACTGAGAAGGACCTCTTTCGAGAAATCTCCCGCGTCATGCACCCCTTCCTTCGCAGTCCCTTCGTGTATAGAGAAGAAGCTCAGGTCTATCTCTCTCGATTTATCCCCCTCGAAAAAGCCAAACAATTTCTTTCTCTCCTTCATAAAGACGATCCCCGGTGGCCTATCCTCAAACATGAGATAGAAAAAACCATACCACCAGAAGAACTCCGTTCTCATTACTGGCTTATGCTCTTACAAGAGGGAAAATACCTTCCCTCCAAAAAAGAAGAAAAACTCCGTTGGTTTGGCCCCAGTCTTTTGCTCTCCCTCTGTCAAAAATATCCTCTTGAATTTACTGTCGCTACCCTCAACTACTTTCATCACACAAAACAAAAAAACAGGATCATTCTCTACGCACGCTTGGTCTGGGGGGTGGAATTTCTCCCACCTTCTGCTAACTTGAGTCGTATCGAGGACATACGAGAACATGGAAAAATACGTTTGGGGTTACGGCACTTCAACCATATTCCTCTTTCGATGAAAGAACTGATAGTATCTCGCCAACCTTACAAAGACTTCTTTGACTTCCTTCACAAACATCCCCATCTCAGCCGGCGAACTCTCGTAGAATGGCTCAAGATAGGCCTCTTTGATGATCTGGAACCAGAAAACGGTTATAAACTCGCCATTCTTCAGGAACATCAGAAAACAAACTCAGAACTTCTGTTCGATGAAGAGAAACTCTGGTATGAAAACCAGGCCTCCCTTCTCCCCCTTGCCTGTCCTCAACGCCCCCTGGAAGAGGTGTGTGGACTTTATGCGAAGGGTCATCCTCTTGACCCCTACCAGGAATACGTAAATGAATTTCGCCGAAACTTTCTCAAAGAATGTGAGCATATTCGCTATGGGGTATATATTGCCACCCCTGTAGGTATTCACCACGAGAAAGAGGTCACCATGTATGAGATTGTCGATGAAACAGGCTGGAAAAGGGTTTTCTTCGAGGGAAGCCCTCCCTTTTCCCCTGAGCTTTACAAGCCTTACATCTGGAAGATTGTACTCCATGAGGGCAAACTTTACGTTATGGAAATATACGCTTTTGAACGGGGAAATTAACGGGAGAGCATCTCTTTTTGTTTTTTGAGCAGTTTGGCCAGTTTTTCAATGGTTTCAGCGTTTCCTTTTGAACTAAAAAGGAAAAGAAGCTCTTTGATGTAATATTCGTTCAGCCGAATCTGTCTTTCAAATTCTCTTTTGGCCGCTTCTTTCTGGCTGTTCTGCTCAGCTTCTTTCTGGAGTTCCTGCTTCACCTCCGCTATCTCGTTCTCGAGAGCCTGTTTCTCCTGAGGGGTAGGCGCAGGATGAGGTTGTTGATAAGGGGGTGACCCTATACTTTCAATCCGCATACTTGTCCTCCTTGAACTCTTTTTCGCATCCTTGCTATTATAGATATCGCTTTTTTTCACGAAAACTTGAGTTTTTTGTTAATTTTCTTTCCCAGAAGTGGCTTTTTTCTGGTTATCATAGTGTTCAATGAGTTCGGAGGAAAGTTCTCGAATAAGGGCCGGGAGATCAATACCCTGTTCAAAAGCATAGAGAAGAAAGCCCTTGAAAAAAGTCTTGGGATCATGACGAACCGTGGATTCAATCTCCCTCTTGACAGAGGAAAGACTTTCCAACTCCCAGGAAAACTTGAGTCGTTTCATCTTGGAAAGGATTTTATAAAGCCTCTGAAGTTCAGGAAGACTTTTGGGAATGCTTTTCAAGGGATGCTCTGAAGAGGTTTTTTCCTGAGCCTTGATGGATTCCCAATTGGAGAGAATACCATCCACGCTCATCTCTTTTCGTTCAGCAAAAACATGGGGATGCCGACGAATGAGCTTGGCCTTGACTGAAGTAAGGATCTCCTCTATGGTGGTCAACCCTTCCTGAGAGGTAAGATACCCTACAAAACAGGTTACAAACAAAAGATCCCCTATCTCTTCGATGAGATTTTCCCTGTTTTCGGTGTCAATGGCATCCACAAGCTCATAGGCCTCTTCAAGGATTGCCGTTCGCATTGAAGAAAGGGTCTGCTCTCTATCCCATGGACACCCTTCGGGAGAACGCAAGATCTCAATCAGCCGAAGAAGATCATCAAAAGCCTGCATTATTTCCCATCCTGTGGTTGATTTCGCCATTTTTTGGCCAAACTTCCCAGTACACCCTGAATATAGGAAGGGGCTTCGTTTTCTCCATAGAGATCGGCAAACTTAGCACATAGTGAAAAAATAGCCTCCGAAGGCATCTCTCTTTCAAAGATAATCAGATACGCCCCTAACCGAAGAATAGCCTTGTCCACCGCAAAAAGTTTGTCAATCGGTCTTTTCAAAAAAGGGAGAAGCTCGCTATCAATAAGTGTGAGTTCGTTGACCACTCCCTTGAAAATCATCTCCCCATGGCGAAAAATCCCCTTATCCGACAAAGAAAGGGGAGGAAGATAGCCTTCTTCTTTGTCAAAGCCATACACATCCATAAGCCATACGAAAGAAGAAAGCTCCTGAAGAGAATGTCCAGCGATATCATAGGCATACAGGGCAAGAAAACAGAGTTCTTTCCCTGTGGTCCTGACAAAAACCTCATTTGCCATGGTTCATCTGTCTATAAAGGCTCACCATCTCCACGGCGGTGAAGACAGCTTCATATCCCTTGTTCCCACTCTTCACGCCGGCTCGATCAATGGCCTGTTCTACATCATCTGCTGTGATAATCCCAAAAACCACAGGCACCTTGCCTTCTGCGGCCATTTCCATCAGGGCTTTGGAGGTATTGCCGGCCACGTACTCAAAATGAGGAGTCTGTCCACGAATCACCACCCCTAAGGTAACGATAGCATCATGCTTACCGGCATCCAAAAGCCGTCTCACCACCCCGGGAATCTCATAACTCCCTGGCACCTTGTAAATATCCACCATCTCAGGGTTTCCCTCAAGTTGCTCAAAGGCGTTGAGAGCTCCGTCTATCAGCCTGTCTCCTATAAATGAGTTAAACTTTCCCACCACAAGGGCTAATTTGAGCCCCTTCGCACTGAGTTTACCTTCGTATATAGGCATCGTAGGCTCCTTGATAGGTTTTGTCTTTGATTTCAAGAGACACCTTGTAGGTTCTCACCTGGTCGGCACACCATTTTCTCACCACATCTTCCACTCGCTTGTTCTGGAGAAGGGTATAAATATAATTCTTCACCTCTTCGTAAGGCAAAACCTTGGATTCCTCTTTTTGCAAAACCCGCATGACCAGCACATACTTCTTTTTGTCTTTTCGGAACTGAAGCACCTGGGGACCAAAAACCTTGCCCTTGTCAAGGTATTGCTTGTAATACGTGGGATCAAGGGCAAGCCCAAGGACTTCCTCCGGATAGCCACTCAGAAAAAGATGTTGAACATTGGTCAGCCCACTATTCCCCGAATACGGGGTAAAGGTGACGGATTTTTTGTATTTCTCCACCAAGCTATTGCCATTGGTCGTCTTCGTGGCTTCTTTGGCCAGGACTTCAAAGGTTTTTTCAATAGTCTCGAGTTCAGTGAGAGAAGCATTCTCAGGATACAGGGCCGCAAAAACCATGAGATTCACAAGTGGAGGAGCAAGAAAATTGGTCTTGTTGGTTTCATAAAAAGCCTTCGCCTCGGCTTCATCAATACCCTGGTAGAGTTCCCTCTTGAAGGATTCATTGAAAAAGGTGAGCTTCTGAATATAGAGATTAACCTCGACTCTCATCTCTAAAAGATCCCGATACTTATTGAAAAGAGAGACCAATTCTGGCTGGGTATTTGTCATCTTGACATAGGGAAGCATCGCATCCTGAATTTCCCCTGGGGCAAGTTGATAACGTTTATCGCTCTCGGCAAGCGACTTGAGAATATAATAGGTAAACCAGTTCTGAAGACCCTCTTCAAAGGTATTGGTCACCATACCACCAGAATTCTCTGTGATAAACTGATTGTATCGTTGAACATCATAGAAGGTTATAGGATTATTATTCACAGTTGCCACCACCCAGTTAAGTGGTTCACTCGCAAATCCATAGGCAAGAGTAAAAACGAAAAAAAACTTAAGCCATCTCATAGTGTCTCCTTTATTCCAAGGTCATATAATACCAGAGTTTTGCTGAAGGAAAAGAGGGCATCCCCACCGAAAGAATATTGTTCCCTCTCAGGCTTAAACGCCTCAAGAGTTGCTTCCAGTTCATCTCCTCCTCTGCCGGAAAATAGAGAGGAGCAGAAGAAGGGAGTTTTGCCATCTCACGGGCCAATGCCACAGCATCTTCAAAGGTCCCTAACTTGTCCACCAGTTTCACCTGAAAAGCCTGTTCCCCCGTAAAGATCCGTCCATCACAAAGCCCCTTCGCCTCTTCGCGGGAGAGGTTTCTCCCTTTCATCACCGCCCCAAGAAACTGTTCATACGTATTACTCACCACAGAAAAGAGAATAGCTTCCTCTTCGGCCGTCATCTCGCGATAGCCGGCAAAGATATCCTTGTTTTTCCCGGACTTTATCACAGAGGCTTTCACGCCAATCTTCTGCAAAAGCTCATGATACTGGAACCCCTGCATGATGACCCCTATACTCCCTGTAAGTGTCCCGGGTAAACTCACAATAGCATCACACGCCGTCGCGATATAATACCCACCCGAAGCCGCGATATCCCCAAAAGAAGCCACCACCACTTTTCCTTTCTCTTTTGCCCGCTGAATGGCAGCATGAAGTTCCTGAGTGGCTCCCACCGTTCCCCCCGGAGAATTGATACGAAGAATAATGGCCGCTGTCATGGGATCACTGGCCGCCTTTTCTAAATCCTCAAGCCAGGCCAATACTCCCCCTGTCCGAAGCCCCATGAGACCCGCCGTCTCTCCCTCATAGGTGATAGCCCCGTAAATCTCAATAACCGCTATTCGTTTGCCTATCGCGGGTGTCTTTTTCCCAACCTTTTGAGCTTCTCCCGTCGAAAGCCATACAAGAGCTAGAAGAAAAGACATCCCCCAGAGAGAAAGGGTTACCCAGAGTGAAAGCTTCTTCGCCATAGACTCCTCTTTTTCCTTATAGTATTGTAGCACAAAAAACAAAAGATGGCAAATAAGGAGAGGGGTTCCCTCGCAACTCAAGAGAAATGTTGTCTTTTGGGAGGAGGTGGAGAAAATACCTGAAAATGAGCTATTACCATATTTCAGCAAACAACTCCTCCTCTGGCTGAAATAAGGGAATAGCAAAAAGCCTCCTATACCCTCCCCTCCCACTCATTTGCTTTTTCCCCTCCTTTTTCGTATAATAACATAGATAAACAAAAGGAGTCTCTATGCCCATTCGTTTCTACAACAGTCTCTCCAGAATGGTAGAGGAGTTCGTCCCCCTTCAACCAGGAAGGGTTCGTCTCTACACCTGTGGACCCACAGTGTACAACTACCCCCACATTGGAAATCTTCGTACCTTTCTTTTTGAAGACCTCCTCAAACGCTGGCTACTCTATCGAGGATACAAGGTTACCCATGTGATGAACCTCACTGATGTGGATGACAAAACCATCCGCAATTCCCTCCAGCAAGGCATGAGTCTTTCAGATTACACCGCTATCTACAAACAGGCCTTTTTCGAAGATATCAAAACCCTCAAGGTACTCCCTGCTGACCATTACCCCGCAGCAACGGAATATATCCCCCAGATGATTGAGATTATCCAGTACCTGCTTGAAAAAGGCCATGCCTACGAAACAGAAGACGGGGTATATTTCAAGATCTCCACCTTTCCCTCCTACGGGAAGTTGGCTCACCTTGACACCTCCACTCTCAAAGCAGCCGCCAGCGGACGCCTCAGCGCCGATGAATACGACAAAGAATCCGTAAGCGACTTTGCCCTCTGGAAAAAATGGTCTCCAGAGGACGGTGATGTCAAATGGCCATCCCCTTTTGGCGAGGGAAGACCAGGCTGGCACATTGAATGTTCAGCCATGAGTCTCTCGCTTTTGGGAGAAACTCTTGATATCCACTGTGGGGGTATTGACAATCTCTTTCCCCACCATGAGAACGAGATAGCCCAATCGGAGTGTTATACAGGCAAACCCTTTGTCCGTTATTGGCTTCATGCCACCCACCTCATCGTTGACGGGGAAAAGATGTCCAAGTCAAAAGGCAATTTCTACACCCTGAGAGACCTCTTGGCCAAGGGGCTTTCTCCCCGGGCTATTCGCTATGCACTCATCACCACCCACTACCGCAAACCCCTCAACTTCACCTTTGATCTGGTGAGGCAAGCCGAATCCTCTCTCAAACGTATCGATGATTTTCTCTTTGCCCTCCGGCAGGTACAAAAAGGCGGGGAACCCTATGCTATCCTCCACGAAACCTTCCTCTCCAAAAAACAGGCTTTTGAAGAGGCTATGGATGACGATCTCAATATTGCCGAAGCCATGGGACACCTCTTTGAGATGATTCGTGCCTTCTATGAACACCAGAACCAGGCCACATTGGCCAATACCCAGGAGATGCTTGCCTTTTTCCTCTCCCTTGAGAAGGTCCTTGGTTTCATTGAAAAAGAATCCGTCGATATTCTCTCTGCTGAGGAAGAAGCCCTCTTCCAGGCTCGTCTCGAAGCCAAGAAAAACAAAGATTATGCCCGCGCTGATGCCCTGAGAGAGGAACTCCTGAAACGTGGTATCGAAGTGAGGGATACCCCACAAGGACCGGTATGGAAAAGGTTATAATCCATGATAGACGAGGCTCATAACCACTTCAGCCCTGACGTCGTCACCGCTATCCAGACGGCCATCCAGCAAAACGACGGACAGGAAGTGGCCTTCTGTGGGTTTATCAACGAAGAGGGGAAAGTAACCTCTATCGAAGTAGTAGGTTATGGAAATGACATGGCCACCCCTTACAACCTCCACCGAAGCCTCCAGGGCGATGTTTTCATCCATAACCATCCCCCTTTCGACCAGAATCCCAAAGAAAATCTCAAACCCTCTACCAATGATCTCTCTGTCGCCCAGCGTGTCCAGAACCTTGGGATGGGATTTTTCATCATAGACAACGAATGTACACTTGTCAATATTATACTCCCCGTTCATCCCCAACAGAAACTCTCCGTAGAAAAGATCAAGGCTATCTTTCAACCAGATGGACTCCTCTCCAGGCATATCCGTTCCTTTGAAAGCCGTGAAGAACAAATCCAGTTGGTGGAAGCCATCATCGAAACCATCAATAGCAAATCTCTTCTTTTTGCAGAAGCCGGCACCGGTACAGGAAAATCCCTTGCCTACCTCATTCCAGCCTCTCTCTGGGCCATCACCAATAGCAAAAAAGTGGCCATAGCCACTCATACCATTCATCTGCAGGACCAGATTGCCTCCAAGGATATCCCCCTTGTTGTCGAGATCATCAAAGCCATCACAGGTGAAACCCTTGAGGTGGCCCTTCTCACCGGAAGAGGCAATTATCTCTGTCGAAATAAACTCAAAGACCTTCTTGGTGACAAAGACCGGGCTCTCTCCCTCTTTGATGATCCCGATAAGTCCAAAATAACCCTTCTCGAAGACCTGGAAAAATGGTCACATACCACTGAAACAGGTAGCCGTCGGGATTTTCCCCGGGAAATTCCCCAGGAAATATGGGAAGAAATCGCAAGCGATGGAGAGACCTGTCAGGGAAAACAGTGCCCCTTTGGGGGAAATTGTTTTTATCAAAAGGCCTATCTCAAAGCCGAAAAAGCCCAGATTATTATTGCCAATCATTCCCTCATCCTCTCCTCCCTTGACCCACAGACCTATATTTCCTACCTACCCCGTTTCGATGCCATTGTCTTCGATGAGGCCCATCATCTCGAGGACGTGGCTCTCAAAAGCCAGAGTGTAGAACTTTCACTCCGTGGACTTCTCCAGAAAATGGGACGTCTTTATCATACGGATAGAAAAAACCATCCAAAAGGTCTTCTCCCCCACCTTTTCAAAAAACACCAGCCTCCACGGTATGAAGACCAGATGGAGTTTGCCAAACTCAAGGAAAATCTCCTTGAAACCCATACCTCCATCGTGGATTCCATTCATGCCATCATTCACGATGGGATTCCTCTTTATAAAAAACTTCACCATACAGGACCTCAACTTCGTATTACTGATGAGGTGGAACGAAGTGACTTCTTTCATTTTCTCAGTGTTCGTCTTGAGGAAGTTGGCAAACTCATTTCTCGTTATAGCTATCTCTGGAATGAACTCAAAAATCTCATGACAAATACCTCTTCTGAACCCACCCTTCCGCCGGCGTTAGCCTCCATCGATCGCCGTATCAAAAGCCTTTCCGATGTCTCTCAGGTGTATAACATCCTCTTTAATCAGGAGAGAAAACCCACAGAGGTTGGCTGGATAGAGGTTTCCACCCATCCCCGTTACCCCAATATCAAACTCTGCCATAGCCCCCTTGAGGTCGGAGAATTTCTTTCCCGTGGCATCTTCCTTCGCAAACACTTCAGTCTCTGTGTCTCCGCCACCCTTTCTGTAAATGGAGAGTTCACCTACTTTCGAGAAAGTATTGGGCTTTCCCCTTCTTTCCCAAGAAAAATACACACCATAAGCCTTCCCTCTCCCTTTGACTATCGTAATCAAGCCCAGATCCACCTGTTAGAAAGCGATAGAGATTTCAGGGTAGATGAATTTTTCCTCACCTGTATCAAAGACTACATCCTGATGAACGAAGGGGGAACCTTGGTGCTTTTCACTTCTCACCAGCGACTCAAGGACACCTTTGAAAAACTCAAAGAAACCCTCTCCTCAGAGGGTATCCTGCCCATGGCTCAAGGAGAAACCAACAAGCACACCATCCTTACCACCATGCGCAAAAATCCCAAAACGGCCGTTTTTGCCACCTCCAGTTTCTGGGAAGGAATCGATGTGAGTGGGTATAATCTTCGATGCGTGATCATTGAGAAACTTCCCTTTGATAGCCCCTCGGACGCCCTTCCTGCTGCCAAGGGAGAACTCCTCACCTCAAGAGGGATAAATGCCTTTATGGCCTACTATCTTCCCCGGGCCCTGCTTCGCATGAAACAGGGAGTGGGACGTCTCATCCGAAGCAAATCTGACCGTGGCATTGTGCTTATCCTCGACGGAAGAACCGTAAGTAAACGCTATGCCTCCCTCTTTCAAAAATCTCTTCCCCCGGCCCGTATTATCATTGGAGACTACCCAAAGCTCCAGCGAGAAGCCGAAGCCTTCATCACCACCAACTTCAGTTCCTGGCTTGAAAATCTTGGAGAACAACAAGACACTTCCGGGCAGGAGAACCCAGGGCTACCTCAGGTTGAAACACGCTCACCCATCGACCATTCTCGGACAAAGCCTCCTCTCTCACCCGATACACCTCCACCTCGCGCTGTACCCGATGATGCGTCACTCCATAGGTAATCACAAAGCCCCCCAGCCGTTCCCCTTCCACACAACTCTTTTCACCTGTAGGGAGATCCCAGAGGTCTTTTCGCCACCTCCCTCCCTGAACCATCCATACCCTTCCCTCCGCCCCAAGATAGGCAAAACATTTCTCCTGGATATTGACATAATTCTTCTTCTTCCGGATAACATAAATATCCTCACCTCGTTTGTACGTGCAACAGACACTCTTGAGAGGACAGAGATAACAGCGTCTCTCTCGTCCACAAACAACTGCCCCCAACTCCATAAAAGCCTCGTTCACATCCCGGGGCTCATACCCCAACCGAACCCCATAGGCGACTAAAGTGTTCATCATCCTCTGAAGCCTCTCCTGCTTCGTAGAAAGAATACCCCGAAAACGGGCCAGAACCCGTCCCACATTAGCATCCACCACTCCCACACACTCATTGAAAGCAAAAGCCCGAATCGCCGAAGCTGTATATCTCCCCAAACCCGGTAAATTTTCCCATCCAGAAGAAGGAAGACCATCCCTCACCAGGCATTTAGCTGTCTCCCACAGGTAACGCGCTCGCCTGTAATACCCCAACCCACTCCATACCCTGTACACCTCTTCTAAAGAAGCCCCCGCCAAAGCCTCCAGGGCGGGGAAACGCTCCATAAACCGATGATAATACTCCACAACCCGCGAAACCTGTGTCTGCTGAAGCATCATTTCTGAAACCAGGACACTATACAAAGAACGTTCTCTTCGCCACGGAAGATCCCGCCTAGAACAAAAAAACCACGTAAGTAAACGATCAAAAGCCCCTGATCTCTCAGAAAGCACCCTTGTCACAACCCTTTTCCCCCTTTTTTCCCATGAAAAAGGTAAAAGAACGCCAAACAAAAAACCCTTCCAGTGATCCTGGAAGGGCTTGCCGAAGGAGGGACTCGAACCCTCACGGGATCAGCTCCCATCGGATTTTGAGTCCGACGCGTCTACCAGTTCCGCCACTTCGGCATACGAGATCCATCGACCTCTTCTTATGCCTCAGACTGAATAAACTCGTAGTATCCCACCACCTTCTTTTCTTTGAAGGTCACCTTTTCCATAAACTTTTCTACAGCGGCATCAAACTGAGCCTGTGCCAAAGCATTATCCCAGGCCTCTTTGGTCATCTTCTCCACATAATCCTTGTAATCTTCACCAGCCTCACTTGCCTGTCGCATCACCACCCTCGAAATCATTTCCTGAGTTGCTTCAATACCATTCTTCTTGGCATAGTCAATCATCGCATAATAAAACTTGAGATCATCATACACAGAGGTCATCATAGAGAGCATATCCTCAGGAAGTTTTTTGTCGGAGAGCACCTCCTTCATAGAAACCGAAGCCTTGAAATGAGAGAAAAACCAATCCTTGAAGCGGGACTCTACCATATCATAAAAAACACCCTTACTGAGCTCAACATCAAGATCCTTCTTCACCGCTTCCTTGAGGGCCCTCACCCTGTGGCGATGATTGATAGTGTCAATCTCTCTTTGCATCACGTTTTTCAAAAACTCGATATACTTTTCCTTGGTCTGGAAAGGCGTTTTGGCATAGAGCGATTCATCATTGATATCCACATCAGAAGCCCGCAACACCTTGAGGATCTGAACCTCTGTTTCTCCCTTTTGTCGCACATCCTCAAGAACATCAAAAACAAGATTTCCTACTTCTTTCCAGTCTAAAACGACCGTATCCCCTACCTTCTTGCCAACAAGCTTGCCGGGGATATCATCCACACGCACCACGACAGGATCCGTCCTGCCCTTGAAAAGCAGGTGCATGACATCACCCTTTTCTGCCTTGCCGGTAATCTCCTTTGGCTCAACAAGGTCACGTTTCACCATTTCGACAATATCTTTTTCGGTCAACTCGACCTTCTCATATTCTACCGACGAAAGTTTAATCGCCTCAAGCCCCTTGTGAACAACCACATCCCTGCCAAAATAAAACACCATTCGCAAAGAAGCATTCTTGGCTACCTCAGAAGAAAGCTTGTAATCATAGAGAGCCACAAGGTTGTGCTCCGCTCGAAGTCTATTCACACCCTCTCGCAGGGCAATTTCTTCTACTTCTTTTTTGACCATCTCTTCATAACGCTGTTCAAGAATATCGAAAGGTGCCTTTCCCTTCCGAAAACCAGGTACATCAACACTGGTTTGAAGATGCGCAAGGGCACGCTGCCAGAGTTCGGCACTTTCCAGAACTGACCATGAGAGAAAACCCACTGCATAACAATCAGGAAAAGACTGAACAACTATCTCCATCCAAAACCCCTGTATAAAAAAAATAGCGGGAAACGGGACTCGAACCCGCGACATCTACCTTGGCAAGGTAGCGCTCTACCAACTGAGCTATTCCCGCAAACGACGCCTGCGAGTGAAAGGACTCGAACCTTCACGCCTTGCGGCACCAGATCCTAAGTCTGGCGTGTCTACCAATTCCACCACACTCGCATCCTGTGGGTTGTGCAGGGATCGAACCTGCGGCCCGCTGATTAAGAGTCAGCTGCTCTACCAACTGAGCTAACAACCCTTTATGATCTATCTCATTTTCTATATCTTTCTGCGCGCCCGGCAGGACTCGAACCTGCGGCCTTCGGATTCGAAGTCCACTGCTCTATCCAGCTGAGCTACGGACGCGTTCTGTATTCTCTGGGTGGATAGTGGGACTTGAACCCACAGCCCCCGGTTCCACAGACCGGTGCTCTCACCAGTTGAGCTATACCCACCACGTGTTGCGCCTGACAGGAGTCGAACCTGTGGCCCACAGCTTAGAAGGCTGTTGCTCTATCCAGCTGAGCTACAGGCGCCTTCTTCGGGGCGAGTAGATTTGAACTACCGACCCCCTGCTCCCAAGGCAGGTGCGCTAACCGAGCTGCGCTACGCCCCGTACTCCGTCATTCATTGTGAGTGTATATTATAAGGCAAAACCACTCCCTTGTCAAGTTTCCCCACAAATTCACAAAGAAACCCCTCATCTTTCTTTCAGTCTACTCCTGTTCCTCTACGAGACTCATCAATTTCTGCACCAACTGCACCCGATTTGAAGTGCCCGTTTTTTCATAGAGTTTAGAAATATAATTGCGAACCGTATGTTCGGTAATATACAGTTTCGACGCAATGGTCGAATTATCATCCCCCTGGATCAGAAGCCCTATAATCTCCCGTTCCCTCTGAGAAAATCTTATCTCTCCTATTCGTACAGGAATAGGCCTCACCAAAGTAGAAAGCCAGAAACTCTTCTCCGCCAAGAACCTCACCATATACCCAAACGTCAAAAAATTCCACAGCGTATAATACAACGGACTGAAATTAAAACACCTCGGCAATATCCCGAGTTTGACCTGAAAGAGTTCCCAGAGATTATCGACCGCAAAAAGAGGGAGAAAAACAATGGTAAGTCCAAGAAGAATACGGATAACGCGAGAAAGAAGCGTCGGCATATCAGAGAGCGTTCGAAACCAGAGAAAAAAAATTGTAGAGGCAAGAAACACCACCATAAGCGTTCCCCATCCCCACTGATCAAAAAACAAAAGAAGCCTAAGCCTTTCATCGGAAAAACCTAAGAAAGCAAACATCATCCCTCCCACAATCCCAAGAGCAGCAGAGAAAAACTCCACTCCACTGATAACGTATACCCACCATTTGCCTGAAAAAAGAAAAACCATAACCAGTCCAAAACCCAGGAAAAAAAGACTCTTGGACACAAAGATAAGAAGTGTCATCCACCACAACTTCTGTGGTGTTTCCACCTCTCCTAAGATAAAATAGCTATAATACTGCAGCAGAATATTCACAAGAAGAAGGGAGAAAGCCCCAACAAAAACCCCATAGACAAGAGCAAGCTTACGAAGATTCTGGAAAAACATCAGTACCACAAGAGCTATTCCCACCACCCCGGAGAACACCGCTATGGCATAGTAAATCAAAAGAAAATGCCTCATCGCTCCTGCAATAGTCGTTTATAAATCTCAATATACTTTTGCGCACTCTGCTTCCAGGAAAAATCCTCTTTCATCGCATTTTTCATAAGCTTTTCCCACTGAGCGGGGTTTTGTTTGTAGGTGATAATAGCCTGAGAAACCATACTCAAAAGGGCCTCCGGTGTATAAGGCTCAAACACAAAACCCGTGACCCCGTGTTTCACTGAATCCGCAAGCCCCCCTGTTCTACGAACAACAGGAATCGTCCCATAAGCCATCGCATACAGTTGCGTCAGTCCCGCCGGTTCAAATCGAGAGGGAACCAATAGCATATCCGAAGCCGCCATAATCTTGTGTGACTCTGCAATATCAAAGGCAATAGACAGGATAAAAGAAGGAGCATAATGGCGGGCAAAATCCCTCAGTTTCACCTCGTACTCCTCTTTCCCCTGACCGAGAATAGTAAGATACACCCCCTGTTCCATCAAGCGGGGAATAATCTCAAGCAAAATGTCCAGCCCCTTCTGATCAACAAGCCTTGACACCATCCCAAGAAGTGGCTTTGAAGGATCAGGATCGGCAATCCCCTTCTCCTTGAGATACGCTATCTTAAAAGCCTTTTTCTGATCCAAGGTTTTAGCATTATAGTGCACAGGGAGGTAGATATCCTTTTCTGGATCCCATTCCTCATAATCGACCCCGTTCATAATCCCTACAATCTGGCCTGCAGCTGCCTTTTCCCTGATGATCCCCTCAAGGCCATTCCCGAATTCTGGCGACTGAATCTCCTTTGCATACGTCTCACTCACCACCGTAATCATATCCGCAAAATTGATTCCCGCTTTCAAGAGATTGATATGCCCATAGAACTCAAGCCCATTGATGGTAAAATATTTCCAGTCCACACCAAGAATCCCGTACTGCTCCACAGAGAAGATACCCTGATAGGAAAGGTTATGAATAGTAAAAACACTTTTCGTATTTTTGAAAAACCCGTCCATTTTGTAAATACTCTTGAGATAGAAGGGGAAAAGCCCACACTGCCAGTCATGAGCATGAATAATATCTACCTTGAGATCCAGCACCTTCAGCGCCTCAAAGACAAAACGGGTGAAAAATGCCATTCTCTCAAGGTTATCCGCATAGTCAATTTTGTATGTCTCATCAAAATAAATACCATTACGCTTGAAATAATGCGGCTGATCCACAAGATAAATATCTATATCATGATACACCACATGTTCAATGGCACCCACCATCGACTGGGTCCCGATGGTAACAGGAAACTCCTCTCGTCTCTTGACCTTGATCTGTTCTGAAGCAAGAAACTTGTCCACTTCATTGTACCGGGGAAGGGCCACACTTACCTTGACCTTACCTGAGTTGTGACATTCCTTGGCCAGTGCTCCCACCACATCCGCCAATCCCCCTACCTTGGCTAACGGAGATACCTCTGTTGCCACAAGAAGTACCTGGGGCTTTGAATTTGGCATAGTTACCCTCCTCTCCGGGGATTATTTGTATTTCATTTATATATCGGTACCTTTCTTGGGAAAACTTTATGCTTCCTCATCATGTAACAGGCTTTCCCCATCTCTGAGAACATGGTACCTTTTCAAAACATTCTGGGGAACAAAACTCTCAATATAACAATTGCCTCCAATAATACTCTTTTCCGGCAGGATAATATCCTTTCCTATGAGCGTAAGGCCACTCGACAACTGGGGAAACCTTTCATTGGACCGAACAGCCGATAAACTTCCAATACGAGATTTTGCCCCAATATTTGGGACAGTATTCTCCATAGAAAACTCATCGATAATCGCATGCTCAATGTGGGCTTCACTCCCAATATGATTCCCGGGCAGGATGACAGAATTCTTGATGACAGCCTTCTTGTCTATAATAACATTGGAGAATATCACGGAGTTTTCCACTCTCCCGTAGATATGGACATTCTCTCCCACAATCGAATTGATCACATGAGAGGAACGATAGGTTCGTGAAACCACATTCGGCACAGTAAACGGCCTCACCGGCACAAGAGAATTCAGATGGTCCAAAAAATAATAATCATCCAGAAGGTCCATATGAATCTGATAATACTCCTCAAGGGTATAATGCGGACGGAAATACCCCTTCAGGCTCACCCTCTGCATGCGTTTCTCCTGAGAAAGGTTGGCGATAAGACTTTCCAAAAAATCATACATGTTGGCCTGCGAAGTAGCCCGAATCCCGTCCTCAAACGCCCTGAAAGGAAGAATCACCCCCACAGGCACCTGTTCCTTGGGTGTCTCATACTGGAGGACAGCATAACTTGGAAGATTCCGCTTGACAGGAGGGAAAAACCAGTTTGGAAAATGCCCATAGAAAATCCCAATGGTTTTCAGGGAATGATCGGCATGCAATGTCTCCAGAAATGGCAGAAACTCCATCTCAACTTTTTGCTTGTCAAAAACATATATCTCACTATCGGGCCACCCCTTCACAAGATAATCATGTAGAATATCGGTATCCTCCGGGGTAAGCACAAGAAGTGGATTGACACTGGCATACACAAGAGAAGAAACCACAAAATCAATCGTCCTCAAACGCGGCGTAAAAGGCAAAAGATAATGATGAGTATAGACATCAAGCGAGAGCAGGTTTTTATCCTGTTTTCCTATGATAAGGGCAATATCGCAAAAGCGTTCTTCACCCATCACGCTTCCTCACGTTGAAAGATTTTTTTGGTTATAGCCGCCATAATGATGATCATTTGACGAAACCATGTGAGTGGCCGAAACGAAAACCCCACCGTTCGCCATCCCTTTTTTTCATCCCAGACGACTCCCATCTTCCGATGCCCAGCAAACACATCCAAGGAAGTATCAATCCCCAAAATAATCGATTGAGAAAAATACGAAAAATTCTTGGTAATCCAGCGTTCCTGATACACACTATCAGGAAAACTCACAATAAAGATCTGTGGACAGGATTTTCTGATAGAAATCAGCACATCAAGCCACTGTTTCTCCGAAAGTTCATTGGTATAATACCCCAAAAGCCGCACATTGGGAAAAGAACGACGAATCCTTTTGCTGGCCTCATTGGCCACCTTTTTGCTTCCACCCAAAAGATAACAGGAGTATTGCATCTCATCAGCAATACGCAGGATATCAAGAAGAATAGTGATGGGATAAAAAACCTCTACATGCCGACCCGTGAGAAGCCGTATACTCCATGCAATCACATTCGAGCCACAAAGCACCACTTCCGTCTGCTGGATAATCCGACGCATCTCACGACTGAAAAAGGAAGCAAAGAGTTTCTTCTCATCAAGAATCAAAATACGGAACCTGTTTTTTTCATAAATCGTCTGCACAAGGTATTCTCTCAGATCATCCCGTCCAAAAAGGGAAACCCTGGCCGTCAAAAACGGTATGGAAACAGGAAGCATGATTTCTCCTTTCTTTCCTTTTCTTTCTTGTGGTATTGTAAAGAAAAAACGAATTTTTAGCAAGGAAATGGGACAATAACCCCTTGCGACGGTGTTTTCTTCCCCGATCTGGGTCAGGGGCTACGCCCCTCTTCCCCGCTTTTTCTGTTCAGAAGGGCTTATTTGTCTTTTTTATTCAAAAAAAATGGAGGTATTTATTACTACAAAGAATATTTTTTATACTCTATTTTGTTTTTATTCCTTTTTTGAGACCTCTGCACGAATGTGCAAAGGTCTCAAAACTGGCTTTTTTTACCCTTTTTTGGTATACTAATACAAAAGAAGAGGGGAACATATGGTCAATAAACGGGCAACGCTCGTTATTCTAGGTTTTCTCTTAGCCTTTGTGCTTCTCTTTTATCGAATCATGACCCTCGTTCTCTGGCCAGAAGTCAAAACTTCAGGAACAGAAGGGACCTTTACCCAACGAGGAATTATCTACGATAGATACACCAACGCTCTCACTCTCAATGTGGAGTACTATGATTTCTATATAAGACCTGCACGACTTTCAGAAGAAACAAGACAGTGGCTTATCACTCATCTTGTGGGAATGGAAGGAAAGGTCTTTTCTCTTCAGGACATGAGTGTTCTTGAAAGTACCAAAGACTTTGTCTATCTCAAGCGCCGTCTCCCCTATTCGCAAAAAAACCGACTCGAAACCATTCTCACCAACTACCCCGGCAAATGGCCATCGGATAGCTGGGGATTTTTGAAAAAAAACAGCCGGTATTATGGCTTTTTGGAAACAGCGAAAGTTGTTGGTTATGTCAATATTGACAATGAAGGACTCGCCGGTCTTGAGTTCTTCTTTGATGAAAGGCTCAAAAAAGGAGAGAATCTCTATACCACCCTTGATCCCCTTGTCTCCCGAATTGCCCTCGAAGAGCTCATCAGGGGTATCACTGAAGCTTCCGCTGAATATGGAAGCGTAATTGTCATGAAAATCTCCAATCGGGAGATTCTTGCCATGGTGGACTGGCCAAGCTACGACCCCAATGTGTATACTACCATTAGTGAGAGGAATTCTATCAATTATGCTCTCTCTGTCGCTTATGAACCAGGATCTGTGATGAAGGTCTTTGCCTCCACCTTTGCCCTTCAGGAGAAGTTAGTCAGACAGGATGAGAGTTTTTTCTGTGGGGGAAGTATAGAGATATACCAGACAAAAATCAAGGATGGCTTTGCTCATGGCAACCTTCGCCTGGCAGAGATCATTCAGAAATCCTGCAATGTAGGTATGGTCCAGGTCGCTGACCGTTTCACGGCTACGCGATGGTACCATACTCTTACGAACCTTGGTTTTGGAAAAACTCCTGCTATTCCTCTCCCTGGAAAAGCCAAAGGCATTCTCCGTTCTCTTTCGGAATGGTCCGGCCTCTCAAAATACATGACCTCTATTGGACAGGAGATTGGTGTTTCCACCCTTCAGTTAGCCTTGGCATTGGGGACGCTTGCCGATCATGGATGGTATGAATCGCCCACTCTGGTTTATGAAGGCAAGGAAAAAGAAAGACACCAGGTCTTAGATTCTACGGCCTGTGAAACTATCCTCCATATGATGGAAAAGGTCGTCGGAGAAAATGGAACAGCCCTCTCTGCCCGTATAGAGGGGCTTACCATCGCTGGCAAAACAGGAACAGGACAAATTGCCAAAGAAAACGGCCAGGGATATTATCCCAATTTCTTCAGTGCCCTTTTTATGGGGGTTTTTCCGGCTGAGAAACCAGAATACCTCATGGTAGTCGCCGTCAATAGAATTCACGGCCCAAAACATACCGGTGGTGAAATTGCTGCTCCCATCTTTTCTCGTATTGTGAGAAGAATGATCATCCAAACTGACTATTTTGGAGGAAAACCATGAAAAGGGTATTCTCATGGTTTGTCAAAAGTATCCTTCAGGCTATTGGTTTTCTCTTGCCTGTGGGTCTCACGCTCTGGGTGATGGTTTGGCTTTTTGGATATGTTCGCAATATCCTTCGCGCCCTTGATATTCTCTCCCTCTTTTTCTCTCCCCAGACTCCCTGGCAAGAGTTTCTTCTCTCACTGGGAAGCTTTATTCTGATGTTAGTGGTGATCCTTGTGGTGGGGATTATCCTCCAGGGAATTTTGGGTCGCTGGATCCATTCCCTCGTGGATACTCTCATGGATACCCTTCCAGGTGTCAATATTCTCTACAGGGCAATAAAACAACTCCTCTCCTTTCTCTTCAAAGAAAAACCACAAGAAGCCAAAGGAACAGGGGAAGTTGTGCTTGTGAAGGCGTTTCATGACAGGGCCTATTCCATGGGGTTTGTCATGGGAAAAAGTACCTCCATCGATCCCTCAGGCAAAACCTGGCTGAAGGTTTTTGTCCCCGGTGTCCCCAATATCTCCTCCGGCTTTTTGATGTTAGTGGAGGAGAAAGACGCTATAAAACTCCACACCTCTCTTGACCAGGCATCGGCTTTTCTCGTGTCGTTTGGGGTTCTCAAAGATCTGAGGAGAAAACCATGAAACGCATTCTTCTTTTCATTCGGAATCGTTTCTTAGAAGGGCTTCTTTTGGTTATCCCATTGCTTGGGGTATTTTTTCTGCTCAAATGGATCTTTTTGGCCATCCACAAGTGGATGGAGACTCTTGTTTCTCTTTTTCAGCTTCAGAATTTTTTCCGTGTCAATGTGTGGCTTTTAGAACTTTTCACCCTTCTTGGTCTTTTTGTCTTTCTTCTTCTTTTGAGTGTGCTTTTGCGTACCTTTTTGGGTCGGTGGTTTCGACGTACCATCGAAAACTTCTTTGAACACTTCCCCGGCATTGGAAGCCTCTATGGGGCTATCAAGCAGATTGCAAGTCTTGTCTTCCATGAGGAAAATCAACCGCTTTTTCAAACCGTTGTTTTGGTGGATTTCCCCGGAGATAGAACCAAGAGTTTGGGATTTTTGATGGGAAAATTGAAAAAAGATATCCTCCCTGAAAATCTTCAAAAGACAGACCTCTTTGTGGTCTATATCCCTACCGCCCCTTTCCCCACCACTGGTTATCTTCTCCTTGTCGAAGAACCCAATATACAAAAAACCAATCTCGGCTGGGAAGAGGCGGTGAGAATCATATTCTCTGGAGGAATGCTTGATGCAGATAGAAAAGATTGAGGGACAATTCCCCAATCTACGGGTAAAACTCAAGGAGAAGGAAGTCTCCCTTCATTCTGCTCATCCTCTCAGGGAAGCAGAACGGGTAGTCAAACATTTCAATCCTTCTTTTTCTGTTGTTGTTATCGCAGGGGTGGGACTTGGCTATGTGGTTGAATATATTGTAAATACAACCTCCTACGAAGTTCTCGTCTATGAACACGACGATACCTTTGCTTCATGGAATGGAGACTTTCTGGAGAAAATAAAGAAAAATCCGCGGGTAAAAATCTTTCAGGGGGATCCTCAGCCTCTCATCGATTACCTTGCTGAGAAAGGTATAGGAGAACTCAATTTGTATATCCATCGTCCGTATGCAATTCTTTTTCCGGATGTCTATGATTCTTTTCACGGGCTTCTTGTGGCCTATCTCTCCCGAAGACAGATAAACCAGGCTACCGCCCGCCGATTTCAAAAACTCTGGGTGAGAAACATTCTCAAAAACTCGGTGTTTTACTCTTCCCTTCCCGGGGTTAGCCATCTTTTTGGAAGTGGAAAAGACTATCCTGCTCTGGTGATTGGGGCAGGACCATCCCTTGCCAGAAACGCTCATCTTCTCACGGAGGCAAAAAAACGACACTGGATTCTCATCGCCACCGATACCGTCCTTGCCTACCTTGATAGATTGGGTATAGAGGCTGATTTTGTTGTCAGTGTCGATCCCCAGGACAAAAATGCGCTCTATCTTTTAGCCTCTAAACAGAAGCCCTCTCTCATCCTTGACAGTGGGGCTTCGTTTCTTACTTTTGTCCATTACCCTCGTGAAAAGATATTTCTCTATGATACCGTTCTTCCTCTCTATCAGGTTTTCCGGCATTTCTGGGGAGAAAAGGGGGATCTCCTCTGTGGAGGTTCCGTCTCCACGACAGCCTACGATTTTGCCTATCGATTAGGATGTGATCCCGTTGTCTTTGTAGGACAGGATTTAGCCTATTCTGAACGCTATACTCACGCCCCCCACAATGCCCTGGAAAGTATGCTCTATAGTACCGTGGATAGATTTCACACCTACGAGGGATACAATGCCACTTCTCAAACCTTTTCTGATAGGATTGAGGTCAAGGCCTGGAATGGTTCTGGTTCTGTACTCACCGACAGAAAATTCCTCACCTTCAAAGAATGGTTTGTAAGACGGGCTAAAGAACTCCCTATCCACACCATCAATGCCACAGAAGGGGGACTTTTTATTGAGGGTATGGAACATCTCCCCCTCTCTCAGGTGATAGAAGGTGTGGCCTCTCCTTCTCAGCCCTATCACCTTCCCCCCACACCTCACTCTCCCTATGCTTCGCAGAACTTTCTCTCGACCTTGAAAGAACTTCGCCAGACGCTCGAGATCTTGAAAGTGGCTCTCACCAGAGAAAGTCCTGAGGAGAAACTCTTCTCCCTTGTGAAACAAAATCCCCTTTTTGGCCGACTGATAGAAATGACCATGCAGGAGAGTATCCAGAAGCTTCTCTCTTCTCAGTCGGTGGATGAGACGCTCCTCAATCAGCTTCGAAAAGAGATTCGAGAAGGGGCGGAGTTTCTCTGCTTTCTCATAGAAAAGCGCTTGCTTCTTGAGGAGTCTCTGTATTCATGAGAAAACGCGAGGAGATTTTTCTCTATCCCTATCCCAAAAAGAAAATCCAGAAACGCATTGCCCTCATCTTTCCAGAACGTTATGAGGTAGGAATGGCCTCTCTCGGGTTTCAGGGGGTGTATCATCTGCTTCAGTCTTATCCCTTTCTCTCTGTGGAGCGATTCTTCTACGAGGGAGAACACAAACCTCTTTCTCTCGAGACAGGACGACCATTAGAAGAGTTTGATGTCCTCATGGTCAGTCTTTCTTTTGAAGTGGATATCCTTCATCTTATCCGGATGCTTTCTCTTTCGGGTATTCCTCTTGAAAATAGCAGGCGGTCTCATCCGTCGATAGTGGTAGGCGGTATTGGGTGTAGCCTTCTCGCTGGTTATCTCAAACATCTCGCCAATCTCATCATCACCACCAATGCTGAATTTGCCCTTCCTCTTGTGGTAGAGGCTTTGCTTTCCCATGAGGGGGAGTGGTGGAATTTTTGTTCCTCAGGTGAGGGTATCTTTCGCCCGGAGGATATTCTCTCTCAGCACCAGGCTTTCCTCTCCCACCCCGTCTCCAATCCCCTTCACACAGTGATTCTCACCCCGGACAATGAATTTCCCATGCGAGGTCTTGTAGAAATCTCGAGAAGTTGTCTCTATCGATGCCGCTTTTGTCTTGTCTCTCATCTCTATGGAGACTATCAGGCCTTTTCAAAGGAGAGTATCCTTGCGACGGCTTCTCTCTATCAGGGGAAAACCCGTCAATTAGGGTTAGTGGCGGCAACCCTTACCAACCATCCTGAGTTTGAGAGTATCATTGATGAATTAAACCGCATGGGATTTGAACTCTCCTTCTCCGCCTTTCGTATTGAAACCCTCTCCCCCTCCTTATTAGAAAAGATCATCACCAACGAAAAGAAAACCCTTGTTCTTGCCCCGGAAGCCGCCAGCGAAAAACAAAAACGTCTCATTCGAAAAATGATCCCGAATGAAACATTTCTGGAAAAGGTCCGACAGGCCACCGCTATTGGCATCAAACGAATCAAACTCTACTTCCTCATAGGTCTCCCGGACGAAACAGAAGAAGACCTCCAGGAAATGGTAACGCTTATCAAAGAGATCGTCTCTCTTTCTAAACAGCAGGCCAAAACCTATGGCTATACCCCGGAGATTATTGTGGATATCAATCCCCTTGTTCCCAAACCTTTCACCGACTTTGCCGACAGGGAAATAGAGGAGGTCTCTCAACTCAAAAAGAAGATTCTCTCCCTCAAGCAACGCCTTCATGGCTTAGGACGGGTGTTTGTGAGTGGAGAAAGTCCCCGTCGTGCCAAGCTCCAGTATGACCTTGCCTGGGGCAAACTCTCCTGGGAAGAGATAGTGCACATGGCAAGAAAAGAAACATGATCCTAATTGAGAAAAACACCCACCAGCTTATCCTCGGAAAGGTTCTCTATCTTTGAGACCTTTGCACATTCGTGCAAAGGTCTCAAAAAAGTAATAAAGAAACAAAAATTAGTATCAAAATATTCCGTGCTGTAATAAATAAACCAATTTTTTTGAATAAAAAAGACAAACCGGCTCTTGTAAACAGAAAAATCGGGGTTTCAGGGGCGTAGCCCCTGACCCAGACAGGGAAAGAAAACATCCGTGCAAGGGTCTCATCTTTTTCTTCTCCCCTTCCAGAAAAAGGGATACCGACTCAAAATTCTCCTCCAGGAAAAAAAGCGTGGAACAGGATCATTTCCCCCTATAAACAACCATCCCTGACAACGAAAAACGCGAAGAATCCCCCCAACAAGACCACGAAAAACCCCATGCCGGCGAATCATCTCCACGGTGTACTCCGAACAAGAGGGATGATAAAGACACGAACGGGGCAAATGAATGGAAATATACCTCTGGTAAAACCGAATAAGACCTATCAAGACTCTTTGCACACGAGAATCCCTGCCCTCTGGCAGGCCTCTAACAATTCCGAAGAAAGATCCCCAAGATTCTTGTAGGGCTGATACACCACAAACATCATCCAGAAAGGCTGAAGAAACTCCTCCTGGTGAAGACGGAAAAACTCCCGCACCAACCTTTTTTGACGATTGCGCACCACAGCCATACCCGTCTTTTTGGAAACACTGATAGCCACTCGCAGATCCTCCGCAGGAAGAAAAAAAAGGGCACCCCGGGCCATTTTTACCCTGGTGCCCTGACTATACACCTGACGAATAGCCTGCTCCTGCCGCAAACGGCGAGAGCGATCCCACTTAAAACTCATCAGAAACCGTGAGTTTCTTTCGACCCTTGGCACGACGACGACTCAAAATAGCCCGTCCATCCTTGGTTTTCATTCGGGCACGAAACCCATGCGTTCTCCGACGTTTGATATTACTTGGCTGATAGGTTCTCTTCATACCATACCTCTTTGCCTATAATAAAAAAACTGCCGAGACGTGGAATCGAACCACGGACACAAGGATTTTCAGTCCTCCGCTCTACCTACTGAGCTATCTCGGCAGATTCACTTCCCGCATTCGGGACTATTATTGTAAGGCAAAATTTTCTCCTTGTCAAGAGGAGAATCCCTCTCGTCCTCAAAATTTTTTCAAACTCTTGTCGTTCCACATATGAAACTGAATAGCTACTTTCACATTTCTTATGAACAGGGAAACAACACAAAAGCTTTTTGTTATGATGCCTATTGAAAAAAGTTGCTCTTGAAAGCATTAGGGCAAGATAGAGCTATTACCCTGTTTCAGCTAAACCATTGCTCTTTGCTGAAACAAAGTCATAGCCCTCGCCCCTGCCGCGGTGATATATCTAAAAAGCCCCTTCTGGAAGAGAAGCCCCGCGTGCTGGTGAAAGAATGCACGGTTCTTTTATCGCCCTTTTTTTCTGTACCCCACCGGGCCGCTTTTGCGGTTGTGTGCCTTTTGTCGTAAGGAGGAAGTCCTTCCGGAGTGAGGGTGCAGGAGGCACCCGGGGCGACATCTTCTGTTGCTTTTCCCCAAAAGCCCACCGAAGTGGAGCCGCGGGGACCCCGCTTTAGCGGGGAATCGGCGAAGCGAGGTGGGCGCTATACTTCCGAAGTTCAGGAGGACGAGTTGATGTCGCCCACGGAGGAAGGACTTCCCCGCAAAGAAAAGAGGTCTTTCTATACCCGCAAAAGCGGCCCATTCTCCGTCCGAGGCGCATGCGTAGCATGCGACGAGGATAACGCCCCTTTTGCCCCGCGCGGGAGCGCTTCGTAGAAGAAGGAAGATGGGTGACAAAAAGAGCCTAAAACTGAAAGAGAAAAGATGGCCGAACAAGTATTCAGTTTTTGTGTGAAGATAACCATTCTGTATGAATGTGGAACGACACAAAATTTTTTCAAACTCCCACCAATTGGCGATAAAGATAGAGAGCCGTATTCTTCTCTTTCGTACCTTTTACAATAAACCTCCCCTGTCTGAAAACAAGACAGGAAAATTTTTCATACTCCATCTCTACAAAAAAAACATTGCTCTTTCGAAGGCGCACAAACGGCTTTATCTCCTCAAGATAACCGGAGAGATCTATTGCCCTTTCAAAAGACGGCGTAATCGCTACAGAGTTCTCCCCGCAGGAAACAGCCACCACAAGCTGATGTTTCCCTGTGGCATAAGGATGCTCCTCCCCATGCAAAGGACAATCTTCCCTTCGTGGTAGTATTTTCATCTCCCCTTCCTTCTCCCAGAGAGTACTGCTTGTGGGGGAATTTTTCCAGAAAGTAGCCAAAAGCTCAAGCCATTCAGGAGAGAACTTCTCCCATACCATCGCTGGTTTTGGTGGATGATATGGTTCTGTACATCCTATACATCCCCCTTCTCCTTGTGAAAGAAACAAAAGCCTCCACGATCTCCCTGGAAGAAAAACCCAGGCAGGTTTTTGATAAAGAATGGCCATATCTATAGCGACATAACAGGAAAAAAGGCTATTGGACAGATGAATAATCCCTTCAGACTCAGCCACAAGCCCGGCATAATTATGAGTGAGATACTCAGCAAACACCCCATCCGCCCATGGGGCAGGGGTAAAAGACTCCGTAGAAAGGACATAGTCCGTTCCTACTACTTTGAAAGAAGGTTTTCCCAAAACCTCCCACAACCTCTTTTCATAGCCAAGTCCCCCAAAAAGTACCCAGCTCATGCCACTCCCTTATCGATTAAAACCCACTTTTTTGGCAGAAAGACCAAGAATAGACTTCATTTCCTTGTCGATTGCATCCAGAAAATCCTTCTGTGTGATAATCTGTTCTGTCCCTGTCCTGGCAGCTGCTTTTCGAGCCGCATTGTAAACCACATTAGCAATAGACCCACCAGCGAGTTCATATTCCGCAAGTTTCTCGAGATTCACATCTGGAGCCAGTGGCATCTTTTCAGAGATATGAACCTGCCAGAGTTTCAAACGAGTCTCATACTTGGGCACATCAAAGCGAATCTTGATATTAAAACGCCTGTTCCAGGCTACATCAAAAAGTTCAATCAAATTTGTGGTTGCGATAAACACCCCTTGAAAGTTTTCAATCTCCTCGAGAAGAAGATTCTGCATCTGATTGTACTCCTTGTCGGCCGCCTGATGAATCATACCTCGCGAACTCAAAAGCTGATCCGCCTCATTGATGAAGAAGAAGACGGTTTCCTTGGAGTTTTTGACATAATTATAGTATTCCTCGAAGACCCGTTTAACGTTCTTGGTAGATTCTCCTACAAAAGAACTCACAAGGTTCGCGGCATCTACCTTGAAAAGTTTCGCATGAGCCTCGCCGGCAAGTGCCTGAGCCGTAATCGTCTTTCCTGTCCCGGAGATACCATAGAGAAGAATCTTCACTGAAGAAGCCTCTTTCTGGGCAAGCGAAGGCTTCACTCCCCACCTCTTGAGAACCTTCATCGTCTTGGTCATATCCACCGCATTGAGAAGTTCCTGTTTCACATCCTCATCAAGAATAATCTTACTGAGATTGATATTGGGCTTAATGATCTCATAAAGAGTTTCTTTCTTCTCTACCGTGATCACCGATGTGGTGTTTTCTTTCTGAACGGGTTCTGGTTCACGAGAAGTGGACTCAAAAAGCCAGTCTATATCAAAAGGTGGAGTGGCTTCTTCTGGTTCTTCTCCCTTGGAAGGAAGAACCACAGGACAGGTCAACTGAGCCTTCAAGGCCTCATTACGATCAAGGAAGAAGTTGATTAACCGATAAAAATCCTCTTTGTTCACCTCAAAGTTTTTCGACAGAATAGGAAGCGTTTCTCCAAAGGAGTTTTGCGATTCTTCCTCGTCCTCTTCAATAAAAAAGTCCCGAGAAACTAACTTGATAAGCCCATTTTTCAAAAATACCCCTTCCGGATGGAAAAAGGACAGAACAAGAGAAATCTCCTCTGGTAAAACACAAAGCATCTGAATGGCATGCTCAATACTCTGCTGCGTATCCTGACGAATGAACACCAGATAGACCAAATAAAAATAGAAAACCCACAAAGGACGATAGGTTTTGAAAAGATCGGTATATAACACTCTCACCGCGGCACTCATCATATGAGAGATATATTCAAGGGTCTCTTCCTCTGTGGTGTCCATATTCTCCCTGATCGTATCGATCATGGTAGCAAAAGGCTCTTTCTCAAACCATGGTTGATGTGGACTTCCCAGAAGAGATTCATTTACCAAGGTCTTGTAAAACTTCACATGGGAGAAGAACACCTCAATATCATGCAAAAAAGCCGAGAGAGTGGTATATCGCCCCTTCTTGATAAAAAAGGGCAAAGAATTCGACTTTACCGTCGGGAAAAGATTTTTGATCAATTTCCCATAGCCAATCACATTGAGCACTACCCGATGGTGGTAAATAGTGGACAAATAATCCGAAAGGGTAAAAAACTCGTTCATCTGGTTCTCGGCTGGCCATCCTCCCTGCACTATCATCCAATCATCCGTGTACAACCGATGATCAGAAGAGAGAATACGAGATAGCCACAAGAGTTGTCTTTTAGGGTGACGATGAAAAAACCTCACCACATCCCAGAGATTTTGCTGGGGCTTATCATGGGTCATGGCCGAAAAGAGAAGAAGAACCAGTTTCTTCTCCTCATAGGAAAGAGAAGGCATCGTTTTGCTCAATTTTTGAAACGCCTTTTTGTAATCAGAGAGAGAGCCTTTGAGAGAAACTTTCTCTTTTTCCCTTCCCTGCAAAAAGGCTGTATATTTGACAAAAAGTGTCTCCGCTATTTCAAAAAGAAAAGGTGAAATATCCATTCAAAACTCCTTTATTGCTTCCCTATATATTATACACAAAAAAACAAAAAATAGCAAAAGAAAAATTTCAAGACACCTCCCTCTCTCCTAACTGCTTTCTTTCCAAAACCTTAGCGATAGTTCCATACATGCTCACTTCTTGAGACCCCTGCAGGGGACAGCCCTCCATGTCTGACCCCGGGCTTCCTCGCCACCTCCTGTAGCTCGGACATCGGCAGGAGAATGGAGCCCTCTCCCACCAGGTCCGCGGGGCATGTGTTCCCCTGGTGGCTTCTGTCAGAAGGCACCGCAAGCAGGGGCGGGGGCTCTATCGATGTTTCAGCCAAAGCCCTCGTAGCTGAAACAAAGGAATAGCCATCTCCGCTCAAAAAACTCTTTATCATAGTGAGTACCAAAAAAAGAAATCCTCTTTCCTTGCCAAAACCCTCTTTTCCCCTTATAATGAACAAACGTTCAGGAGGAAAATCATGTCAAAACCAACATCCCCCTCAACTCTTATCCTTTATTTTAGTGAGACGGGCAATAATGAGTTTATTGCTCATAAGTTAGCCCAGCGTCTCTCAAGCGACCTCGAAACCCTTCGCCCAAAACACCCCAATCTTTTTTTGCTTCTCCTTTCTTCTGCCCTCCATCTTCCTGTGTCTCTTTTTCCCCTCTCCTGCTTTCCCTCCAGCTATGAGAGAGTTATTCTCTTGGGCCCCATATGGATGGGAAAAGTTATCTCTCCTCTTCGGGGTTTTCTCAAAAAATACGGCCGCTCTCTGAAACAACTCATCTTTATTACCGTCTGTGGCACAGGGGAAAAGGAAAAAGATGGTCCCTTTGGATATGAAAAGGTTTTCAAGAAAATGCGCTCTCTTTTTGCCGGAAATCTTTCCTGCTATGAAATCTCCACTGCCACCATTGCTCCGATATCCCCGTCGGCTGATGGATTCATTCGTCTTTCCGATGAGATCTTCGATGGGGATCTCCAGAGACGATTTGAAGAGATAGTAGAGATTCTCTCCCGCTAAGTCTTGTTTCACTCGTCTGATAGTCTTTTTATTTTCCACAAAAAGAGAACTTCTTTCCCATTTTTGACAAAAAAAAGAGAATGGGCTATAATATTTTCTCACACGAAAGGAGGAAAGATTGTCTCGTCCACTGGTTTCTGTGATTATCCCCCTCAAGGCCTTCAATCACTACATCCGTGAGGCTATACCTTATTATGAAAGACTCGACTACTCCCCTTTTGAAATCATTATCCTCCCGGATGAAAACGAAACAGAAGTGCTTTCTCAAAAACTCGATATCCGGATTGTTCCCTCAGGACCTGTTGGCCCCGCGGAAAAACGCGACATGGGTGCCAAACTTGCCAAAGGAACTATTCTCGCCTTTACCGATGATGATGCCTATCCTGATGAAAAGTGGCTCAGCCGAGCCGTGGATATTCTTTTGTCGTCCGATGATATCGGCGCCGTGGGAGGCCCTGGTATCACCCCTCCCTCAGATGGTTTTTCCCAGCGCCTTTCCGGGAATATTTACGCCTCCCTGTGGATGAGTGGAAACTACCGAAAGCGTTATATCCCCGTGGGTACCATACACGAAGACTATGATCTCCCATCAGTGAATCTGATTGTAAAAAAAGAGGTTTTTGAAAGTGTGGGTGGATTTGATTCTACCTACTATCCTGGAGAGGACACCAAGCTCTGCCTCGCCATCAAGGAAAAAGGCCACCGTATCCTCTATAGTCCTGAGGTGATCGTCTGGCATCATCGTCGTCCTCTCTTTCCCAATCACTTTCGACAGATTGCCAATTATGCCCTGCATAGGGGATTTTTTGCCAAACGCTACCCTGCCACTTCTCTCAAGATGGCCTATCTTCTCCCCTCACTTTTCCTTTTAGGCACACTCTTTGGATGGGTTCCATCTCTTCTCTTCCCTTTTCTCTGGTGGCTCTATGGGGGAATCCTGTTTGTCTACTTTCTCGGGGCCTTTCTTTTTGGAGAAGGCAAGACCGTTTTTGAACGTTTGGCTACCATGATAGGCATTTTTGCTTCCCATCTCACCTATGGATGGTTTTTTATACAGGGACTTCTTACAAAAGAACTCAAGAGGTAATCTATGCGAATTGCCATTACTTACCCCCCTTTGAAAAGTGAAAAGGGCGTCCCCCTTCTCTCACAGAATAGACAATTCCAGTGGTTCAATAACCCCACCTTCATCTACCCTATGGTACCAGCTAGTGCCGCCACTCTTCTCAAAAAGAAGGGCTACGATGTGGTGTGGTTGGACGGCATTGCTGAAGGTCTCTCTCTCGATGAGTGGTTTTCCTTTCTCAAAAGAGAGAAAATTTCTCTCGTCGCCATGGAAACCAAAACACCGGTGATCAAAAAACACTGGGAGATTGTCAAAACTCTCAAAGAACTTCTCCCCAACATCACCGTGGTCCTGATGGGGGATCACGTCACCGCTCTCCCTGAAGAGACCCTCCAGGCCTGCCCTGTAGATTATATCCTCACAGGGGGAGATTATGATTTTCTGCTCTTGAATCTTGTAGAGTTTCTTTCCGGAAAAGTCTCTTCTCTTGAACCAGGCTTTTTTTACCGTGAAAACCATACCATTGTCTCCTCGGGAAAATTTCAGCGCAAGTATGATCTTGCCACTCTTCCCTGGATTGATCGAGACCTCACACGGTGGGAAAACTATGCCTATCATAACGGTAACTACAAACACACCCCGGGGACCTATATCATGGCCGGAAGAGACTGCTGGTATCACCAGTGTACCTTCTGCTCCTGGACAACCCTCTATCCCCAGTTCAATAAACGCCCCGTTGAGGATGTTCTCGATGAGATCGGTATGCTCATTGAAAAGTACCATGTTCGTGAGATCATGGATGATACAGGGACATTTCCAGTCGGGGAATGGCTTGACAATTTCTGTGAAGGGATGATACGTCGGGGCTACCACAAAAAGGTCACCATGGACTGCAACATGCGTCTTGGTAAGGCCCTCTCCTATGACCAGATGAAACTCATGAAAAAGGCCGGCTTCAGACTTGTGCTCGTCGGTATTGAATCCGCCAATCAAAAAACCTTAGACAGGGTCAAAAAGGGAGAAACCATTGAAGAAATGGTAGAAAACGTCAAACTCATGCGAAAGGCGGGTCTCTACCCCCACATCACCATCATGTTTGGCTATCCCTGGGAAACCGAAGAGGATGCCAGGTGTACCCTCGAACTTGGTCGTTATCTTCTCATCAAGAACTACGCCTACACCATGCAGGCAACCGTTGTGGTTCCCTACCCCGGCACCCCTCTCTTTGAAGAATGCAGACAAAACGGCTGGCTTGTCAGCGAAGACTGGGATAGATACGACATGCGAGAACCTATGATGAAAACCCCGATGTCTCCAGAAACCCTGATGAAATACGTGCAGGGACTGTATTCTGTGGCTTTTCATCCTGAATTTCTTCTGCGAAAACTCCTCTCTATTCGAGATATCGAGGATGTCAAGTACTTCTGGCGAGCGGGGATGAAGGTGATAGGACATCTCATGGATTTTGGGAGAAAAAAATGAATACCATCAACAAACCAACCTGCATGATATGTCAATCTCCCCTTTCCTCTCCTATCATGAAAGCTTCAAATACCCATGGGCGATATTTTCTTTCCGACGAAAAATTTCCCGTGTATTTTTGTAATAATTGTCAAACATATCAACTTTCTATTGTACAAGACCCTCAGTACTACGCAAGGTATTATAATTCTTTTGATTATTATAATAATCAGAAAACTCCTTTTTCTTTTTTTTCTGATATTATAGATATGTTAAGTTTTCAACTCAGGATTTTTTTTCTCTCCCCTCCAAAAAAGAGTAATTTTCCAAAACGATGGCTTGATGTAGGAGCAGGAGATGGAAAGTTTTTGCAAAAACTTTCAAAAAGATATTTTCAACCTGTCGGTGTAGAAATCTCTGAAAAAGGTTATAAGAAAATAAGCGAAAAAAATATTCTGTGCTTTCAGGGAGACTTTCTTTCGCTGGACTTTGGAGACAATACCTTTGATATTATCAGTTTCTGGCACGTTTTAGAACATTGCAATAACCCGCAAAAATATCTTCAAAAAGCCTGCAATCTTCTTTCAGAGAATGGACTTCTTGTCTTTGCTCTTCCATGGGCTAAAAGTTTAGGATTTTCTTTTGGCAAAGAACACTGGTTTCACCTTGATGCCCCACGCCATGTATGGTGGCCAACACAAAAGACTATCGAGACACTCACCCACTCTCTTCCCCTCTTTTACGTAAAAAGTTTTTCCCCGTGGTGGGAATATCCGTTAGACCTCTGGTGGTCGGTGAAAAAAAGTCCTCTTTTAACAAAATGGTTACTTCGAATTTTATATCCTTTGGCTAAAATTGCCGACAAAGAAACCATGATCTTTATATTCAAAAAAACAAATCCTAAATCGGAGGTACCTCATGAATGACTCGCCCCTTGTCTCTGTAGTGGTCACCACCAAAAACGAAGAAAAAAATATTGCCAATTGTCTCCAAAGTATCAAAGAACAAACCTATCCACATATAGAGATCATTGTCGTAGACAACCACTCTACAGACAAAACAGAAGAGATCGCCAGAAAATATACCCCCTATGTCTATCTCAAAGGTCCTGAACGTTCTGCCCAAAGAAACTATGGCATGATAGAAAAAGCTCATGGCAAATACGTCATGTATATTGATGCCGATATGATCCTCTCTCCCTCACTTATTGAAGCCTGTGTCTGGTGGATGGAAACGAAAAATGCCGTCGCCCTTCATATCCCGGAAATTGTTTTAGGTACCTCCTACTGGTCTCGAGTCCGGAGATTTGAACGTCGTTTTTATGATGGAACAGTTATTGATGGGGCAAGGTTTTTTCGAAAGGATATTTTTCAAAAGGTAGGGGGATTTGATGAAAATTTCTCCGGTCCCGAAGACTGGGATCTTGACAAAAAAATAAAAGAACAAGGACCAATTGATCTTCTTCAGAGCCAGGAAAATTTTCTGATAAATTTTTCCCTCTGGGGTTTTATTCAGGAAAAAGGTGTTTCTCCTCCCTTTCCCCTTTGCTGCATTTACCATAACGAATCAGAATTTTCTCTCCAAACCTACCTCAAAAAAAAGACGTACTATACCCAGAACTTTGCCCCTTATATCCAGAAATGGGGAAAGAATGACCCGGACCTCAAAAAGCAATTTGGATTATGGTACCGCTATGTGGGAGTATTTATCGAAAAAGGAAAATGGAAATATCTTCTTTCTCATCCTTTCCTTGCTATAGGAATGTACTTTTTGCGATTCTTAGTGGGTATAGTCTTTGTCACCAGGAAAAAAAACAAAAAACGCTGAGGTCTTTGGTATGTCTTATAAACAAAAACATATTCTTCTTCTTTCCCCCACTTTTCCTCCAGACGTTGGAGGGGTAGAAACCCACATGAGCGATATTGTAAAAGCCTTTCAAAAATATCCCTCTTACCGTGTCTCAGTTTCTACCTACAAACCAATCGTGACAAAAAACATAAAAACCTATCAAAAGAAAGAAATCATCGGAAATATCACCATCTATCGTCACTGGTGGTTCAAAAACCTTTTTCATATCCTTGAACATTATCCTTTTCTTCAATTCCTCTACCTTGTTCCCTACCTTTTTTTCAAGACCCTTCTTCTCTGCCAATTCAAAATAGGCAAACCTGACACCATTTATGCTCATGGACTTAGCAGTGCTCTCATAGCCAAATGGCTCAAGTCGATTTATAAAAAACCAAGAATCGTCGTGGCAACTCATGCCATTTATGAGATGTCCCCTCAATCACTCACGGCACGATTTACCAGATGGATTCTCCAATCTGCCAACACCATCCTCTGCCTCTCCGAAGGTTCTCGTAAAGAACTCTCCACTATTGGCCTTGATGAAAAGAAGATTCATCGTTTTCATTACTGGATACAATTAGAACATTTTTTACCAATTGAAAAGAAAAAAGCAAAAGAATCTTTCGACGTTTCTCTTTCCCAATTCATTGTTCTCTTTGTTGGAAGGCTTATCTCTATCAAGGGTTTTAAACTTCTCTGGGAAGTGGCCAATGCTCTTCAAACGGAAAAAGATATTTCCTTCTGGTTTGTTGGTACAGGACCAGAAGAAGATTTTTTACTCAATAATCCTCTCCCCAACATAACCTTCTGGGGAAGACAGGATAACACAGAACTCTATAAATTTTATAACGCTGCTGACGTATTTTGTATTCCTTCACTTTACGAAGAAGGTTTCGGAAGGGTTATCCTTGAAGCCTTGGCCTGTGGAACCCCCGTTATAGGAAGCAAAAAAGGGGGTATCCCTGAAGTCGTAACTCCAGAGGTTGGTATCGTTATTGAACCCACCAAGGAAAATTTCATAAACGCCATCCTTACTCTGAAAAACGACAGAGATCTTTACCAAAAGCTCTGTCAAAACGCCAGACCCTATGTGGAAAAGTACTATAGCGAAAAAAATTTTGAGGAAATACTTTCTCATCTTGACCCGGAGTATACATCATGAGAAAACGATTTTTTCTTGTAAGTCTTTCGTACATTGGGGAAGGAGCTTTAAGCGGCGGGGACAGAATCTCTACAGAAATTCTCAGGTACTGGAAAAATGCATTTGAGATGTATGTTGTCTCTTCAGATGACTATCTGAGTGTATTAAAAAACACCCATGTCAAGGCCCCTCATACTCTTACCCTCCCAAGCACCATCAAACGGCACGACACATTATGGCATCATGCCGGCTACCTCCTTGAAAGAACGTGGAAAGGAATCAAATGGGCAATAAAGAATTACCATTATGAGACAGGGGATATAGTCTATTCGTCATCCGACTTCTGGCCTGATAGTTTTCCTGCCTTTTTTATGAAACTCCGCCATCCAGAACTTCTCTGGGCAGCAGGCTTTTATCTCTTCGCTCCTCCTCCATGGAAAAAAAATTCCCCCTACAAAGGCAAGAATTTTCTTCGCGGACTCTTTTATTACCTCAGCCAGCTTCCCTCCTATTGGCTTATCAAGAAGTTTGCTGATATTGTCTTTGTCACCTCAGAACCCGATAAAAAGCGTTTTATTACGAAAAAGCGACCCCAGGAAAAAGTACTCGTCATTCAGGGTTTTGTTTGCATGCATGAGATTGCCCCTCTCAAAGAAAAATTTCAGAATCTTCCCAAAATCTATGATGGCTGTTTTATGGCCAGACTCCATTACCAGAAAGGATGCTTGGAACTCATCGAAATATGGAAACAGGTTGTGGAGAAAAAAAATGACGCTAAACTTGCTATTATAGGAGACGGCCCCCTCAAAGAGGAAATGGAACAAAAAGTGAAAGAATACGGTTTAGTCAATCACGTTGATTTTTTAGGTACCCTCCTTGGTGAAGAAAAATACCGCGTGTTTGCTCAGAGCCGAGTGATGCTCCATCCTGCTACCTATGATAGTGGGGGAATGGCTATGGCAGAGGGAATGGCTTTGGGACTTCCAGGGGTTTCCTTTGACCTCGAAGCACTCAAAACCTATTATCCTCAAGGGGTCATAAAAACACCCTGTTTTGATATCCAGAAGTTCGCCGAGAATGTCCTTCGCCTCCTCTACGATAGCCAGCTTTACACAGAACTTTCTCAACAGGCTAAAAACCTTATCCTCACCGTATGGGATAGTGAGATTCGCAACAAACAGCTTCTTGATACCTTTCTTTCAGTCTTACCACGAAAGACCACAAAAAAATAAAATCCGGCTCATTCCACACAAATCTCCCCTCCCTGTCTAACTCTACCCATGCTCACTCTCTATAAAGCGCTTCTACCTCTTCATCAGAAAGAATTCTATTATAAATTCTCACATCATCAATAATTCCCTCAAAATAGGAGATTCCACATCCCCAGAATCCCCCTATCATCAAGTGGTCCTCATGAAAAACAATACTATTTGGGGTAACTGGATATGTCAACGAATAGAACAGATTTTCCCAGGTTTGTTTTTTATTGTCAATATAAACAGAAGCGACTCCTTTTTTCCTATCGTACATAGCTACAATATGATAAAAACGATCTGTGGTAAGCTGTACTTTGCTATTCCATAATTCCACAGCCTCACCATCCTTTGATAAGTTAAAAAGGAGCTTTCCATCCATATTGATCCATATCCCCCACCCACCAAGCAAGGGATTGGATTCCCTTCCAATGATTTGAAGATTTCGTGTTCGCAAAACCGCAGGCTTGATCCACAAAGATACTGTAAGTTCATCCTGAATATTTGTAATTGAAGGACCATTTCCACAATCAATATGAGGTCCCATCACATTAATCTCTTCTCTTCCGGGAAAATAATAAGCCGTTTGTGGAATCCCTTTCCGACCATTGGTCAAAAAGGGAAGGCTATACCATTTAGGGGCACGAAGTACCCCATCATTTTTATTTCCACTGCTGTCATTCGCATTGCCATCGAAAAGATACTCGGCAACAAGAACCGCAACACTGCCACTACCACCACCTCCATTAGTCACAACATTAGTAACAGTATTAGTAACCACCGCATTTGTGGTCGTCCCTCCACCTAAAAGATCATCCAACCCTGGGATACCACAGCTCACCACCAACGACACCACAAACAAACCAACCAAAAACCAACTACGTTTCATTCTTACCTCCTTTTATATTTTAAGGATTTCTTTTAATAAATTATACGTTTATTCCCTTTCCTGCATCCGTGGAAATAACCTTTGTCCGTGGCTAAAAAAAGAAAAAATCCCCCTCATAACCTCAAAAAAGGGGGAAAAAGAGAAATGAGAACCTCAAAACAAAGAGATTTTCTCTAAGAATGAATACAAAGAACAGACTAAAAGTTCAAAATAATGCCTTTTTAGAGGGCAAAAAACAATATGCCCCCTTCCCCAAAACAGGGATAAACGAGTATTCAGACAAAAGGCAAAAACACTCCTCAGGTAGGTGAGATAACCGTTTCACAGAAGATAGTGGAAAAAGTCCACTTGCGGGAAAGTTGAACCATCTTCTTTCCACCCTTTTTCACAAACCTTATAGCCAGATATATCAGAT
>JABLXN010000001.1 GCA_013177995.1 Brevinematales bacterium | reverse complement strand
GAAGCGATATTTGCTCGTAGAAAAACCGTGACCTGTTTAAGGGATTACGACGTATCAACAATATCATACTTTTCTTCAATATAAGGTGTGTCGTAGAAAAACCGTGACCTGTTTAAGGGATTACGACCCTATACCCTCGAGTGTCATATAAGTTCGCAATTGCAAGAGTAGAAAAACCGTGACCTGTTTAAGGGATTACGACTTTGATTGAGTTTGTAGATATTTTTAGCCACGCAAGTAGAAAAACCGTGACCTGTTTAAGGGATTACGACAGTGGAGAAGATGGTTGAAGGTGTGAAGGCAAGCGTAAAAGTAGAAAAACCGTGACCTGTTTAAGGGATTACGACATACTCCGTGAGGTAAAAAACCCTCACGTAGCCTCCTCGAGTAGAAAAACCGTGACCTGTTTAAGGGATTACGACCTCTTCTATGTCATAATCATATTCGCTTATTTCTTCGTTTTGTAGAAAAACCGTGACCTGTTTAAGGGATTACGACCTGCGCCTGCCAGCATTTCGATAACATCATCGAAACGTCCCGTAGAAAAACCGTGACCTGTTTAAGGGATTACGACGCCTTGCCTCCACACCAGAGTTTTTCCGCTATCTTAACCAGTAGAAAAACCGTGACCTGTTTAAGGGATTACGACATTCGTTTGTCCATTCCAGTTTGTGTTTTTTGAGCAGGATTGGTAGAAAAACCGTGACCTGTTTAAGGGATTGAAGGTAATGAGGAGGGGTGAAGGTGGGAAATAAAAAATCGCTTATTGTACAGATTGGAAGGATGGACAAAAATCAGGAGGTATCTTATTCTTTTGCCTATCAAGGTCAAACTATCGAGAAATCGCTTTCTTCGTTGGCTTTGAAGGAGTTTGTGCCTGAGGCAGAAGTCATTTTGTTGTATCCTGTGAGTCTCCCTTTTAATCATAGCTTCCTCTCTCTTGATGAAGAAAAGTCAAAAGATCCTTTCTGGGTGATGGTGAGAAACATTTTAACGAGTGATCAAGGAAGGCAGGATTACTTTTCTTCTCCTGAAACCCTGTTTGATAGACATCCTCATCGAGTCTTGTGTGAGGGAGTGGTGTGTTTCCCTGCTTTGGGTGAATATGAGGGGGTGTCTTTTGAGGCCTCTCTTGAGGATGTGATACTGTATTTTTTTGTGTTTTTTGTTCGGGAATACCTTCGGGAGTCATTTGATAGTCTCTATGTTGATGTGTCTTCGGGGCTTAATATTTATGTTTCTGCGTTGCTCGAAGCAGTAAAATATTTTCATGTCTGGCTTCAGTTTTTTGAGGAAGAGGACAAACACATCTTTCTTGTCTATACAGATCCCATTCTTGGATCTGGGAAGAAAACGTATCATCTCTTTTTATATACCCTGGAGAGCAAGGCCTTTTTCTCTTCTCCTCTCTCGTATGGAGATGTGGAACATGGTTTGCCCAAAAGGATCATAGAACAGCTTGGCTATGAAAGAGAACAAAAAAAACTATTAAAAGGGTATCTTGAAAACTTTTGCCTGCTTTTTGGTTCGTTTTTATATGGGACTCCCCTTGTGATGTATTCGTTTTCGTTTGATGAGAGGAAAGAGGTAGAAAAATTTTCCCAAAAGTTTGTGGAAAAAATTATCCAGAAAATCTCTAAGGATTTGGTAAAACCTTTTCACTTTGATTATCATGAGATAAAAGCTACTTTGCTGGCACTGGGAATGTATAGGGGGTTATTGAAACTTCTCGAAGAGAAAAACATAACTCAGAAAGAAGTAAGTCTTAAAGAATTGCTAGCCACCACTGAAGCCGTGTATGAAAAATTTCGCCTCTTTTCTCAGCTGTTTCTTGTGAAGACTGAGGCATCGTCTAATTTTCGTTCAGTATCAGAAAACAAAGAGTGGGTTCCTCTTCGGAATTTTCTAAGGTATGATATTGGTGAATTTGAAGATAGACATTTCTTTGCTCACGCAGGTTTTGAGAGAAATAGTGTTCTTGTGAGAAAAGAGGGCGACAATGTCTGGCTGAAATATGCAGAGGAGGCGAAAGAAAGAATCCGGAATTGTGTCAGGAAAAGGGTATGAGTTTTACAGGAAAGATCTTTCAGTATCTTTGAAGGAGGCAATAAAAAATATTTTTGATGCCCCTTGACAGGGGTTTTCTTTTGCCTTACAATTTGTCTGGTGGGAAAATGGCTGGGGGTAGTAGGAGTATATGGAGTCAGTAGGTTTTGTTTACCGACAGTTTACTCTGCATTTTGAGCTGGCGAGAGAGACGGTTTTTGATGTTTTTCCCACCTTTGTGATACGTTCAATTCTTGGCAAGGAGCTTCGTTCGCTTGCCTGTATTTTCAAGGGGAGACAGTGTGATGAGTGCGGGCTTGTCAAGCATTGTCCTGTCTCTATTCTCTTTGAGACGCCACTTTCCAAGGACGAAGCCTTTATGCGGGGACTCAATCGTGGAGCCCATCCTTTTGTTTTCTGGACGGAGGTGGGTCTTGGTCAAAAGGTTCGATCTTTTCCGCTTTTTTTGACAATTATTGGTTGTTTGGATGAGGCTTTTCCTTTCATTTATGGGGCTCTCTTGAGGGGATCGCGGGGAGGGATACTGAGAGAACGGATTCCCTATGAGATTGTGGGTGTTGAGTCGGATGGAGTAGTTATAGGGACAAAGATGGATACTCTGGATATGAAAACTCTCTCTGGGGCGAAGTGTTTTACTCTGTCGCTTCAGCAGGATGTTCGTCGTTATAGGCAATATCGAATTGTTTTGTCTACACCCTTACGTCTCAAGCATGAGGGTCGGTATATGAATCGCCTTGATCCGGGTGCTTTTCTTGCTTCTATTCAACGAAGACTCTGGCAATTGTCAGCTCTTTATGGGGAGGCAAAGACACTTCCTCGAGTGGAGAGCCATCCTTCGTGGCAAATAAGGGATATCAATGTGCGCTGGCAGGATCTTTCCCACTATTCGGCAAGACAGAAGCGCCTCATCAAATTGGGTGGGCTTGTGGGGGATTTTGTGCTTGAAGGGGAGTTTTCTCCCTATGAAGAGGGACTCTTGGAGGCGGCTACGCTTTTTCATGCCGGGAAGAATGTAGCCTTTGGCCTGGGAAGGGTGGAGATGAGAGAAAAGACTTTGGCAGAAGAGGAGGGGAGATGACAGATCTTCAGCGTATTGTATTGGCAAGTCTCTTTCACGATATAGGAAAGTTTGCTCAGCGCACAGGGTTTCTGACTCACAATGAGATTGATACGTCCAAAGAGGATTTGAAGTATGAGCATGCTTATTATACCAGATTAGTGTTAAATGGCGTTTTGGAAAAAGTGGGAATAAAAGATGACAATCTTGTTTCTCTTTCTGCAAGGCATCATAATCCATCAATGAATCTGGAATGGTTGATTGCCGAGGCTGATAGAATTTCGTCGGGTATTGATAGAGAGGGGAGTGGGGGATATTCAGAGCAAGGAGTGGCAAATACTCCCTTGCAAAGTGTTTTTGAGAATCTGTATGAAGAAAGTGGCAACTCACATGTCTATAAATTAGGACCATTGACAGCGGAGAATCTTTTTCCCCAGCAGGTAAGCCCTGGATTGAATTATAAAGATCATTGGAATAATTTTCTTGGGGAACTTGGAAAACAAAAGATATCTGAGAGTGAAACTCTTTATCTTGCTCTTGATACCTTGCTTGAACGATGGTGGTGGTGTATTCCGGCATCGACTCAGCAGGGTAATACTGACGTGAGTCTCTATGACCATAGCGTTACAACAGCGGCCCTTGCCCCAGTGATGTATGAATACCATCGACAAAAGGGGGACTTGGAGGATATCGAAAGAATCAAGAATAGAGAAGAAAAAAAGTTTCTTCTTGTGACAGGGGACGTCTCAGGTATTCAGAGGTATATTTTTGATTTGAAGACCACCTCTTATAACGCAAAGATATTGCGAGCTCGTTCCTTTGAGATACAGATACTTTCGGAGGTGGTGGTGTATGAGATTTTACGAAGGCTTGGATTACCCATTTTCTGTCGAATTATGAATGGAGGTGGACAATTTATATTGCTCTTGCCAAATACCAGGCAAACCCGAGAATGTTTGAGTGAAGTGAGAACAGAACTTCAAAGACATTGTCTGGTCCGTTATTTTGGAGGGCTATCCCTGAATGTTTCCGAGGGTGTTGAGGTATCGGCTTTGGATTTAATGATGAGCCCTGAACAAGATGGTCTCACACCTATTCAAAGGACAATGCAAAAACGGGTGCAGGATGCCCAGAAGTCCAAAGAGACAAAATATCAGGCAGTTTTCTCTTGTTCAGAGGATCATGTTTTAGGAAGATACTATGAAAGTATTTCCTCTGCTCAGGATATATGTGGTGTGTGTGAGATTCGTCCGAGACGTGAGGGAGATACATGTGAGGTTTGCAGGAAACTCATAAACATAGGTGGACGTTTGCCAAAGGCTACAGCGGTGATCTTGAAAAAGGAACAAAAAGAGGCTTTCTTGCCTTTTGGGTGGGATGTAGAGATAGAAACAGGACAGAGGGGAACCTATGGCCCTATGGTGTTTTCTGTGAATGCTTATAAAGATGGGTATCCCATGATGAAAATGCCATACTATCTTCCTCAAGAGGGAGAGCGTATTCTTGAGTTTGCTGATTTGGCGGAAAAGTCTACCGGGACAAAGAAGCTTGCCATGTTCAAAGCCGATGTGGACAATCTGGGGAGTCTTTTTGCCTTTGGTCTTGGGAGAAGACTTTCTCTTTCACGTTATGCTACGATGAGTCGTATGCTTCATGCCTTTTTTTCTTTGTATGTGCATTATTCTCTTGTGCAGAAGGGAGACTACTCCCTCATTTATACTGTTTTTTCAGGGGGAGATGATCTCTGTGTCCTTGGACCATGGGATAAAGTGATAAACTATGCCCGATTTATTCGACAGGAGTTTGGCAGGTTTGTCTCGAATAACAGGGTGACGCTTTCAGGTGGTATAGTGCTGGCACCATCTTCTCTTCCTGTGCGTTTTATGGCTTCTCAGGCGGAAGAAGCACTTGAAAAAGCCAAGGGTTTGAAGGATAAAAATGGTGTGACGTTATTTTCTACTTCTGTGAAGTGGGACGATTTACCAGGGCTTATGGAAGAAGCCGATCGACTTGAGAAAGAGATAGAACAGAATATCCTTTCTTCAGTCTTTGTCTATAGGCTTCTTCGTTATCAAAAAATGCGAAGGGAAATCGATGAGGGGAAAAAGCTCTCAAGAAACCTTCTCTGGCGTTCTCATTTTTACTATGCTTTTTCACGAAATTTCAAACAAACTGATAGGCAACAAAAAGAGAGAAGGCTTGAGGAGTTGGTGAAGTTGATAGAGGAAAAGAAGCTCACCATTCCCGTGAGTTATGTGAGTTATAAAAGACGAGAAGAGTAAGGAGGGTGTGTATGCCTGTAAATTTTTATTCGAATGGACATATTCGGCCGGAATTGTTGTCAGACGAAGCATGGAAAAAAGCTAACGAGTTTGGAAGAAGAAATAACGAAAACAATAAGTTTGAAGGTGTAAGTAAAACTCAGATAAGGAAAATTTTTGATGAGGTGAAACGACTTGAACGGATGCTTTCTGTAAAAGAGTGGACGGATATTTTGCCCCTTATCAAAATGCTCAAGCCAAAGGTGGCTTATCAGGTGAAAAGAGCCATAGAAAAGGAAAAGTACCTGACTCAATATTATAAAAAATTTGAGACTTTTATTGCAGAGAGTATTGATGAAGTGAAAGAAAAAAGGGATTTCGAGGCGTTCTGTCTCTATTTTGAAGCCGTATATGCTTATTACTATAGTATTTCTGATAAAAAGTAAAAGGGGAGGATAACATGAATCTTGTAGATTACAAGAAACTCCAGGGAAAGATTCGTATTGTTAGCGGTCTTCATATCGGAACGAGTAGAGATAACATTGAGATTGGAGGGATGGACAACCCTATCATCAGAGATCCCTATACAGAGGAGCCATATATTCCCGGTTCTTCTCTCAAAGGGGCAATGAGAGCCATTGTAGAATGGTACTATAAACGACTGGATAGGTCAGGTAGTCACTGTAAATGTGGAAGCCCAACGTGTCAAGCGTGTCGGGTGTTTGGAGCAGGAAATGCAAATAATGCAGACAATGCACTTCAAAGAGGTCCGACTCGCCTTTTTGTTCATGATGCTCGTTTGACAGAAGAATGGCGAAAGAAATTCCAGCAAGGAGACACTCTTGTAGAAGAAAAGAGTGAAAACTCTATCAATCGAATTACAGCAGAAGCAAATCCCCGACCTATTGAAAGAGTAGTACCGGGAGTGGAGTTTGATTTTTCTCTGAGTTATCGTATTATTGATACAGGGGATGGTGGTGAAACAGATACAAGGTATTGGAATGAGGTGGTTTTGAAGGCTTTAGCTATCCTGCAGCAATACAACTATCTTGGCGGAGGAGGGAGCCGGGGGAATGGACGCATCATGTTTGTGGATTTGAAGGATGAAAATGGTCAAGACGTAACACTGCCTAAGGTATAAGTATGAAGCGGTATCGTGTTATTCTCCGGCCTCTGTCAGCTCTGCGGACCCCCCTCTATGCAGATACGCTCTGGGGGCATATCTGCTGGGGTATTGTCTGGCATGAAGGAGAAGAGGGGCTCAGGAAGTTTTTTGAGTCTTATGATCAGGGCAGACCCGCTCTTCTTCTGTCTGATGCGTTTCCTCATGGGTATTTGCCTATGCCAGTCCTCAAAAAAGAGATGAAAACCGAAAATAGTGATGTTTTGAAAAAGCAGGTGGAAACACGAAAAAAGATCAAAAAAATGCAGTATATTCCTCTTGAGTGGTTTCAAGAGAGACTTTCTCTTAGTATGATCATCAATAAATTGGAGACAAATTCTTCCAGTGGTTCGTATGTGATGCTGGATTTTTCTCAAGAGGAAACCTATACTCATAACGTCGTGAACCGGATGACGGGAACCACGGCTGACAATAGTCTCTATAGCGTAGAGGAGAGATGGTATAAGCCGGATGTCTCTCTTGATGTCTATGTGCTGACAGAGGAACCGAAAGAAAGGATTGAGACGCTTTTTGGTTGGGGGCTTGAGAATGGTTTTGGAGCCGATGCCTCGACAGGAAAGGGACGGGTGGTGGTTGAGAAGATAGAAGAAGTCGCGGATTGGCCGGTGGAGGGCAATCGTTATATGGCCCTGGCTCATTTTGTTCCTTCCTATAATGAGGGAATAGAGGGTTTACGCGCGGATATCTTTGTACGTCATGGGAAAGTAGGCGGTGTTTTTGGTCAGTATGGCAATCCCTTCAAAAAGCCTATCGTGATGTACACCTCCGGGGCGACGATGAAACTTTCTCAGCCTACGGAATGGGTAGGTACCCTGTTGAAGAATATACACCGAGAGGAGAAGATTCGTCACTATGCCTGCGCTCCAGTGATTCCTTATCAGGAGGATCATGAATGATTCGTTATACGATGGAATTCACCCCTTTGGGGGCTTTGCATATAGGGACAGGAAATGTTCTCTCCCCTCTCGAATATACGGTGAAAGAGGGTCAGTTTATTCGGTTTTCCCTTGAGAAATTAGTTTCTTCACTTTCTGAACAAAAAAGAAAGATATTATTGCAGAAGATAGATAAAAATGATCTTACGGAGATTATTCTCTTCATTCAAGAGAATATAATGGATGACTGTATTCTCTACCAGTATCGGGCGGATAAGGATTTTGTTCAAAAGTTTCAGAGTAAAATTGCCGATCCGGTGAATCAGTTATTGGTCTATGAAATGTACAAGGACCCCTTGACCTTTGAGCCTGTTATTCCCGGATCATCTATCAAGGGAGCTCTGAGGACAGCGATTGTGAATACATTTGCTGAAAGGCAACGTTCGCGGTTTGAAGAGTATCTAAGGAGGGGAAGAGATTTTTATAAGAGTTTGGAGAAAGAGATTTTGGGGTACCAAGATGACATTAGAAATGATCCTTTTCGTTGTATCAGAGTATCTGATTGTCGAATTGAAAAACGAGAAAGTGTGGAAATTGGGGAAATTGTAAATTATAAACCGTCAAGAAAAAATTCTTTTGCATCTATTCAGCTTATAGGGGAATATATTTGTGGCTATTTACTGGGATATACTCATAGTTATAAGTTTATCATCGAAGAAAATAATGATTTGTTTGACAAAGATGTTTTTGCTACTTCTTTTTCATTGAGTGAAATGTTGAAAGACATAGATTACTTTTACAAAAGACGTTTTAGTAATGAAAGTAAAAAATTTTACAAAGATTCTTTAAATTCTGATATTAAGAAAATGAGAAACGACTTTCTAAATTATTTATCCCAAATTAAACCAGAGCAAAATGAATTTTTGATTCGCCTTGGTCGGTATTCTCACGTTGAAAGTATGACATTGGATTTAAGGTTATCTTTGGTTGGGAAACCTCATCCCAAAGCAGCGAGAGATGGAACATCACGAATGCTCTCGTTGAGTTCTTGTTTCCCATTTGGCTGGGCAAAACTACGGGTTGTAGATATCAAGAAGGTCTAATCCATGCCCCCTTGCTATACCCTTCTCAACCACGAACCCACGTCTGAGCAGAGAGAGGATCTCAGGAGCCACTGGCAGGCTGAGATAGTCCTGCCACCGGAAGAGGTGAAACAGGCCTGGGCATCGATCTCTCCAGAGGGAGAACTCACGCCTTTTCTCCTGGGGCCTTTTCTGGCATGGCTTGAGGAGGCTCCACCTGGCAGTCTTGTCTGGGTGCAGGGGGAGTATGGGGTTACCTATCAGGTGGTGAAGTGGGCAGTGGGACGTGGTCTTGTGCCTCTCTATGCCACCACACGGCGGGATGTTGTTGAGGAGAGGATGCCAGACAACAGTGTGGTGAAACGGATGGTGTTTCGTCATGTGCAATTCAGAAGGTATGAGCCGGATTCATCCTTTTTGGAGAGAGGGGAATAGTATGGACAAGAAAGCCATGCTCTGTTTTTCTACCCAGAATCAGGTGGTCAATCTTGTCCCGGCTTTGCTTTTGGGAGTGAATAATCTCTTGGTTCTCTCGACGGAGAGGGCCACAAGGGAGGGATGGACAGAAAATCTCAAAGCAGTATCAGAAAAAAGAAACATACACACCACGATTTTTGAGCTTGGGAATGTGCCGGAAACGGATATTTTTGCGATTGTGAGGTTTATTCAGGAAAGGATGGTATCAGATACTTCCTTTTTTGTCAATATCAGTGGTGGTCAGAAGCCCATGGCTCTTGCGTTGTATGAGTATTTCAAGCAGAGTGAAAAGGCAGAAGCTCTTGTTTACATGGAGGGAAATCAAAAAAAGATAGAAATCTATCGCAAAAATGGTGAGAAAGAGGAAATGCCTATCAAGACTCATCTTGAGCTTGAGGAGATCTTGTCCTTGTATGGGTACGAACTCAAAGAGTCTCCCCAGGAACTCAAGATTGGAGCGAGTGTCTGTGAACAAAAGATAAAACACCTGGATATGGCTCTGAAGATGGCAGAATACTATAAAACGAAAGAACTTTTTCAAAGACTTTTTCTGGAGTCGATGTTTCGTCCCTCTATGGTGGTAGAAAGAGTGACCACTGACAGAATCCAGAAAGCCATTGATAAACTCAAACCGGAACTGGATCAACTTGGGATAGCAGGCGATACAGGTTTTGGTCGGTATGATACCAAAATGAGAGAGATGAAAAAGTACATAGACACAGCAAAGAGAAAAAATGACTGGAGAGAATTTCAGAGGCTTGCTGAACTTTATTATGATATTCCCAGGATGTATAAGGAGTACTGGAATGTCCTCAAGAAAAAGATGGCCGAATATGTGGAGGCAGAATCCCGGCATATTCAGGAGAATGGGGAGTACAATGGACCTATCATTGATAAAAGGGGCATTGAAGAAGAGAAATATCGCGTTCTTGAATCCTGGCTCACCTCCTGTGGGGGGCACTTTAAAAACGTGGAAAAAAAGGACGGGCGATATTTGATACGTTCGAGTAATGTGATATATTTTGACAGGATAGGAATAGCCTTTGAAAAAATGGTGGTCTCTGAGGTGGTTCGTATCCTGCAGGAGAAAAGTGATCTGAGGGAGAGGGTATGCGGGCTTTTCTATAGTGTGAAAACACGCAAGAAGGGGTGTACGGTTTCTGATAAGCATGATGCTGAATATGACCTTGTGATTGTTACCAGCTATGGGACACTTCTTCTCGTGGAGATGAAATCAGGGGAGTTTGAGACGGATACGGCTCGAGGTAAGGAGCATGGCGCCTATCAGAAATCCGGTCCCTATGGGAAGTCGGTGATTGTGGGTCCGATGCTTTCTTTTTTAGAGGGGAAGGAATATCACTGGGTATCACAGACCATTCGAGATCAGAAGGTGAAATGTGAGCAGGCGGGATTGGACTACTGCTACTTTGACAAGATCGAAGAGTATCTTGAGAGAAAGCTATAGGACAAGCAAGAGTAGAGAGAAGGAGCAACTAAAAAAATTCAAGAAATGAGGATACAGGATGAACTCTTTTCCTGTATAATGTGAGAAAAGTTATCAGGAGGAGACCTTTGCACGAATGTGCAAAGGTCTCAAGAAAGTAATAAAAAGCAAAAAGTAGTATAAAAATATTTCTTTCCATAATAAACAAGCCTATTTTTTTCATAAAAAAAGACAAATAAGCCCTTGTGAACAGAAAAAGCGGGGTTTCAGGGGCGTAGCCCCTGACCCAAACAGGGGAAGAAAACACCCGTGCAAGGCTCTCAGGAGGAGAGGATGTCTCATGTTTACGTCTTGACCGAAGGGGGAAAACTCCGTCAGGAAAACAAGAATCTTGTTCTTGAAACGCCTTCTTTCAAGGAGATTATCAGACCTGGAAGTGTGGATCAGATTGTTTTTCTTGGGGGAGTGGATATAACTCGTTCTGCGCTGGCTACATTGGTACATTGGAAACTACCAGTTGTTTTTTTGAATAGAAATGGGGCGTTCAATGCCAGGTTGACCTATGGGGAGAGGGAGCATGTGGCTCTTCGGATGAAGCAGTATGATCTTTTGAAAAACTCTGGTTTTTGTCTTCGTTTTTCTCAGGCAATTGTTGAGGCCAAGATTGAGAATCAGATACTGGTGATGAGGCGTATCATTCGCAATAGAAAGCTCGATGAGGTATTGTTGGGGTATGTGAGGGATGTGGAACAGGTGAAAAGACGGGTCAGAGAATCCAGTACAGTTGAAGAAGTGCGTGGGCATGAAGGTTTGGCGGCTAAATTGTATTTTGCCGTTTTGGCCAGGGCTTTTTTGCCAGAGTGGGCGGTCTTTTGTGGGCGAACGCGTCAACCACCGGAGGATAATGTGAATGCAGTTCTCAGTTTTTTGTACACGCTCCTTTTTTACCGGTTAGATGGTTTTCTGATGACGGAGGGGTTTGATGTCAGAGTGGGTTTTTTTCATGCTTTGGAGTACAATAGGCCTTCGCTTGCTCTTGATTGTATGGAGGAGTTTCGTGCTCTTTTGGTGGATAATCTGGTGATTTCTCTTTTCAATAAGGGAGTTTTGAAGCCAGAGGATTTTGAGGAGAAGGAGTTTGGACGAGAAAGTATTGATTTTCCGCTTGAAGAAGGGGGTTCTCTTGAGACGAAAAAGGGTGTTCTTCTCACTACTGATGGGTGTCGGAAGGTTATTACGCATTTTGAGGAGACTCTTCGGGATAAAGACGTGTATTATGAACCATTGGGGGAGGTTGTCTCCTGGAGACAGATTTTGCTTGAACAGGTGAGACACCTCAAAAGAGTGGTTATGGGTGAGGAGGAGAGTTATAAACCATTTGTAGGGAGGTGAGGGTGATATTTCTGGTGTGTTATGATATCCGTTCTCCAAAAAGGCTTGCTAAGGTGGCAAAGCTTTTAGAACGTTATGGTCTTCGGGTGCAGAAGTCATTTTTTATGGTCGAAGGGGAGTGGGAAATGATAGAAGAGATGAAAAGAGAGGTTTTTCGGGTGATGAAATTGAGATTGGATAGTTTTTTTGTGTATCCTTTGTGTCGGACGTGTTATGAGAGTATTCAAAAAGATGGCACGGGAGATATGCTCAAGGTGGAGGATTATCGAATCTTATGAGGGAGAAGAGGCATTACCTGGTGATTTATGATATCCGAAGCCCAAAGAGGCTGCGAAAGGTGGCGAAAATAGCCGAAAGATATGGTCAGAGGGTGCAGTATTCGGTATTTGAATTGTATACCACAATGGAAGTTTTGAAACAATTGCGGGAAGAGGTTCGGGAGGTATTGAAAGAAGAGGATTATGCGGTGTATTTTGTTTTGTGTGAAAAGGACTGGCAAAAACAACAAAAATTTGGTCCTGGTCATGTACAGAATCCTGATGAACTTGACTACAGGATTATTTGAGGATTTTCTCTTGACAGCAGGCTCAAATTGTGCTATACTATTTCTGTGAGATCTGTCAAAAACCCATGACGCAGATCTCCCCGAAGTGTGTAAGTGTCGATTTTTCCGTGGAGGTCTGAAGTCTTTGTAGGACAAGAGGATATAGGACTGAGGTGATGTTTTTTGGCTCTGGAAGGGCTCTTTTTGGTGGGGGTCTGCAAAAAAAGGGGATCTAAGTGCTTGTCTTTCAAGGCCCAAAAAGGGGGTGCTGTAGAAAAACCGTGACCTGTTTAAGGGATTACGACCGCACATCGTAATCCGTAAACGAGTAAGTGGTTTCGGGCTCGTAGAAAAACCGTGACCTGTTTAAGGGATTACGACCCCTTGCAAAGTCCACGATTGTTGCTGATTTTGTCCACTTCCTGTAGAAAAACCGTGACCTGTTTAAGGGATTACGACCAATTGGGCTTCAATTACATTCGTCGGCTCTTTTGTTTGTAGAAAAACCGTGACCTGTTTAAGGGATTACGACACAAGGAGCAAATCATCTCCTTGTCTATTTCCACGGTCACTTGTAGAAAAACCGTGACCTGTTTAAGGGATTACGACTTATAGCGCACCAGTAGGTAGTTGTCGATGGGGGCAACAAGGTAGAAAAACCGTGACCTGTTTAAGGGATTACGACTCTAAGGACCTCCTTCACCCCCTGTTGCAAGGTGGGTGGGGTAGAAAAACCGTGACCTGTTTAAGGGATTACGACCTTTCAATAGAAAAGTCATATTTTTCCTCCTTTTCTTTCTGTAGAAAAACCGTGACCTGTTTAAGGGATTACGACCTTACTCACATCTATTGATGTTTTATAGCGCACCACCAGTGTAGAAAAACCGTGACCTGTTTAAGGGATTACGACCCGTAATCCGTAAATGAGTAAGTTGCTTCGGGCTCGTTGTCAGTAGAAAAACCGTGACCTGTTTAAGGGATTACGACCCTGTACGAGGAGGGAGAATTTAATCTCTCCCCTTTCAAGTAGAAAAACCGTGACCTGTTTAAGGGATTACGACACACCTCAGCGACTTGGTTTGGTCTAAACTCTCAAAGTAGAAAAACCGTGACCTGTTTAAGGGATTACGACACGAGGAGGGAGAATTTAATCTCTCCCCTTTCAACAGAAAGTAGAAAAACCGTGACCTGTTTAAGGGATTACGACTTTGTCAAGGGGATAAAGACGGTTAAGGTATCCAAAAAGGGTAGAAAAACCGTGACCTGTTTAAGGGATTACGACCTTTGTAAAAGGCGCATTCTTTGGCAAACGAACAGTAGAAAAACCGTGACCTGTTTAAGGGATTACGACCTTTGTAAAAGGCGCATTCTTTGGCAAACGAACAGTAGAAAAACCGTGACCTGTTTAAGGGATTACGACGATGTGTTCCATTCAAAAATATCTCCGTGTCACAGGCGTAGAAAAACCGTGACCTGTTTAAGGGATTACGACTCGATGTCTTTAATAAACCCAGTCGGTCTGTTATGCCGGTAGAAAAACCGTGACCTGTTTAAGGGATTACGACCCATCGTAGCTGAGTTTTTGTCTTCTTAGCCATTCTTCTGGGGTAGAAAAACCGTGACCTGTTTAAGGGATTACGACATCATCGGTTTCGGCAATCATTTCCGGGGTTACTTCTGTGTAGAAAAACCGTGACCTGTTTAAGGGATTACGACCAGAGAACAATGTTCTAATAACTAAATCATGGTCATCACGCTTGTAGAAAAACCGTGACCTGTTTAAGGGATTACGACTTGTAGAGCATAGCAATGCTCTGAAAAACAGTCAGCCATGGTAGAAAAACCGTGACCTGTTTAAGGGATTACGACTGGCAATGCTCTGAAAAACAGTTAGCCATGCTTCAAGCGTTTGTAGAAAAACCGTGACCTGTTTAAGGGATTACGACCAACCCGCATACCATGGGCTGATATCTATAGACACCCCGTAGAAAAACCGTGACCTGTTTAAGGGATTACGACCACAGGGATAATTTCACCGTCTTTGTCTATAAGTTCAAAGTAGAAAAACCGTGACCTGTTTAAGGGATTACGACTGTGGTAAGTAGTTCATTGATAATCCCTTCTGGGGGCTTTCGTAGAAAAACCGTGACCTGTTTAAGGGATTACGACTGTAGCACACCACATCGTATATATTTTTTGAAGCCAGAGGGTAGAAAAACCGTGACCTGTTTAAGGGATTACGACGCTCTGGTGCGAACATTAAATATTGGCACCCGAAAAGCCCGAGAGTAGAAAAACCGTGACCTGTTTAAGGGATTACGACTCTCATAAATCGCCTCCTTCTTTCTTTTCTTTGTCGAGTAGAAAAACCGTGACCTGTTTAAGGGATTACGACTGAAGTCTTGCGATACATTTACGCACGGCTTTTAGATACGTAGAAAAACCGTGACCTGTTTAAGGGATTACGACTCGGATCATCTCTCGCTCGATTTTGTTCTTCGCTCTCGTAGCGTAGAAAAACCGTGACCTGTTTAAGGGATTACGACTCCCAGCCAGCCGAATAAGTCGATTTTATTTCGACAGCGTGTAGAAAAACCGTGACCTGTTTAAGGGATTACGACTTTTCGATTATACTCGAGAAGAGATAACAACTCTCTCTGTAGAAAAACCGTGACCTGTTTAAGGGATTACGACTCATGGGATTGAGTGTCACATTAATCCATCTTTGCATAGAAGTAGAAAAACCGTGACCTGTTTAAGGGATTACGACAAGCCGACGCAGAGCCTCGATGTTTTTCTCCTGCGGTGCAAGTAGAAAAAGATTGACCTGTTTAAGGGATTACGACGCTTCGTTGGTATGAAATTTTCTCCAGAAGGTAATGTAGAAAAAGAGTGACCTGTTTAAGGGATTGGAGGGTAAGAGAGAGGTTTTGTGTAGGGGAGTGCGGGTGTTTGGGTTCGTCCAGAGAGAGAAGAATGGCAACAAAAGGCTATCTCTTGAAAGTGGAGATAGCCTTTTTGTTTTGTGTGTTCAGAGGGGGAAGGGCATCCTATATCTCTATCTCTCAAGAACTTTTGAAAAATTTTTTGAAAAATTTTTCAAAAAACACTTGATTTTTTTTTATTATCATCTCATAATATATCGTGCGTAGTAGTAAGTATCCTTCTACTACTACTAACGGGAGGGAGGAAGTGAAAAAACCGGCTCTCTATGCAGGGCTTTTGCTTGCTTTGTCGGTGGCTGGGTTTGCTCAGCAGGCTCAGAATATTCCTATACCGTCGGTGAATGTGAATATTACCGAGGCAAAGACACCCCGTCAGGTGGCTCTTTCGCTTCAGGTGCTCTTTTTGATTACGATTATCTCTCTTGCACCGACGCTTTTGATTACGCTGACCAGCTATATCCGGATGTATATTGTGCTTTCCTTTGTGGGGCGTGGGCTTTCTCAGCAGGGACTTCCACCAAACCAGATCATTGTGAGTCTTGCTCTTTTTATGAGTCTTTTTGTGATGTATCCTATCTTCCAGAAGTCGTATCAAGAGGGGATTGGGCCCTATTTAGATGGGAAGATTCCCTTGGCAGAGGGATACAAAAAGGCGATGAAGCCCATTCGGGAGTTTATGTTCAAGCAAACGTCGGAACGCTATATCTACCGCTTTGTCAAGATGGCCAAGGTAGAAAGGCCAAGGAATCGTGATGATGTGCCGGATTATGTGCTTATTCCTGCGTTTATCCTGAATGAACTCACGATTTCGTTCTATATGGGAATGTTGATTCTGATTCCGTTTACGATTATTGATATTGTGGTGGCCAGTGTGTTGATGTCCATGGGTATGATGATGCTTCCGCCGACCATGGTGGCTTTTCCCTTGAAACTTGTGTTGTTTTTGGCGGTGGATGGCTGGGACCTTTTGGTGGAAAAACTGGTGCTCAGTTTTCGTTAGGGAGTAGGGGATGTCGGATGGTCTTATTCTCAAACTGATGAGTGAGTCGCTGTATCAGGTGCTTTTTTTGTCGGTGCCACTTCTTGGTATCTCCATGATAGTAGGACTTATTATCAGTATTTTTCAGGCGACCACGTCTATCCAGGAACAGACACTCACCTTTGTGCCAAAGATGGTGGTGATTTTGCTTCTTATGGTTTTTTTAGGGCCGCTTTTTTTGAGGGAATTCAAGGATTTTACCTACCGGATTTTTGAGTATATAGCCCAGGCACGCCTGTAGGAGGATAGATGCTCTACGAGGCGTTTTATCGGTATTTTGAGGTCTTCATCGTGGTTTTTGTGAGGATGATGGGAATGTTCACCGGTGCCCCGTTTTTCTCCGGCCAGGCTCTCCCCATGCGGGCTAAATTGTCGTTTGCCTTTTTTGTGAGTCTTGCTCTTGTGCCACTGGTGGTGGGGTACAACGTCCCTCAGCCGCAGGGTTTTGTGGAACTTGGGGCGGATATGGTGGTGAATTTTCTCATTGGCTTTGGGATAGGGAGTTTTGTGTATTTTTGTGTGTCTGCCTTTCAGAATTCGGCGCATATGTTCAGTATGCAGATGGGCATGGGTATCAATGAAGTCTATGATCCGATGTCAGAACAGCAGACGCCATCGTTTGGTAATGTACTGGGGATTTTGATTCTTCTTCTTTTTTTGCGGGTGGATGGACATATCTATTTGATCCAGGTGATAGCGGAGAGTTTTCGAGGGTTCTGGAAGCTGGATCTTTCCTCGCTCAATGTGTTTGTGAAGAGTCTCACGGCGGGTATTCGTGTGCTCTTTGATGTGGGGATGCGGATAGCCTTTCCGGTGATAGGGGTTTCGCTTCTCCTGGATATTGCGGTGGCGATGATAGGGCGTGTGGCTCCCCAGTTCAATGTGATGATCATGGGGTTTCATGTGAAGCTCATTGTGGGGTTTGTGGTGCTCTGGGTGTTTCTCCCTGTGCTGGTCAATGTGGGTGATGCTCTCGTGTCCCAGGTCTTAGGTGATGTTCGGGCTATGGTGAGAATGCTTCAGCGGGTAGGGGGTGCGTCATGACCACACGAGAGTGGCTTTTGTCCCTGTATCCGGAACTTGCTGAAATCACCTTTGATCTTCAGCTTTTTGCCGCTGAGGATGAGGGGCGTACCGAGGAACCTACTGAGTACAAGAAGCGCAAGGCAAGGGAAGAGGGCCAGATCCCTCGTTCTCAGGAGCTCACGGCGATTATTGTGTTTTTGCTTGTTTTCTGGGCGGTGAGTCTCATGGCAGGGTATCTCTGGTATCTTATGCGATCCATCTTTCGTTTTTATCTTGAGAATATTCTCACCCTTTCGGCAACGTCCAACAATCTTTCGGCTCTCTATGTGAATATGCTCTGGGTGGTAGCCCAGGTGCTTCTCCCTGTGTTTTTTGTGGCGGTGGTGGCCGCCGTGATAGGCAACGCGATTCAGGGTGGTTTTGTCTTTACCACCAAGCGAATACAGTTCAATTTTGCCAAAATCTGGGGCAATATTGGCAAGAATTTTGCCAGGATGTTCTGGTCAACAGAGACGCTTTTCAATCTCGCCAAGTCTTTGGTGAAACTCGTGGGGGTTTTTGCGGTGGCATTTCTTTTTTTGATGAATCGGTTTGGAGAGCTTCTTTTGACCAGTCGTCGGTCGCTTCCTGAATCGGTAGAATTTCTTGCGGTTTTTCTCTTTCAGTTTGTGAGTACGGTGGGGATACTTTTGCTTATCTTTGCCCTTGTGGACTATGCTTTTCAGCGATGGAATTTCATCCAATCTCTCAAAATGACCAAACAGGAAATCAAAGAAGAATTCAAAGAGATGGAAGGAAATCCTGAAATCAAGGCCAAGATCCGTGAAATGCAGAGGCGGTTTATCAGTCAGAATCTGGCCCGGGAAGTACCCAAGGCGGATGTGGTGATTACCAACCCGACGCATATTGCGGTGGCTCTCAAGTATGATCCACACTATATGAATGCCCCTGTGGTGATTGCCAAGGGAGAGGGACCTATTGCTGAACGCATCAAGGCTCTTGCGAAAGAACATGATATTTATGTCATAGAAAATAAGCCTTTGGCCCGTTCTCTCTATCAGATGGTGGATGTGGGAGAGGAAATCCCACCAGAGTTCTTTGAAGCGGTGGCACGTATTCTCTCGATTGTGTATCAGGCCAAGGGCAAGGGTGTGGTGGCCTAAGGAGGAACCATGGCAAACGACAGACAGAACCTTCTTTTTTCTCTTTTGGACGAGTTTCCCATGGCGATTGCGGTGGTGGTGATTGTGCTCATGATGGTGATTCCTTTGCCTGCGTGGATACTTGATGTCATGCTTGCGTTGAACCTTGCCATAAGCTTGATGATTATCCTGAGTACGCTGTCTATTCGAAAACCAGCGGACTTTCATACCTTTCCGACGCTTATTCTTCTCACCACGATTTTTGGGCTTGGACTGAATGTATCGTCCACAAGGCTCATCCTGAGTCAGGGAGTGGGATTTCAGGGCAAGATTATTCGGGCGTTTGGTGAGTTTGTGGTGGGAGGAAACTACTGGATTGGGATTACCATCTTTATCGTGCTCTTAGCCATTCAGTTTCTTGTGATTACCAAGGGTGCGAGTCGTGTGTCGGAAGTGGCCGCACGGTTTACGCTCGATGCGATGCCAGCCAAACAGCTGTCGATCGATAGCGATCTCAATGCGGGACTCATCACCGAAGAGGAGGCGAGGAAGCGGCGAGAGGAGGTGCGTCAGGAAGCAGACTTCTATGGAGCCATGGATGGTTCTTCCAAGTTTGTCTCTGGAAACGTCAAGGTGGCCCTTGTGATTACCCTTGTGGATATTATCATGGGTATTGTGATTGGGACAGTGGTTCGTGGGGAAGATATTGCCACAGCCGCTCAGACATATACGCTTCTCACTATTGGTGATGGTCTGGTGTCTCAGATTCCTGCGCTTTTGATTTCCACAGCCACAGGTATCATTGTCACCCGATCAGCCTCTCAGGAGCGTTTTGGTCGAAACGTGGTGAAGCAGATTGCTTCCACAGCCTCTATTCTCTACATCACGGGAGGGGTGCTTGGGGTGATGGCTTTTCTGCCCGGGTTTCCTACGTTCATCATGCTTCTGGTCGGTGGGGGACTTGTGGCCCTTGGGTATATGATGCAGTCTGCCCAAACCCAGGAAGAGGTCAAAAAACAGCAGGAAACCAAGACAAAGCAAACCGCAGAGCAAACAACGACGGTGGAGGATATTGTCAAGGTTGATCCCATGAATCTTGAGATAGGGTACAACCTTATTCCCCTGGTGGATAAACAACAAGGAGGAGACCTTCTTGACCGTATTCGCATGATTCGCAAGCGGATTGGGCTTGATCTTGGTGTGCTTGTACCCCCTATTCGTATTGTGGACAACGTAGCCCTTGATGCCTCGGAGTATGTGATCAAGATACGGGGGATAGATATTGCCCGTGGCAAGGTGTATCCCAGTAAGTTTTTAGCCATGAATGCCCGTCTTGATCTTGATGCAATCGATGGCATCAGTGTGAAGGAACCGGCTTTTGGTTTGCCGGCCAAGTGGATCTCAGCGGAGGAGAGGGTCAAAGCAGAATCGATGGGGTTTTCTGTTTATGATGCGCCGGCAGTGATCGCCACTCATCTCACAGAGGTGATCAAGCGGAATGCGGCTTCTCTTCTCACCCGGCAGGATACCCAGGCCATGCTCGACGCTATCCGCAAGGAGTATCCTGTGGTGGTCGATGAGGCTCTCAAGCATATGAGTGTGGGGGATATTCAAAAGGTTTTGCAGGGGCTTCTTCGTGAGGGGGTGCGTATTCGCAATATGGTGACTATCTTAGAAACCCTTTCTGATTATGGGGCCACGACCAAGAATATTGATACGCTGGTGGAATATGTGCGTCAGGCCCTTGGAAAGCAGATAGTGGGCAATTATGTCGATGAGAAGAATACCCTGAAGGCGGTGATGATCGATCCTGAACTGGAGGAGATTCTTCAGGATTCGATTTATGAACAACAGAATGCCACCTATGCCAACCTTGATCCAGAGATTATGAATCATTTTGTGCAGGAGGCTTCTCAGATTATTGAGAACGCTATCCAGAATGGCTATTCTCCTGTGATTCTCTGCTCTCAACGGGTACGACGTTTGGTGAGAGAGATGATAGAACGAATGTTTCCTTCGGTGGGAGTGCTCTCCTACTCCGAGGTGCCGGTGGATGTCTCTGTGGATCAGATAGGGATGATTAGCGCCCCGAGGGTAATGTCATGAGTTGCATAAATGATAAAACTGTGATATAATAGAAGGAGTGAGAAGGGAGGGTACTATGGAATATCGTAATTACGAGGGCCGCACACGGAAAGAAGCGATTGACAGGATGTTTGCTGAAGCGATCCGTGAGAACCGCCTCAATGAGACGCAGCTTTTGCGTGTGACCAGCAAAGAGGTGAGACGCTGGTTTGGCCTCAAAAAAGATGTCGTATGGGTGGCGGTGGCTTCCATCCAGACGAAAGCCCCCCGAAAGACAGTAGCCACCTGTCGTGATGAGATGCCCCTTTTCTCCCAGGCCTCCTCTTCTCCAGAACCGGTGATGGCAGCGGCTTCTCCAAAGCAGGCCAAAAATGCCGTCAAAGAACAGGCCCTTCAGGTGATTGCTGAAAAATCCGCTACCGTTATGAAGAATGTTTCGGTTTCAAGTGCTGAGAGCGAACTGGTTAGCAAGGTCAACAAACTTGAAATGGAGATTTCCTCTCTTCAGAACTTTATCAAACAGGAACTCTCCTGTATTCGAGAGGGCCTTGTGAATCATCATCTCAGTGAAGAGTACGAGAAAGAAAACGAAATTGTGCGGGATGCAGAGATAGCCAAGAACCACCTGCTCTGGATAGAGGATTTTCTTGGTGAGAGAGATTTTGATGCCAAGGTGATAGCCGATATTCTTGAGTACTTAAAAACCCTGAAGACAGAGGTTCTTATTGACAAGAATCAGATCCTTTTAGAGGTGAAACGCTTTCTTCTTTCTCATCTCAAGAGTCAGCCTATTTCTCTTGAGAACTATCCGTATGGAAACAATATTCTCTTTGTAGGTCCAACAGGGGTTGGTAAGACGGTAACGCTTGTCAAATTGGCGGCTCACTTAGCTGCTATGCGGCAGAAGAAGATGAGGTTTATCTCTATTGACCGTTACAAGGTGGGGGCGGATCCTCAGCTGGCCAAGTATGCGGAGATTCTCCGTTCACCCTTCTATGAGATCAAGACAAGAGAGGACTTTTTCAAATTGATCAAACAAAATGATGGATCCCATTTCACGTTTATTGACACAGCGGGAAAAAGTCCCAGGGATACCATTCCTTTGAAGGAACTTTCTGAGTGGCTTTCTCAGTGTGATGTACCTTTTGATATTCACTTGGTGGTTTCGGCCACTACAAAACCAAGGGATTTAGCCTTTGTGGTGGAGAACTACTCGTGTTTGAACTTCAGGCATGTGCTTGCCACAAAGTTGGATGAAACGGTGTGCTATGGTTCACTTCTTTCGATGCTCTATCGCTATCAGCTTCCGCTTTCGTTTATCACCAATGGGCAGGAAGTCCCACAGGATTTTGAGATAGCGAATATCGAAAACTTGGTGAATCAGGCTTTGAAATAAGCGAAGAGAGGGAAGAGTATGTCAACGACAATGGAAAAGGGAATTTTAGGTCCAGATCAGGCTGAAGGTCTCCGCCGGATGATGGGCACCTTTGCCAATCATGATACAAAGATTATTGCTATTACTTCTGGTAAGGGTGGAGTAGGCAAAAGTAGTATTTCTCTCAACTTGGGTATTCATTTGGCCAAGATGAAAGAGTCGCCCAAAAAGGTGATTGTGATGGACGCTGATCTTGGTCTGGCGAACATCAATGTGCTGATGGGAATTATCCCCAAGTATAATCTCATGCATGTGATCAAAGGTCAAAAGAAGATCTCTGAGATTATCTACAAGACCGAATATGGGCTTGATATCATTGCTGGGGCCAATGGGTTTTCGCAGCTTGCCAATCTCAAGGATGAGGAGAAGCAGAACCTGATTCAGGCTATTCGAGAGATAAGCTATGCGGATTATATTATCATTGATACTTCGGCTGGTATCTCGAGTAATGTGATCAGTTTTCTTTTGGCGGCGCATGAGATTATTGTGGTGGCTACCCCGGAACCGACATCGATTACCGATGCATATGGGGTGATCAAGGCCATCGTTTCCGAAACGGACAATGCCAATATCAAACTTCTCATGAACCGGGTGTCTTCTCCGGCTGAGGCCAACAAGGTTTCTCAGAGAATTATTCAGATATGTGGACAGTTCTTGAATGTCAAGGTGGAGAGTTTGGGGTTTGTTTTTGAGGATCCTGTGGTACCGGTGGCGGTGAAAAAACAGATTCCTTTTGCCTTTCTTGCTCCAAATGCCCCGGTGAATCTCTGTCTCAATCATATCGCGAAGCGACTCTTGAACCTTCAGGTTTCTGATGAGGACAAGGGGTGGTTCAAGTTTCTCAATGCTTTCTTCAAGCGAATGCCCGCCTGAACGAAGGGGTGTGTGTGTTTGTCTATGGAAGAAACTCTGTGGAAGAGGCGCTCTCTGAACGTCTTTCTATCCAGCGTCTTGTGGTAGAAGCTTCGAAGAAGGGGAAGTATGCCACGCTTGTGGCTCAGGCACGGCAGAAAGGGATAGTTGTCGAGTTTCTTTCAGAGAGGGAAATCAGCCGGCTTGCCGGCACACAAAAGCATCAGGGTATAGCGGCAGAGATAGCGCTTCCCCCTACCGTCTATGAAGAAGAAGAGAGATTTTCTGACTGGGAGAAAGCAAGGGTGATTCTCATGCTTGATGGTCTTACCGACACGGGAAATGTGGGGGCAATTCTGCGTTCTGCTCTTCTTTTTGGTGTGGATGTGGTGGTTTTGCCAGAGGATCATAGTGCCCGCATAACCCCTCAGGTGATTCGGGCTTCAGCGGGGGCGTTATATCGTCTCCCTGTGGTGTATGTCCGAAATATTGTCCGCACGACCGAGAGGCTGAAGGAGATGGGGTTTCGTGTCTATGGGCTGGATATGCATGGAGAACGTATTCTCGGGGGGGTGGATTTCGTCTTTCCTGTGTGTCTTGTGGTAGGCTCAGAGGACAAGGGTATGCGTCGAATGATGCGACGGGCCTGTGATGATATGGTGCGTATTCCCACAACCGGCAAACTGGACAGTCTCAATGCTTCGGTAGCGACAGCGGTGTGTTTGTGGGAAGTGTATAAACATCGCTATGGAGGGCAGGTATGAAGAGAGTGTATGCAAGTTTTCTTTTGGTTGGGCTTGTATTTTTTGTCCTGGGGTGCGCTCGGGATGTGACACTCAATACAGAGCCGCTTTTGTTTGAGGTTCAGAAGGGGGAAAGTCTCAACCGAATAGCCAATCGTCTTTCTCAACATCGGATTATCCGGGATCCTGTTCGTTTCAAGGTGAGAGCAAAAATTCAGGGATACGACAAAAAACTTCAGGCAGGTACGTATCAGATTTTGCCTGGAGAATCAATCGATGATCTCATCAAAAAAATGGGAACAGGTCAGGTTTATGCGAGAAAGATGACCATTCTCGAGGGATGGAATATCTATGATATTGCGGCTTATTTAGTGAGGGAGAAGTTTATCACGAGCGAGACAGATTTCCTTGAGGCATGCAAGAGGGTGGATCTTGTGGCTGATTTAGGGGTGAAGGGAGTGAAAAACCTTGAGGGGTTTTTGTTTCCAGAGACCTATAGCGTCTCGCTTGATATGACGGCACATGATATTGTCAAAATGATGGTAAATCAGTTCAAACGGGTGGTGACCCCTGAGATGAGAGAGGCTTTGACCTCTCATGGGCTTTCTTTTCTTCAGGCAGTGACGTTGGCCAGTATTGTGGAGAAGGAGACGAGTGTCGAATACGAGAAACCCATTGTGGCAGGGGTGTTTTATAATCGTCTTCGGATACGGATGAAACTCCAGACAGATCCTACCTTGATCTATATCCGCCAGATGGAAGGTACCTGGGATGGCAATATTCGCAAGCGGGATTTTACCAATACCTCGCCGTATAATACCTATATATACTATGGGCTTCCCCCTGGACCGATTGCCAACCCGGGAAAAACAGCCCTCCTTGCTGTGGCTTATCCTGCTCAGACGGAGTACCTCTATTTTGTCTCCAAAAATGATGGGACGCATTATTTCTCTTCGACGCTTCAGGAACACAATCAGGCAGTCCAGCGGTATCAGATGAGGAGGTAGAGAGTTACTTCTTCAATAGTCCTAACAGCTTTTGATCCAACTCTTCGGCAGAGTTCCTCCCAAGACGACGCATGATCTCCCGGTAGGCAGCAATCTCTATGAGGAGGGGGATATTTCTCCCACTGGAAACGGGGATGGTGCGTTTTGGAACGTCCACGTCCAGTATTTTTTCAAAACGATCGTCAAGCCCAAGCCTATCATATTGATAGCGGCTATCCCACTCATGAAGTTCTACGATCAATCCCACATGTTCACTTTTTTGAATGCGGCCTTCTCCATAGTACTGGGAAAGATTGATGATGCCTACTCCACGGATCTCAAGAAAAGCCCCTAAGTGAAGAGATGGTTCACCGATGAGTTCATAACCCTCAGCCTTGCTGAGACGCCTGATGCGGACTAAGTCATCGGCAATGAACTTGTGACCTCTATCCACAAGCCCTAAGGATACCTCACTTTTCCCAATTCCGCTTTTGCCCACGATGAGAACGCCTATCCCATAGACAGAGACGAGATTGCCATGGATGTTGATGGACGGGGCAAAATAATCCGTGAGAAAGCTGGTAATCATGGGGATGAATTGCTTGGTTGGGAGTTTGGTGCGGAGCAGAGGAACCTGATAATGATGACAAACATTTTTTAATGAATCGGGTGGTGTTTGTCCATGGGTGATCACCACCGCAGGGATCTTGTAATGAAAGAGTTTCTCTAAATTTTTCGTGTCATTCTGGGCTTCCATTTTTTTGATATAGGCCATTTCTCCCTTGCCCATGATGAGGATACGTCCCCCTTCAAAACACTCAAAAAAGCCGGCCAGGGGAAGCCCTGGCCGATCGATTTCTTCGCTGGTAATAGCCTGTTGAAGGGTTTCTGGTGCAGAAAGAAGTTCCAGTTTCAGAGCAAGATTCTGTTCTTCGTTCAGACGAAGAAGTTCTTCTACCGTGAGGACACGAGAGACGTGGTGAGTATCCATAGAAGGTTATTCCTCAGGGAGTTCTTTGTGGTTGGACTTGTGGTGTTCTTTGACTTTTTTTTCTTTGTAGCGCTTGATTTCTTTCTCAATCTTGTCCGTCACACTATCACAGGCGGCTTCCCAGGTGGGTTGAGTATCGGAGGCAAAGAAACTATCGTGATTTGCCATCACCTTGATTTCCAAGGAAATTCGCCCCCGCGATTCTTCCGCAATAACCTTGATATTGAGGATATGGTCATAGAAAAATTTGAATTTTTGCATCCTTTTTTCTAAGTATTGTTTTTGCTCATCGGTAAGTTCAAGCCCTTTGAGGGTATACGCAACAACCATAATCGTCCTCCTTATGATGTATTGTGAGGTTTATTTTGAGAAACCTTCTTTGATCTGGGCAAGTTTACTTCGCAGAATGTGGATGGCCTTGGTATGAAGCTGGGAAACACGAGATTCAGTCACATTGAGAATGGTTCCAATCTCTTTGAGAGTCAGACTTTCATAATAGTAAAGAATAAGGACCTGTTGTTCTCTTTCGGGGAGTTCCATGAGTGCCTTGGCAATCATCTTTTTGATTTCCTGTTTTTCGGCTACCACATCAGGGTTATAAGCGTCCGAACTTTCGAGTGTTTCTTCGATAGAGGTGGGGGCATTGTCGGAACCGTCGTTAATATACCAGCTTTCGTCCATAGAAACAAGGTTATTGCCACTCACCCGCAGTAAAAGATTATGAAAATCTTCAAGACTCATATCCATGGCTTTGGCAATCTCTTCATCTGTGGGGGGACGGCCTAATTTCCCTTCGAGCTCAGCGATGGTTCGTTCGATCTCTTTGGATTTTTGACGAACAGAACGAGGAAGCCAGTCAATAGCCCGAAGTTGATCAAAGATGGCCCCTCGAATACGGGTGACCGCATAGGTTTTGAATTTGATCTCTCGATGAGGATCAAACTTGTCAATGGCGTCAATGAGTCCTAAGATTCCATAACTCACTAAATCATTGTATTCCACTGAACTTGGAACATTCATGGCAACACGACCGGCAACATATTTCACCAGTGGGGCATACTTCTCGATAAAATAGTTGCGTATCTGTTCATCGCGGGTCTGAAGGTATTGCTCCCAGAGTTCTTCTTCTGAGAGGCTTTCGAACTTCTCGTATCCCTTCATTGATGAAACGATCCTCTTTCTTCAAATTTTTGCCCGGCTTTTTTCGATTTAATTATAAAGCCTTTCGTTCTTTTTTACAAGTATTTTTTTGAAAAAATGCAATTTTTCTTATGCTTGCAGTGTCGTTCCACATCCAGACAGAACGGTTATCTTTACCCAAAAACTCAATACTCCTTCAACCATCTTTTCTCTTTCAGTTTTGGGCTCTTTTTGCTGCCCCTCTTCCTTTTTCCAGGAAGCACTCCCGCGCGGGACAAAAGCGCGTTGTCCTCGTCGCATGCTACGAATGCGCCTCGGACGGATGGTGGGCCGCTTTTGCGGGTAAAGAAAAACTTCTTCCTTTTTCAGGGAAAGTCCTTCCTCCGTGGGCGACATTGCCTCGTCCTTGAGACTTCGGCAACCACAACTCATCCTACTGAACCTTGCCCCCAACTTTATAAACTTTACAAACTTTCAACTTTCAACTGATACGCACCCTCACTCCGGAAGGACTTCCCCCTTACGAAAGAGCACACGACCGCAAAAGCGGCCCGGTGGGGTACAGAAAAAAAGGGGTAAAAGAACAAAGCTTTCTCTCACCAGCCTGCGGGGCTTCTTTTCCAGCAGGGGCTTTTGCCTATTGCACCACGGCAAAGGCGATGGCTATTACCCTGTTTCAGCAAAGTCCCTTCGTTTAGCTGAAATATGGTAAGAGCCAAACCATCATAAAAGGGCTCTTGTTTGTTTTTTCTTTTGTTTCTCTGTATCATAAATAGAGATCCCTGCACGGGTGCTTTCTTACCCTTTCTGGGTCAGGGGCTACGCCCCTCTTCCCCGCTTTTTCTGTTTACAAGGGCCTATTTGTCTTTTTTTATTCAAAAAAGTAGAATTATTTATTATGATAAGGAATATTTTTATACTATTTTTATTTTTTTATTACTTTTTTGAGACCTTTGCACGGGTGTTTTTCCCCTGTCTGGGTTAGGAGCAAAGTTCTTAAGTGAGGCATGGGAAAAATAAGCGAGATAGAGCCTTATTGAGTATGAGGTATGATACAAAATATAAAGAACGCGAAGTATTGACTATTTTTTTTTCCGTGGTATAATATACCCGAAGTATTTTTGGTAGGAGGAAGGTCATGAAAAGAAGTGTGTTGTGGATAGTGAGTATTCTTCTTGTTGGGCTTGTCCTTGGATGTGGGGGTGGAGCGAAAACCACATCCTCAACCAAGGCTTCGTCCACCCAAGCAGAGAGCGAGTACACCTTTACGCAGAAGGTGGCTGCGGCGTATCGTCAAACGGATAGTCGTATTGACATCAAGATGAAGTATGACGATGCCAAGAGTTATGCCTATACCCTTGAGGTGTGGGATTATGAAACCAAGACCCCTGTCAAGGTGGTAGAAAAACAACCAGGAAAGAAGAAGGGTGAATATGTGCTCACCACAGATCCCCTTGCTTCTGACAAGAACTATGTGGTGGCGGTGATCTCTGATACCAAAGAGGGCAAAGCCACCAATACCTTTGAGATTCAGCCCGGCGACGAATGGCTCAATCGGTACTACTCAGACAAGCCACTTGGTTGTATTTTGTCTGGCAATTCAGCCACCTTCCGTGTCTTTGCTCCTCGGGCGACACGAGTGGTGCTTGCGCTCTTTGATCAGCCTTATGAAGGACCAGCAGAGGCTGAGAAGCAACCAGGTGAGAAGCAGGTAGAGATGAAGCGTGATGCCAATGGTGTATGGGAGGTTACCCTCCAGGGAAATTATCTTGGCAAATTCTATGGCTATCGAGTATGGGGGCCAGCTGGAGATACAGAGGATTTCAATCCCAAGGTGATTGTAGCCGATCCTTATTCCAAGGCATTGGCCACCAAACAGGTTTCTCCGCAGCATCATCTTACGGTGATTGTGGATCCTTCTACCTATCGTTGGCAGTCGAAGCAGGCTTATATGCCCTACAAGCAGCATGAGCTTATCGTCTATGAGATGCATGTTCGGGATATGACCATGCTCTCCAAGAATGTGACCAAGAAGGGAACCTATGAGGGGCTTGTGGAAGATGGCAAAGAGGGTGGACTGGCTCATCTCAAGGAACTTGGGGTGAATGCGGTGGAACTTCTCCCCACACAGGAATTCAATGAGATTGAAGCCCCCTATATGGTGAGATCCCCCGGCATTGTGTACAATAACTGGAATGTGTACGGACGCAACCACTGGGGATATATGACAAGCTGTTATTTTGCTCCAGAGGCTTTCTATTTTGAGGGAGAGGTTCGACCCGGCAAGTGGATTGGAACCAGTGGCGGTCAGGTGTATGCCTTCAAGGCCATGGTGGATGCTTTCCACAGGAATGGCATTGCCGTTCTGATGGATGTGGTGTATAACCATGTTTCCCAGTATGATAGGAATGCCCTCAAGTATATAGACAAAAAGTATTATTTCTTTATGAATGAACTTGGCACCTATGATGCGCGTTCTGGATGTGGAAACGACTACAAGTCTGATAGGCCCATGTCCAGTCGGCTGATTGTGGATAGCACAACCTACTGGGTACAGGAATACCGGGTTGATGGCTATCGTTTTGACCTTGGAACGATCATTGACTGGAAGACCTATGAGGCTTTGGTACCTGCGGTGAAAAAGATCAACCCCAATGCCTATTTCACAGCTGAACCCTGGATGGGTGGTCGTGGTGAACCTCGTGATGGTGGTGGGTATGCACTGAATGACAATAACAACGGCTTTGATAAGAGGGGAGTAGGAGCCTGGAATGACAAGTTCCGCAACCTTGTTCGTGGTGGAGCTAATGCTTCCTATGGCTCAACGGCTGGACTTGTGTTCGGTAATGCTCCTGTAGCTGAACTGAAAAAAGCCGTGCAGGGATATCCAACCCTCTTCAAATATGTTGGCAATTCTTTCAATTATATTGAGTCTCACGATAACAACACCTTTGGCGATTTCCTCAGACTTGGCAACAGGGATATGAAAAAGGATACCGCTCTTGATGTCTATACCGATGGCAAGTTTGATGTTCAGAAGTATCTTGCCCTCTGTAAGCTCACAGAGAAGCAGCTCAAGCAGGCAAAACTTGGGGCGCTTTTCCTCTTTACGGTTCCCGGGGCTCTCATGATGCATGAGGGACAGGAGTTTGCTCGTATGAAGGTCGTTGTTCCTCCCACAGTGAAGGATGTTTTCCCTGAAAATACAGGGAACTGGATAAAGAATGAAAAGGGTGAGTGGGTCAATGCTGCAGATGGAAATAAAAAGTGGTCAAGTAAGCCGCGTCCCTGGGTGATCGACCATGATAGTTATGAGAAGGACAATGAAGCCAACTGGATTGTCTGGGAACTCAAGAAAGTGAATGCTGATCTCTATGCCTACTATCAGGGACTTATCAAGATGCGAAAAACCTATCCTGCCTTCAGCGCTGGGGCTGGTTCTCAGGTGAAGTTTATTGATGCCCTCGGTGAAGATGGGAAGTCCACGCTCTCTTCTGCCCTTGGGTATATCTATCCTGCAGAGGTTACCAAGGACAAATACACCTTTGTGGTGCTGATTAACGGGAACTTTGGCAAGAAGGCTTCCTTTACCCTGCCTGAAGGGGAATGGAACGTGATGGTTGACGGCCAGTCTGCTTCCGTTCAGGGCAAAAAGGTAAGTGGTACCGTGGTTCTCGATGAGATGACGGGAATGGTTCTCTACAGATAGAGATCAAAAGAAAGAGGGTGCTGTGTGCACCCTCTTTTATTTTTTTGAAAAATATTGCGTTTTTTGTGAGATATCTTACAATATAGGCATCTCAAAAAGTGAGGGGGTTGTATGAAAATCCTGCTTCTCAAAGCGTTGAAAAGCTGGATTCTCTCCAAATATGGAGAGACAGCCTGGAAAAATGTGGCCACAGCGGCTGGGATTGGTGTGCAGGAATTCAACAATCAGGACTACCATATCAATACGGATAGGCTTCAGCGTTTTTTGTCCATTATTCATGAGATTTTAGATATTAGTGAGATAGACTTCAAAAATGGTTTTGTGACCTATTGGCTTACTGATTTTTCGCCACTTCTCTATCAAACGTATCTCCAGAAGTGTCATAGTTCCAAAGAATTACTTATTAACATCATCAATACCAATAACATGCTTTGTGAGGTGTTACCCAATTCTCTCATCTCTCGTATTGATGTACGGGAGACATCAACGCATTCGCTTTCTCTTGTCTATGCTCATGAGAAGGCGCTGGTAGATATTATTGCTATTCTACGAAGTGCGGCCAAGGTGTACAACGATCAATTCTCTGTGCGCAAGATAAACCAGAATAGCACAGAAATCCGTTTTTGAGATGGCGGTTGCCAGTCTTGTTTTTGTCGTTGGTTTTTTCTTTGGGCTCTATGGGAGTTGGATGGATTGGGTAGGGTGTGCCTTTTTGTATGGGATGGTGCTTGGTTTTCGTCGGTGGGTCCTCTGGGGGTGTTTGGTGGCGGGTCTTGCTTTTGGCTTCTGGAAAGTCTCACAGAGAGAGGAATATGTCTCTGGATATACAGAACGGACGCTTGTTGTTATGTCTCATCCTGTCCTTTCTCCTGATGGGGTGTATATGCATAGATCGGGAGAGTTGGTCTTTTTTTCTTCTACGCCATGGTTTTTGGGTGATACCGTCGCCATTCGGGGAAAGATTCGTCTCACAAAGACAGGGGCTTCTCTCTATCCTTCTGAGATTGTCCTTGTGAAACGCCGGGATGTCCTTGCCTCTTTCAGCCGGATATTTTTCTTCTGGCAGGAAAGGATAGAAAGGCATATATCCCCTTCGTCTTTTCGATCTCTGGTCTTTGCCCTTGTGCTTGGTAACAGACTTTTTTTGGATTATGGGACAAAGCGGGAGTTTCAATTGAGCGGGCTTTTTCATCTTCTGGCGATTTCCGGGCTTCATTTAGCTTTGATAGCGGGGGCTCTTCAGGGACTTTTGGGATGTTTTCTTTCTCAGAAAAGGGCGTGGGTTCTTTCTACTTTGCTTCTGTCTTTGTACACCCTTGTGGTGGGTGCGCCGGCCTCGTTAGTGAGGGCCACGCTTTTCTTGTGGGGGTATGTTCTTCTCTGGGATGTGAGGACGCCTCTTTTTTGGTTAGACTGGGTGTTTTTTGTAGCCGGGCTATGTTGTGTCTTTCTTCCTCTTTCCTGGTTAGGAACTAGCTTTTTGCTCAGTTTTCTTGCGGTTGTGGGTATTCTTCTTTTTGCCGAACCACTTTCTCTTCTTTTTCAAAAGTTCTGGCCTTTTGGAGGTCTTGCGGGGGTGACACTATCGGCGAATGTGATGACCTTTCCTCTTCTGGTCATGACGTTTGGAGAGATGACGATTTTGTCTTTTGTTGCCAATCTGGTGATTGTTCCCCTTTTTCCCTTTGTTCTTGGGGGATGTTTTGTGGCCGCGATATGGGTGATCTTTGGCCCTGTTTCCACCTGGTTTTTGGTCTTTCTTGAGAAGGCCTGGGGTATGGTGGCAATGCTTATTCACTTTTTTTCCCTCGGAGGGAGTTTTTCTCTCTCTTTTTCTCCTCGTTTGGTGGGCTGGTGGTATGGTTTTTTAGGGACTCTTCTTCTCTTTCGAATGCTTGGTTTTCAAAAGGTCTGGGAAAGAGACACTTCTTCTCAAAAAGCTCCACTCGGGAGTTAATGTGGCTTTTCCTTGAGATGAAAAAAGAGAAGGGGCTATCCAATTTTCTTAGATAATATACCACACGCGCACTTTGTTGTGGCTTCTACTTGTTTTTTTTCGTTTTTCTCTCTACAATAAAATCCACTTTTTGAAGAGAAACAAAGAAAGGAGGATAGTATGGCTATCTCAAAGAAAACCGTGAGAGATATTGATCTCAAGGGTAAGCGCGTGGTAATGCGTGTGGATTTTAATGTACCGATGAAGGATGGGGTGATCCAGGATGACACCCGTATCCGGGCGGCTCTTCCGACGATTGAGTATGTTCTGAAACAAGGGGCAAAGAGTCTGGTTCTCATGTCTCACTTAGGAGATCCCAAAAAGGATATGCAAAAAGCAAAAGAGAAAGCAGAGAAGGAAGGAAAGCCTTTTGATGAAAAGAAATACATCGAAGGCAAGCATAAAATGGCTCCTGTAGCCGCTCATCTTGCCAAACTCCTTGGCAAGGAGGTGAAGCTTGCTCCCTCCTGTATGGGACCTGAGGTAAAGGCGATGGTAGATAGTCTTCCAGAGGGTGGCATTCTCATGCTCGAAAACACCCGTTTTCATCCTGAAGAAACCTCAAAGGATGCGGCTGAAAGGGAAAAGATGGCAAAAGAGCTTGCTTCTTATGGGGATGTGTATGTGAATGATGCCTTTGGTACCGCTCACCGGGCTCATGCCTCTACGACCGATGTGGCCAAGTTTCTTCCTGCTGTGGCCGGTTTTCTGATGGAAAAGGAACTTGAGTTTCTTGAGGAAAAAGTGGTCAAAAACCCAGCCAAACCCTTTGTGGCTATTGTAGGTGGAGCAAAAGTCTCCTCGAAAATAGCGGTGCTTGAGAGTCTTCTGAACAAGGTGGATCGTCTTATCATTGGTGGCGGGATGGCCTATACCTTCCTCAAGAGTCAGGGAATGGAGGTAGGGGCATCGCTTGTTGAGGATGATATGCTAGAGACAGCCAAGGAAATCCTCAAGAAGGCCCAGGAGAAGGGTGTGCAGATTCTTTTACCCCTTGATAATGTGGTAACCCAGGAGTTTTCCCCTGAAGCGGCATACAAGGTAGTGGAGCGTGGACAGATTGAACCTGGCTGGATGGGTATGGATATTGGACCGAAGAGTATTGAGGCTTTCAAAGAGGCTCTCAAAGGGGCAAAGACGGTTTTCTGGAATGGGCCTCTTGGGGTGTTTGAATTCCCCAATTTTGCCAAGGGAACCATTGCGATTGCAGAGGCTTTGGCAGAGCTTCCCGGGTGCATTACGGTGATTGGTGGGGGAGATTCTGTGTCTGCGGTGAACAAAGCCGGTGTAGCTGACAAGATGTCTCATATTTCGACTGGTGGTGGGGCTTCGCTGGAACTCGTAGAGGGCAAGGTACTTCCCGGCGTGGCTGCCCTGATGGATAAATAAAGACAAGGAGAAAAGGATGCGGAGACCATTTATTGCTGGAAACTGGAAGATGTACAAAACCCCTACTGAAGCGAAAGCCTTTGCCCGTGAGTTGAAAAATGCCCTTGCTGATGTGAAGGACAGGGATATTCTTGTGGGGGTTTCTTTTGTCAATATTGCGGGAGTGGTGGAGGAACTCAAGGGTTCCAATATCTGGGTGGCGGCTCAGAATATGTACTATGAGAAAGAAGGCGCCTTTACCGGTGAGGTTTCTCCTGTACAGCTCAAGGAGGCAGGGGTGACGCATGTAATTCTTGGACACTCTGAGAGACGTCATATCTTTGGTGAAACCGATGAGATGATTAACAAAAAAGTAAAGGCGGCGCTGGAGAATGGGCTTTTGCCAATTCTCTGTATTGGGGAGCTTCTTGAGGAAAGGGAAAAAGGCCAGACAGAAGCAGTCTGTAAACGTCAGGTGGTGGAGGCTTACAAGGGTCTTTCCAGAGAAGAGGCTCTCAAGGTGACCATCGCCTATGAACCTGTCTGGGCTATTGGAACTGGCAAGACTGCCACTCCTGAGGATGCCAATCAGGTTCATGCTTATGTACGCAAAGTGTTAGCAGAGTTGTATGATGCTGAAGTGGCGGAGAAGACCAGAATTCAGTATGGTGGCTCTGTGAAACCAGAAAATATTGATGCGCTTATGGCCCAGGAGCATATTGATGGGGCGCTTGTGGGAGGGGCAAGTCTCAAGCTTGATTCCTTTACACGAATTGTGAGATTTCAATAGGTGTTTTTTCTGCCCCTCTTTCTGAGGGGCAGAAAATATAGTTGACAATGAGAGTTGAAAATAGTTATAATACTGTATAAACGTGCATAAGAAGAGGCAAAATGCGTTGGATATTGAAGGTGGTGGCTATACTTGCGATTTTCTGGGTGGCAGGATGTGGTGGTAAGCCTGCAGCCAAGCCAGAATCTACCCCGGTGACGGCTCAACCCGAGCAAAAACCAGTTGTTGTCGAAGAGAAGAAGGAAGAACCCAAAGCCCCTGTGGAAACACCCGAGCAGATAGTGGTTCGCCTCAATCAAGAGATTGGTACAATTCCTATGCTTGGATTTGGGTATCGCTCTACTACTCTTCAGGCCTCGGCTGTCTCTAACTGGATGAAGAAGGCATTGCCTCTCATCAAGAAGACCCTTGAGACCATGCCCGAGGGATATGTGCTTGAGATCAGAGGACATGCTACCCCTCCTGACCCTGCCAAGAAGGGAGAGAGAGTTCCTACAGTGGTTATCTCTCGCCAGAGAGCTGAGTATGTCTATGGGCTTCTCCGCAAACAGGGGCTGGATCTTTCCCGTGTGGTGGTGAATGGGGTAGGAGAATCTGAACCCTTGTATCCCAATGATCCTACCAATCCTGAGAACCGGCGGGTGACTTTCCACGTGAGGAAAAAGTAAACGAAATCTGGTATATAAAGAGAGGTCTCTCCCTTTAGGGGGAGATTCTCTCTTTTTTCTTTATGAAGAACAATTTTGAGAGTTTTTACTGTTAAAACTCATTTAAAATGACGTGTTCTATCGCAATAGAAATGTCGCCTTTTTAAAATAAGGGTAACCACGAAGAAAGGGGTTACCATGAAAGAGGTGATACGTATGACGAAAAAGGCGATGGAAAGAGCGAAGGTGATGGAAATGATCAGGACGAAGAAAATCACCCAGAGAAAGGGTGCGGAGAAACTTGGGCTGAGCGTGAGACAGGTTCAGAGGATTTACAAGAAATACCTTGAAAAAGGTGATGAAGGGTTAAATCATGGGCTTTTAGGACGCCGTGGGAATAACAACAAGGACGAAATCAGGGAATTAGCTCTTGAACTTTACAGGAAAAACTATCAAGGGTGGGGTGCGGTGTTAGCAGCGGAAGAGATCGCAAGGGAAACGGGGGCCAAAATATGCCCTCAGACGCTCTATAGATGGCTTCGTGAAGAGGGATTGTGGGAAAGACGGAAAAAGACCCCGAAGCACCGTCTACGAAGGCCGAGAAAGGCTTCTTTTGGGGAAATGATTCAGATGGAGGGAAGTATTCATGATTGGTTTGGGGATGGAAACAAATATTGTCTTACGAGCATGGTAGACGATGCGACGGGCAAAACCTTTGGTCTATTTGCGACAGGAGAAACCACGGAATTGTCGCTGCAATGCCTTTACGGATGGATATCACGCTATGGCATTCCAGAGTCGATATATACTGACCGGAGAAGTGTTTATTACACCAAGCGACAAAAGACCATAGAAGAAGAGCTTGAAGGAGAAGAAGCGCTTACGGAATTTGGAAGCGTGTGTAAGGAATTGGGAATTGAACTCATTTTTGCCAACTCACCACAAGCGAAAGGGCGAATTGAACGCTCCAATGGAGTTCATCAAGACAGGCTTATTAAACTTCTCAAGCATAAGGGAATAAAGACGATAGAAGAAGCGAATAGGTATCTGGTAGAGGAGTACTGGGACAGACACAATGCCAAATACAACAAAGAACCTCTCTCAGAGGAAGACCATCATGTTCCCCTTCTGGAAGGGCAAAACCTCAAGGATATGGTATGTTTTTCTGTGAAGAGAAAGATATCAAGAGACTATGTGGTGAAACATAAGACGAGGTATTTTCAGCTTCCAAGACAAAAAAGTATAGCCTTGAAACCGGGGGACAGGGTAACCATCAAAACATGGTTAGATGGTTCTGTCCATATTTACAAGGAGAATGTGGAACTGGAGTACTACGAGATAAGCTCCACAGGGCACAAAATCTCCTCCACCCTCTCCCAGAAGACGACATTTCTATTGAGATAAATATGACGACATTTCTATTGAGTTGCGAGATTTTGAGAGTTTTTACTTGACATTTTTTCTAAATAGTGTATAATATACTAAGAGAGAAGGAGAGTTGATGAGTGGAGTCATGACTATGACAACACGGTATTTCGATCTTGAACGGCAGGTGAAGGATGTCATCCACGAGATAGAGGTGTACAAATGGATCGAGTCCGAGAAACGTGGCTATGACATTGGTCTGAGCCAGGCAACCCGTGAGTGGATCGAAAAGCACTACAATGATTGGTTCATGTACAATGTTCAGCGTTATATCCGTCATGAATAACGCCTAAAATCTCGTTCATTTTCCCATGTGAAGGGGGAACTCTTGAAAAAATTTTTTCTGGTTGTGAGTGTGGTCTTCCTGCTTTTAGTGGTAGCCGCAGTGGGAGGGGTTGTTTATTTGTATCTTCAGTGGCCTGCAGACAGGGTACTTGCCCTCGTGAATGAAGCTCTAACAAAAGAGTACCGTCTTCGAGTCGAGGTTTCTTCCGCAAGGATTGATTGGCTCAAGGGGGTTCAGCTTGAGAATCCCAAACTTATGGAAACCGGAGGAAAGGTTCTCCTTGAGGCAAAAGAGATAAGTGCCTACTACGACCTTGGGGCACTGATTCAGAGAACACTAAAATTTTCGAGGCTGTCCATTCGGGGTTTGTATGCCACCATCGAGGATATAGAGGGGGTGGTGAAAAGATTTCAGGCCTCATCGACGCAGAAAAAACCGTCTGAGGGATTTGGCTTTGTCATTCAGCAGATGGTCTTTGTAGATTCTCAGGTTGTGTACAAGAGTATTCCGCTCAATGTGAATGTGACCTGGAATTTAGGGTCTTTTACTTCCCCTGCTTCCTACAATGGGACTCTGGTGAGCATGTATGGGAAGGCTTCTTTTCAGGGCAAGGGAAAAACTATCCGTTTTCAAATAGAGGATATGGAGGTGGGGAGATTTTTCCAGGCTGGCAAGGATTTTCTTGTCAAAAGGGTGGGCGGCGAAGTGTATCTTCAGGGAAATCAATGGTTAGTGAAGGGGACGTCTCTTTCTCTTCTCTGGCAATCCAATCAGATCACCTCGTCTCGTTATCAGGTTCTTTATGATACCAAGAAGGAGAATTTTCTGCTTTCCGATACGATAGTTCGGTATAATACCAGTGAAGTGGCTATCTCCAATCTCTTTTATAATCCGAAACAAAAGCTTGCCTATGGGGTGGTGGAAAATCTGGTTCTCCGGGTTGGGGATGGGCTTCAAGGAGGTAGTGGAGCAGTTGAGGGGAAGGTGGTTTTTCGTTATGAGAATGGGGATCTTTCTCAACTGGATGGAAGACTTACGCTCAAGGATATTGGCTATGGACCTCTTCAAATAGAAGGGGCATTTGATATTGCAGGATTATCCCTCAATGGAGAAGCTACCCTTCGTTTTGGGAAGAATAGCTTTTGTCTTCGTTCTTTGCCTATCGGTCGGCAAGGGATGGCCCTTTCCTTGACTGCGGAGAGGTTTGATCTCTCGGATGCGTTGCGTCAAAAATGGCCTTCTTCGACAAAGAATACCACAGGAAGTGGGGAGGTTCAAGAAAAGGCGTCCCTATCCTGGCTTGATGTGATTGATGTTTTTCCTCTTGATGTGGAGGTAAATATCCCGCTGGTTCTCTATGAGAACCTTGAGATAGAGAATTTTCAGTTGCATCTTCTCCCTCGTGGCAAAGCGTTAGTGCTTGAGAATATCTCCTGTCAACTTTTGCGGGGTAGCGTGAGAGGTGATGCGATGGTGGCGGGTGATTTCCTTCGCGGGAGTATTCGACTTTCCGATATCAAGCTTCATGATCTCAATGAGACCATGCTTCGTGATGGGAAAACTGTCTATGGAACCTTGAAAGGAACCATAGAGTATCAGTTACCTCTTACGAATCTTTTGATGGGGTATATGGGGTTTGCTTTCAATGTGGATAAGCCGGAGTTTCGTGGGCTTGTGCTCCAGAACCAGATAAGTGAGGTGCTTTATAATCTTCCTCTGGAAAGGCTGAGTTTTGATACGTTTGTGGTAACGGGAGAGATGCGAGAGGGAACAGTATCCTTCAAAGACGTTCGTTTGGATAGTTATGATATTCAGGTTTCGGCTCCCACGCTTGTTTTTCTGGCCAAGAAGACGGTGGATTCTTCGATAACTCTTTCGGTTTCTAAAGACTATGTGGTGGGGCTTCCCAATGTGGCGCAACTCTTGGCTGCTGGCTATAGCGAGGGAAATCGGTTGGTTTTTCGTTTGAGGGTTACCAATACCATCGAAAAACCGAAGGTTGTCCTGCTTCCTGCCGGAAGATAGCCATGGATGAGAAAAGGCTTCTCTCTGATGTTCGCTTAGGATATACGGATGAGAACAGGATTCTCTATGAAAAAGCCCTTGAACAAAAGATTCCGGCGGTTCGTCCACAGTTCGGGCAATTTCTCAGTTTGCTTGTGAGTCTTGTTTCTCCCCGTTCTCTTCTTGAAATTGGCACAGGAAGCGGGTATTCGACACTCTGGCTTCTTCGCTATCTCCCGGAAGGGACAAGGATTATCACCATAGAACGGGACAAAAACCGCTATAGAGAGGCTCTTGCCCTTTTTTATCAGAAGCCGGTTGAGGTGGTGTACGGGGACGCTGAAGAGTTTTTGAAAAACTGTGGGGAAACGTTTGACATGGTCTTTTTAGATGCGGAAAAGAGAATGTATCCGCAACTTTTGCCCTTGATTACTGACCGTCTTTCTTGTGGGGGGCTTCTGGTGGTGGATAATCTTTTGGGGAAGCATCTTCATCAGGAGAGAGAAAATCCCCTGCCGGCGGAAAAGGCCCTTGAGGATTTTTATGAGGCGATGCTTTCTTCGTCTCATTATCGGGTGTTTGCTTTTTCGTGGGAAGATGGGATTTTGGTGGGGCAAAAGGTATGAGGTGGGATGGTCGGCCTTATCATGCTCTTAAGGGATATCTTCTCAAGCGGTTTGGTTTTCCTGTGAAAAGGATTGCCCTTGATGCAGGGTTTACCTGTCCCAATAGGGATGGGACCCTTTCCTATGGCGGTTGTGTGTATTGTGGGGAACATGGAGCGAGGGCGTCTTACGTGAATCCCCTTGTTTCTCCACGAGAGCAGCTTCTTTCACGGATCCATTTCTGGGAGAAGAGGGGATTTCAGGGGGGGTATATTGCCTATTTTCAGGCTTATACCAATACCTATGGGAGTCCTGAGTATTTAGCGGAGTTGTATAACTCGGTGCTTGTGCCTGGGGTGGTGGGGATTTTTATTGGAACAAGGCCGGATTGTTTGGGAAATGATGTGCTTGACGTTCTCTCTTCTGTGGCCAAAAAAATCTGGGTGACGGTAGAACTTGGCGTACAATCGACCTGTGAAGCCACGTTGCGTCTTGTCAATCGGGGGCATACCGTCGAGGCTTCGCGTGAGGCTCTTTCTCGATTGAGAGTATGTGGCGTGGATAGGCTTGTGCATGTGATTGGGGGGCTTCCCGGTGAAACAAAAGAGGTGTTTTTGAAGACGGTAGAAGATGTCCAGGAATGGGGGTGTGAGGCTATCAAATTTCATCATCTCTACGTGGAGACCAATACCCTCCTTGCGAAATGGTATCAGGAGGGACGAATTTCCCTTTTAGAGCGGGAGGAGTATATTCAGTGGTTGGCTGAAGCCCTCACTCGGCTTGATCCGGCTATTGTTGTCCACAGACTCTTTGGCGATTGTGAAGAGAAACGTCTTGTGGCTCCTCTCTGGACAAGAGAGAAGTCTCAGAATATACACCTGCTTGAGATGTACATGAAAGACCATGATCTTTGGCAGGGAAAATACAGGTAAAAAAAGGTTGTCTTCAGGAGAGAGTTTTTTTATTTTTTGGGCGGGTGGGGGTTGCCCCATACTCCATCAGAGGCAAACCTTTTCATCCAGAATTCACCGGGAACGATGTTCTCCAGTTCAGAGAGGGAGACGCGGTATTTTTTGATAGTATCAAAGAGCAAACGATAAGCCATAATGACTTGTTGGGTTTTTTCTTCACAAAAAACGGGAAGTTCATGGCAGTGGTCGGGATGGTAACGTTTGAGAAGCGATCTATAGGACTGTTGAAGTTCTTCAACGGAGAAGTTTTCGGGAAGTTCAAGGATAGCCGCCGCTTCGCGAAGAGAGGGAGGTTTTTGCATGTTAGCGTCCTTTCTTGAGAGCCTGAGCGCAAAAAGACGAGGGGTCTTTGAGAATCTTGGCTCCACGGGTGATTTTGCAGAGACTGATATGAAGTTCGGAAGCAACAGTTCGCTGAGATTTTCCTTCGGCGAGTCTCTTGAGAAGTTCCCAGCGCAGGGTGAGGTCTTTTTTCTCAGCTGGGGTGAGAATCTCAGACAGAAACTTGTGCATTGTCTCTGAATCGGTAATCTCGCAGAGGACCTGAATCAAATCCTTTTCCATGCTCTTATTGTATGGTGAAGAGAGCGTTTTTGTCAAGTGAAGAAAGTGAGGGCTTTCAAACTCTTGCAAAAAACTCCCTTTGGCTTTACAATAACATACTTCAAAAGGAAAGAAAAGAGAACGTACTGGAGGCTTTATGATTCGTCAGGATCAGCAACGCACTCATTTTTGCGGAGAGATTTGTGAGACCGCTTTAGTAAACAAGCGCGTGACCCTCACAGGATGGGTACAGAACTATCGAGACCATGGGGGTCTCATGTTTATTGACCTTCGAGATAGGAGTGGGATTGTCCAGCTTGTTTTTGATCCCCAGACCAACCCTGAGGCCCACGAGACGGCCAAGAAAGCCCGTCATGAGGATGTGATTTCTGTGAGCGGGGTAGTTCAGAATCGCTCGCCCGAGAATGTGAACCCCAAGCTCAAAACAGGGGCCTACGAAGTAAAGATAGATCGCATCGATTTTCTCAATCGTTCGAAAACCCCTCCTTTTCAGATGGATCAGGAGGATGTGAGTGAGGAGGTGAGGCTGAAGTACCGTTATCTTGATATTCGCCGCCCCGCTATGTATGATAACCTCTACAAACGACATAAGATTACCCAGACGGTTCGGCGGTTTTTGGATGAGCATGGCTTTTTAGAGGTTGAAACCCCTATTCTCAATAAGTCCACTCCCGAGGGAGCTCGAGATTTTCTTGTTCCTTCTCGTCTCTCCCATGGGAAGTTTTATGCCCTTCCGCAGTCTCCTCAGATCTTCAAACAGCTCCTCATGGTAGGGGGAATTGAGAGATACTACCAGATTGCCCGATGTTTTCGTGATGAGGACCTCAGGGCCGATCGCCAGCCAGAATTTACCCAGATTGATATCGAGATGTCCTTTGTTCGTCAGGAAGATATCATGAGCCTCATGGAGCAGATGGTGGCAAAGGTCCTTGAGGAAAATTATGGGATTAAGGTGAGTCTTCCCTTTCCTCAGATGACGTATCAGGAGGCTATGGAAAAATACGGCATTGATCGCCCTGATATTCGTTTTGGAATGGAACTTGTCGATGTGACAGAGGTGGTGAAGGAAAGTGAATTCAGTGTCTTTAGAAGTGTGGCAGAAAAGGGAGGGATGATCAAGTGTCTTCCTGTGCCCGATGGGGATAGGCTCTCCAGAAAAGACCTTGACGATCTCATTGCTTTTGTGGGTAAATATGGCGCCAAGGGTATGGCCTGGATGAGGGTCAAGGATGGAAAACTCGAGTCGAATATTGTGAAATATTTTTCTGAACCTATCCAGAAAAAGCTTTTAGAAGTAACAGGAGCAAAAGAAAACTACACCCTTCTCTTTGTGGGCGATATCAAGAAAAAGGTGGTTTATGATAGCATGGCTAACCTGCGTCTTCATCTTGGGGAGAGGTTTGGGCTTCGCAAGAAGGGAGAACTGAAGTTTCTCTGGGTGGTGGATTTTCCTCTCTTTGAATGGAATGAGGAAGAGAATCGCTATGATTCGGTACATCATCCCTTTACAGCACCGAAGCTTGAGGATATGTCCCTGTTAGACACGGATCCTCTCAAGGTCCGTTCTGATGCGTATGACCTTGTGCTCAATGGTATTGAACTTGGTGGAGGGTCCATCCGTATCCATGATATGCAGCTCCAGGCAAAGATCTTTGAACTTCTGAAGATTTCTCCGACTGAGGCCAGGGAGAAGTTTGGATTTCTTCTGGATGCGCTTGAGTTTGGGGCTCCACCTCATGGGGGGCTTGCCTTTGGGCTTGACCGTATGGTGATGGAATTCCAGGGACTTTCCAATATTCGTGATGTGATTGCCTTTCCGAAAACACAGAAGGGAACGGATCTCATGTGTGATTCTCCTTCGGAGGTGACTCCGAAGCAGCTTGAGGAGTTGGGGATCAAGGTAGTGGAGTATAAAGCGAATAAATAAACAGCAAAAGGAGTTTTTTTATGGCACGTGAAAGGAGTAGGCGAAGTATGAATATTCTTCGTCGAGTGGTGGCGAGTTTAGTTTTTGTTGGTTTGGCGGTCATTCATTTTCTTTTGTTCAAGCAGTGGATGACGTTTGTGTTTGCGGCCCTTGCTATTGGACTTCTCTGGTTTCTTGAATGGTGGTGGTCTTCAAAGCGGGGGAATATTTTGTTGGCTTTTGGGGGACTTATTTTGGGTTATTTTGTAGCCCAACTGGCGTGGAATGTGGTGAATCAAATGGTTCTTTTGACCCTTCCCCAGGCGTATCAGTTTTATTTTTCGGCTCTTTTGATGTATCTCGGGTTTTTCTTTTCCTATACGATGAAGAGGTTTTCCCTTGGGGGACTTGGGATTGAGACAGAGGAAAAAACGTGTCAGGATCTCAAGATTCTTGATACCAGTGTTATTATTGATGGGCGTATTGCTGATGTGGCCGAGACAGGGTTTATCTCTGGTGTGGTGATTATCCCCAAGTTTGTGCTCAATGAGATTCAGGCTTTGGCTGATTCGAGGGATCCTATCAAGCGGAGTCGGGCAAGAAGAGGGCTTGATATCCTCAATAAACTCAAAGAGAATTCCACTATTGATCTTCGTATTATCTCAAAGGATTTTCCTGAGATTCGTGGTGTGGATATGAAACTCATTGCCCTTGCCAAGGAGCTTCGGGCAAATATTGTCACCAATGATTATAACCTCAACAAGATTGCCAAGTTAGATGATGTACGTATCCTCAACATCAATGACCTTGCCAATGCGCTCAAAATGGTCTTTTTGCCGGGGGAGGAGTTTGAACTCGATGTGCTCAAAGAAGGCAAGGAAAATAACCAGGGAGTCGGGTATCTTCCTGATGGGACGATGGTGGTGGTGGCAAACGGTCAGTCCTATATTGGACGGCGCATTCTTGTGAAGGTCACCAGTGTGCTCCAGACATCAGCCGGGCGGATTGTGTTTACAGAGGTGAAAAAATAGATGCTTCGGGTGGGGCTTGGCTACGATCTCCATCGTCTGGCACGAGGGCTTCCTCTGTGGATCGGGGGAGTGCGTATTGAATCTCCCGTGGGCTGTGTGGCTCATTCGGATGGGGATGTACTTGTCCATGCCCTCATTGACGCGCTTGTTGGACCTTTTGCCCATACCGATGTGGGAACGCTTTTTCCTGATACGGATGAGCGCTACAGGGGGATAAGGAGCCTTGATCTTCTTCGTGAGGTGAAGGAAAGGATACTTGAGGGTGTCAAAATCCACAATATCGATATGGTGATCATCCTCGATAGTCCAAAACTCTCTCCGTACAGAGAGAGCATTCGGCAGAATATAGCCCAGGCCCTTGATATACTGGTGGATGCGGTGAGTCTCAAGGCCAAGACATCAGAGCATACAGCTCTTGATCGGATTGTGTGTCATGTGGTGGTTCTTTTAGAAAAAGAAGAGAGACAGAAGGAGTAGTCTATGTTTGGGAAAAAGAAAGAAAAACCAAAGCCGCAAACATTCAAGGAAAAGGTTCTCTATAATCTAAAAGAGATTGCGGAAGCTTATGTGATTGTTCTTATTCTCCGGATTTTTCTTCTGGAAGCCTATCAGATTCCCACCCAGTCCATGGTACCCAATTTGTTAGTTGGTGATATCTTTATGGTGTCCAAATTGGGTATGGGATCGTATGTTCCTCTTCTTCACGGGAAGATTCCTGGTCTTCGCAATCCCAAACGCAATGATATTGTGGTGTTTATCTCCCCAGCATGGAATTCACCAGGTATCTGGGGAGAGGTGGTTTCGCTTTTCAGTTTGTCTCTCATCAATATTGACAATACCTATGATAATCCCAAGAATCTTGTGAAGCGTGTGGTGGGTGAACCAGGAGATAGGATTGCCATGAGTAATGCCCATCTGGTCGTGAATGGAACCCCTGTCCCTACCACCTTTGTGGTGATGAAAAATGAGAAGGTGATGGGTCCCCATAAGGAGACTTCGTATTATGATTTCAATGTATATGAAGAAAACGTGGAGGGGAAAAAGCGGATTGTTCAGCATTTAGTGGGTAGGTATTTTCTTTTCAATGTGCCATCGTATCCTGAGGCCATGAAACTCCTTGGGGATGATGGGGTGGTAACCAATTTTGATGGGTATAGGGCTCTTCTTCTCTGGTATTTTCCTGAGGTGTATATCCCACGCAAGGGAGATATTCTGGATCTCACAAAAACGAAGGGCTATGAAAAGTATCTCTATCGTCTTCTCGTAGAGAGAGAATCAAAAGAGAAAGTGGATATCAAAAATGGTCAATTCTACCTGAAGGGAGTGGAACTCACTAAGTGGGTGGTTCGTGATGACTACTATCTCTGTATGGGGGATAATCGTGATCTGAGTGAGGATGGGCGGTATTTTGGACTTGTCCCAAGAAGAAACATCTTTGGACAGCCACTTCTCAGGTATTTTCCCTTCACTCGTATAGGGGTATGGAACTTCAATGAGTCGGCTCGTTCGATTGTGAATCGAGAGATGTGAGGATTTTCCCAAGGAAAATGAGAGACACTTGGCCCATGGTTGATTTTGACCATGGGCTTGTTTTTTTATTGACTTTTTCTTTTTTCCTGCTATAATGAAGGTAGCTAAAAGTATCAATGGGGGTGGGATGGAGAATAAATCAAGACAGGTTCGGCTTCTTCTGGTGGAGGATGAGGGGATTATTGCTCTTGCTCAAAAAAAGGAGCTTGAGCGTTTTGGGTATGAGGTGGAGATTGCTTCCCATGCAGAGGAGGCTATCACCAAAGCTACCACGCTGGATCCCCTTGATCTGATTCTCATGGATATTGACCTTGGCCAGGGGAGGGATGGGACGGTGGTAGCCAAAGAGATCCTTGCTAAACGAGAGATTCCGGTGGTTTTTCTCTCTTCTCATGTAGAACCTGAGGTCGTAGAAAAGACAGAGGCAATTACCTCCTATGGCTATGTGGTGAAGAGTTCGGGGATTATGGTTCTTCACACGTCTATCAAGATGGCTCTTCGACTTTTTGAGTCCCGCCAGCGGGAGCGTGAGAGGGCGAAGGAGCTGGAGGTCATCACAGAGCGGCTTCGGATAAATGAGGATAGACTCTCCAAAACCATGATTGCCGTTAACGATGGTATCTGGGACTGGAATCTTCTCACCAATGAGGTATATTATTCCCCACGCTATTATACCATGTCCGGGTATGAGGTGGATGAGTTTCCCCATCGTCCGGAGGAGTTTTTTTCCCGGGTTCACCCAGATGACACGCAGCGGGTTCAACAGGAGGTGGAGAAACATCTCCGTGGAGAAACGGAGAGATTTGTTCTTGAGTTCCGTTTCCGGCGAAAGGATAACTCCTGGCAGTGGATTTTGGCCAGGGGATATATTGTCGAGAGGGATGAGGGGGGGAAGCCTATTCGTTTTTTGGGGACGCATACGGATATTTCGGATCGGAAGCGGGCTGAACAGGCCCTTCTTGAGAGCAAAAATCGCTATGAGGCCATTGTCAGCCAGTCTTTTGATGGGATAGGGCTTTTTTCATCTGATGGAAAGGTGGTGGAGTGGAACAACAAGATGGCTGAGATTACCGGGATTGCAAGGGAAGAGGCTTTGGGCAAGTATATCTGGGAAGTGATGGTACAGGTAGTGCCAGAGGAGATGAAAAGCCCTTCTCTCTATCATCAGTTGAAAGATGGTTTTATGCAGCTTGTGTACGGACATGAAACAGGCTGGGAAGGGAATCTTCGTGAACAGAAGATAGCCAGGCTTGATGGGGTGATACGTTTTGTACAGACACTTTCCTTCAGGGTTCAGAGTGGAGAGGAGTCTCTTCTCTGTACCATTATGAGGGATATTACTGAAACTAAACAGGCTCAGGAAAAAATTGTAGAGAGTGAGGATCGGTTTCGCAATTTGGCCGAATCGACACCGATTGCCATTCTGATTTATCAGCATGACAAATGGATTTATGCCAATCGGGCGGCGGAGGTTATCTCCGGGTATAGTCGGGAAGAGATTCTTCAGATGAATTTCTGGGATATTGTGCATCCCGAGGACAAGAAGATGGCCCTGGAGTTGGGGCGTCGTCGTCAGCACGGGGATAGGACTCCCCGAACCTATGAGGTACGGGTGATTCACAAAGACGGCTCTATTCACTGGGCATTGGTCTATGGGACAGGGCTTCTTGTTGGGGGAGAACCCGCAGGGCTTCTCTCTGTGATGGATATCACGGATAGGAAGTTGGTGGAAAAGCGACTTCACGATGCTCTTGAGGAGAGGGAGGCTCTTCTTGCCGCGCTTCCGGATATCCTTTTTATTCTCGATGGCGAGGGGAGGATTTTAGACTTCCGTGCTTCTGAGAAAACAGCCCTTTATACTTCCCCGGAAAATTTTCTTGGCAAAAAGGTTACCGAGGTGCTTCCACCAGAGATAGCTTCTCAGTCAATGCAGGCGATACAGCACGCCCTTGAGAAGGGGGAGGTTTCGCTTTTTTCGTATAGTCTTTTCGTTGGAGGAAAAAATCGCTTCTTTGAGGCACGCCATTCAAAAATAGATGAGAAACGGGTGTTAGGAGTGGTGAGGGATATTACCGACAAAAAGGAGATGGAGGAGAGACTCAAGGAGAGTGAGGAAACCTATCGCAATCTTTTCCAGAATTCTCCGGTGGGACTCTTTCGTTCTCGTATTTCTGATGGGCTTATTTTGGAGTGCAATGACCAGCTTGCGAAACTCTTCGGGTATGAAAAACGAGAGGACGTGGTTGGAAAGTTGGTCTCTTCTCAAAACTATGTGGATATCTCCGTCAGGCAGAGGATGCTTGAGATAATTCAAAAGACAGGTGAAGTGAAAAATTATGAGGTTCTTTACAGAAAAAAGGATGGGACCACCTTCTGGGCACGGTATTCGGCCCGTCTCTATCCTGAGAAGGGCTGGATTGAGGGGGTTTTTGAGGATGTGACAGAGGAGAAGCGGGCAGAAGAGGAACTCAGGCGTCAAATCCAGGAGAAGGAACTCATCTTGAGAGAGGCCCATCATCGTATCAAGAACAATATTACGTCTATTATGAGTCTTCTCAGGATTCAGGAGGATGCCGTAACAAATCCTGAAGCGAAGTCTATCCTTCAGGATGCCATCAGTCGCGTGGAGAGTATGAGGGTGATGTATGATAAGCTCCTTCTTGTCCCTGATTCAAGTACCCTGTCGGTCAAGCCGTATCTCGAGGAGCTTTTAGAGGCTATTCTCAGTATCTTTCCCGGTAGGGGGAGGATAGCCCTCTCAGTGGCCATAGAGGATTTTTCCCTTGATGTGAAAAGGCTTTTCCCGTTGGGGATTATTGTCAATGAACTGATCACCAATGCCGCTAAGTATGCCTTTCAGGGGAGGGAGAGGGGAAGTATTGAGGTGAGGCTTGAAAAGAAAGAGGGTATGGTTACGCTGAGTATTCAGGATGATGGGGTTGGGTTTTCCATGGAGAAGAAAGAGAAGGGATTTGGGCTTCAGTTGATTGAGATGTTGGCCGCCCAGTTAGAGGGGAAGTGTGCCTTTTTCTCAGAGGGAGGAACAAAAGTGGTGGTGTCTTTTCCCTATGCTGAGGAGGGTTGTTGAGAAGAAAGGAGTTCAGATTTTCTTTTTCGTGGAAAAAAAGAAAAGATAGTCTTTTTGTTTCAAAGGGGGCCCAAGAGAAGAGAAAACTGTGGCGAAGTTTGAGAAAGGGACTTGTCTGTTTTTTACCAGCGAGAAAATGACAAAAAGAGCATTTGAGGAAGAAGAAATAATTTCCTTGAGGGCATGAGGATCGCTGGTCTCTTTTGGGGTGAAGAATATTCCACTGGGGGAGGAAGAGAAGGTTTTCTGGATAGACGAGAGGGTTTTTGGAGGAGCGGCGATCACGAGGGATGCCCTTGTGGCTTTGGTTAAGTGAGAGACTCTCTCAAGAGGGCTTTTCAGGTCAGCAGGGGAGAGGTCGTTATCAAAAACGAGAAGAACAACTTCTTCAAAGGTAGAAAAGGATTGGGTGAGATGGGGAATGAAAATGGAAGGAGAGGAGGGGGAAAAAAGAATTTTTTTCATCAGGTACAGGGTTTTTGGGGTTATCATAGAGGAAGTGGGGGAAAAGGAGAGGAAAATATCGGTAGTAGGGTGGGTGGTGAGAAACGAGAGAATTCCCTTTTTGATATTGGGAGAAGAAGGCAAAAGGATTTCCACAGGTTTTCCTGTGGCAAGAGCATAGGTGGCGACTTCTTCACGAAGGGTGGAAAAAGGGGATTCATCTTTTGTGGTTTCACGAGGGAAAAGAGGAAGCACAAAAACAGAAGCCGTCTCATGGAGGTTTACGGCTAATTCTAATGTTCTCTGGATGTTTTTCGGTGATTCAAGGAGACTTATGAGAACAAGGGGTGATGAGAGAGAGACAGGGGCAGAATCCGAAAGAAGTCCATCAGCTCCCTTTTCTGTGATAATTGAACCGATAATGACCGACAAGAGAATCATCACGATCGAGCCATTCAAAACAGCGTTATCGAACATCCCGATTTCGTATCCTACCACAACAGCGGCCAAGGTAACTGCTGTTTGAGGGATGGAGAGACCAAACATAACTAACTGTTGGGCTTTTTTCCAGCCAAAAAGACGAGAAGAGAGAAAAGCGGCCAACCATTTTGAAATGATCACACAGAACGTCATAAAAAGAGCCATACCTAAAGAACGGGGATCAGAAAAAAAGGAGAGAGGATCGATAAGCATCCCATCGGCTATCAGAAAAGCGGGAATAAAAAGCACATTTCCAAAGAAATGCAGACGATTGGCCAGCGGAGAGACCTGGGCGATATAACGACTGATTCCTATTCCAGCAAGAAAAGCGCCCACAAGGGGTTCAATACCGGCGATTTCAGCTAAAACTCCAAACCCGAAGACTAGAATCAAGGTGAAGAGAAAGAGAAGGTCGTCTCTTTTTTCCAGTTTTCGGTAGAGAATTCCCACCCAGGCAGGGAGGAGAAAGATGGTCAGGAGAAAGAAAAGGGCAAAAGAGAGGCTCATTTGAAGGACAAGACCGGCCCCGAATTCTCCTCTGTAAATGGCGACAGTAATGGCCAGAATAAGCAGAGCCGCAATATCGGTCAGGACTGTTCCCCCAATGGTGGTGCTCACCGATTCATCGTGAGAGACCTTTTTTTTCTGGAGAAGGGAGAAGGTGAGGGGGGTATGGGAAGCAAAGAGAGAGGCAAAGAGAAGGGAGGTGAGAAAATTGAAGCGGAAGAGAAAATATCCCCCTAAAAAACCTAAAAGTAGCGGAAAAGAAAAGGTGAAGACCCCAAAGATGAAACTTTTTTGTTGATTTTTCTTCAGGGTATTTTCATCAATTTCCAAGCCGGCTAAAAAAAGCAGGAGAAGAAGCCCCACGGTAGAAAAGAGCTTGAGGATTTCGTTTCTCTGGAGAATACTCAGGCCTGAGGGACCGATAACCATTCCGATGAGAATAAGTCCAATAATATCCGGGATTTTTGTCTTTCTACTCACTATCTGAACGAAAAAAGCACTTCCTAAAAGAAGAAGAAAAATGAGGAGGGGATCCGTGAGAGGAAGATGAAAAACCTTTGAAAAGTGCATTTTCCCTCCCTTTATGGTATCTTTGTGGAAGACATGGTGGGGAAAACTGAGCAACTGAGGGGAAGAAAAAGGGTAAGAGAGCCCTTAAAAAAGGGGATCAGGAATTGGAAAGCATTTCACACTTACCCTGGAAGATAACCCCGTCTTCCATCTTGAGCTTGGGTGTTTTGATATCTCCGTACAGTTTGGCTGTTTCAAAAAGTTCGAGACGTTTACGGGCGTGAATATTGCCGTGGATCTCCCCACCCACAATCACCTCGTCGCAGATGATGTCTCCTTTGATTTTGGCGTTTGGTCCGATGACAAGAAGCCCTTGCGCATCGATTTTGCCTTCGTAGTCTCCGTCAATCCGGAGAGAGGTCTTGAAACGTATGGTTCCGGACCACTGAGAAGTATTACTCAAACGAGTAACGGTCGGATAATCACGATAACGATCAATATTGGGTGCCATAGTTCCTCCTTTTTATTTATTGCTATTATTTGGTGGTCATCACAAAGACCCCATCCCAATCGGGAGGAGGTGGATTCTTGATGAAGTAATCACACCGTTCTATGTAGAGTTGAGAGGGACCATCATCCGGGACAATCTCAAGGCACTTCTGGAAGTAGGTCTTGGCTTCAGCAAAGGAGCGACTTCGATAGAGATCCAGACCCTTGTTATAATATTTGAGGAGTTCCATTTTTTCTGGTGAAATCATGAGCGGCCTCCTTCGGTCTTTTTATCTTTCTTGAGAACATTTTTCAGATCCTCAACAGGGAGAGCACTCGCTGCAGCGGCCTTGTTGGCTGCCTGGATCTCCTCGTAAACTTCTTTTCGGAAGATTTTGACATTTTTCGGAGCGATGATACCAATCTTCACCTGATCCTGCTTGATACCAACAATCTTGATTTCAATGGTGTCATCGATGATGATGGATTCTTCTTCCCTCCTCGATAAAACAAGCACGAGGACCCTCCCTTTATGTGTGTGTCGGTGTAAGTTCTTTGGAAAACAGGGGTACTTTGGTTCCGTAGGAATTGTTCATCGAAATACCCTGGATGGCAATACGTTTTGTGGCATTGATCACAATGGGACCCAAGAGGTTCATGGTCATTTTGTGGATGTCTTCAGGGATGTTTACAATAGCAAAGTCGATCACTTCATCGTTGGGACCAACCTCCAAAAGCCCCCAGTCAATTTCATCGAGTACAAGCTTGTAGTCCTCCTGAAAGAGTCTGGGATTGACCACAACAAAGGCGAGTTCAGGTTCTTCGGCTGATTGAAGCCAGTAAAAATTCGGCAAGTCTCCCATTTCGATGAGATAATACTTGGTGAGTCCCTCAAAGCCGAGAATCTCTCTCTTGAAGAGAATTATAGACGAGGGATCAACCTGAATCTCACCGTATGCCTTGGTTTTGATGGTTTCCACAGGGACCTCCCTTTTCCTCTTATACTTTAACCAGAAATAAAAAATTTCTCAAGAAAATGAAGAGTTTTTTCTTCATTGGTTTCCTTCTTTAGCGCAAAAAGTCTAATAGCGTTTTTGGAAGGATTCTTGCTCCAATATTGAGAGCTACATCATGGGAAAACTCTAACATCTTCAGTTTCGTTATCGTGCGCGGAATATCAGTGGCCACAGCATTGTCTTTGGCTTCTGTGATGTACACCTCATCGGCAAGGAAGCGTTCGTTGATGATGTCGAGTCGAGAAGATACACTCCCGAGGTTGGCTCTATAACGCAAGAGATTTTCCAGGGATTGGTCGATGCCGGCAATCGCTGTTCCTCCAATCTGGTGGATGTTATCGTCCAAGAGAGCCTTTCGGAAGTCGATGAGAACATCAAAGATACTTCCGGTATAGACCCGCGCGGCTGGTGAATAGTTATAAGGGGGATACATCCCATTATCTACCAGTCCTAAGTCCTGGAGGACACTTCCTCCCTCCATGTCATACATCACCACCTGGTGGGGGCTGGTGGTCTCAATGGAGAAGAAGCTTGATCCGGCCTGGGTCTGGATGGATGCCTTCACGGCAAGTCCTGCTCCATTGATTTTGTTGGCAATGGTTTCAATGTTATCCCCTGCACGAATCTGGATCTCGTGTCCATCAATGACGATCTTGGAATCTTTTGGAGCGGTATATCCTGAAACGGAGATGGTGGAATAAATGCCCATATCCTGTGCCCAGAAGATCTGGTTTCCCGGCTGAGACATGGTAATCTTGATCGAACGTTCAACCTCCAGAAGTTGGGCCTGAGAGTTTCCAATATAACGTACGTCTTCGAGAAACTCAATCCCTGTTTGTTCGTTGATGCGATATTGCGCCTTGAAGGGAGTGTCAAAAACCATGGTGCCCCCAAAGAGGGCTTCTCCCTTGTAATAACTATTGGCCTGGGCTAAAATCTCCCGCGTAAGTTGATCCACTTCAACGGCGATTTTCTCTCGTTCTTCCTTGGTATAGACACCGTTTGCTGCTTGAACGGCGAGTTCTCTTAGCCGCTGGAGAATTTGGGTTACGGTATCAAGCGAGGAATCGATGGTCTTGAGTTTGGACTGGGCAAAACTGATTTGAGACCTGTAAACAGACATTTCCTTGAGACGACTATCATAATCCATGAAGTTGATACTGGCCACAGGGTCATCAGAGGGGAGGTTCACTCTCATACCAGAGGCAAGCTGGCGTTCCACACTCTGCATCTCGGTCTGTCTTCTGTGCAGGTTATAATCAAAATCCTGTTTCATGTATCCCTGGGTCACTCTTCCTAACATACACTACCTCCTTGTTATGCCCCCATCCTGAGGATGGTTTCTATCATTCTATCCACCGTGGTGACCATACGAGCCGAAGCATTGTAGCCATGTTGAAACATGAGCAGTTTGGAAAGTTCTTCGTCCACGTTAACCCCACTGATTTGTTCCCTGAGATTGAGGAGGCTGGTGACCACGGCTTCATTTTTCTCCTTGCTGATGCGAGCGGATTCAGAACGGGTTCCAAAGTCACCAATGATGGACTTGAAATAGTCTCCAAAGGTGGCCTGTCGCTCGATCATGACGGGCTTATGGCGAAGTTCAGCCATGGCAAGGGCAATACGGTTGTCTCCTGTCCCGCTGATACGATCGGGGCTCCCATCACCATCCATATCGATACCACCAGCCGCCGCGATGTTATCGGGATTGTACACCAGCTGATCATTGATGGCCATCCAGAAGGATGGGTTTTCTTTTGGGGTGAAACCAATCTGTTCCCGAGGAACATTGAGAGCCACAATGCCGCCGGGATTCTGGTAGTCAAAAGCCCCTGCCGGGCCACTCTGGGTGAGAAGACCAGCAATGCCGACTAAGAGGTTTCCGGAATCTTCTAAGTGTCGGATAACAAATTCAGGATGCTGGTCTGAGAGCGGGAATCGAGCACGGAACCCGAGCTGTCCCTTGTGATTGAGGTAGGCGACTACACCGGCGTCGGATTTGTTGATGCGATCAATGATATCCTTGATGGTATCATTGGGGTTGTAGGTGACGAGCACATCCTGGCCATTGGGATAGGTTGGACCAAAGTTGAGAACTCCAGCACTACCGATGGTGGTTTCCGGGGTGAGTTTCTCTCGTCCTGTAACACGGAAAATGGCCACGCCATCTATGTTTCCATCTTTGTTGAAGTCGTAATCCCCGTTGGCATAGGGAGAGAGGGGAACCTCTTTGAAAAAGGGGAGATTGGTGGAAAGGTTGAGGCCAAAACCGTCTCTATGGACTTCATTGACGCTATCCATGAGATTGATGGCTAAGGTATTGATGTTTTCAATGGCGTTTTTGATGTCTACATCACGGGCGATGAGAAGGCCGGCGAGTTCTCCATTTCCAAGATTGACAAGTCTTCCATCAGCCCAGCGAACATCGACAAAGCCTTCATTTTCTGTGTTTCCTACGCCGCTAATCGGATTGATGAGACCTCCCTGGACAAAGTTTTCGGCCCCTATATACACGATGTATTCATGACGGTTGTTTCTTTCGACCTTGATGGTCATGATTTTGGAAAGTTTTTCGATGAGAAGATCCCGTCTATCGTAGAGGTCGTTGGGATTGTCGCCCATGGCTTCTGATTTGACAATCTGGAGGTTGAGGGAGGCAATCTCTGCCCCTATCTGGTTCACTTCACTGATACGCTGTTCAATCAGGGCATTGGCACGAACACGCAGATCATGGAGAGAATTGTAGGTATGCCTGAAGGTATCAGAGAGCGTATTGGTTCTCTGGATGAGTTCCTCACGAGCGGCTCTTTCGGTAGGATTGGCGGCGAGTTTTTGCATGCTCTCCCAGAAGTCGTCCATCACGGTTCGGATATTGGGTCTATCCGGTTCATTGAGAATCATCTCGATCTGATGGAGGAACTGCTGTCGCATTTCAGCATTACCTAACCCTGCCTTTTCAAAGTAGATGCGGTCATCGATCATCTGGTCACGAATTCTTTGGATGTCTTCCACCACAACACCAGTACCGATCTGGCCGGGTACCTCGACACGGTTGGCGGTTGGTTCGTAAATAGGAATGAAGGTTTTGAGGTGAACCCTTTGACGGCTGTATCCCTCGGTTTCAATATTGGCGAGGTTATGACCAATGGTTTGGATGGCCGTGTTGTTGGCCATGAGGCCTTTTTTTCCGACTTCGATACCGTGAAATGTGGAAAACATGCGTTCCTCCTATACCACGTGATTGACTAAGAAACTTCCACCGGGGCTTGGTTTGGCCGGTGCCTGTGGAGAGTGATAGGTTTCTCCATGCGTTTTCTGAAAAAGCCCTAATGTCATACTGATGATCTCGCTATTGAGTTGTATCAGGTGTTTATTTTCTTCGCTTTGCATCTTGAGGCGATCACGAAGCTCAGCCAATTGAATATAGAGGTTCTGGAAGGACTCTCGTACGGTTTCTTCTTCTATCTGAGAGAGGAAGGCATGAAAGTCCGTTGCTTTCGGGTTTATTTTGTGAAAAACCTGCTGGCGTTTTTCTTCTTTCGCATGTATTTCCTGGAGAAGAAGTTCTTCCTGATCGTTGATATTCATAAGATCCTCGAGATTTACCTCTTTGAGAGCCTGATACTTTTTTTCTTCCAAAAAAAGGACTCGCTGGAGAAGAGATACCTCTTCTTTCAAAATAGCAATGGCTTCATCCATTGGCTTTGTCATGACCGCATCCATATAACCCTCCTTGGTTCTTTTGACATCCCTGTCTTATTGTTTCTATCGGCATTCTCATAAAAACCTAAAGGCTGAGAGTTCTTCTCCTATAGCAGGAGACCCCTGCACGGGTGTTTTCTTGCCCTGTTTAGGTCAGGGGCTACGCCCCTGAAACCCCGATTTTTCTGTTTACAAGGGCCTATTTGTCTTTTTTTATTCAAAAAAGTAGAATTATTTATTATGATAAGGAATATTTTTATACTATTTTTATTTTTTTATTACTTTTTTGAGACCTTCGCACGAGTGGGAAGTGCCCTATGGAATGAGACTTTTATGGCAAAGATTTTTGTTGAAATAATTGACAGGTGGAAGACTTTTCTTTACAATGAAGAGGCGCAAAAAGGAGGTATCACGATGGTTGATGTAGAAAAAAGGGATAATGTCGTAGTGATTCGTGTGTCGGGAAGACTGGAAATCAATCAGGCTCTTGAACTTGAAGAAACCATCAATGCCCATATCAATCAAGGGGAGAAGTTCTTGGTTTTTGATTTGGGGGATGTTCATTATCTCAGCTCCAGTGGTATTCGTGTCTTTATTGCGACGATGCGACAGCTGAAGGAGAACAATGGGCGAATGATTTTGGCCAACCTCACCCCAAATGTTCATAAAACACTCAAGATTGTGGAACTTGATGGTCTTTTCGAGATTATGGGAACGGTCAGTGATGCGCTCAAGGTGCTCAAGTCATAGGAGGATGTGATGGTTTCCCTTGAACCTCGGGGAGCCGCGGTTGTTTTGCATATCTCAGGGAACCTTGATGTTTCGGATTCTCAGTCGTTAGAGGAGATGGGGAAAAATCTTCTTCAGCAGGGGAAAATCTTTCTTGTGCTTGATCTGAAAGAGGTGGGGTATCTTCATTCCAGCGGGGCCCGGGCTTTTCTTGCTCTTTTGCGTGAGGTGAAATCCCATAGCGGGCGTATGATTCTTTCGGGAATACAGCCCAACGTTCGAAAAACACTGGAGATTATCGGGCTTGCCGGGGTTTTTGAAATGACCCAGTCGGTAGAAGAAGCTCTCTCTCTTCTTGGGTAGGTTTCATGGACAAGCGATTCTGGATGGCCTTTGCTGGTTTTGTGGTTTTTGTCGGAGGAGGGAGTCTCTATCTGTGGAGTGCCCGCTACCAGAGAATAAAGATGCTTCGGATGCTTATGGCCCTTCCCAAACGGGAGAGAAAGCTCTGGTACAGGCTTCGTAGCCGGGGGTATGAGATCGTTGCCTATCGTCCTGTGGAGAGGGTGAGGATTATGACCCCTGAGGAGCCCTTGGATGTGAGTCTCCAGGTAGAATGGCTTGTCCGTTGGCAAAAGGAGATCTGGGCAGTGATTCGACGCCCCCTTTCCTGGGGCAAGAAAGAGTGTCTTCAGTCTTTTTTCCCGGCTCTTGTTATGTATGAGGTGAAAGGTGTCCTGTGGTATGATGAAGAGAATGGAATGCTTCTTCCCTGGTATGTAGAGGGGGAGAGAGAGTGAGTGTTTTTGTTGATATTTTTGGTTTTTGAGAGTATAATAACAAGAGAATAAACGGGAGGTTTCCGATGAGGCGAGTCATTGTATTTCTTTTAGGGATAGTTTCTTTGGGATTTTCGGCAGACAGGGCTTTTTTGATTAAGTTTCACAGGGCTTTGGTTGATGGACTTCCTCCTTCTTTTGAGGCTGAGCTTCAGGGAGGGCCTATCGAGAAGAAACTTGCTTCTATTCCCAAGGATATGGTCCAGAGTGGACGCAAGGCAAGGGTACGGATTTCCTACAAAAAGAATCAGGGGATGAAACTTGAGGTTGTTGGGCTTACTGAGGAGGGTCAGGAACTCTATGGAGATATCTTTCAGCCGTATGTGAAGGTGTTTACTCTTGGACCGCTTCTCTTGAGTGCCCCGACAGAAAAAACATGGGAAAACTATACCATGACCACCGCCGCCGAGGATGACAGAAGTGTGATTCTCTCCCTTTCTCCAAAGAATACGGCCAATGAATATATTCTTTTTATTGACAAGACGACGCTTCGTCTCCAGCGGCTTGATTTCAAGGGGAGTGGTTTTCTCACCTCCACTATTCTGAAGTTTACGCAAAAAGATAACTACTGGATTCCTGAGGTCTTTCTCAACAAAACCATCATGGAGGATGGGACGGAGAATCTTCCCGATAGGTATCAGTTAGTGAATATAAAAGTAGGGAAGTAAGAGGTTTGGAGAGAAAATTATCTTCTTTTGGACCGGCGTTTCAGAGGGGAGAAAAGAGAAACGGTTGAAAATGTCTTTTTGATTTTCACAGGGGTTGGAGGAAAAGAACAACAAAGTTGGCTGTGTGTCTTTAGGAAAGGCGAAAGGTTAAACGTTTAACTTGTGGCTTGACTGGTTTTGTGATGGAGTTTTTGAAGGGATAGGGGACATTGATTTATTGAGACCCTTGCACGGGTGCTTTCTTGCCCTTTTTAGGTCAGGGGCTACGCCCCTCTCCCCCGATTTTTCTGTTTACAAAGGCCGGTTTGTCTTTTTTATTCAAAAAAATTGGTTTATTTATTACAGCACGGAATATTTTGATACTAATTTTTGTTTCTTTATTACTTTTTTGAGACCTTTGCACATTCGTGCAAAGGTCTCGAGAGGGTGTTCTCAGGGTCTTCTTGTGGGAGTTTTCGTTTGCACTTCTTTCTTTTCTCCCTTATAATTTATCGAAGGAAAGGGAGATGATAGAGGAAAAGATTACGACAGGTGATTTTTTGCCGACGGACATGGATGAGCCTCTTCGGCCGAAGACGTTTGCGGATTTTGTGGGTCAGGAGGGCGTCAAGCAGAATATTGCCGTTTTTGTGGAAGCGGCCAAAATGCGAGGCAAACAGCTTGACCATGTGATTTTGTATGGTCCTCCTGGACTTGGGAAAACCACGCTTGCCAAAATCATAGCGAGTGAACTTGGGCAGTCTATCAAGATTATCAGTGCCCCTTCTTTAGAGAAGCAAGGGGATCTCATGGCTCTTCTCACTTCGTTAGAGGAACATGATGTGCTTTTTATTGATGAGATTCACAGGCTCAGGCGTCAATTAGAAGAAGTCCTCTATTCGGCGATGGAGGATTTCAAGGTGGATATTATCATCGGCGAGGGAACAGGGGCAAAGACGCTACGGATTTCTCTTCCGCCTTTTACACTCATTGGGGCAACCACCCGGATGGGAGATCTCACGGGGCCACTGCGGTCTCGGTTCGGGATTATTGAGCGTTTTGATTATTATGATGTGGGGAGTCTTGAAAAGATTCTTGCCCGAAGTGCTGGTATCCTTGGGGTGAAGATTACCCCTGATGGTATTCATGAGATAGCCCGTCGTTCTCGGGGAACCCCTCGTATTGCCAACCGGCTTCTCAAGCGGGTAGCTGATTTTGCCCTTGTAGAGAAGAGGCTTCCTGTGGAGAGGGAATTTGCCGACTATGCCCTTCGTCGGTTGGGAGTGGATGAGAAGGGGTTGGATGAGATGGATAGGCGGATTCTCAAGGTGATTATTGAACAGTATCGTGGGGGACCTGTTGGGCTTTCTGCATTGGCGGCTTCGGTGAATGAGGAGATGGAAACCATAGAGGATGTGTATGAGCCTTTTCTCATTCAACAGGGGTTTCTTCAAAGGACGCCCCGGGGGAGAGTGGCTACTCGCCTGGCGTATGAGCACATAGGGCTTACCTTCCCGGAAGAAGAAGGATGGCTTTTTCGAGGAGACACAAAATGATACGCAAAAACTACGGTCCACAACTCTGGTTTTATCCTCTTCCTGTGGTGGTGGTAGGGGCCGAGGTGAGAGGAAAACCCACCTTTACCACCATTGCCTGGTGTACGCCTGTGGAGGATGAACCACCCCTCATTTTGTCGGCGATAGCGAGGGAGCATTATATCCTTTCGGAGCGGGAAAAGATCCAGGTATATTCGCTCAATTTTCCTTCTGAGAATCAGGTGAGGGAGGTGGATTACTGTGGGATTGTTTCTGGATATGAGTGTGATAAGTCTTCGGTTTTTCGGGTAGAAGATGGGAAGTATGGAGCCCCTCTCATTGCGGAGGCACCCCTTTCTCTTGAGTGCCGGGTGAGGCAGTGGCTTGATATCGGGGAGTCTTGTTGGCTTTTGGTGGGTGAGGTCGTTGAGAGTTATGCCATAGAGGCGTACGTGAGAGAGGGAAAACCTGATGTTTCTCAGATGAAATTTATGACCTATCTGAGCAAAGTAGGAGAATACCATTCTGTGGGTGAAAAAGTAGCCAAAGCCCGTCATATTGGACGTGGTTTTCGTAAGGAGTAGGGTATGACACGAACATCTCTTCCTCAGTATGTCGAACAGGTCGTAAGAATGGTTTCTTGTGGTGATGTATATGCCGAAGCGGGGGAATCCTGGTCGGTAGAGTTTGATATGGACAGGCTCAAGTCTCTTGAGACCAAGGAGTATGCGGCGTTGGGGATTCGAGTATTTGAGAAGATGTCGGATGGGGATTATCGTGTCGGACAGGGGTTTTGTAATCATGAAGAAGATATAGAGAGTATGGTAACCTCGGCCAAAGAACAGGCAAGATGGGGGGAGAGGATTGTTTTTGATCTTCCGGGGAAAAGCACGGTCCCCAGACTTGATATCTCGCGGGATGTTTCTCTTGAAAGGGAGAAGGCTATTTCCTGGGGAGAATACCTTGTTCGGGAGTTGAAACAGATTGACAAAAAGAACAAGGTTTTTGTCTCTGTGGATGTCTCAGATGGAGAGGTATGGGTGGCCAACACCGCGGGATTTTTTGAAAGTTATGGGGAGCGTTCGTTTTCTCTTTCCTGTGGGTTTTCTCGTGTGGATGAATCGGGTGAACTTCTCTATTTGGGGGAAAGTGAATATCGTTTTGATACGGATTTTGCTTTCAAGCGTTATGTGGACAAAATGTCCCGTCTTTTTTCCTGGAGTCAAAGAAAGGCCAAAATACCCTCAGGGTATTATCCGGTGATTTTTGCCCCGGAGGCGGTGGAAACCATCCTTGATCCTCTTTTGATCGCCCTCAATGGAAGCAGTCGCTACAAAAAGATATGTCGCTGGGAGGGTATGGAGGGTACCCAGGTGGCTGATAGCCGTTTGACTCTGAGGGATGATCCCTTTTGTATAGAGGTGGGGGATGTGTATCCCTTTGATGATGAGGGAGTTGTGCCTTCTCCCCTTGCGCTTATTGACAGGGGGGTGCTGAAAAACTTTATCTATGATCTTGCTACCGCTAAGCGTCTCGGAACAAAAACAACCGGGCATGGCAGACGGTCGCCTTCCTCTCTTCCTCAACCGGAGTTCTCTAACCTCATTGTAGAGCCCGGCGATACCCCCTTTGAAAAGATGATCCAGTCTATTGACAGGGGGCTTGTGGTGTATAGTACGTTAGGTGGGGGAATGAGTAATGTGGTGGCAGGGGATTTTTCTGTGAATGTTGAGTTGGGTTTTCTGATTGAAGGGGGAAAGGTGAAGGGAAGGGTGAAGGATACCATGATTCGGGGAAATAGTTTTGATCTCATCCAGAATCTTCTCTTCCTTGGTTCTGAACAGGAAGTGGTGCATGGTATGAAAGTCCCCGCCATGGCTTTTGAGAGAATAAGTGTTACAGGAGAGGAAGGGTGAAACGGCTGTGGGTTATAGGACTTTGTGGGCTGCTTGTAGGTTGTGGCTACATGGTTCGTGGTGGTGGTGAAGAAGCCTGGTACCTGAGAGGAAATCTTCTTCTCACCACAGAGGAAGGAAAACAACAGCTTCAGATAGAGATGTACGGGGAGAAAAAAAGATTCTGGGTGATAGAGGGGAGAGAACCTCTTTTGTCAGGAAGGCTTTTCTGGTTTTTGGCCATGAGTGGGGGGACAAACTATCTTGTGAATGAGGTACAGAAAGAGTATCTGTTTTTTGTGAGTGAGGAGTGGAATGATCTCTTTCTTGAGGTGATACCGCTTTTTCTTGAGAGGGATGTTTCGGATACCCAGCGGGAGAATGGATGGTTAACAAGCTATCAAAAGGGACAGTGGCAGGCAACGGTGAGAAAGCGTTTTTCCGATGGGAGACCACGTCTTCTTCTTGTGGAGGGAGGGGGAGAGAGAATGTTTCTGGACTTGCAAAAAATAGAGAGAAGGCCTTATCATATACCGGGGTATGAAGGGTTGCCATGGAGAGAGGTGCACCTTGTCTCCGATGGGAGCCTCTGGGAGGTAATCTATGAGCAATAACCGGGAGCGTATTGAGAGTATCCGGGAACGTCTCAAGATGAGGGATCTCTCTGAAGGAGAAAAAAAAGCCCTTTTCCAAAAGTTTGTTGAAGCAGGTGGAGAGGTGATAGATCTCGATGCCGAAGAGCGTCGTGCCCTGAAAAAGGTCGCAAAAACCGTGGTTCGGGAGAGGGCAAGGATAGAACGTGATGTCGCTGAGGCAGAAAAGAAGCGAACAGCCTCTCTCAAGAAAGCCGAAGAACCAAATCCCGTTTCTCAGTGGATTGAACTCACCGCTTCTCGTATTACCTGTGCCCTTTTGGGTATTATTCGCTGGAATGGGCGACAGCTCAAAGAAAGCTTTGTCAATTTTCTTGTGTATGATTTTCAGAATACGCTTCTGCAGATAAAGATGATATTGGCTTCACTTCTCTATCAGGACAAGGCGATTACGGCCGAGGTCAGGCAGATGATGATGGCCGATCCTTCGTTTCCCTTTGGGTATGAACTGATTTATCGGCTTGATACACTCTACCAGGAGGAGTATTTCAAATTTCTTGCCGAGCACAAGGTGGATCCTGAATCTTTGTTTGAGACACTGGATGTGCTCAAGGCTTTTTATCGTTCGCTTTTTGTGATTCAGAACTATCAGACGTCTCTCAAATTGGCTATTGAGAAGGCCCTTACCAAAGAGGGGGAGATTCGCAGGCTCAATCCTCGGATTACGGATCAGAATATCAAAAGCCTTCATACGGCGGTGGATTTTATCTATGAGAGGGTGATAAGCCGTTTTTATCCTTTGATGGAATATGTGTATCGTATCGAAAGACAGAAGAAAAGGATCAGTTTTCGAGAATTTCTTGGGATGAAGCCGGAGGATGTGCTTGGATACTATACTGATCAGTGGCGCGAGGAAATGAAAAAGGCCATGCAGGAGGAGGAGAAAAAAGCCAAGACGCAAGCGCAACCGGGGATGCTCTTTCCGACGGCAGAAGAGACAGCCAATCACGTCCTTCAGGGGCTTAGTGAGTATATTCAAAAAGGGGTGGCTTTCATTGAAGAGAGGATTCACTGGAAAGAAAAGCTCATGGAGTATGAGTCCAATCGGAATCCACGAGCGGTATATACCGTGAACGACAAAATCTTTCTTGTGGAAACGCTTATCGAGCTTTATGAGAGTGAGTTTTCGTTTCTTTTTACCAGCAACAAGGTTCAGTATAACTATCTTTTGATTGATGGGAAAAGGGTGGATATGAAAAAAGAGCTTCTGGATCTCTATTATCGTATGATGCCCCTTCGGGATAGATTCAATGAGTATCTCCGGATTCTCAAGGAGATTCGAGGAATAGAAAAGGAGGCCTTTCTTTCGGTGGCGGAGAAGAGCAGTCGTCTCAATCAGTTAGCCATTCAGCGGAGTCAGGTCTCTCGTCAGGTTCGCCGGGACCTTCGGGATATGTTTGAACAGTACAGTAGCAAGTGGCTTTTTATTCTGAGTCGAGCCGAGAGTGAATTGCCGGTGATTCAGAATATGAATGATACCATTACTTTTGACAAGAAACTTGAAGGTGATCGGTGGGCAAATGGCAAAACGATTCGTGAAGCGGTGGAGATGGCCTATAGCCTTGCGGATACGATTCATTTTCTTTTGATGGGAGAACTGGGAGGAACCAGTCTCTTGATAGAAAAATCTCTTTACCTTAAAATATAACAAGCCTATCAAGGAGGTCGGTATGCATTGGAAAGTTCTGATGATGGTTGGTCTTTTGGCGGGCAGTATAGCCTGGGGGTATGATACCAAGTATGATCCTATGATGGCATCGCTTGATGCGAGTCAAAGTAATATCATCTTGCAGGCGCTTGATTCACCGGATTATGATCTTGTGTGTAGTGCGCTCAAGCGAGTGGGGGAACTTCGCTTGAAGGAGGCTATTGTCCAGGTACGCAATCTGGTCAGTGCCGCCAATCCAGGTTCTAACCTTGACAAGAGTATTCAGGTTGCCAAGATGAGAGATATTTATATCCTCGGGGTATGGGTGCTTGGTCTCATTGGGGATGAGTCGGACGCGAGAATGCTTTCCACCTATCTGATGAAAGATGTTTTTGATAAAAATCGAGCCTATGCTCTCATTGGGGCTCTTGGTAATTTAGACTATCCTGTTTCTCGTGAGACGCTTCATGAGTATGCCAAAAGGGTTGAGGATGAAAGGTTGGCAATGCTTTTAGTGGAATCCCTTGAAAAGCTGAATCATCGGGATTCTCTTATTCCACTCATTCGTCTCAGAGAGCGGCCTATTTTTACCGATGCCTTCAAAGCGCGGGTAGATCAGGCTATTCGCTCTATCAAGGAGAAGGGTAAAAAATAGCGGAGTTGGTGTGGAAGAAAAAGTAATTCTTCGTCGGTCGTTTCTTGCTATGAGGGAGGCTCTCTCCGAGGAGACGCGTGAGCAACTCTCATGGCAAATAGAACGATGGCTTGAGAAACTCCTTGGTGAGAAGGTTTCTCCAGAGGTTTCCTTGATGGCGTATTGGCCTATTCGTGGGGAGGTGGATGTTTTACCCCTGATGAAATGGTGGCTCAAAAAAGGCGGAAGACTTTTTTTGCCAAGGGTTCGTTCGAGGGAAATAGAAGTGGCCGAGGTACGGGATTTAGGACGGGATGTGGTAAAGGGAAAGTACGGTATCCCTGAACCCGTGGGTGAAATGATAATATGTGTGCCGACGTTTATTTTAGTTCCCGGGGTGGTCTTTGATGAGAGAGGGTTTCGGATTGGCTATGGGGGAGGGTTTTATGATAGGTTTTTGTCAAGGATGACAGAGAGTCATACCATTGGAGTTGCCTATCGCTTCCAGGTTTTGAGGGCGCTTCCCCATGATGAGCACGATGTCTCTCTGGATAGGGTTGTGTGTGAAGAGGGGTGGCTAAAATAGTCATCGGAAGTGAAAGATTCAGGTGAATACGAAAAAGAGGAGAGAAAAACCTTCTCTCCTCTCTTTGTGGGCTTTTGTGAGTGCAGAGGACCATCGTTGGAAAAAAGTGAAAGAGAAAAAGAAGGGAAGGAAAAGAGTATGCAATTGTATCACGTCAGAACGCAACAAAAACCAGTGCTTGCCACAGTAAGGGTTCCGGGTTCCAAGAGTATGAGCAACCGAGCGTTTCTTTTGGCAGCCCTTTCACCGGAACCGGTGACGTTGTATCATCTTCTTGAATCACAGGATACGATTTATATGGCGAAAGCCCTTGCCCAGATGGGAATTTTTCTTGACTGGGATACCAAAACACACGTAGCTATGGTGAAGGGAGGACGGCGTCCCACTGGCCACCATACCTTTTTTGTGGGCAATGCGGGAACAGCCATGCGTTTTCTTGTCTCTTATGTAGCCCTTGGAGAGGGGGAGTTTGTTCTCGATGGGGATGAACGGATGAGACAAAGGCCAATTGAGGATTTGCTGCGGGCTTTGCGAGAGTTAGGGGTAGAGGCTGCGAGTGAAAAGGCCAATGGTTGTCCCCCTGTGAGGGTTCGTGCGAGAGGGGTCGATGGGGGTGTGTGTCATTTGCCGGGGGAGAAGAGCAGTCAGTATCTTTCCTCTCTTTTGATGGCAGCCCCACAATTTTTTCGGGAAACCGAGATTGTGGTGGAAGGGGATTTGGCTTCCAAGCCTTATGCCGATATGACGCTTGCCATGATGGAACATTTTGGGGTAAAGGTGAAAAAGGAGGGGTATGAGAGGTTTGTGGTGGAGCCACAACTCTATACCTCGCCTGGGAAATATCCCATTGAAGCCGATGCTTCAAGTGCTTCCTATTTTCTTGCCATGACGGCCATCCTTGGAGGAGAAGTGCGTATGGAAGGGGTGGGAAGTGAGTCCCTTCAGGGGGATAGCCGTTTTGCGTCTGTTCTTGAAAAAATGGGCTGTGAAGTGGCGTATGAACCTCAGGCTGTGGTCCTTCGAAGTGAAGGGAGGCTCAAAGGGATAGTGGTGGATCTCAATGATATGCCAGACCTTGTGCCAACATTGGCGGTGGTAGCGCTTTTTGCCGAGGGAGAGACAAGAATTCTCAACGTGGCCAATCTTCGGATCAAGGAGTGTGATAGGCTTTCTGCTTTGGCTACAGAACTTACCAAGATAGGGGCTTCGGTGGAAGAAGGAACGGACTATCTGGTGGTGCGTGGGAATGGCTCTTATCATGGGGCTCAGCTCCATACCTATGAGGACCATCGGATGGCCATGGCCTTTTCCCTTGTTGGGCTCAAGGTGGAAGGGATTACCATCGAAAACCCGGGATGTGTGTCAAAGTCTTTTCCTGAGTATTTTGACTACTTTGAGGCGGTGGCTTATGGGGAGAGAAGGGTAACGATAGGCTAAAAGGGAAGAGCAAAGATACTCTTTCAAACGAAAGAGAAGGTTATTTCTCAAAAGGGGTTACCTTTCAGGAAAAAACTACCGATATATACAAGGGTGGGCTGATGGAACGCCCGCAAAGGCGGGAGGAAAGTCTGGGCATCAAAAAGCCACGGACCGGCGAAAAGCCGGATGTCGCAAGACAATGGACGCGCTACAGAAACCAGACCGCCGTTTGTACGGTAAGGGTGAAAGGGTGGGGTAAGAGCCCACCGCAGGTGGCATAAGTCACCTGGCAGGGCATGCCCTCCGTGATGCAAGACCAAATAGGCATCCGATACTGATGGCTTTTCAGTGGATGCGGGTAGGTCGCTTGAGGAAAGGAGCAATCCTTTCCCTGAGAGAGATGTTCCATCTCGACAGAACCCGGCTTATAGGCCCACCCTGATAATAAAAAAGGAGGTAGGTATGGGTGTCCTACCTATTGATTTTCAGGTACTGTTCTCCAAGTGGGGTGAACATTCTGAAACCGTGGCCAGACAACAACAGGTTGCTCAGTCCGGTCAACTTCAGGCAAGGGAACAGGCCCATCAGAAGAGTTTGGATGCCCCTCATACGGTTTCTCAGTTAGATGCGTATGCTCAGGATTTTACCAAGATAGATCCAGAAGGGTCTTCTTCTCAGTCATACGAGCAGGGAGAGAAGAGAGAGAAAAAAGAAGAGGCTTCCGTCGTTTCTCATGAGGCTCCTTTAGAAGAGGGGAAGGGGCAGATTATCGATATTGTGGATTGAGGTTCATTCAAACGAAGAGGGCAGATTATCAAGGATGGTGGCAAGGGTGTTCTTTTTTGTCTTTGCCTTTCCTAAAAAATAAAGGGTGTAATGTGGTGTCTTGAGGGAGATGCCATCATATTCGGAAATGAGTTTCTCATAAAAGAGTTCTGCTTTTTCATTACTCAGAGAGGTACGCCAGCAGAGAGAACCGAAGTGTTTGTAGATGGTGTGTATCACGGTGGAACCTATCCCTATCCCCTCATAATCCTGGCGGGTAAAGAGTTTGCACATGTAGGGGGTATTCTCGAGAGAATACACAATAGCCCCTCCCTTTCGGAGGCTATCCAAGTAAACTAAGGGATGATAGGGACGAATAGTGGAAAAATAGTCTTTTTTGAGTTTTTTGTTGAGGGGGGAAAAGGCCTCACTAATGGTTTGAAAGAGCCATGATTCATCAATGGCCGAGAGAGGATACACGGTAATCTGGGGAGGAAGAGCAAGGTAGGTTCCGCTCCCATTACCGAGCAGTTCCTCTAAAAGACCAGTGGAAGCCCCGTGTTTGTGATACTTTGGTCGGGTGATCTGGACACTATGCCCGGGTCCTAATCTTGAGAGAAGATCAAAAGCAGAGGTAACGCGTCTTGCCATAGCCGGGGTAATCTCACGGGAAAGGATTTTTTTCTGCCATTCTTGTTGGGAAAGGATTTCTGTGACAAAGCGTCCACTTTTGGTTCGGATGGGGGTATGACCTACCAAGATAAGTTTTTTTGCGTGGAGAGTATATACCAGTTCCCGGGCTAAAAGAAGCCCCGGAATAGGCACGATATCCCCCTGAGGTGAGATGCCCCCTGCACACAGGACGGGTATTTTTCCTTCGAGGATAGCCTCGATAACAGGAGCGGTGAATATGGTGTCCACTTTCCACTGGTTTTTTTTGAGGGAAGGCTCAAGGTGAACCAGTTCTGGAGGGCAGGAGGTAAAGGGTATATTGGCTTTCGTCAGAGCAAGGATAAGCCTTTTTTGATAGAAATCTATGAAGTCTTTTCGTGCCTCTACTACAATGGGGAGAATAATACCAGCCTCTTTGACTAAATAACGGATCTCTTCGACAAAACTCTGTAGCAGAGTAGAAGAATAACAGAGTTTAGCACTGACCTTGATCACCCCTACCTCATGAGGTGGGAGAGTTTTCAGCAGGGAGACCCAGTAGTTGGTGGTTTTGAGGTCTAAGGTGCCAAGAATCTTTTCAATCCCCATTGGTTATTCCCAGAGGATAAGTTCAAGGGTGTCTAAGGCCGCCTGGTTTATTTTGCCATTCATGTTATCATCAAGAGGATGCTTGACAAGAGAGAGGGTGTGTTTTCCTTTGGTGAGAGAAACCAAAAGATAGGAACTATACCCCCACTCAGTCCATGTTCCACGCTGGGGGAAGACCACGACACCAGCTTCTTTTTTGTCCACAAGGAGGGTGCGGATACCGCAGCGGTTATCGGTGTTGATGGGTCCATTGCCATTGGCATACCGGAAACGAATGAGGTAAACACCGTTTTTCGGGATAATAACCTCCATTGATGGGGTTATCTGTCCTTCATTATCGAGAAGAACATAGCCGTTTCCGGAGAAACCTTTGTATCGGTTGGTGGCGAGGCTCAGGAGGGGAGGTATATCCTCTATCTCATAACGAATGAGATTGGTATCAGGAATGAGCCAGAGGGGTTTCCCAATACAGGAGGAGAGAAGAGGATTCTGGTGATGAGCCATAACAGCCACTACTCCACTTCCTGCAGGAAGGGAAATATTGGTGTCTGTGGTGGTGATGGTTTTGTCTTTCCAGAGAATGGTGTATGAGGTGGCATTTTTCACAGGGGACCAAGTGATGGTGTTTTCGGAGAGTTTCACTTTGGGTTCGGAGATGGAGATATCCTCTGTAGAAACAAGTCGAATGGTTTTCGGGGTGGAGGTACGAGTAAGGGTGATCTCCACCGTGTAAGATTGAGCCTTGTCTCCTCTCAGAACAGTAGAAGGTGAGACGTCCTGCCCATTGACACGCATTGTCTGGATGGTATCTCCATTTCCCTTTACCGTGATGGTAAGCCGACTCTGACGGAAGGAAAGGTTTTTGAGGGTGAGGGGACCTTTGACAAACTCTGGAACCATGGGGTGAAAAGAGATACCTTCGTCAGTAATGGTGATACCAAAGAGGACCTTGTAAACAATGGCAAGGTAACCGGCAACAGACCAGAGCTGGCGATCAGAATTCACTGCCATTTTGTCGGTATGGCCACGATCGTAGGAGAAGTTTTCCTTGTGAGTGCCAAAAAAGGCAGCAGCCCGTGTCATGGCCTTGATACCAAAGTCAACAGCCTCAAGGTGGTTGGCTTCTTTGGCGGCAAGGACATAGTAGGCGTTCACGAAGGGCCAGATGCCCTTGTTGTGATAGTAACCGGCATGAGGTTGCTGAGGCCAGAGAGAGGGTACACCAAAAGGAACCACAGGGATAGAAGAAACGATTTTTGTGGTTTCTTCTGGAGTAAGGATGCCTGTGAGAGCCGCCAGTGAAAGTCCCAGATTGTCTGTTTTGAGAGCGGGTACGGTTTTTCCTGGCAGAGGATAGAGATAACTTGCATAGGTGCCAAGATCTTTATTATAAAAGTTGGTAAGAATAGCCTTCTTGAGTTCGGTAGCCCATGTTTCCCATTGTTTTACATCGGAAGAAAGTCCAAGTTGTTTTGCCATCCATGCTAACGTGGTGAGATGAGCGTAATGAAGAACACAAGTGGAAAAAGACGAGGAAAGATAGATATCGACAGGACTCATCCATGAGGCATAACTCTGTTCTCTCCAGTCCATGAAAGAAGATTCTCCATAGTAAAGTCCTGTGGTGGGGTTATAAGCAGCATGGCGATCGGCAAGGGCGGTATTTTTCATCACCTCGTAGGCCCGGGAAAGAAAGGCTTTATCCCCCTGCCAGAGAAGGTATTCCCTTGCCGCTAAACTCCATACCACACGATCAGACGATATGGGCCAGGAACCTCCTGTACCCGTATCCTGGATGATCCATTTTCGGTTGGTGTCCACCTTGGTGAAGAGACTATTGAGAGAGATCTCTGGTAAAATAGCCGCTAATGCAAGATGAATACTATAGGAAATATCCCGTGTCCAGACTCCGTTCCATTTCTCTCCTGCCATGAAGGTTTTGTCAGGTCGGATATTGAGAAGAGCCTCCTCAAGAGCCATGTTGTAAAGAGCGACAAGAAGAGGACTTTCTGGAGCCTCAAAAGAGGGAAGAAAGTCTATGTTTTGAGAAAGTTTCCAGGTCGTATTGGAACTCAGATAGGAGATCTGAATCTCTGTGGGGCTTTTGGCTATCGCGTACTTGTTGCCTTGATGGACTTCTTTAGAGGTTACGGTATAGGGTTCATTGGGGGGATACATGACTGTCTCCTTCTGAACGGTTTTGGTTGTCCTGGGTGAAGAACAGCCAACGAGAAAAACAAAAAGACAGAAAAAAAGAGATTGGATAAGGGTTTTCATAAAAAACTCCTTTTTGGGTTTTCTTATATTATAAGGTGGAGAGGAAAAAATGCAAGGGATGGGAACCTTGCACGAGTATTTTCTTTCCCTATCTGGGTCAGGGGTTACGCCCCTCTTCCCCGTTTTTCTATTTCCAAGGGCTTGTTTGTCTTTTTTATTCAAAAAAAAGGCCATTTGTTACTGCAAAGAATATTTTCATACCATATTTTGTTTTTCACTCCTTTTTTGAGACCTTTTGCACATTCGTGCAAAGGTCTCGATTTTGAGAAAATACTCCAAAACACTTGATTATTTTCTTTCTCCTATGTACAATAAAACAAGGAGGAAAGTTATGAAACGCAGGCTTGAGACAAAGCTGTACTACCATCTTCTTTTGAATGTTTTTAATCTCTGGGAAAGATATGCCGAAGAACAAATTCGTATTTATGAAACACGGTGTGCAGAGGATCAGGTTCACGTCAATCTTCACAAAGAAAATCTTGCCATTCTCAAAAATATCCTTGATATGATTCATATTACCAAAAAGTTTCTTCTCTCCATTGAGGGAATGGCTACAGAAGGGGCTTTTATGACGGTCGATGAGATGAAGGAGACCCTTCTCTTTGAAATCAAGAAGCTCTTTGATGACTATGCCCTTCCTGATATGATGTATCCCTTAGCCAAGAAAAAAATTGAGCAGATACATGCGTTTTATCACCAGTTTGTGGATGAGATTACTATTTTGCCATCAGAATTTTTTAAGGAAGGAGGGAGATAATGAAAATTCCTTTTTTTTTCTTTTTGGTATTGTTGGGAGCTGGGCAGATGATGGCGTTTCCATCGATGGATGAGTACTATCAGAAAACAAAGATTGTGGTACCGGCAGGAGAGAGAGCCCAGTTTGTGTATGGAGATAATGTGGCTGGCTACTATGAGAATGCCACGCATAGTTACCGCCAGGGACAGGGCTATCTCTTCAAGAATAGAAATCTCTTTGGAGACTTGACGGCTCTTCGTGGGGAGAAAATTCTCAACAAAACGAAAGAAGCCTCTTCTTCTGAGATTTTGATATATGGTATCCGAACACTCTATAAGGATGGGACCATTGAGGAGCTTGCTCTCTTCTCCCGTCAATTGGGGCTTGGGATTGAGGTGAGTCATCCAGAGGGGGATGTTTTGGGGACAATTCTTCTGTTGAATGAATCTTCTAACGTCCAGATTGTCCAGGAGAAGAATGTTCTTGTGGTTTTCAGGGCCGAGAAGGCGGGGGACATTCCTGCCTATATAGCCATCAGTGCTGATGTGCCCTATGGCTGGGAGCGTTTCTCCGCCGAGGAAAGCTGGCTTAAACAAAAGGCGTCCCTTCTTGCTCTGAAAGTGAATGCCTCGCAGAAAGTAAAAACCATGCATGTGTATGTGGCTTTTGGTTTTACCAAAGAGGAGGCGGTGCAAAAGGTATCCCGGTGGGTTAGCCAGAACTATTATGCAAAGAACAAAGAAGAGGTTTTTGCCCGGCATACCAAAAGCATGCTCTGGACTGATGATGAGCTTTTCAATCAGGCAGTAGCGTGGTCCATAGCAGGGAGTTATGTCTTTTTAGTGGAAGAATTTGGCAAGGGAATCTGGGCGGGTCTTCCCTGGTTTCGGGATAACTGGGGACGGGATACGTTTATCGCGCTTCCCGGGACGCTTCTTGTGAGCGGGCATTTTGATGAGGCCAAGGGGGTGATCACGAACTTCTCTACCTACCAGAATAGGGGTATCCCCTATCTTGAGGTGACCAATCCCGGGGAAAAGGCAAAAGAAATCAAAGGGCGTCTTGGGGAACTCTTTGGAAAAGAGGCTGTGGTCAAAAACGAAAAGGTGTCTCTCACGCTTGATAATCAATGGCTTGATAGACCTCTTGATGTGGAAAAGAATCTCACCCTTCTTCGCAGGGAATTCCCCGAAGCAAGGTTTTCGTATACGGTTATCACCAACAAGGAGTTTGGACGGGTTCCAAACAGGGTGGCGGCGGGGGGAAGTATCATCTACAATACCACCGATGGTACGCCATGGCTCATCCGGGAGGTGTATGAGTACCTTGCTTATACAAGAGATATGGATTTTGTTCAGGCTATTTATCCTACCATTGTGGTAGCCTTGAATGGGGCTATTCAAAACTATGTGGATGATCGGGGTTTTCTCACCCATGGGGATCAGGATACCTGGATGGATGCCTCTCGTGGACCGGGAAAAGAATGGTCTCCCCGGGGTAATCGGGCTGTGGAGATTCAGGCTCTGTGGGCGAATGCGCTGCAGGTAGGGATTCAATTAGCCAAGAGGGTCAATGACAAGGAACAGGCTACACGCTGGCAAGCGGTGTATGACAATCTTCGGACCAATTTTGTGAGGGTCTTCTGGAATGAGTATCACCAGTCGGTGGCGGATAGGGTACTTGCCGATGGAACACAGGATATGCGAGTGAGGCCAAATGCCCTCATGCTTCTTTCTATTCCTTTCTCGGATCCACTTCTTCCTCCTGAGAAGGAGGCCCTTGTGGTCAAGAAGACCATTTCAGAACTTCTTTTCCCCTACGGGATAGCTTCTCTCTCCCCTAAGGATGTGTTTTTTCATCCTTATCATGACAATCAGCCCAATTATCACAAGGATGCGGCTTATCACAATGGGACGGTATGGGGATGGAATGCAGGGTTTACCATTACCTCTCTGCTGAAACATGGCTATACTGAACTGGCCTATGCCCTGACAACCAATCTCTCCTATCAAATTGTGTTCATGGGGTGTCGGGGAAATATGAGTGAGCTTATCGATGCTATTCCCGGGCCTGATGGAAAGATCAAGCTCTCCGGAACCTATGCCCAGGCGTGGAGTATTTCAGAATTTGCACGGAATGCCTTTCAGGACTATCTCGGGGTGAAGCCAAGGCTTATTGAGGATGCCATTGTCTTTGAACCTCATATTCCTCAAACGTGGAATAGGTTTGAAAGTCGGGTAGCCCTTGGGAAAGGGACTCTTGAGATTGGTTTCAAACGGGAGACAAAGGGGATGGTGTATACCATCAAGGCTACAGGTCTTTCTTCTGTGATGCTTCGGTTTATTCACAATGAGAAGGGGAGAAGACTTCTTTATGAGATTCCTCTCAAGGGGGATGAGACTCTCTCTCTCATCGTGAGCGGGGAGAGGGTTATGGTTGGGGAAACGCTTCTCTCTCCTGTTGTTGAGCTTCAGCCTTCCATGCAAAAGGTGATAGGTGAACTTCGTTTTGCTGAGCCAAAGATCTATCCCCAGGTGAAAGCTCACAAAGAAAAGGATTATCTCAAAACTATTATTGACAAGAAGGAGTACCATAAGTATCTGCCAAAGACAAAAGGAGGTCTCTTTGGGTGGTAGGATTGCCTCTTTTGGCGATGTGATTAAACAGGCTCTCAATCGTTCTCTCCCCTATGGAAATGTGGTGATAGAGATACGAGAAGTGTGGGATGAGTGTGTTGGCGTGGTATCTGCCAAACATACGCTTCCGGTACGGTATGCCAATGAGGAACTCACCGTTCTTGTTGACGATAGCTACTGGATGTCTGAACTCAAACTTTATGAACAGGAGATCAAAGAGAGACTTGGGAGGATTGTTCCCTATCCTGTGCAGAGGATTATCTGGAAGTTGGTGAAGAGTTTGCCTTCTTCCCCGGCTATCAGGGACTCCATCGTTTCCCCTGCGCAGAATCCCTCTGCTGAGGTACCGGCGGATATTCGAGAGAAGATAGAGGCTTCGGTAAAGAGACTGGAGGATAGGGAGCTGCAGGAGGCGATGAAAAGTTTTTTTCTCAGGCTGTTTTCTATGCAGCAGATGGCCGAAAAAGAAGAAGAGAAAGAAAACGAAAGGTGGAGGTAAACCATGGCTATTTTAGTGTGCGGTGGGGCCGGGTATATTGGAAGCCACACTGTTTGGGAACTCCTTGATCATGGCGAGGATATTATTGTGGCGGACAACCTGGAAAAGGGGCACAAGGCGGCTCTGCAGGGAGGAAAACTGGTCAAAGGGGATCTCCGGGATGAGGAGTTTGTGAAAAAACTCTTTCGTCGATATGATATTGAGGGAGTGATCAACTTTGCGGCGTATATTGAGGTGGGGGAGTCTGTTCAGCTTCCGATGAAGTATTATCAGAATAATGTAGCCCTGAGTCTCAATATTCTCAGTGCGATGGTGGAAGCAAAGACTCCGTATTTAGTGTTTTCTTCGACGGCAGCCACCTATGGGGCTGTGGAAAAAAGTCCTATCACAGAGGATTTTCCGACGGTTCCTACCAATCCCTATGGAGAGACAAAACTCACGGTAGAAAAGGCCATCAAATGGACAGCCCAGGCCCATGGTTTGAAGTACGTGATCCTTCGCTATTTCAATGCCAGTGGGGCTCATCCCAGTGGGAAAATTGGGGAGGATCACCATCCAGAAACCCATCTCATCCCGCTTGTGCTTCAGGCGGCTCTCGGAAAGCGTCCTTCTATTAAGATATTTGGAAATGATTATCCTACCCCTGATGGGACGTGTATCAGGGATTATATCCATGTCTGTGATCTGGCCCAGGCACACTATCTTGCCCTTCAATGTCTCCGAAGTGGGAAGGAGAGCGGTACCTACAACCTCGGGAATGGCATGGGCTTTTCAGTAAAAGAGGTAATAGAAACAGCTGAGAAAGTCACAGGTCTCAAGATTCCTCAGGAAATGGCACCCCGCCGTCCTGGAGATCCACCGGCTTTAGTAGCCTCTTCAGAAAGGGCAAAGGCAGAATTGGGATGGAAGCCAAAGTATGCTGATCTTGCGACGATTATTGAAACAGCCTGGAACTGGCACAAAAATCATCCAGATGGGTATGGTGATAGGAAATGACTTCTCTTGTTGTAGAGAATGAAATCATTCGCCTTGCTGCCCTCCCGGAGGTGGGTGGCAAGGTGATTTCTTTTTTTGTGAAACCTGTCCAGAAAGAACTCCTTTTTCAACCGAAAGGTCCCTACAGGCAACCGAGGGTAGGGGATGATTTTGTCCTCTATGATACGTCGGGGTGGGATGAGATGCTTCCGACTATAGATCCCTGTCTCTGGGAGGGAAAGAGGCTTCCAGACCATGGGGAGGTGTGGGCCACATCCTGGGAGATGAAGGTAGAGGGGAATACTCTGTATGGTAGGGTGAAATGTGAGACGATTCCCCTTCTTTTTGAACGAGAGATCAAACTGGAAGCTTCTCGATGTCTTGTATCCTACACCCTTACCAACCTTTCAGAGAAGGAAGAGCCATATCTCTGGGCCTGGCATGCTCTCTGGGATATGAAGGGGCTTTCTCTTGAGATTCCAGGGATTACAAAGGTGGTACCTGTGCATGAAAATACCTTTGTGGGGCCTTTTGAAAAGCCGGTGGCCTGGCCATTGGTGGGAGGACATGACCTTCGTTATCCGGACTCATGGCTTGGAGAGAAGAGTACTAAGGTGTATCTCTCTCCAGAGGAAAGGATTTCATCGGCTACCCTTGTATGGCCGGAGGTTTCCCTTCGGGTTTCATGGGAGAGTGAGAAAATCCCTTATTTTGGGATATGGTACAATCATGGGGGGTTCAAAGGAGAATACAATGTCGCCATTGAACCGGCGACAGGATACTATGATCGCTTGGATAGGGCTTTCAGGCGAGGGATGGTCTCTCTTGTGCCTTCACATGGGGTAGCAAAGTGGCATCTGGAGATTGAGGTGAGAGTGTGAGGGAAGGGGGAGTATCCTGTTTTAGCCATTTCTCTTTATTTCTGTGAAAGGGAAAAAACAGGGGGATAAGAAACTTCTCTTTTTTCTTTTATTTGCAATTTTCTTTTTCTTTCCTTAAAATATGCGCACTCTATTTTTACCCAAAATCCAAAAAGAAAAGGAGTGTGGTATGCCGAAAAAGACAGCCGCTCAGGGTATTGACCGCAAGTTAGTGGAACAGATCAAAGAAAGTTTTTTACGACATCGGCACTATTCGCTTGCTAAGGATGAATATACAGCGACGGACTATGACAACTTTCTTAGCTTGGCGTACACTGTGCGGGATATGCTTTTTGATCGCTGGATCAAAACTCAGCAAACCTATTACAACAAGGATGTGAAAAGGGTGTATTATCTTTCGCTTGAGTTTCTCATGGGAAGAACGTTGGGAAATGCCTTAGTAAACCTTGGCATTGAGAAAGAAGCCGAGGTGGCCATGAAGGAACTCGGGCTGGATATAGCCGAACTTCGTGAAGAGGAAAAGGACGCTGGACTTGGAAATGGTGGTCTCGGACGCTTGGCAGCGTGTTTCTTGGATTCCATGGCGACGCTCGGGATGGCTGGATATGGGTATGGCATCCGTTATGATTATGGTATCTTCAACCAGAAATTTGTGAATGGCTACCAGGTTGAGGAACCAGATGATTGGTTGAAGCTTGGTTATCCCTGGGAGATTGAACGCTGTGAGTTTCAGCTCCGTGTTCGTTTCTATGGGAATGTGCGCGTGGTGAAGGACGAAAAGGGGAACGAAAAGTATCTCTGGGAAAACACCCAGGATGTCCTTGCTATTCCCTTTGATGTTCCTGTGCCCGGGTACAAGAACGATGTGGTGAACACCCTTCGTCTCTGGACATCTCGTGCTACGAACGAGTTTGACTTCCATGATTTCAACGCCGGAAATTATATTGATGCCGTGGAGGAGAAGAACCTTTCCGAGAATATCTCCAAGGTGCTCTATCCCAATGACAATAGTGTAGCGGGCAAGATTCTTCGTCTCAAGCAGCAGTATCTTTTTGTGGCGGCTTCTCTCTGGGATATTATCCGTCGCTACAAGAAGCACCACAAGGATTTCAAGGATTTCCCCAAAAAGGTGGCTATCCAGCTCAATGATACGCATCCGGCTATTGCTGTGGCTGAGCTTATGAGACTGCTTGTGGATGAAGAGAATCTTCCCTGGGATGAGGCGTGGAGCATCACCCAGCAGGTGTTTGGCTACACCAACCATACCCTGATGCCAGAAGCCCTCGAAAAGTGGCCTGTGGCCATGATGGAAGAACTTCTTCCCCGTCACATGCAGATTATCTACAAGATCAACGCAGATTTTCTTGCTGAGGTCAGCCGACGTTTCCCTGGAGATGTGGACAGACTTCGCCGTATGTCCTTGATTGATGAGAGTGGTGAGCGCTATGTACGAATGGCATGGCTTGCGACGGTAGGAAGCCACTCTATTAACGGGGTGGCGGCTCTCCACACAGAGCTTCTCAAAAAGGAACTTTTCCATGACTTTTATGAGATGTTCCCTGAGCGTTTCAATAACAAGACCAATGGTATTACCCCACGACGATGGCTTCTCAAGTCGAATCCCGCTCTCTCAGCCCTGATTACCGAAAAGATTGGGGATGAATGGACGGTGGACCTTTTCAAGCTTCGTGGTCTTGAGAAGTATGCTGATGACAAAGCCTTCCAGAAGGAGTGGCAGGCTATCAAGCTTGAGAACAAGAAGCGCTTGGCTAAAATTATTGCCGAGGAATGCGGGGTTGAGGTCAATGTCAACTCCATGTTCGATGTTCAGGTCAAACGTCTCCATGAGTACAAGCGACAGCTTCTGAATGCGCTTCATATTGTTCACCTGTACAACGAGATCAAAGAAAATCCTTCCATGGATTTTGTACCCAGAACGTTTATCTTTGGAGCCAAGGCAGCCCCCGGCTATTTTATGGCCAAGCTTATCATCAAGTTTATCAATAACGTGGCCAAGGTGGTGAATAGCGATCCCGTGGTGGGAAGCAAGATGAAAGTGGTCTTCTTGCCCAATTACAGGGTTTCTCTTGCGGAGAAGATCTTCCCTGCGGCTGATCTTTCCGAACAGATTTCAACAGCGGGTACCGAAGCCAGCGGAACAGGAAATATGAAGTTTGCCCTGAATGGAGCTCTCACCATTGGAACCCTTGATGGGGCCAATGTGGAGATTGCCGAAGAAGTGGGTATGGAGAACATCTTTATCTTTGGTCTCAAGGTAGAAGAGGTAGAGGCTCTCAAGAAACAGGGATACCACCCATACCATTACTATGAAACGAATCCCAATATCCGCAGGGTCATTGATTTAATTGCCAGCGGGTATTTCTCTCAGGGTGAAGATCCCAATCTCTTCAAACCACTTGTGGACAATCTTCTCTACAGTGATCCGTATCTGTGTCTTGCTGATTTCCAGTTGTATGCTGATTGCCAGAAGAAGGTCTCTGAGGCTTATCTTGATCAAGTGAGCTGGACGAGAAAGTCTATTCTCAATGTGGCGCGTATTGGGAAATTCTCCAGTGATCGTACGATTATGGAATACAACAAGGATATCTGGAAAGCCGAAGACCATATTCTCAAGTAGAAGAAAAGGGCTACCATCTGGTAGCCCTTTTCTGTTACACTTCTTTTTTCCACCTTTCAAGTTCTTCTTTCCTTTTTCCGACAATAAATTAAAGAAGAAAGGTAATGGGGTAAGGATGAGATATGCTATAGAAGGGGGAACGGTTGTTACCCCGGATTTTATTCTGCAGGATATAGCGATCGTTGTCGATGGTGAAACAGGTACCATCCTCCACATGGGGAAGGATATTCCTTCTGTGGATATGGTGGTTCAACTTGAGAAGACGGACATCCTTTTTCCCGGGCTTATCAATGCCCATGATCATCTCTTGGGGACATATTATCCCAGGGTAGGGAAGGGCCCCTATCTCAACTGGTATCCATGGGATAACGATCTCAAGAGTCATCCCCTGTATGAAGAGAGGAGTCGACTTTCCAATCAGGATCTTTATTGGCTTGGGGCATACAAAAACTTGATTTCTGGTGTGGTAACTGTATCGGATCATATGCCCCATGTGGTGAATGAACCGCTTATCCATGATCTTCCGGTTTTTGTTCTTTCAAACTATACCCTTGAACATGAGTGTTCAAGCTATGATCTTCGGTGGGGGAGAGGGATAACCATCGAACACAACGAGGCAAGAGAACGAAATATTCCTTTTATTACCCATTTAGAAGAGGGTTTTGATGAGGAAGCTACCCTTGGGGTAGATATTCTCATGGAAATGGGAGCCCTGGATGAGTACACGGTTCTCATCCATGGGATAGCCCTGAGTGAGAAGGATGTCGCAACTCTTGCGACTCAAAAGGCCAATCTTGTGTGGTGTCCTTCTTCGAACTATTATATGTTTCAGACGACCGCTCCTATCAAGGCCCTACTTGAAGCCGGGGTCAATGTCGCTTTGGGGACAGATTCCCCTATGTCAGGGGGACTGCATATTCTTGATGAGATGCAATTCGCGTCAAGTCTTTATGAGAAACTCTATCAGGAAAAGCTTGATCCGGCCATTCTTGTTCGGATGGTAACGGTGAATGCGGCCAGAGCACTCAGACTCTTTGATGAGGGACAGATAGCGGAGAAGAAAAAGGCGAACTTTACGGTAGTACGGGGTGGGCATTCCCACAATCCTTATGAAAGCCTTGTAAAAGCAGATCTTTCTGATATCCGGTTGGTGATACGGGAGGGTGTGCCACTGTATGGAAGTACGCATTTCTTGTCCTTTTTCTCTCATTTTCCCAATCATTATCAGCAACTTTTTATCGCCGGTGGAGAAAAAATACTGATTGGTAAACCAATACACTTCTATAGGGAACTTTGCAAAAAGTTAGGCTTTGCCAAACAACTTCCTTTCTTTCCTTTGACTCTTCCGGAGGGGACAGCTGTATGCCCATAGAGAAGCGTTTTCGTGCCGGATCGGTGATCTATTTTGACCATGAGATTGGGGATACCCTCTATATTCTCAAAGCCGGGCAGGTGGAGCTCACCTTCACGGAACCAGAAACGGGGGAAAAGCTTCACAAGCCTGTACAGATAGGGGAATTTTTTGGGTTGAAGTCAGCGATCATCGGTCATACCCGGGGAGAAGTAGCGGAGGCGATTACTGATGCAGTGACGATTGAGTTCAAGGCGAGTGAGTTTGAGACCTATGTAGCCACCAATGTGGAACTGATGAAAAAACTTCTCAGGGTATTTTCCGGTCAGCTTCGTAATCTTGGAATCAAGGTCAATAACTATTTAGGCAATAATGTGATCTATGCTCCAAATATTGGTCTTTTCAAAATAGGGGAGTATTATCTCAATCAAAAGAAGTATCCCCAGGCTATTCAGGTTTATCAGCGTTATCTCAAGCATTATGGGAATACCAACTTGGCCAAAGAGGCAGAATACCGGATTCAGATATGCCAGGATGCTCTCAAGACAGGCTTTTTGAAGAGTTATCAACCCCTTGAGAAGATCATGGAAACCACCACCGTGGACAGTGTGACGGTGACCGTGCAGGATACTAGTCAAAATCTTGCCAATGCCCACTCCGTTCTTGGCACCAAGGAAGCGATGGATGCCTTCTACAAGGCCAAGGCGTTTTGTGATGGTGGAGACTATGCCAATGCTGAGAAAATGGCACGGACCTTTTTAGAAAAGGATTTAACCAATGTGGATCCGGCGATGGTTCTCAAGGGAAAACTCTTGTTGGTTTCTGCTCTTTTCAAGCAGAAAAAGTTCAATGAGTGTGCACAAACAGCCAATGAGTTTCTCAAGGAAGTCAAAGATCCCCCCACGGTGAAACAGATACTTTTTGTCCTTGCGGATATTTACCAGGCCCTTGGACAGCCGGCCAATGAAAAAGCGATTTTGCAGAAGATCGTCATGCTTCCCCCGATTGATGACTTTTCCCGTCAGGCCAAGAAACGGATGGAGGGTTTGTAAGGTATGGATGCCCTGGAAAAATTCGAACGAAGTTATAATGGCGGTGATATCATTTTCTGTGAGTATGAACCGGGGGATGAGTTTTATATCATCAAAGAGGGCAAGGTGAGGCTCACCAAGATCCAGGACAATCGTGAGAAAACGCTTGATATTATTGAACCCCCCGCTATTTTTGGGGAGATGGCTATCATTGACAATGCTCCTCGCAATGCTACCGCCATCGCTGAGACGCCGGTGAGGCTTGTGGTTCTTCAGAAACAGAATTTCTATGAACTTCTGGTGAGTAATCCCAAATGGGCCCTTTCTCTCATCAAGATTTTTAGTAAACGTATCTTTGATGCCACGAGAAAACTGGAGATCCTTTCTCTCAAGGATGATGAAGCCAAGGTTCTGGATACGCTTCTTATGCTCTGTGAACTCAAAGGGATTGTCCCAGCGACCTATGATAAGCCGGATCCGATTGTGTTAGAGGGTGTGACGGTAGAAAGTGTGGCGTACTGGTGCGGGATTGATGTGAAGGAGTGCGAGAAGTATATCATGCGTTATCACAACATGGGAAGAATCGAGAGGCGTGGCGATCAGATCGTCGTCAAAAATCTTCCTGATATCTATCGCCTTGTCAAAAACAAGCGTAAACTTCAAGAAAAGGAAGACTGATGGTTGTTTTCCTATTGTTGGGATTGTGCCTTGTGGGAGTAGAAAGCGCGTGGGGTATTCCCCTTTCTGTGGAAACGGTTCCTTCGGGAAGTAGTGTGTATCTTTCCGGAACAAGGGTTGGAGTGACCCCTTTTCGGACAAATGTGCTTCCCGGGACATATACCCTTGTCCTTCAAAAGTCAGGGTACAAGTCATGGGCGACAGAGGTGACGGTTCCTGCGCAGGTGTGGGTACGGCTTTTGCCAACCAATTCGCATTTTCGGTTTGTGAAAGCCTTCAAGACGGGGAGACAGCCAAAGGATATCCTTTTTTCACCGGATGATAGGTATTTGTATATTTCTCTTCTTGATGCCCCGAAAATACAGGTTTATGATAGGTACACAAGTGAGATAAGGGATATTTTCATTCCTGAAGAAAGACGTCCCTATCGGGGAATTGTTGAGGGGGTGTTTACCCCTGATGGACGTGAGTACTGGTTTACACAGATGCATACCGATGGCAGGATTTTTGTCCTGGATACCCGTACCTTTGTCATAAAAACCAATTTTGCTTCTCATGGTAACTGGACAAAGGTGGGGGAATTTACCCCTGATGGGCAGTACTACTATGTGAGTCATTGGCTGAGTCATGATGTGACCTACTTTTCTGTGAGTAATTATGCCTATCTTGGGCGGGTGAAAACACGGGGAAAATCACCACGGGGGGTGGGATTTTCGGAGGATGGGAGGTATCTCTATGTGGTTTTCTACGAGTCTGGACATATAGCCAAGTATGATAGAGAGAATAACCACAGGGAGGTGGTTTTTCTTTTCAATGGGGGTGGATCAAACGGGCGTTTTCGCCCGGATTATCAGAGGCGGATAGCTTTTATCAACAATCTTCGGAAAAATCATTTTGTGGTGTATGATCTTGAGGAGGATGCTATTGTCAAAAGAGTTTCCACCTGGATTCATCCCAATAATCTGAAGCTTTCTCCACAACGACGCTATATCTATATCAGCACCCGGGGTCCGGATAATCCCAGGGGGTATCTGCTGCGAAGCCCAAGGAATGGGCGGATTCAGGTCTTTGATAGCTATGAGAATTACCGTTTGGTGGAAGAGTTTGAGGTGGGAAATCAGCCTATTGGTATAGCGATTACTTCTGATCATAGTCTTGTGGCGATCTGCAATTTTATGGATGACACGGTGGAGGTGTACACAAACGAATCGCTGCGGGAGTAGATGGTGTGGGAAAGGGTTTTTCGCTGGGGTGTTTAGAGAATGGTTTTCACAAAGAGGGAGATTCCCCTGATGGTGATTTCTCCTGCCGTGGGGTGACGACGTGGGGCCATCCAGAGGGAGGACCCTAGGGAAAAAATCCCGATTTCCAGTGATGGAGACAATTCAAAAAGAGGTCCTGTGGTGATGGCATTGAGAGTCTCAGAGACTTCCTGTAGAGTTTCCGGGGCTACAGGAGTTGGGCTTGTTGACGCCATGACAAACTTTCCCTTTTGCCAGCCAGCACTGAGTTCGACACAGAATCGAAAGGTTTGGTATTTTTTGTGGAAGGGATACCATCCCCAGGTGAGAAGGAAGGAGCCTAAAGACTGTTCCTGAGGTATGAAAGGAAAGGTGGGCGGGAAAGCCATAGTTTCTGGGGCAAGAATTATCCCGATGCGCTGGTTCATGGAGAAATGGTAGAGAAGAGAAAGACTGGCCCGAATAAAAGGAAAGGCTTGATATTGCCAGTATTCTGGGGCTGAGACGTGACCACTGAGTCCTATGGAAAGGTAGAGAGGGCGGGTTTGTTTTTTGTCCGTGGGCTGATAGACAAGAGAGGTTTTCTTGAGAACAAGGGTGTCTGTACTTACGACGAGATTTTTTGGGGTATAGGTGAGTTCACAGAGAAAGGTGCTCCCCAAAGGAAGGGTAATTTGTGTTTCCTTTTTTGTTGACAGGGTAATATTGGTGGAGATGGTGGGGCTATTTGTCGGACGAAGGGTGAGGGTATAACTCTTTTCCGCGGGAAGGAAGAGTTCTGTTTTCACAGGAGAAAAGGAAACCGTCGAGAGAAGAAAAATCGGAAACTCCCTCGACTCTCCTTGAGAAAGAGTGAGGTTTGTCTCCCAGAGGGTTTTCCCAAGCCACAGGTTCTGGAGGGAGGGCTTTTCTTTCACAGAAAGGGTGGTGAGCTTTCCTGAACTGAGGCGATATTGAGAGGAGAAGGAGGTGGTATTGGTGAGATCGAGGATTTTGGTTTTATTCAAGAAGAGCTGGAAAGGGGTGTCTCCCATCGGGGAAATGGTCAGGGTGAGAAAACCATATCGGGAAAGGTCTTCACCAAGGGCTTTTCCCGTGGAAAAAACAGCGACATCCACCGCATCAAAGATGCCATAGCGAATATCGGCGGTGGTATTTGTCTCAAGGATAAGATCATTTTTGTCGTTGTATAAACGGTAGGTATAAAGACACATCGGTCGGCTGAGAGGACCTGAGAGGGTATAGGTGGTTTCGAGACGATACAGAAGAAGCGTGTTGGTGTTGGTGAGTTTCTCAGTCGTGATAGCCCATTCAGAGAGAGCCGCCAGATTATTCTTGAGGATGTCATGGATGAAATAACCTGTGGCTTCTTCCTGGGGGTAATTGGTTGTGGTTTTTCCGGGTATTGGTGCGGGAAGGTAGAGAATTTTCTCTACAGAAAAAGAGAGGGAGAATATGCCTATAAAGACGAAAAGAGCGATTTGCTGTACCTTCATATCTATCCCCCGTTTGTGGATGTTTATATCTCTATTGTATGGGAAAAAGAAGAGAATGTCAAATAGAGAGACCTTTGCACGAATGTGCGAAGGTCTCTAAAAAGTAATAAAAGAAGTAGTATAAAAATATTTCTTTCAGTAATCAATAATTCTACTTTTTTGAATAAAAAAGACAAATAAGCCCTTGTAAACAGAAAAAACGGGGAAGAGGGGCGTAGCCCCTGACCTAGAAAGGGCAAGAAAGCACCCGTACAAGGGTCTCATTCTTATGAATGTGGAACGACAACAGAGATAAACTCCTTTTTTCTCAAAAAAAGATGAAATTTTTTTTCTTTGTCGTTATACTACAGTTTGAGAAATATTTCAGTGCAAAAAAGGAGGAGCCGATGGTGGTCCTTGAGTACTTCCAGCAGGGTGGACCGGTCATGTATTTTATTCTTCTTGTGTCGATTATCGGGCTTGCGGTTTTTATTGAGCGTGTGCTTTTCTTCAGGCAGGTGAGACAGAATGCGAGGATTATACAGGAAAAAATGCGAGAGAAACTCAAAGGTCATCGGATTGATGAGGCTATTGCGGTTTGTGAGAATTATCCTGGGTTGGCAGCCAATATCATTCGGGCAGGGCTTACCCAGTACAACAAAAGCCGGGAAGAGATAGAAAAGGCCATGGAGGATGCCGCTGTGTATGAGATTCCCAAGCTTCATCGCAATATTCCTGTACTGGCTACCGTCACGAGTGTGGCCACTCTGTTAGGGCTTTTGGGAACGGTGTTAGGCATGATTATCTCCAGTACGGTTCTTTCCACTCAGGGGATGAATAACCCTTCCAAACTGATTGGTGGTATTGCGCAGGCGCTGATTACCACAGCGTATGGGCTTATTGTGGCTATTCCGGCTCAGGTGGCTTATAACTATATTGTGGCTCAGGTGGAGAATATCATTTCCGATATTGAGATTTCGACCACAGAATTGATCCAGCTTCTGAAGAGTGCCAAGGGTGATACGTCGTCTTCTCTACCAAAGTGGTAATCTTTTGAAACGAAAACAAAAGGAGACAAAGCGATGTCGTATGTTGTCTATGGGGTATATCTTCTTCTCACCTATTTAGTGGGGGCTATTCCTTTTGGGCTGGTGTATGGGCTTCTCAGGGGAGTGGATATTCGTACGGTAGGATCAAAAAACATAGGAGCCACCAATGTAAGCCGGGTTTTTGGTTTCTGGGGTGGGTTTGTTCCGGTGTTTATTTTGGACTTTTTGAAAGGGGGGCTTCCGGTTTTGCTTTATCCTATGGTGGAAAAAGTTCTTTTTGGGGGCAGTGGTTTTATTTTTGAAAAGGATCTGATGCTCATCGTGATAGGGGTGATGGCGATTCTCGGGCATCTGTATCCTGTGTATCTTGGCTTCAAGGGAGGAAAGGGAGTAGCCACATCGGCAGGGGTATTTGCCTTTTTGGCTCCTGTGGAGCTTCTTGTAGCCCTTGGGGTCTTTTTGGTGGTATTATTGACTTTTCGCGCTGTTGTTGTGCTCACCAATGGAGAGGAAAGAAAGCTTGGGTTTTTCAAAAACCTTCAGAAGGGCGTGGGGCTTTCTTCGGTTTTGGCGGCTGTTGCCCTTCCTGTGAGTGTGTGGCTAATTGAGCCGGGGAGGTTATCATTGAAAATTATCACAGTGATTATTGCCCTTCTTGTTATCGTAAAGCATCGCAAGAATATAGCTCAACTTTTTGGGGTAAAGGAATAGGAGGAAGAGATGGATATCCGTGATTTATCGGTACGTGAGCTCAGTGAGGCGTTGGCCAAGAAGGAAGTCTCTTCTGAAGAGATTACCAAGGCTTATCTCGAGGCTATCGAGAAGGACGAATCATCACCTGAGCCTATCCATGCGTATGTTTCTGTTTTGGCTGATGAAGCTCTTGCTATGGCGAAGGAAGCAGATAAAAAATGGGCTCGTGGAGAGGCAACAAAACTCACAGGAATTCCTATTGCTATCAAGGATAACATCAATGTGAAGGGATATGAGACCACCTGTAGTTCTCGTATTCTCAAGGGGTACAAAGCCAGTTATGATGCTACGGTAGTCGAGAGGCTTGTGCGTCAGCATGGGATGGTAGTGCTTGGCAAAACCAATATGGATGAATTTGCCATGGGTTCATCGACAGAGACATCGGCCTATGGCATCACCCGTAATCCCTTTGATCGCAAGCGGGTTCCCGGTGGGTCGTCGGGGGGATCAGCGGCAGCCGTGGGGGGAAAGCTTGCTCCTGTTGCCTTAGGCAGTGATACAGGGGGGTCTATTCGTCAACCAGCCGCTTTTTGTGGCTGTGTGGGACTGAAACCCACCTACGGGACGGTTTCTCGTTATGGGCTTGTGGCATTTGCGTCTTCGCTTGATCAGATAGGGCCGCTTGCGAAAACAGTTGAGGATGCAGCCTGGGTTTATGAAGCCATGGCGGGACACGACCCAAAGGATTCCACAAGTCTTGAGCATACACCAGCGGTGAAGCTGGAGGGAAATCTCAAAGGGGTGAAGATCGGTGTGCCAAAGGAATTTATCATCGAGGGGCTGGATCCACGGGTGAAAGAAAACCTTGACGAGATGATTCGAAAACTTGAGGCGGCTGGAGCCAGGGTGGCGGAGATTTCTCTTCCCCACAGTGAGTATGCGGTTCCCACGTATTATGTTGTGGCGACAGCCGAGGCAAGTTCCAACCTTGAACGCTATGATGGGGTAAAGTATGGCTATCGGGCGCAGGCTTCAACCCTTTCGGAAATGTATGTCAAAACACGAACAGAGGGTTTTGGCCCGGAAGTGAAGCGTCGTATCATGTTAGGAACCTATGTGCTTTCGGCCGGCTACTATGATGCCTATTATCTCAAGGCTCTCAAGGTTCGGACACTTATCAAAGAGGATTTTCAGAAGGCTTTTGAGAAGGTGGATGTGATTTTGGGTCCTACTACACCAACTCCACCCTTTGGCATTGGGGAGAAGGTGAGTGATCCGATTGCTATGTACCTTTCCGATATCTATACGATTTCAGCTAACCTTGCCGGTATTCCGGCTCTTTCTCTTCCTTCTGGGTGGACGAAGGAGGGACTTCCGCTGGGGATGCAACTTATGGGTCCGGCTCTTGGGGAACAGAAATTGCTTGATGTCGCGTACGGCATTGAGCATCTCAGATAGAATATTTTTCAAAGGAGGCCATAAATGGCATATAAGATTATTGCCAGTAAGTGTACCAACTGTGGTGCCTGTGAACCAGCATGTCCTGTGTCGGCTATCAGCGAACAGGGTGGAAAGCGTGTGATTGATGCCGGGAGCTGTATTGATTGTGGCGCGTGTGCGGCTACCTGTGCGTTTGATGCCATCGAGGCATAAGGGTGAGTAATTGGGGGCAAAAGCCCCCTCGTTTTTATTTTTATCCTGTGAGTGGGAGGCAGAATATGCAGATGCTTATTGAAGAAAAGGAATTGTTTCGTCAGAAGCTTCTACGGGGAATAGGGATTATCCTTGTCTTGGGGTTGGGTCTCTTCCCTTATGTGAGTAACTATAAAACCGCTGATCATCATTTAGACTATCTCAACCATGATTATGGCAAAAATCTCATGGCATCTGCTGAAATGGATTCTGTCTATATGACAGAAGGGGGAGATAACCAGGTGTTTTCTTCTCTCTATTTTATCTATGCAGAAAAGATAAGACCGGATCTTTCTGCCTATGACCAGATGGGGAATGTTTTCAAAAAGATCTATGGTCTTATGCTTTATAGTGATCCACGGGCTATTGCACGACGCAAGGACCTGGTGGATAGCAATATTTTTGCCGGGCTTGAGCCTTTTTATGTCCCTATCTCTAACATCAACGATCCCCGTGTGAATCTTGATCCCTATTTTATTCCTTACTGGCAGGGGAGGCGCCCTGTGTATCTCACCTGGCAACGACCAGAGGTTTGGAGGCTTGGGGATTATACCTATCGTCGGTACGGGATTATGTACAAGGTGGAACCCATTGCTCATAGACTCCTTGATGACCTTTCGATTCGTGGGTCGGTGAGTGTTGGAGAGGCACAGTATCTCTTTTCCGACTGGCTCCGTCGCCCTGTGGATCGTGGTTATGTCCTTGATCAGGCGAAAAGTCTTGCTTCGCAGGGATATGTGAAACTTGAGGGAGAGAGGATTGTCTTTGTGAGAAGTACGCCTTTGCCATTAGCGGATTATTTTTCTCGTTATAGAATACGATGGCAAAATATTCCCAATCTCCCCTATCTTGATCGAATGACAAGAGAGATTGCCATTGGTTATGACATGCAGATGGGGGATATCTATCGAGAGCGCATTCGTAGTCTTCAGACGATGTATCAACGAGAAACTCGTCCCGAGGTGCGAGAGAAGATTGCCATGGAAATCACCAATGCCTGGCAAAAGACCAAGGAAGTCTACAGGGAGGCTATGTATTATGGTTATGATAGTGTGTCGATTATAGGGGCCCTGGTGGCTTTTGTGGAAAATGAAGTTGGCGAGGATCTCTCAGAAGAGGCCTGGCCACGTTTTCGAAAGCTTCTTTCTTATTATCACAACTCTCGTACTTTGATAGGAATCTCCATGACCTATAATCAACTTCTCCTTCGGACGATTTATCGGTATCCAGAGAGAAAGAATACCCTTCTTCCGCTTCTTGAGGAAAATGTGAGATATCTTCGAAGAACACTCTCTCTCCGGACGGAGTCCAAACTCAAGGAAGCCCCACCACGTGATATGGGAGGGTTTGTAAATCCTGCGTATCAATCGTATCAGGAGTTTCTCCAGTGGAAACAGTATACGGATATGTTGGATACGGTACTCAAGGACATGCGCTTGCCACAGGCTTTTGATCTTGAGGCAAAAGCGAGGGAACTTTTGCAAAAACCGGAGAGTTTTTCTGCGGAGATGAAGCAAATGATCCTGATTCAGCTCATTCAGCGCACCCAGTTAGCGAACTATGTCCCGTATGCAAAGCTGGCTGGTGATATCATGGATATTCTTGCGTTAGAGAGCGACTACCAGATGCTTCTTTTTGCCTGGCAGATAGCCATGCAGGTGCCAGACTGGACAGCAAAGGCTTATCTTTTTGGGGATAGGATCTTGCAACATGAGGATTTTGCTCGCCAACCTGTTCCTGAGGTTGCCTATAATCTTGGTATTCTGGCCTATCAGTCGGGAGATACTTCCCGCGCCAAGGAGTATCTCAGGCGTTTTAAGTCTCTCTGTGAGACGAGTCTTCAGCTTCAGGCACGCTTTGCCCAACAGCTTCGTGTGGCAGATATGATTCTCAGTCAACCGTAGGGTTTTGAGAAGAGAGGCAGAAAGAGGGAAATGGTTGGTAGGGAACAAAAGCCGTAAAGGGTAAAAGAGATGCCTTATTATGATCTTCTGATCGTGGTTTTTCTTGTGGTAGGGTTTGTGTATGGTTTTAGCCGGGGGCTTATCAATATGCTTTTTACCCTTTTGGCTATTGTGGTGGGGCTTGCTGGCGGGATTCTTTTAGGAAAACTTGTCGTTTCCTGGCTACCTGAAGGGTATCGGCAGGTGTGGTTCTGGATTGTGTTTGTGGTGGTATTTACGGGGGGATATTTTGCTCTGAAGAGGCTTTCGTATTGGCTTGAGGACGTGCTGGAGTTTCTTGAGTTAGAGTGGCTTGATTCGCTTCTTGGTGGACTTCTGGGGCTTTTCCAATTTGGTTTTCTTGTGGGGCTTGTGTTTATTCTTTTAGCCAGGCTTCCCTTTCTTCCCCACGATTGGATTCGTCAGGAATTTCCCTTTGGCATACTTCTTGGGAGATGGACTCAGGTAGTGATAGCCTTTTTTAGTCGGTTGGGATAGAAAAGATTTGCAAAAAGAAGTGGTTTGGTCTATAATGTGAGTGAAGAAAGAGAGGAGGCGGTTATGAAGTGGATATGGCGAGCCGCCGGCTTTTTTTGCTTGTGGCAGTGGTGGGGTGTTCTCGACCAATGAGGGTGTTGATTGTGGGGGATTTTTCAGGGGCTACCTCAACCCTGCATGTGGAAGGGAGGGAAGGTATTCTCTGGGCTATAGCGGATCTTTCCCCTTCTCAAAAAATTGTCTATCGTGTTCTCAATGTGCATAGCCTTGATGAAGAAAAGCTTTCGCAGGAAATTGCGGCCTATGGTCCAGATGTGATTCTTGGGCCGTTTGATTCAGCTACGGGAATGAAGGTGATACCTGTGGCCAATAGCTTGCGGGTTCCGATTATTCCACCGACGGTGAGTTCTTCTCTCTGGAGTGGGCAGAGGGATTATATGGCAAGAATTGTTCCCGAGAATCTTCAGGAGATACGAAGTATTCTCTATCTCATGGCGGAGGATGGGGTGTCAAAACCTCTTCTGGTGTACACGGAAGCCAATGAGCCGTATGCTCGGGCGTGGATAGGGGAGTTTACCAACTTCTGGCAAAGAAGAGGGCTCCTCTGTCAAGTTCTGTCCTATCATTCAGCCGTGAAGGGTTCTTTAGATGAGGTGGTGAAGAAAATCCTGCTCTGGAAACCTCAAGCTCTTGTGCTAGTGACCCCAGGGGATGAGGGGGGGCTTCTTGTCCAGAAGGTGAAAGAGAAGCTCTCTGGTCTTCAGGTGTATGTGGCTGGGTGGGCTATGGACAGGTATTTTCTCCGGTGGAGCGGGAAATATGGAGAGGGGACAAAAGCAGTCCAGCACTTTGTGGTCTCTCATACCAATGCGGTGTATCGTCAGCTTTATGAGCGGTTTGTAGCCAACTATCAACAGGAACCTTCGTTTGGTTTTGTGTATGGATATGAGAGTCTTTTGTTGGCCGTAGACCTCTATCGGCAGAGTCGAGGGCATTTGCGTCAGAAATGGTTTTCTCTTTTCCCTAAGACTTTTGCCGGGCTCCAGTCAGCGGTGTATCTTGATCAGTATGGGGATGCTACCAGAACACTTTATCTGATACAAGTGGTAAGTAACCAGTGGAAGGTGGGACGTGAACGGTAGGAGGTTTTTCTTCTGGCAATCGTGGCCGTTGAGCCGACAGGTTCGGTTAGTAACGGTTCTTCTCTTGGTGATGATCACGGTATTTTCTGGGGTATTTACAGGGGTTCTTTTCTTTCATTGGTGGAGGGCTGAATACCAGAGACAGGTAGCTGCTAGCGCTCTGTTAGCCACAGATCTCGTGTCCACAGATATAGACATGTTTCGACGGTTGGTGGTCTCCTCTTTTGAACAACTCCCCTTGACAAGTGGGGAGATCACGGATCGTCATCGGCTTATGTTTGAGAAAATGCGAAAACATTTTTCAGAATTGCAGGCAGTGGCTCTTTATGATTCCTCTGGAAAGCGGGTATTTTTTGCTGGAGAAAAGCAGTGGGAGGAGGTGGATCTTCCTGTGCTTTTTTCTTCATCGGCTCTGGTCTTTTCACAACTTCGGTATGAGGTGGTGTCTTATCCAGGGGAGAGAAAATCCTATCTTCTTGTAGAGTATAGTACACCTGAAAAACAGGCCGTGTATGTCTTTTCTCTTGCCTCGGTACTGGCCCATTTTTCTACCCAGCTTCAGCTTTATAGAATGGCTATGGGGGTTGTGGATATCTATGGAAATTATATTGTTCATACCGATCCTTTGAGGGTGAGTACCTCGGAGGGGGTAGGACATCTTCCTGGTTTTCATGAGTTTGTCAATTCAACTGAAGATGTTATGTGGCTTTCTGATGTGGGTGGAGGGAGGAAAAAATCGTATCTTTTCATCAGGATCAAAAATCTTCCGTGGTTTGTGGTCGAGGAGATAGAGGCTTCTCTCTGGCTTCAGTTTGTCTATCAGTTTATAGGACTTATTGGCATGGTTCTTGTGATGGGACTTAGTCTTGCTCTTCTTATTGCGGTGAAATTTTCGGCCACCCTTCAACGTATTTTTGATTTTTTTGTCAGGTACACCAAGGCCATGCTTACTGGGCAGCCCTACGAGAAATCTGTGGAGGCTTCTTTTCCTGAGATGGAGTTTTTTGTCTCGACGGTGGAACAACTCGTACGTTCTCTCAAAGCCGAACAGGAAAGTCTTCTCTACTCCCGGCAGGTGATTCAGGAGATTGTCCAGTCTCTCAGTGAAGGGCTTCTCATTGTACGGCCGGATGGAACAGCGGTGTATCTCAATCCTGAGGGGGCCCGTCTTTTAGGTGTGCCACCAAAAACGGATATTGAAGCCCTTGTGCAGGGAAGGAGTGGAGGAGGTTTTGCTATTCCACTTCCCCTTTTGATGGCTATTAAACCCTATGAACGTTTTCATGTGGTGAAAGAAGAGGTGATGCTCTACACCGCTGAAGGAGAGAAGATATGGCTCTTTGTTCAGAGCAAGGATTGGTGTGCACCGGATGGTAGGTTTTTGGGGAAGATGGTGATGCTTGCTGATGTTACTCAGAGACGGTTGTATGAACAGAAACTGCAGGTTTCTGAGAAGCGTCTCACCACAGCCCTTGAGACAGCCAATGCCATCTTCTGGGATTGGATGATTCCTGGAGATGAACTTCTTCTCTCAGAGGATTGGGAGAAAAAGACGGGTTTTCCCCTTGCCACGTCTCTTCAAAATTGGCTCACTCAGTTTGAGAAGGAGGATGCGTCTTTCCTTCGCGAAATGATATTTGACTATTGCAATGGAAAAAGACAGGAGTTTTCTCTTGAGCATAAGATACCAGCAAAAAATGGAGAGGAAAGGTGGGTTCTGAACAAAGCCCATGTGGTGGAAAGGGATATCTTCCAGCAACCGCTTCGGCTCATCGGCGTGATGGTGGATATTACCACTATCAAAAAGCAGCAGAGACAGATCGAAGAGGCCTTGGCAGAAAAAGAGGTCCTTCTCAAGGAGATTCACCATCGGGTGAAGAATAACCTTCAGATTATTTCAAGTCTTTTGTCTCTTCAGGCGGATCAGACAGAAGAAGAGTCTATCAAGCGGGTGATGCTTGATAGTCAGGTGAGAGTTCGCTCTATGGCGATTGTCCATGAGAAGCTTTATCAGACGCATTCCTTTTCCACTATCAGGGTGAGGGAATATCTCATGGATCTTGCCGATGCGGTGAGAAGTATTTATGAGATGGCGGCTCCGCTTCATATTGAGGTGGAGACAGAGGATGTTTCTTTGCCACTTGAGGTATGTATTCCTTTGGGACTGTGGGTTTCTGAGGCATTGACCAATGCCTTCAAGTATGCGGTTCCTGGACAGGAACATCCTTTTATTCGGATTTCTCTTGTCTCTGGTGAGGAGGGGTTTGTTCTGGAAGTGGCAGACAATGGACCTGGACTTTCTTTTGAGCCAACAAAGTCCAGTGGTTCTTTGGGGTTGAAACTTCTTTTTATCTTAGCTGAGCAACTGCGGGGGAGGGTCTCTTTTGTGAATGATGGGGGGCTTCGGGTGAGGGTGGTATTTCCACGACCATGAGAGGGTGCGGTTGCGGCAAAAGGCGCTCTTCTTCGGTGGTGGTGAGGACAAAACGCTATGTCTGGGAAGTGAAAGGAAGTTTTTGTCGGCATGAAGTGGCGGCTTTGTTAGACGCGATGGGGGGAGTGCGGGATGTGGTGTTTGAAAGGGACAGGATTTCTTTTCAAGCTGAAAGGGATTTTGATGGTGAGGAATTTGTGAGATCTCTTGCCCTTTTGGGCATTGAGGTGAAAAAGGGGGATAGGGGAGAAAAGAAAGGTGTTTGAAGATAGAGGTAATTAATCACTCATTGCCTGATAGGTCAATTTGAAAAGGAGGGTGTCTCCTTCAATATTGGGGCTCTCAATCACCAGAACTCCTCCAATGTTGTAGTCAATGAGGGCCCGACAGAATTCCCTGTAACGGGCATCGGATTTTCGGAGAATGAGGTGCTTTTGTTCTCCTTTCGCGCTGTACTGTATGCCTGAATAGTGGATATGCATGTCCTGGAGGGCTTCTTCTCCAAGGGTTTCTTTCACTTTTTCAAAGACTTTGGCAAATTCTTCATAACTGTTGAATTTGCCTGTTCTTGCGTGGAGATGGGCAAAATCAATACAGGGTTTGATAGGGGGACCAATTTCTGCACAGATATCTAAAATCTCATCAAGAGAACCGAACTGGGTGGGTTTTCCCATGAGTTCAGGTCGGATATCGACTTTGAGGGCTTCTTTGTGAGCAATATCAGCGATATGTTTGAGATGGTCTTTGACAACAGGATATACCTTGTGGGGTGGTTGCTGGAGGTAAAAGGCGGCATGAAATACAATGGAATATCCACCAGCCGCATCAAGGGCGCGTGCTGTATCCAAGATATAGTGATAACTTTTGTCGATTTTGGCTTTTTCGGGCGAAAAGAGATTGATATAGTAAGGGGCATGAGCGGTAAGGACAAGCCCGAGGCTTTTGGCCTTTTCACCAAGGGCTTTCATGTGGGCATAATCCACCCGTATCCCCTGGACGTACTCCAGTTCGATTCCATCAAGCCCCAATTCGGCGATACGGTCAAGGGCAGAGAGGGATCCCTTGGGTTTTTTGGTAGAATAAGGGATACCGGGTGTGAGAATGGCCAGTCTATTCATCAAAGCATTACCGCCGTTTTGTTTTCGATGAGTTGAATGATAAACTCTTTTGAGGGATAAAAGGTATCACTCGCGTTGACGATTTCTGCAAGGGAGAAGAATCTCACTTCTTTGATGCTTTCGTTTTCTGTGATCACACCGACGTTATTGAGATATTCTTCTACCACACGTATATCAAAACCAATATGTACTACATGGCGGGAGGAGGTGATAAACTCATCCACAAAGACAAGTTCTTTCACTTCCACATCTTCAAAACCGAGTTCTTCGTTCAACTCTCGTCTGAGGGCATTTTCGAGGCCTTCTCCAAACTGGAGATGCCCACCAGGGAGAACCCAATAGGTTTTTTTGTCCTTTTCGTGGCGAGCGAGGAGAATTTCGCCATGGTCATTGAAGATAACACCATCTACACGAATCTCGATGTGTTCCATTTGCTTCTCCTTAGGGTTCTATCATAAGGCAAAAGGATTGAAAATGCAATTTTTTCTTCTTCTGGAAAAAGAAGAGCTGTCACATAAGAGAAAGCTTTTGTGAAAGAAAAAAGCCTGCCCGAAGGCAGGCTTTTGAGAGCTTTTTTACCTGAGAAGTTGCAGTACCATCTGAGGTTTCTGGTTGGCCTGGGCAAGCATAGCATTGGCGGCCTGGGTGAGAATCTGGTTCTTGACGAAGAGAGACATTTGTTCTGCCATGTCTGTGTCGCGGATTCTCGATTCGGCAGCCTGCAGGTTCTCGAAACCAATCATGAGACCAGCAGAGGTCTTTTCGAGGCGGTTCTGGTAGGCACCAAGGTCAGCCCGCTGCTTGTTCACCTTGAGAAGAGCCACATCAATCATACCGATGGCCATGTTTGCCTTGTCAGGGGTACTGAGACTGATGAAAGAAGCGGTAGCGGCATTGCCAACGGGAGATTTGAGGCCAAGACCCTGAGAGTTCATGGTACCAATATAGGCGCGAATGCGCTGATCCATATTGGGACCAACATGGAACCACATCGAAGCTACCACGGTGTTTTCTCCAGTGAAACGAGCAAAGCGACCGGTGAGAAGGTTGAGCCCATTGAACTGAGCATGGGAAGCAATTCGGTCGATTTCCGCAATCATCTGGGAAACTTCCACTTGGATCATCATACGATCCTGGGCATCATAGATACCGTTCGCTGCCTGAACAGCAAGCTCTCTGAGACGCTGCAGAATAGCGGCTGTCTCTTCCAAGCACCCTTCGGCTGTCTGGATCATCGAGATAGCGTCGAGGGTGTTCTGGTTTGCACGGCGAAGACCGCGAATCTGGGAGCGCATCTTCTCTGACACAGCAAGACCAGAAGCATCATCCCCTGCCCGGTTGATTTTCATACCGGACGACAGCTTCTCGATGTCCTTGTCAGCTTCGAGGTTGTTCAGGGTGAGCTGACGATGAGAGAAAATGGAACTAATGTTGTGGTTGATGATCATACCATCCTCCTTGATATGTTCTGAAGACATCCTTGTCTTCACTGTTATGTTTCGACAGAAAAGACAAAGAGTTTAGAGAAATGGAAAGGGATTTTTTCAGGGTATTTTGTGGTCGAGAAAAGTGGGAGGTCGTTCCACATTCATAAGAATGAGACCCTTGCACGGGTGTTTTCTTCCCCTGTCTGGGTCAGGGGCTACGCCCCTGAAACCTCGCTTTTTCCATTTACAAGGGCTTATTTGTCTTTTTTTGTTCAAAGGAATAGTTTTATTTATTACGTTAAGGAACATTTTTATACTATTTTTTGTTTTTTTACCACTTTCTTGAGACCTTTGCACATTTGTGCAAAGGTCTCTTTATACCACTTTTTGTTTTTTTATTATTTTTTTGAGCCCTTTGCACATTCATGCAAAGGGCTCGAAATTCAAAAACTTGAGAATTTTTCTTTTTTCTTTTACAATACACCAATATCTGAAAAAAGAGGGGAGTCTATGATGACATCACGAGAGCTGCGCAAGGTTTTTTTGGACTATTTTCGTTCGAAGGGACATACGATTGTGCCATCCAGTTCCCTTATCCCGGACAATGATCCCACCTTGCTTTTTACAACGGCGGGGATGGTACAGTTCAAACAGTATTACTCTCGTGTGGTAGAGCCTCCTTTTCCCTGTGCGGCGACGGTACAGAAGTGTCTTCGGGCCGGTGGAAAGGGAAGTGACCTTGAAAATGTAGGGAAAACTCCCCGTCACCATACCTTTTTTGAGATGCTTGGAAATTTCTCATTTGGGGATTATTTCAAAAAGGAAGCTATTGAGTACGCTTACGAATTTGTCACGAAAGTGGTGAAAATTCCCCAGGAAAAACTCTGGGTATCTGTTTACCAGGACGATGATGAGGCTTTTGAACTCTGGCAGAAGATAGGCGGTTTTTCAGAGGACCGTATTGTTCGCTTAGGCAAAAAGGACAACTGGTGGGGACCGGCGGGTGATGAAGGAGCCTGTGGGCCGTGTTCAGAGATTTATATTGACTTACGTGGTGTGATAGAGTATCCCCCCTGTGAGGTGGAAAAACCAGGTCCCTGTGATGGGTTTCTTGAGTTCTGGAATCTTGTGTTCAATCAGTACAATCAGGACAAAGAGGGAAAACTTCATCCCCTGCAATATACAGGTATTGATACGGGAATGGGGTTTGAGCGACTTTTGATGATTTTGCAGGGAAAGAAAAGTGTCTATGAAACAGATATCTTTGAACCGATCATGAAAAAGGCTATCAAAATTTCTGGTCTCAAATACGAGGGCAAAAACCGTATTCCCCTGAATGTGATTGCCGACCATGCGAGAGCCGTTACCTTTGTGTTAGCAGAGGGGGTTTTCCCTTCTAATGAGGGACGGGGGTATGTGCTTCGTCATATTCTTCGTCGGGCTATTCGTTATGGAAAAATGATGGGACTTGACAGGCCGTTTTTTTATCAGATGGTAGAACCTGTGGTAGAAGCCATGGGAGACGCCTATCCAGAGATCAAAGAACACGCCGCGATGGCTGAAAAGGTTATCCATTCTGAAGAGGAGGCTTTTTTCAAGACGCTCAACCGTGGCCTTGAGAGGCTGAATGATTTTATTGCTGAGATGAAAGCCACAGGAGAGGGTAAGCTCTCTGGTGAGAAGATTTTTATGCTCTATGATTCTTTAGGGTTTCCGCTGGACTTCGTTCAGGAGATTGCAGCTGATGAGGGTTTTGTCCTGGATATGGAAGGTTTTCAGAAACGAATGGAAGAACAGAAGCAAAGGGCCAGGGCACACTGGAAGGGAGAGGGTTTTGATCTCAAGCTTCTGCAGGGGACCTTGCAGCCTACCGAATACGTGGGGGAAAATCTCTACGAGTGTGAAGCAAAGGTAACCAAGATCATCAAAAATGGGCAGATTGTGGAGAGTGTGGCGGAAAATGATGATGTGATTCTGATTACTGATCGGACGCCTTTTTATGGGGAAAAGGGTGGTCAGGTGGGAGATCAAGGGGTTCTTGAACACAGAGCTACGAGGGTGGTGATTCAGGATACGAAGGTGTATGAAAATACCATTCTTCATTATGGTCGTGTGCTGAATGGAACTCTTCAGGTTGGCGATGTGTGCCTTCTCAGGGTGGATGCCGACAAGAAACAGGCCACAGCTCGCCATCATACAGCCACACATTTGATTCACAAAGCCCTTCGTTCTCTTTTGGGAGATCATGTTCGTCAGGCTGGTTCTTATGTATCTCCTGTGTCTCTTCGTTTTGATTTTACCCATCCCCAGTCTCTCACAAAAGAAGAGATTGAAAGGATTGAGGAAGAGGTCAATAGGGTTATCCTTGAGAATCGCCCTGTTCATCGCCGTATCATGTCTAAGGAAGAGGCCATGAAAAGTGATGCCGTGGCTATTTTTGAGGAGAAGTATGGGGATGTGGTGCGGGTCATTGAAATTGAGGGGTATTCCAAGGAACTCTGTGGAGGAACGCATGTGCACAGGACAGGCGATATTGGGCTTGTGAAGATTATTTCTGAGAGTTCGGTTTCCGCGGGGACACGAAGGCTTGAAGCGGTGGCTGGTATGCGTTCCCTTGAACTCTTGCAGACGCTTTTCTATCGCTCTAAAGAACTTGCTCTTCTTCTTGCTTCGGAGGAGGAGAAGATTCTTGAACGGGTGAAAGACCTTCAGGAACAACTCAGAGAACAGGAAAAGGCCATCTCAGAGAATAAAAAGAACTTGGCCTGGTTGGAGGTAGAGAGAATCCTCTCCACTCTTGCCCAGGACAAACCGGCGATGGTGATTACACGTCTTGATGTGGATCAGGAGGCGATGTTAGGGGTTGTGGATACCTTCAAGGCCAAAGTGAAAAGTGGTGTGATCTTTCTTTTCAGGGTGACGCAGGATGAGAAGGTCCAGATGGTATGCGGAGTGACCAAAGATCTCACTTCTACCATCAAGGCCAATGATCTTGTGAAGAAGGTGGCTTCTCAGCTTGGTGGTGGGGGAGGAGGACGACCGGATTTAGCTCAGGCTGGTGGAAAGGATGTGGCGAAGATAGATGAGGTGATACAGTCTCTTTCCCTTGAACTGAAATCTCTTCTTGGGGTATAGAAAGCGAAAATTTTGCCGATACGTAGAAAAGCCCCTTTTCTTGTGAGAAAGAGGGGGCTTTTGTCCAAGGAGAGTATCGGTGAAACGGCTGATAATAGTTTTTTTGATGAGTCTTGGTCTGGTCCTGGGATGGACGGATAGTAGCGATTTTGGGTTCAAGCCACTTCGGAATAAAATTCGCACCAAAGAGGATTATTTCAGGCTTTTCAATCAGTGGCTTTATCAGGACATGGATTCGATAAGCCGCAATATTTTTTTCTTAGAACTGGCCTATGTGATGCCCTATGATCATCCGATCAAGGCTTTGGCGCCTATTACCAATGAGATGCAGTACCTTCATTATCAGTATCTTCTCATGATGCAGATATGTCAGTTATTGACGCAGTCGTATATTGACTATGGCTATATGTACATGAAGGAGCATATCTACTTTTTCAACGAAGAATTCAAAACAAACTACTTAGAGGGGTATGAGATCGCTGAGTTTTATTTTACCAAGGCTAAAGAATACTGGGATCAGGCGGTAGAAAATGCCATGAAGGCCTATGAGACGCGATGGTATAAGACGGATCTTCTGTATATGGAGGATATGGTTTACCGGATTCGGGATGGGGATCTCAATTATTACAAGGTGATTGACAATCTGATGTATCGTATTGCGCGAAATCGTGAGGAGATAAAACGTCGATGGGGAGAATAGATATGCGCTATTGTTGGATAGGGCTTGGGATGCTTCTTACAGCTATGCTCTGGAGTGAGTTTGTGATTGATGAACCTGGAAGTGGGGGAGGGAGTACCACACCGGTTTCCCGACCTGTGTTTAGCGGAGGCAGTGGCGGTTTTGCCATTGATATGTTAGGCACGGTGAATACCTTTGAGAGTTTAGGAAGAGGGACGTTTTCGGGAAAAGTGGTGTTGTACGAAAATGGGGGATTTGGGTTCCGTTTTCAGGTGGGGATTTTTGATGTTCTGGATATCGGGATTTCCGAAGGGATAGAGAATGTGATTGGGGTGGGGAATCCTGAGTTTTTCATTCCTGGAGCGTATGCGAAACTCCAGATTATCAAGAATCTTTCTCGTTTCAATTGGGCAGTGGGTTTTGATACGTTTGGGTATGGACGGCGTTCTTTGGTGGTGAATGAGAATGGTACAAAGGATATGCTCTATGGGTTTTATAGTGTGATGGGATGGAAGTATCCTGGTTTTGGGAGTGATGATTATCTTGTGATAGGTATGAGGGTGCCTTTGTTGCCGGCCACGATGCGTCGCTGGGAGGCTCTCTCCCTTGTGGGAGGGGTGAGTGTCCATCTTGGAAGGTATTTTTTCCTCTCGGCTACCGTAGAGCATGTGTATTTTGCTCAGGAGTACTGGAATAGGGTGCTTCCTACTCTTCTTGTGGGTTTTATGCCTTCGGAAAACTTTGAACTGCAGGTTTTGTTTGAGTATCTTTCTGAGGCAAACGCTTTTCACCGCTCCCTTATCTTTGGGTATAAGGCCCGGTTTTAGGTATGGTGAGGCTACTTCGTTGGTTCTGGGTAGCTTGCTGGGGTGGACTTCTTGTGTGGGCATTCTGGAGGCGGGAATTATCCAGTATTCATTTCTTTTGGCAGGGACTTACCTGGGGTCTGGTGGGGTTTGAGATCATTGGGCTTGTGAAAAAAGAGCGGTATGTGGCTTTTTCTTCTCTGGTTTTTCTTCTCTGGACGTTGTTTGTGTATCTCATTTATGGAAAACCGGGTGGAGGAATAGAGAAAAGTTTTCTCACCAATGGTGATACCTACAACTTGCTCGTGGTTTTGACCAGTTCGTTCTGGGTAATATGGCTTTTCAGGAATTCTGGGCTGCTCAGGTGGATTTCCCGCATGGGATGGCAACCGTATATGGTGATCGTTTTTTCTTTTGTGGTTCTCATCTGGATAGGGACGGTGCTTCTGATGTTTCCCTTCTCTCAATCGGTGCGTGGCCAGGTTTCGTTTCTTGATGCTCTTTTTACGGCTACTTCTGCGGTGTGTGTGACAGGGCTTACGGTTCTGGATACGGGGAGGGATTTTTCTCTCGCGGGGCAACTGGTTATTTTAGGGCTTATTCAGTTCGGGGGGCTTGGGCTCATGGTGTTTGCTGGTGCCTTTGCCTTTATGATGGGGAGGGGGCTGTCACTTCAGAGTGGAGCGACACTCACAAGTGCTCTTGGGGCACCAAGCTTTCGCGAAGTGAGGCGTATGATAAAAAGTATTCTGTTGTTTACGTTGTGGTGGGAGTTTGTGGGGGCGATGCTTCTTTTTCTCGCTTTTTCAAAGGAGTTTCCCTGGTTTCAGGCACTGTATTATGGGCTTTTTCATTCGGTGAGTGCCTTTTGTAATGCCGGGTTTTCTCTTTTTTCGGATAGCCTTGTAGGCTTTCGTGGGAATACGCTTGTTCTTTTGACGGTGGCTTTTCTTATTATCTTTGGGGGGCTGGGTTTTTTGGTGATGCGAAATCTCTGGTGGTTTTTCCGTCGTTCACTTCGGATGAAAAACAAAAGAAAAAGAAAAGAAAACGTGTCATCGGCTGAAGAAGAAAAAATCAGGATGATGGAAAATGAGGGGTATCTCAGGCTTCATAGTCGTATTGTTCTTGGTATGACGGTTTTTCTGATTGTGGTGGGGATGGTGGGGATTCTGGTGTTTGAATACCACGGACAATTGGCGGGTTTGTCTTTTTCTGAGAAAGTCTTGAATGCCTTTTTCAGCTCAGTGACAGCGCGAACAGCCGGTTTTAATACGATTGATTATGGAAAAGCTCGGCCGATAACGCTTTTTTTGACCATGATTCTGATGTTTATTGGGGCTTCGCCTGGATCAACTGGAGGGGGTATCAAAACCACAACGGCTTTTTTGATTTTTCTCAATACCTATCATGTCCTTCGGGAAACCCTGCGGGTGAGTGTAGGGGAGAGGGATGTGCCTTTTGAGAATATTCGCAAGGCTTATCTTATCTTTGTGATGTCGTTTCTCTGGGTTCTCCTTGCTTTTGGGGTTCTGCTGGTCTTCCAAGGGGGAATGTTTGAGAGGCTTTTGTTTGAGGTGATTTCTGCTTTTGGGACGGTGGGGCTTTCTACAGGGATAACGTCGTCTCTCTCATCTCCCGCCAAGGTGGTACTGATTTTCACCATGTTTTTTGGTCGTGTGGGGCCACTTGCCCTTTTCTATGGGATTGGTATTTCGGCTCAGCGGGTTTTCGTGAGGTACATTCAGGAAGACGTAATGGTAGGGTAAGGGTCTTTTTCTGCATTCCTAAAATGAGATTTTTGCACGAATGTGCAAAGGTCTCAAAATTGCATTTCCTTTCTCTTTGTGATATACTATACTCGTGTGAGAGAGGTATGCTTGTAGATAGTCATATTCATTCTTCGTTTTCTGATGGGGTGTATTCTCCTTCTGAATTGTGGCACAAGGTGGTGGAAAAAGGGTTGGCTGGATGGGCTCTCACCGATCACGATACCATGAACGGTGTGGAAGAGGCCCGTCTCTTTGGAAGTACGCATTATCCGGACAAATTTTTTGTCGCGGGGTGTGAGTTTTCCACTCATCATTCAGAGGTGGGCGAGGTGCATATTTTAGCCTATTTTTTTCGTTCGTATGAAGGGATTTTGCCCCTTTTGGAGGAGTACCGAAAGTCCCGGATTCAACGGGCCAGGATTATGGTGGATCTTTTGCGCAAAGAGGGGTATCATCTTGAATGGGATGAGCTGGTCAGTCGCTATGAAGACAAGCCTCTGGGAAGAATGCATTTGGCAAGGGCTTTAGTGGCGGCGGGCTATCTTTCGACCCCTTCTCAGGCTTTTCAGGGGCTTTTGGATAATCGTGGGCGGTGTTATGTTCCCAGACGGGAGATTCGTCCAGAAGAGGTGATAGAGGCGGTTTCCTGGGCAGGAGGGTGGCCCATTCTTGCTCACCCCACGTTTTTGGTAGAATCGGATAACCATCGTCACATTCGTGAGTGGGTGAAAAGAGGAATGGTGGGTATTGAGTATCGCCATCCTCGGGTGAGTGAATCGATAAGTGCGTTTCTTCTTGGGGAATATCGTTCGCTTCTTCTTGTTTCGGGGAGTGATTTCCATGATGAAGGCGGAGAGAAGGACCTTGGAAAATATGGGGTTCCCTTGGCCTGGTGGGAGAAGGCTCTTGAGAATGAGAGAAAGCATGATGTCAAGGCTTGAGGGGTAAAGGGCGTGAAAGCAAAGTTTTCATTTATTTGTATTTTTTCTCGTGAGGCGTTATAATAACGGGGAAAACTGAGAGAAAAGCGGAGGAAAAACGATGATTATTGTGCTCAAACCTACAGCGACCAAAGAGGAAATCGACCATATTGTTCAAATGATTGAGAGTCATGGCCTGAGGACCAATGTCTCTCAGGGAGAAACGCAAACCATTATTGGCGTGATTGGGGACAAGACGAAATTGGCCAACACACCGATTGCTTCTCTTGCGTGTGTGGAAGCGGTTTTGCAGGTCTCCAAACCCTATAAATTAGCCAGTCGGGATTTTCAGCCCTACGATACGATTATTGAGGTTGGTGGGGTGAAGATTGGTGGTGGAAACTTGGCCATTATGGCAGGTCCCTGTAGTGTGGAAAGTGAAGAACAGATGATGATCATTGCTGAGGAAGTGAAGAAGGCAGGGGCAAATATTCTTCGGGGAGGGGCTTACAAACCACGAACATCCCCATACGCCTTCCAGGGGTTAGGAGAGGCAGGCCTCAAGATCCTTCGCAAGGCTGGAGATAAGTTTGGGATGCCGGTTATCTCCGAGGTGATGGATACTCAGGACGTCAAAACCTGCGTAAAATATGTGGATATTCTTCAAATCGGGACACGAAATGCCCAGAATTTTGCGCTACTTCGAGAGGTTGGAAAGACAAGAACACCTGTTCTTTTGAAACGGGGCATGAGTCAGACCATCGAAGAGTGGCTTATGTCGGCAGAGTATATCATGTCCGAGGGGAACAAATCAGTGATTCTCTGTGAACGGGGTATTCGTACTTTTGAGACCGCCACTCGAAATACCCTTGATATTTTAGCCGTACCCGTCGTAAAAGAAAAGACACACCTTCCGATTGTTATTGATCCCAGTCATGCCGCTGGTGTATGGAAGTATGTGATTCCTATGTCACTCGCTGCTATTGTGGCCGGGGCTGATGGTCTTGAGATTGAGGTTCATCATGATCCTGAGAAGGCAGTTTCCGATGGGGCGCAGTCTCTGAAACCGGCCAAGTTTGCTCTTTTGATGGATGAGATTCGAAAGATTGCTCCGGTGGTAGGTACCGGAAAAAATCTGTAAAACGAGGTAGGCATGGAGTGTAAAAGGGTAGGTATCTATGGTCTTGGACTTATTGGGGGGTCTCTTGGGCTTGCAGTGAAAACCTATCTCCCGGGGTGCCAGGTGTATGGTTTCGGGAGAAATAAGGAGAAGCTTCAGAATGCCAAGGCCTTAGGTATGATCGACGGGTATGCTACCGATATGGATCTTGATCTCATAGAAAGCTTGGATATTTTTGTGATCGCCACTCCCCCGGAGGAGGTAGCCCCTATTTTTGAGAGGTTTATGCCTTCTCTCAAGGATGAGGTTATTGTGATGGATGTGGCGAGTATCAAACGCCATGTAATTGATGCCGTCGAAAAGGTTAATAGTCGCCAGCTCACTTTTGTGGGCACCCATCCCATGACAGGAAGCGAGAAGTCCGGGCTTGAGTTTGCGAGGGCAGACCTGTTTGAAAAGAAAATTGTCGCCATTGTGGGGGACTATCCAGATGAGGTGCTGGAGATTGTCAGAGATTTCTGGAAGTCTTTTGGGGCCCAGATTGTGATTGTTTCCGCTGATTTTCATGATGAGATAGTGGCGGCGACAAGTCATGTACCACACCTTATTGCTTCGGCTTTGTCCTGTTTTTTGGAAAAAGATGGCTGGGCTGAGGTGAGGTTTTTCGGGCTTTATGGAAAGGGGCTTCTTGATACTACCAGGATTGCCCAAGGAAATCCAGCCATGTGGGTGGATATCGTGTTCAAAAATGCGGATAATATCGAACGTTCGCTCATGGATTTTTCTCGTGAAATTGATACGCTTCTTCATCTGATTCGTAATGGGCGTAAGAAGGAACTGGAGGAGTATCTCCAGAAAGCCAAGGAGTTTCGTGAAACGTTATGATTATCACGATAGATGGCCCTGCAGGTAGTGGAAAATCTACGATGGCCAAACGGTTGGCGAGACGATTGGGGTTTCGTTTTCTCAATACGGGGGCAATGTACAGGGCCGTTACTCTCTATCTTTTGCGTGCAGGTATTGAGGTTTCAGAGAGAGAAAAAATTCAAAAGATTCTTCCGGAGATTCATCTGGAATTTGCAGGGGAAAACATCATCATGAATGGTGAGGATGTTTCCTTGGCCATTCGTTCTCAAGAGGTGGAAAAGCATGTTTCGGCGGTTTCTTCGCTTCGAGAGGTGCGGGAGCGTTTGGTTGAACTTCAGAGAGAGATAGCTTCTTGTGGGGATTATGTTCTTGAGGGGAGGGATACAGGGACGGTGGTGTTTCCCGATGCCTTTTGTAAGTTTTATCTTGATGCTTCGGTGGAGGAAAGGGCAAAGCGGCGACAGAAGGAACTCAGCGAGAGGGGCGAGTACCACGATTTAGACTATCTCAAAAAGGAAATTGAAAGGCGTGATAAACTGGACACGACACGTGAGATCGCACCCCTGATGAAGCCTCCTGATGCGGTGGTTATTGAGACAACCTCCCTTTCTCCTGATGAGGTGGAAGAAAGGCTCTATCAGGAAGTGATGAAAAGAAGGGGGGAATTGTGAAGGTTGTTTTGGCCAAGGAGTATGGGTTTTGTTTTGGGGTGCGGCGGGCTTTGAAACTCCTGGATGAACATCTGGCTACAGGAAAAAAAGTGTACTCTATTGGGGAGATTATTCATAATCCGGTGGTAATTGAGCGTTATAAAGGGCGCGGGGTAGAATTTGTTGAAAGCCCGCAAGAGGTGAAGGAGGGGGTGGGAATTGTGCGTGCTCATGGACTCCCCCAGTCCTGTATTGATGAGGCCCGGGCAGAGGGGCGAGAGATTGTGGATGGCACCTGTGCTTTTGTGAGGCATATTTCAAAGATTATATTGCAGGAGAGAAAGCGTTTGCCCGATGTTTCTGTGTATCTTGTGGGGGAACCAGAACATCCTGAGGTTATAGCGGCTACGGCCGATCTCAATGGGCTGGTGAAGGTCCTTGACTATCGAACGTTCAATCCAGAGGATTTTGATTTTCCTCAAAAGGCGGTGATTCTTTCTCAAACGACGCTTGAAGAGGAGAAGTTTGCCCGTATTGCTTGTTCTTTCATCAAGGAGGGGCAGGAGATTTTTGTGTATAATACGATCTGTCCTTCTACCCGGCGAAGACAACGGGCGGCTAAAGAACTGGCGGCCCAGGTGGAGGCTGTGGTGGTTCTTGGGGGTAAAAAAAGCTCAAATACCCGTCGGCTCTATGAGATCTGTCAGGTGTTGAAGCCTTCTTATCTTGTGGAAAGGGCTTCCGAATTGCCTGTAGAAGAAATCAAAAAGTATCGGGTGGTGGGAGTTACCGCTGGGGCCTCTACCCCTGATGAGGTTATTCAGGAAGCGGTTCACTTTTTAGAGAATTTGTAGGAGCGCGTATGTCACAGGTGTATGGAAAAAGGGTCCTGTCCTACGAGACAAAGGCGGTCTTTCAGGCTGTAGAGGATCTCTTTGCTCAAGGAAATTTTTTGAAGATTCTTTCACAGAGAGGAAAAAGGGTACTGGTGAAGCCCAATCTCCTTGCTTCACAGGCGCCGGAAAAGGCTGTGACGACTCACCCCGTGGTGGTGGAAGCGGTGATACGCGTGCTCAAGGACGGTGGGTTTGATGTTGAGGTGGGGGATTCTCCAGCGATTGAGGATATGATCTCGGTGATGAAAAAAACAGGGCTTGATGAGGTTCTTCGTCGTTATGGGGTAAGGCCTGCCAATTTCAAAGAGACGGTGGTTGTGGAAAATCCCAAGGGAAAGCTGGTGAGACGCTTTGAGGTAGTGAGGGCGTTTGTAGAAAATGATATGGTGATTTCTCTTCCAAAGCTGAAGACACATACGCAGATGTTTTATACTGGGGCTATCAAAAATCTTTTTGGGCTTGTTCAGGGACTTCAGAAGTCTCGTTTTCATCTTCAGTTTCCCGAGAGGGAACGATTTGCACGCATGATAGTGGATCTCTACGAAATGGTAAACCCTGTGATGAGTCTCATGGATGCGATTGTGGCCATGGAGGGAGAGGGACCCCAGGGAGGTGATCCCAAAGAGGTAGGACTTCTTTTGGCTTCTCTGGATACCCTGTCTCTTGATGTAGTAGCCGCGGAATTGATTGGTTATCAACTGGATCAGATTCCTATCCTGAGACAGGCCGTCGAAGATAGGGAGAAGGGTTATAGAGAAAGTATTCGTCTTGAGGGAGTGAACTGGGAAGAGGTGAAACCTGACCATTTTGTGCTGGTAAAAGAGGTTTCGGATACGGGATTTATTCGGGAGAGATTTCCCTGGCTTTTTGTGCTCGCTAGAAATCTTCTTGTTCCAAGGCCTGTGTTTCTTCATGAGAAATGTATTCGATGTGGTCGATGTCTTCAGATATGTTCAGCTGAGGCACTTTCCTGGAAGGAAAAAAAAGGCAAGAAGTTTGTTTCTATCAATTATCAACGCTGTATTCGATGTTTCTGTTGTCATGAGATATGCCCGGTGGAGGCTATCGAGCTTCGTCGGAAGGTGTGGTAGAGTTTTTTTTGTTTTCGGCTTCGCTTTTTCGTAGATAGAGTGGCTCAAGGGCAAGTATCTCATCGTGGGAGAGGGCGGGTGTAGAAAGACCGTGATCTCTCAGAACTTCTGGTTGTATCCAGAGGTTCTGAGAAGAGAGCGTTGTATGAGAAAGTTTTTCTCTAAAAAGGGAGAGATAAGGGTTATCTCCAACAAACCAGAAGGGTCCCCCGTAGGAAGAAAGCATCTGTATCAATTCTTCGGGAGAGATATCTGTTTCGGGAAGGATTTTCTTTTTTGCCTGGTAGATACAAGCGTAGAGTTTTTTCATCCGGGCATCAGTGGTGGCTACAACCGTAGCTTCGGGAAGACATTCCCAGGGGAAAGAAAGGGCGAGGGCTTCAAGTGAGGAGACGGCATGAAGCGGGATGGATTTTGCCCAGGCAAAACCCTTGGCAAGGGAAAGCCCTATCCGAAGGCCTGTGAATGAACCAGGGCCGATTCCTACCACGATGTCGTCCAGTTTGTCTATGGAGGCGCCTATAGTGGTGAGAAGGTGGTCAATGCTGGCAAGAAGCTTGTCCTGCTGACTGGAACTGATATCCAAAAGAAGGGAAGCGTTTTCTTTCTCCCATGTGAGATTGAGTACGGTTCGCCTTGGGTGAGAGGTGTCAAAGGAGAGAACCTTCACGCTTTCCTCACAAAAAAGGAGAGCTGGCTATCCCCGTAGGATTTGGTTTCCTGATAGCCGGGGAAGTGGGAAAGATCGTCTCTGGTTCCGTGTTCACAGATGAAGATGCCATCAGGTTTGAGAACACTCCACACAAGACGGTGAATGAGCGGAAAGCCATCCTTGATGTCCTCATAGAAGGGATCAGCAAAAACAATATCAAAGGTCATTTCAAACTGTTCTGGCTTCATGGTGAAGATATTGGTTTTGATGGTTTTGTAGAGGCTTTTGTCAATACCCAGTGTGGTGAGGTTTTGTTTGAGAAAGATATAGTTTCGTTCGGCTTTTTCCACAAAACAGACAAACCCTGCTCCCTGGCTGAGGGCTTCAATCCCTACAGAACCTGTTCCACAGAAGAGGTCGAGAAAGTATGCTCCCTCTAACCTGGGTCCTAAGGAATTCATGAGGGCCTGTCTTACTCGTTCTGCCGTGGGTCTGATGCCCTTGGTAGGTGTGAGAAGGGTTTTCCCTTTGAGTGTTCCTGTGGTGATGTGCATGGTTATTCTCCTGCGTGGATCAGGGTACCTACAGGTTTTCCCATGATGGCATCCACAATATGGCCTGGTTCAAAGATATTGAGCACCATGATGGGAAGGTTATTGTCCATACAGAGGGCAATAGCGGTGCTGTCCATGACCTGGAGTCGTCTCTCTAATACTTCACGGTAGGAGATATCCTCAAAACGTTTGGCGTCGGCATATTTTTTGGGGTCTTTGTCATAGACGCCATCTACCTTGGTGGCTTTGATCATCAGGTTAGCCTGGATCTCGATAGCTCGAAGCACAGCCGCGGTATCGGTGGAAAAGTAGGGGTTGCCTGTCCCGGCGGCAAAGATGACAATACGGGATTTTTCAAGGTGGCGGATGGCACGACGTCGGATAAAGTCCTCTGCCACCGAAGAAACCTTGATAGCTGACTGAACCCGTGTCTGGAGATTATAGCGGTCTTCAAGAACTGCCTGGAGGGCAAGGGAGTTGATAACCGTGGCTAACATCCCCATATAATCGGCTGTGGTTCTTGCCACCCCAAAATTCTGGGCATCAACCCCACGAATGATATTGCCTCCACCAACCACAAGGGCTAGTTCGCAGCCCGTTTGAGCTGCACTGGCAATCTGGGAAGCGACATTGTTGATAGCCTCATAGTCAAGTCCACCCGTTTTTCCACCCAATACCTCTCCACTGATCTTCAAAAGAACCCTTTTGTATTTTGGTAAGGCCATAGATAACCCCTTCTCAAGGATTTTCTGTATCGCACCCCATGATTATAAAAAAACGGCTGTCCCTTTTCATCAGAACAGCCGTCTCGTTTATCTACTGGAGAGAGAGGCGAATAAACTGGTGAACAGTGAGATCCACACCGGTGGATTTCTTGAGTTCAGTGAAAAGGTCTTTCACCTTTTTCTCTTCATCAAAGATGAAGGGCTGTTCCATGAGAACAACCTCAGCGTAGTACTTCTCAAACTTTCCTTTGACGATATTTTCTATCACCTTTTCAGGTTTGCCAGTAGCCCGGGCTTCTTCCTCAAAGGTTTTCTGCATTTCAGCACGGACATCGGCAGGCAGGGTATCTACAGACACACAGATAGGATTCATAGAGGTAATCTGCATGGCAATTTTTTTGGCTACATCCTGGACCTCGGCATTGTCAGAGAGATTGCCAAAATCAGTGATAGAGGCCACTTTGTTGAGGTGAACATAGGGATAGAGTGTTCCCTTTGCCTCAATCCATTTCCAGGCCACGAGAATGTTTTCCCCAAAGTTAGCGATAGCTTCTTTGCGAAGCTGTTCCACATCCTCAGGGAGAGTATCAGACGATGGGTATGATTTGGCAAAAACAAGGTCCATGATCTTTTCTGCAAAAGCCTTAAACTCAGGTGTTTTGCCTACGAAGTCGGTTTCACAATTGAGGCGGAAAAGAAGGCCTTTTTTGCCCTCAGTTTTGACCATAACAATACCTTCAACAGCGGTACGGCCCTCTTTCTTGCTTGCCTTGGCAAGACCCTTCTTCTTGAGGATCTCTACAGCCTTGGCAATATCTCCATTGGTTTCGGTCAGAGCCTGTTTGCAATCCACGATACCAGCACCGGTTTTCTCCCGGACTTCTTTTATCATAGCAGCGGAAATTTCCATATCGTAGCTCCTTATTTTACAAGAGTGTCTTCATCAACATCGGCGTATTCATCTTCGACGTTGACAGCCTCTGTTTCTTCCTCTTCTTCTTCGACAATGTGGCTTTCCTGCTTGGCAGCCATCGTGGATCCTTCGATGATAGCATCAGCGATAAGCGAGGTGATAAGTTTCACAGAACGAATAGCATCATCGTTTGCAGGAACAGGATAATCCAGGAGATCAGGATCACAGTTGGTGTCGGCAATACCAAAGACCTTGATACCCAAGGACCTGGCTTCAAGAACAGCGTTGATTTCTCGCTTCACATCCACCACCCACAAAGCATCGGGCAGTCTTTTCATATCACGGATGCCCTCATAGAAGCCCTTCATTTTGGCAATGGTGCGTTCAATATCAATGGCTTCTTTTTTGGTCATCTTGGCACGATCAGCCTCGAGTTTTGCCTCGAGTTTCTTCATCTTGTCGATAGACTTTTTGATGGTGCTGAAGTTGGTAAGGGTGCCTCCAAGCCAGCGTTTGGTGACGTAAGGCATGTTACAGCGGGTGGCTTCCTCAAGAATTGAGGTTTGGGCCTGCTTCTTGGTCCCTACAAACAGCATCACACCATCGTTGGCAGCCAACTCTTTGGCAGCCTGGTAAGCCTTTTGAAGCATGTCCATCGTGTGGCGCAGGTCTATGATGTAGATGCCATTTCGTTTGGTGTAGATAAATGGCTTCATCTTGGGATTCCAGCGCTTGGTCTGATGGCCAAAATGCACTCCTGCTTCAAGCAAGGCGTTCATGAGTTCTTTTTCCTGGTAAATGAGACTCGCCATACTCTCTCCTTTCTTTCTTTGGGAGTTTTAGTGTAAGATTATAACATACTTTGGACTATCTGTCAAATAAAAATGGGGGAGAAGTCCTGGGAAGAGAAAACGAAAGTCCTATAGCAGGTTGGAGGCAACTTCAGCAAGAAGGGACCGTTCACCCTTCTCTAAGGTAATATGGGCATACAGCGATACCCCTTTCATTCTATCGATGAGAAAGGAAAGTCCATTACTTCGAGAATCAAGATAGGGGGTGTCGATCTGATAGGGATCACCGGTGAAGACAATCTTGGTTCCCTCCCCCGCGCGAGTGATGATGGTTTTCACCTCATGGGGGGTGAGATTCTGGGCCTCATCAACAATGAAGTAGAGCTTGGAGAGGCTTCGGCCACGAATGTAGGCGAGAGGGGTGATCTTCAGGGTTTCGTTATCAAGCATTTTGGAGATGGTGGCGAGTTCGTGGCTTCCTTCGTTGAATTGGTGCTGAATGACAGCGAGGTTATCATAGAGGGGTTGCATATAGGGATCGAGTTTTTCTTCGATAGAGCCTGGCAGAAACCCCATATCCCGATTGGAGAGGGGAATAATAGGCCTGGCTAAAAGGATCTGTTTGTATATGCCAAATGAGGCGAGAGCCCCGGCTAAAGCCATGAGGGTTTTTCCCGTACCGGCTTTGCCCGCAAGGGTGACCAGCTGGATATTTGGGTCGGTCAAGGCGTGAAGAGCAAAGGCCTGTTCAGCGTTGCGGGGAGCAATCCCATAACAGGTGTGCTTCTCAATGAGTTGCCATCCTGGAAGAAAAGGGGAATAGGTGGCCAGGATACTTTTCTGGTGATTGCGGAGGACGAAGAATTCATTTGGCATGGGTGGGGGATTGACGGAGAAAAACTCAGGGGGAAGTATTTTTTCTTTCTGAAGGGTGTAGAGAAGCGTCTCATCAACGTTCTCAATAATACGTTTCCCTGTATAGAGTTCCTCGATACTTTTGATTTTCCCTGTTTCATAGTCCTCGGCAAGGAGGCCAATGGCCCTTGCTTTCATGCGCAGGTTGATATCTTTGGACACAATAATCACTGTGGATGGGTCTTTTTCCTGGGCAAGATAATAGGCACAGGCAAGGATGCGGTGATCGGGTTTATCTTCCCAGAAGAGTTTGCGAATGGAATCATCAAGATGGACATGGGTATCGATACGAACGGTTCCTCCGGAAGGCAGTTTGGCGGGTTTGTTGAAAGGGACATCCTTGAAAAGATTGTCCAGTTCACGGCTGAATTCTCTGGCATTGAAGTGGATAATTTCATTGCCCTTTTTGAAATTGTCCACTTCTTCCAAAAGAGTGATGGGGATAACGACCTCATGTTCCTGAAAAGAAAAGATAGCACGAGGGTCATAGAGCACAACGTTGGTATCAAGGATAAACGTTTTCTTCTTTTTTGCCATGTCTTATGGTAGCATGTTTTTGGGGAAAATGCAATTTTCTTGAAACCCCTGCACGTGTGCTTTCTTTCCCTCTCTGGGTCAGGGGCTATGCCCCTCTTCCCTGCTTTTTCTGTTTACAGGGGATTATGTGTCTGTTTTATTCAAAAAAGCAAGTTTATTTATTACATCAAGGAATATTTTTATGCCATTTTTGTTTTTTTATTACTTTCTTGAGACCTTCGCACATTCGTGCAAAGGTCTCTCTTTGCAAAAAAGGGAAGAGGGGGGAGTGTGTTGGTTTGAGCAAAGAATTTGAGAAGGAAAAAGTCTCACCTGGAGGGAAAAAAGTTATTTTTCTTTCAGATAGGCATCAAAAAGATACCCATCGAGGCGTTTTTTCCCAGGGACAATAACCCGTGCCCAATAACCACTTTTTCCGGCAATTCTTTGTTTTGTTCCCACTCGCCAGAGAAGATACACAACGCTTCCTCTGGAGAGCTGGGTGAGGATGGTGGCATTGGTAGAGGGGAGAAGGCGAAGATTTACCCGATCACCGGTGAGTTCACACTCTTTCAGGAAAGAAGAAGAGAGATCATTTTCTCGTGGAAAAAGGGCCTGATTGGTGATGAGATCAAAGCGTATAGCCCATGGGACAAGGGCATTGGTTCTGTCGTAATAGAGCATGGTTTGCCCCAAGAAAAAGACGTTTTTGTATACCCTGAGTTGTTCGTTATAGGTCTGGTTGTTCTCGTATCCTCGAATGGATCCATTGGGGAGAACGTGGCAGACAAGGAATTCATTCTCTGGATATTCGACAAAGAGAAACCACTCCGGTATTTTCCTCACGGGTTGAAGATCCTTTTCGCTGAAGAGGTCTTTAGATCTTATCCAGCCTATTTCGATACGTTCGTCGTCTTTTGTGGCGAGGCGAACCTTGATCTGGTACCACGCCTCTTTTGGGGAGGTGTTGGTTCGAGCAATAACCTCGACTGACTGGAGGGCGGAGAGTTCGCGACGTTTTTGTCCCTGAGGGGTATCGTAGAGGATAGCCTTCCACGAGGCGATACCAACAAACCCCACATCAGGAGAGAGATAATCCCTTTCGGCTGAAAAACCCACACTGCCTATCAAAAAAAGGACCCAGAGATAGTTTTTCATTGGTACTCCTTGTCGTTTCCTTGAGGTAGAGTATAGCACAAAAGGGTATTTTTTTCAAATGGAAATGAGAGAGGAGCAAAAAGGGAGAGAATTTTGTTCTTGAGACGGACTTTTTATCTTCCTGCGAGAAGTCGGTAGGCTAATTCCTGGCGTATGCCGAGGGAGAGCATGCTCTCTATGGTTGAGGCAATATCATACTCATAGCGAATGAATTGCACCTCCCATCCCTGGCGACGTGAGGTGAGAAGACAGCAAGAGGCTCTTGGGTCACCATCTCGTGGCTGTCCAATACTTCCGGGATTCACGAGATAGCGCTTTCCTTTTTGCAAGAGGAAAGGTTTCTCTATTTCATACCAGAAGTTTCCTTCTTCATCGACAAGGCCTGGATAATGGGTATGACCAAAGAGGGCGATAAAAAGGCCCGCCTCCTCTAAGGCATACAGGGCAAGAGAGACTTCTTTAGGACCGGTGATGTAGCGATCAGGATCATCCGGGCTTCCATGGCATATCCAGAAGGGGGATTTCTTGGTATCTATTGGCCAGAGAGATATGATGCCTAAGGATTCCGAAGAGAGATGTCGTTTTGTCCAGAGAATCTGGTCTCTTGCCATGGGGTTCATGAGATGCCTTTCGTGGCTATCAAAAAGGGCCCTTTCATGATTTCCTTGAATCACAAGAGAGGCGTGTTGCTGTATCCATGAGACGCAGGCTTCTGGAAAAGGGCCATATCCCACCACGTCTCCCAAACAATACAGTTCATCATAGTCAAGAGAGAGTTTTTCAAAGGCCTGAAGGGAGGCTAAATTGGCGTGAATATCACTCACAATGGCTATTCGCATCACAACCTCTCTGTTTCTATGAGATAAAAGTCCACTGTTCCATCCATGAAGTTTGAGATCACCACCATCTTTCCATCCGGAGAGATGGCAATACCAATGGGTTGATTCCCTCCACGGATAGTCTCAAGGAGTTTCGGGACATCACCCCGGATATCATAGAGTTCGACGGTACCGTCCTCAGGGCTACGATAGTCCGATCCTTTTGGATGGTCTTTTCCCCGACAGGTGATAATCATATAACGGCAATCTGGAGAGAGTTTGAGGTTGGATGGATGGGTTCCACAGGAGTAAGGTGGTGAGAGCGTATCTGTGGTCAGGTCAAGGATGTAAAACTGTGATTTTCTGAGATTGTTGATGTAGACCCAGTTTCTTGCTGGATGATAACGGAAACGCCCATTTGATCCCCCTGTACGGATGACCTTGACCACCCTATCGTTTTGAGAGATGTCGTATTTGATGATTTCTCCCGAGCCGTAAAAAAGCACATAGAGATATCGTCCATCTGGTGAAAATCCAAGGCCTCGTGGTTGATAGCCTGTGGTCCGAATGATTCTCTGGAGAGTGTAGGTCTTTCGATCTATCACCGTAACTGTGGCAGAGTCCCAGCAGGTGACATAGTAGTATTTCCCATCGGGGGTGAACTCGCCTACCTTTGGCATGCTTCCTTTGACATCAATTTCACGCAAAATACTCCAGTTGGAAAGGGATAGAACAAAGACCTTGCCCCTCTTATCCACCTGGGTGAACCAGAATTCCTGCCCATCTGGTGAAAAGACCCCTTCTACATAGCCCACATAACGATGATACTGGGGGATTCTTACCATAGAAAGCTTCTGGTTTTGCATGTCGTAGTAGCCTATGCCCTGTTCACCCATAAAGGTAATGAGAAGGTATCGCCCATCTGGAGTGAAAATGACATCCTTTGGCATGGAACCAACCTTTTCCTGTTTCCAAAAGACAAAAAGCGAGTTGGTTGGGAGCATTCGGACAAAAATTTCTCTCTGGTCTTTTATCATCTGGGTAACGGTTTTGTGGCCGGAAAGGGAGATTTCTATCATGCCGGATATCCCCGAAAGAGAGAGGGGTGTTTTTCCCAAGAGAATACCCCCCTGTCTCACCTCTGCCCCGCTGGGAGAACTTGTGATCACCACTCCCCACATGAAAAGGGGAGCACACAAAAGCCAGAGACCTATTCGATACATCGTTTCATATCCTCAAGGTATTTTTTGAGATAGAGACCTGTATAACTTTCAGCACAATGGAGAATATCCTGTGGGGTGCCTTCAAAGATCACTCTTCCTCCTCCGCTTCCCCCTTCTGGTCCAAGGTCGATAATCCAGTCGGCTACCTTGATAACGTCCATATTGTGTTCAATGACAACTACGGTGTTTCCACGTTCCACAAGTTTCTGAAGCACCTCAAGGAGCTTGCGTACATCATCAAAATGGAGTCCCACCGTGGGTTCATCGAGGATATAGAGGGTTTGTCCGGTACTTATTCTGGAGAGTTCTTTAGCGAGTTTGATGCGCTGGGCTTCTCCGCCGGAGAGGGTTGTGGCCGGCTGGCCTAAGTGAATATATCCGAGTCCCACATCCCGCAGGATTTCCAGTTTTCGTTTGATGGGAGGAATGGCCTCAAAAAAGGCAAGGGCTTCATCAACTGTCATATCCAGCACATCGGCAATGTTCTTGCCCTTGAAGAAGACCTGAAGGGTTTCCCGGTTGTAGCGTTTCCCCTGACAGACCTCACAGGGAACATACACATCGGGAAGAAAGTGCATTTCAATCTTTTTGACTCCATCTCCCTGACAGGCTTCACATCGACCACCCTTGACGTTGAAACTAAACCTCCCCGGGGCATAGCCACGCATACGGGATTCGGGAAGGGCAGCAAACAAGTCACGAATGAGGGTAAAAAGCCCTGTATAGGTCGCCGGATTACTTCGAGGGGTACGTCCTATAGGACTCTGATCAATATCAATAATCTTGTCGATGGCTTCTACGCCGGTGATTTTATCATGAGCCCCTGGTTCTTCACGGCTTCCGTTGATTATTTTGTTGAGAGCCTTGAAAAGAATATCGTTTACAAGCGTTGATTTTCCTGAACCGCTTACTCCTGTGACAACGACAAACTTCCCCAAGGGGAAGGAAACGGTGATGTTTTGCAGGTTGTGTTCTCGCGCCCCATGGACAGTGATGGCTTCTCCTGTACCTGTTCGTGGCCTCTCAGGCATTGGTACGCATCGTCTGCCGGAGAGATAGAGGCCAGTGAGAGAAGTGGGATGACGTCGTATCTCGTTGGGTGTTCCTTCGGCAACAACCTGTCCCCCATAGATACCCGCTCCTGGTCCAATATCGATAACCCAGTCGGCTCTGGCAATCATCTCTTCGTCATGCTCTACCACTATCACGGTATTGCCTGTATCGCGGAGTTTTTCAAGGGTACGGATGAGTTTATCGGTATCTCTGGAGTGAAGACCAATGGTGGGTTCATCAAGCACATACAGTACTCCCATGAGACTGGAACCAATCTGGGTAGCGAGTCGTGTTCGTTGAAACTCTCCCCCTGAGAGAGTGCTCACCTTTCGATCCAGCGAAAGATAATCCACACCAACATCGACAAGAAAGGAGAGTCTCTTGTCAATCTCTTTGAGAACACGTTCCGCTATCATCATCTGATGGGGAGAAAGCTTGGCAGGGAGAGCACGGAAAAACTCCTGGGCTTTCGCGATGGTCATCGCTGTGACATCCATAATGCTGTGGCCGGCTACCTTGACCGCCAAACTTTCCTTTCGCAAACGTTTTCCCTGACAGACGGGGCAGGGAACGGATGTCATATAGTGTTCAAACCATTCTCTCATCTCTGGGGAACTGGTCTCGAAGTATCGTCGTTTCAGGTTGGGGATGATGCCCTCATAGACGGTGGTGCTTCGTACATCCATTCGATAAGACTGGTAATGGATTTCCACCTCTCCACTGTCTCCGTAGAGAAGGATGTTCTGGATATGGGAAGGAAGTTCCTGAAAAGGGGTATGAATGTCAAAACCATACTTCTGGGCAAGGGATCGCCACATACTCATCCATGTTTGTTGTGAGGGAGGATGAGTCCTGATAGCTCCATGGGCAAGAGAAAGATGGGGAATAACTAAAAGATCTGGCGAGAATTCCATTTTTTCTCCTAAGCCGCCACATTCGGGGCAGGCTCCGTAGGGGGCATTGAACGAAAACATTCGGGGTTCAATCTTGCCAAAACTCACCTGGTGAACGGGACAATAAAAATTTTCGGAGAAAAGTTTTTCTTCTGAAGATTCTACAGAGAGGATGATAACAAGTCCCCCACTTTTTTTGAGAGCGAGTTCGACGGATTCAGCAAGACGTCCCCTTTTTTCTTGAGACACAATAGCCCTGTCAATCACAATATCAATAGAGTGTTTTCTGTTTTTGTCTAAGGCGATTGGCTCTTCAAGATTTTTTATCTCTCCGTCTATGCGTACTCGAACAAACCCTTCTCCTTTGAGTTCCTCAAGAAGCTCCTGATGGGTGCCTTTCTTTCCCTGGATCACAGGGGAAAGGATCATTATCTTTGTTCCTTCAGGCATGGCAAGAATAGCATTGACAATCTCATCCACCGTGGTAGCCGTGAGTTCCTCTCCACACTCCGGACAAGTTGGTGTTCCAATAGTTCCCCAGAGAAGTCGAAAATAGTCGTAGATTTCTGTGACTGTACCCACAATCGAACGGGGATTGGCATGTACCGATTGTTGCTGAATAGAGATAGCGGGAGAAAGCCCTTCGATGGATTCCACCTTGGGTTTTTTCATTTCTCCTAAAAACTGGCGGGCATAGGTGGAGAGAGATTCAAGGTATCGTCTTTCTCCTTCAGCATAGATAGTATCAAAGGCAAGGGAAGACTTGCCGCTTCCTGAGACACCGGTGATAACGACGAGTTTATTTCTGGGAATTTCGACGTCGATATTTTTCAGGTTATGTTCCTGGGCTCCTTTGACGATAATCTTGTCTAACATGAGGTCTCCTCTCTGTGTGTGGTAGGTGATTACTATATCATAACTACAGACATTTTTCAAGTTTGAGACCATGGAAGAGAGCTCTCACCATGTTTCAGCAAACGCCCTTCTTTAGCTGAAATAAGGTCATAGCCTTCGTGTGTCATACTATCTCTGGATAAGCGTTTTTCCTGAACCAAAAACAAGATCTTTGATGGATACCAGAAAAAACACCCCCGGGGTTATCCCGGGGGTGTTTTTCAAAAGAAAAGGTTTTTTTATCGTTTTTCGAAAACTCCTCCCTTGTTGGCGGAGGTGACGTGCTGGGCATAACGAACAAGATATCCTTTGGTGATTTTGGGAGGAAGGGGTTTGAAATTGGCTTTGCGTTTTTCTATTTCCTTTTCATCGACCAGGAGGTTAATTTTTTTGTTGGGGATATCGATTTCTATCATGTCTCCTTCTTCTACAAGTCCAATAAGTCCACCAGCAGCAGCTTCCGGGGAAATATGTCCTATGGAAGCCCCACGGGTGGCACCGCTAAATCGCCCATCGGTGATGAGAGCCACCTCCTTGTCAAGGCCGAGGCCGGCGACGGTGGAGGTTGGGGCTAACATCTCTCTCATTCCCGGTCCTCCCTTTGGTCCTTCATAACGAATCACAATCACATCGCCCTTTTTGATTTTGCCTTTCAGGAGGGCTTCTACCGCCTCTTCCTCACTATTGAACACGCGAGCTGGTCCTTTGTGATGAAGCATTTCAGGGGCCACGGCGGCCTGTTTGACAATACAACCCTCTGGGGCTAAATTGCCCGTGAGAACCGCAAGTCCGCCTGTTTCGTGGACGGGCTTGTCAATAGGACGAATAACTGTGGGATCTTTGATACCGGCCTTGTATTCTTTGAGAGTCTCTCCCAATGTCTTTCCGTTGACTGTCATGGTATCAAGGTGAATGAGGTTTTTCTTGGAAAGTTCAGCGAGAACAGCAGGAACACCACCGGCACGGTACAGATCAAGGATGTGATGAGGTCCTGCAGGAGAAATCGTGGTGAGATGGGGAACCTTTTCGGTAAAGGGAGCAAAGTCTTTGAGTTCAAGATCCACTTCCCCATAATACGCAATAGCCGGAAGATGAAGGGTGGTGTTCGTTGAGCCACCGAGAGCCATGTCAACGGCAATAGCATTTTCAAAGGCCTTGCGCGTCATGATATCCCTAGCCCTGATGTTCTTCTTGACCAATTCCACGATTTTCAGACCTGATTTTTTGGCAATACGGATACGATCGGCAAATACAGCCGGGGCACTTCCATTGAAAGGAAGAGAAATACCAAGGGCTTCGGAGAGATTACTCATGGTGTTGGCTGTGAACATTCCGGCGCAGGAACCGTCTCCTGGACAGGCCCGGCATTCAAGGTCGTAGAGTTCTTCATCGGAGATCTCTTTTTTGGCGTATTTACCAGTGGCTTCAAAAACAGTACTGAGGTCTACTTTGTTTTGATTCACAAGCATACCGGGAAGCATGGGACCACCACTCACAAAGATGGCTGGAAGATTCAGACGCATGGCAGCAATGAGCATCCCTGGGATAATTTTATCACATGAGGCAATAAAGACAATGCCATCGAATTGATAGGCCTCTGCCATAATCTCTATAGAATCAGCGATAAGCTCTCGGGAAGGAAGGGAGTATTTCATTCCCCTGTGCCCCATGGCAATACCATCACATACTCCGATGGTATTGAATTCGATAGGCATACCACCTGCGGCATAGATACCTCGTTTTACAGCATCGGCAATCTTGTTGAGATGAATGTGGCCGGGAATGGCTTCATTGAATGAATTGGCTATGCCAATGAGAGGACGCTCAAGTTCCCAGTCATCAAACCCCATGGCCCGGAAAAGGGAACGATGGGGGGCCCTCTGAAATCCCTTTTTGACCGCATCGCTTTGCATAACTTTCCTCCATTTTTACAGGTTTTGAATAAGCCCTGAAAGAGGCTATTCAGAAGTATTGTAATGCAGGATATTCTTTTTTTCCACATTTTGGTAGCATGGAAAAATGAAAAGGTTCGTAGAAAAATTTCCAAAAACGGGGAAAGTGGAAATTAAGGATGTTTGTCCAGGGTATTCAATGCCTATGCATACTTGAAAATAGTGGGAAAAGGAGGTAGTTGGGCGAATTGACAAGATTTACAGAAAGTGTTTAGCAAAATATTTTCAAAATTATGTTCGGAGACTTGACTTTTTAGAACCTTGTCTTTATTATTTAACTGAATGGTTAGTTTAACTAATCGGTCGGTTAAAGGGGAGAGAAATGGATTTAAAACCAAAGGATAGAATTCTTGAATCGGCGATAAAACTTTTTGCAGAAAAGGGATTTGACGCTACTTCTGTTGATGAAATTGCAAGAAATGCAGAAATCAACAAGGCAATGATATATTATTATTTCTCAAGTAAAGAAGAGTTATTGTCAAGTATTATAAGAAAAAGCATCAATGAATTTACTTCAATTATTGAAGATATTAACCTTTCTGATTTTAAAGACCTTGAAGAAATTATACATTTTTTTGTCGAAGAAGGGATAAATTATATTGATAAAAACGATATGTTAATAAGAATTTACCAGAGAGAAAGTTTAAATATATCTTCAAGATGGGGAACAAATATCATAGATACAGTCGGACTTGTTTTTGAAAAGGTTGAGACTATGATAAAAAAGATGAGGAGGGAAAGTATAAATTTTGATATAACTCTTGTTGAACAAATTCTTGTTACGAATTTGATCATAGGATATTTAAGTCTCAAAGACAAGCTGGGAGGTAAGATTGATGAAGAAGCAGGTGAGATTATTAAGAAAAGATATATAGATAGAGTGTCAAGAATAATATATCTACTTATTACAGACGAAGGGGGAAAGAATGAAAAGATTTTTTAATTTTACAGTCTACAAGCCTTTTAAAACTTTAGTTGTTACAATAATAGGGGTAATAGTTTTTTCACTCGGGATTTCAAGAATATATCTTGATAATGATTTATTGCACTGGTTTTCAAAGAAAAGCAAAATAGGAAGACTCAATTACTATATCAACGAAAGATTTGAAAGCAACAATCCTATAATAATCATGTTTACTCTCGACAATGAAGTAATTTCAAAAGAAAACCTGAAATATATCAGAGACATTTCATTAAAAATGAAAGAAGAAAAAGGTGTTGTAAATGTTATAAGTCTTACAGAGATTGAGGATATTCAGGGGAAAGAAGATGAAATGAAAGTTTCAAAACTTATCCCAGAAGATCTTGAACATATTGATTATAATAAACTTAAAAGTTATATTTTAAGTAAAGAAGCATACAATGGAAGTTTACTATCAAAAGATGGATTATCAACTCTTTTAATAGTTCAACCTTCTCCAGACACAAAAGCAGATTTTTTAGCAAAAAAGTTGAGGAAAGTGACGGACTCTTTTCTTAAAGAAAATAATCTTAACTGGCAGGTTTATTATGGCGGAACCCCCATGCTTCTCAATTCAATCTCTGATCTTGTAGTTAAAGATTTAAGATTTCTTATTCCGCTTGTCTCTCTGGTAGTTTTTGTGGTGCTATTCATTTCTTTCCGAAGTATAAAAGCAACTTTATTACCTCTTATAACTGTTTTACTTGCCACAGCTTCAGCAATAGGTGTAATGGGATATCTTGGTTTACCTCTTACCACCTTTGGGGTAGCAATTCCTGTTGTGCTTATAGCCGTGGGGAATGCTTATGGTATACATTTTATTAACGAATACCACGAAAAAAAGTTATCCATGCAAACAGAAGAAGCCCTTTTGAAAGTTCATGAAAGAACTTTTATTCCTATACTTATGAGTGCTTTGACGACATTTGGTGGATTTATGTCGATTGCTGTCTCTAACGATATGCTTTCAGCAAGGGATTTCGGTATAATTTCAGCTATAGGAGTAATATTCTCGTTTTTAATAACTATAAGTTTTATTCCAGCTTTACTTAAAATATTTCCGAAAACAAAAGGAAATATTGGGAATATCAATGAAGAAACTGAACGTAAATTGTTTTATGAAGCCTCAAAGTTTATCTTTAAAAATAAGAAATGGGTCGTTATTACTTTCTTAATATTTGGGCTTGTGGCTACCTATTTTATCACCAAAGTCCAGATAAAAGTAGACTATATGTCTTACTTTGATAAAAAATCCGAGCCAGCTATAGTAACAGATAGAATTAGCAAAATTTTTGACGGTGTCTTTGAATTAAAACTATATTCAAAAGGACAAATTTCAGCAAATTATTTGAGAACTCTTCAAATAATAGAAGAAAATTTAAGATACATTTCTGGAGGTAAAACAAAACCAGCCTCGATAGTAAATATAATCTCCTCTCTCAATGAAGGTATGACAGAAATACCTATGATTCCAGATACAGACTATGAAATTGAAAATTTGTGGTTCTTTATTGAGGGCAACGAAAGCATAAAAAGGCTTATTACAGAGGATAAAGATGAAACTCTTATATCTTTTCTTCTACCTTCCATAGAATCCTCTGTAAGATATAAAATTGTAAATGAGGCAGAAAATTTGCTTAAAAGATACAGTTCCATTTCTACAAAAGATATAAAAGACTCAAAAGAAGAAGTTTTATCTCTTTTAAAGATTATGCTTAAAAACAGGCTTATTCGTGCAAACTTAAATGTTTCAGAAACAGAAATAAATGACTTTTTAAACAAAAATATAGTTATTGATGACTTAAAATTTACAGATTACACCTCGAAAAATAAATTTTTAAACGGAATTTCCCAAAAATTCATAAATGAATTTTCAATTCCTGAAGATAAACTTTCAAAAAATGATATAAAAATAGCTTTCTCACCTTTACTATGGGATAAATTTATAGTCCCAGGTAATGATATAAAAATATTCGATGATTATGGTGTTGCAGGTCTTATGAAACTTTTTACTGATGTTGAACAAACTTTATTGAGAAATCAACTTATAAGTCTCTTTATAATTATCCTCATAGTTGTTATATTGAATATAATCACCTTTAAGTCATTACTAGAAGGAATATTTTCACTTATTCCAATATTATTTACTTTGATTGTTAATTTTGGAATAATGGGACTGTTTAAGATTAATATGGATTTTATTACTACCACTATAGCAGCTATTGCTGTAGGTGCTGGTATAGATTACACGATTCATTTTCTCTCAAGATATACTTATGAAGTAAAAATGGGAAAAGATTATGAAGAAGCCTTTTACCATACTTTTTCAACCACAGGAAAAGGCATCATTTTTAATTCTTTTTCTGTTGGATTTGGATTTGCCGTTTTGAATTTCTCTGGAATTATGCCACTCAGGAGTTTTGGAATGTTGATGTTTATTACAATGATAGTAAGTGCTTTATCAGCGTTGACAATCTTACCAGCACTTACTTTTTATTTCAGGAAGAAAATATTGAAGGTTTAGGAGGAGGTTATGAAGAAATATTTCTTTTTTCTTGTGATTGCGGGAAATTTATTTTCACTTACGGGACAGGAAGTTCTTGAGAGGGTCGAAAAATCACTTACTGGATTTTCAGATCAAATGGCAACCTGTGAGGTTATTCTTGGTGAAAAAGGGACTGTTAAAGAAACAAGAGTAATGAAGATATGGAGTGCAGGAAAAAGCAGAAGAGTCGTTAAATTTGTAAGCCCATCAAATGTTAAAGACATTGGTATACTCGTTTTGTCTGAACAAGAAATGTATATCTACTTACCTGCTTACAAAAAAACACGAAGAATTGAGGGAAGTATGAAAAACCAAAACTTTCAGGGGACTGATTTTTCATACAGAGAAATTGGTAGTTATGAATATTCAAAGGATTTTGATAGTAAGGTTATAAAAGAGGATGATAAAATCATTCAACTTGAATTGACAAAGAAACCCGATTCAGATTCTTCATATAACAAGATAATTATGGAAGTAGAAAAACAGAATTTTCTACCAAAAAAACTTGAAATGTATTCAAATAATGAACTCAAAAAAGTATTAACAATCATTGCCGCAGAAAAAAAAGGTAATTATTGGGCTTTAACCCATATAAAAATGGAAGACCTCACAAAAAATCACTTCACAGAAATAAAAATAAAAGAAATAATTTTTGATAGTGGGCTTGAGGGAAAAGGTATTTTTACTGAAAGATTCTTAAAAAACTCTTCCAACTAAAGGAGGTGTCTATGAAAAGGATAATTTTTTTATTCTTGTTAATCTCTTCTTTCATCTATGCGGAAACAGATCTAAATGTTGAAATATCAAGTTTTATTGGAATATCTCTATCCAACTTCAGTTATCTATATAATGAAAATGAAGCATTTTTTAAAGCAAATACAAAGTTGTCCGAAGATATCAACTTCTTTGGTTCATTTGGGATAAATTATACTCCATATCCTCTATCAGAAACTTCTTCAAAGGATATGCTTGAAAATTCAAGCTATCTTTATCCACTTACCATTTATCTTGATGAAGCCTATGTTTCTGCTAATAATTTTGTTTTCGATGGACTTGATTTTGTAGTTGGAAAACAAAGAATAAGCTGGGGGAAGGCTGATAAGGTTAATCCCACAGATGTGTTAAATCCTCAGGATTTATCAAAAATAACTGATCTTGGCAGGAAAATTCCTCTATTTGCCTTTAATTTCACTTACTACTTTCCTTTCCTTAATGATTATGGAGTTCAATTTGTGTGGGAACCTTACCAGGGACAGTCGATTCTTCCCGTAAGATTTATTGAGGAAAAACTTACTTCACGAATCAAAGAAAAAATTTCCGAAAGTGTTACTTCTGTTGATATTGATGAGAATTGGACTGGCGAGGTGAAATATCCTGAATTTAATCTTACCAATTCGACATTAGCTGGAAAAATCTTTGGAAAGGTTTTTGGCTTTGATTTTTCAATTAATGTTGCAAGAAGACAAAACGACATACCGTATATAAGTGAAATCTATCTTGAAAATAGCAACGCTATAAATTTTCCATCAATGTCAGAAACAAATGTTACAGTTTTATCAAAAAGCTATAAAATGGCTTATCATAAAGAAACTGAAATAGGATTCGATCTTGAAAAAGACTGGGGTATATTTGTCAATAGATGTGAGCTTGCTATTTTTATTCCGGATGAAGTAAAAACAACCACCTATACTACAGTTAAAACACCTATCCCTTTTCCTCCCACTACGATTGTCACAAATATTACAAATGAAGAAGTTATTCTCAAAGAACCATATGTAAAGTGGATTATTGGGCTTGATAAGAACTTTGATGGTGGATGGTATATCAACTTCCAGATAGCTCATGGACTGTTTATGGAAAGGGGATACAAGGAAGAAAAACTTCAGGATTATTTCACTTTCAATATTGAAAAGGGCTTCTTTGATGATAAGTTAAAATTCAAACTATTTGGAATAGCAAATACTGATAATTTTATCGACAAATTTAAGGATAATGATATAATAAAAAGTTTTATAGATAATAGTGCTATAATGGGAAATTTTGAGATTGTGTATTCTCCAATTATGGGACTTGATTTTAAAGCGGGAATCTGTGGGATAGATGGAAAAGGGAAGGCTACCCTCACCTCCTATAAAGAATATGATATGTTCTATCTTGAAGTGAGTTCAAGTTTTTAAATATAGAAAGCTGTCCAGCAACCCTGGACAGCTTTTTTTGCCTTTAGAGTCCCTTGTACGAATATTACGAATATGAGTTGTTTTTGGCCGAATAAAGCGAAAAGTGGGAATCAAGGGGTGTTTGTGCAAGGAATTTCTCTTGGGTTTTTAGTTAGAGAAAAAACCTCTCAGTTGGTTTGTTTTGATAAAAAGCCTGTCCTTTGAGCTTCTTGTGAAGCTTCGGGACAGGCCTTGTTTGCAATGAGAAGAGGAATGGTTTTATTTGTTGAGTTTATTCAAAAAGCGATTGAGGCTTTTGACAAGGTCATGAAGTTCATCCTGCTTTCGAAGGCGAAATTCAAGCGTCTTGATATCAATCTTGCCATCAGCTGCTTCGTCTAAGGTTTTCTTTATACGATAGATAGGACCTGCCATCTTGTGAGAAATAAAAAGCCCGAAAACAGCAATGAGAATGAGGTACACCACACTCAGCCAGATCATGGGCCACATCTGAATTTCAAATTCATTGTAGGCTTTGCTCATATCGAACACTTCATAGTATGGGAGTTCAGGGTTGGTTTTCGCCTTTTCCTTGAATTCTTCTACGTTTTTGACCTGATAGAAAAGGTTTTTGGAATATCTTTGCCTGTAAAATACCCCCATAAAAAGAAGAGAAGCCACAAGACCTAAGACGATAAGGAAAGAAAACCTCGCAATGAACCGAATCTGAAATGGCTTGTCGATAAAATATCTCCAGCGCATTTTCTTATTCTTTGTCTCTTTCACGGTAACCTCCTTGGGATCTTTTGTGTTATTATCGGATAGAGAGGGCAAAGAAATTTATAGATTTAAGAAAAAAAGATGGAGAGGGTATGAGGATGAGGCTCCAGAAGATAGATGAGCAGGGAGTTTTTTTAAAAAATTTTTCAAAAAATTTCCATTTTGGAGTGAGAAAGAGATATATATTATTGAGAGGCAAAATCTCTCTAAAAGGATTGATAAAAGACAATGGTAGGGAAAAAGAGAAATTTTTATATAAAAAAAGAGGGTTGCTATGTGGACGAGGAAAAGAGGGATAAGAGGGTGGCTTTTAGCCATAATTGTAGTAAGTAAAGTATGGGGATATGTTTACTACGATGATTTTGCTTCTTCGAACGGTTTCTGGCAATATAAATTTTTGTATTCTCTGCAGGCGGGTATTCATAACGAAGCCCACAATATGACCATTGCTCCTTCGGGAGGACTGCTTCAATTTTCAGGGGATGGTCTTACTACCGAATATTATGCCGAACTCTTTGGATTTTTTGCCCGTTATACCAATGTACGTTTCTCTGCTACGGAAGAACGTCCTTTTGGTTTTGAATTTACAAGAACTCTTCTTTCTCTGGATAGTGATGAAGGTATTTATGAGGAATCTGGCCGGAAAAAAGCAGCCTTTAATGTAGGGATAGTTCAGTATGATCCTCTGGTGAGTGGTATTTCCAATAAATATGCAAACTACCTCTTTTTCTCCGAGGTGTATCATCCAAAACTGGCAGGAGAAGCAAACACCCAGCCGAGAAGTCTGTGGTCTCTGAATGAAAGTGGTTCTCCCAGTAATGTGATTGATTTCAGTGCTGTTGTGAGGCCAGATGGAGTTGCTACATCGGATCTTCGGGGGATTATGAACTGGTGTTATGATGATCGGTGGGGGACAAATACCGTCGAACCAGGCGGGACATTGAATAACTACTCCAACAATAACAATCATATCAAGATTCGTGTTACCATGGATGGTAAATATGCTTCATTGTATATCAATCCAAATCCCAATGGGGTTTCTCAACAGAACTGGGATGGAACAACAACCACGTATCTGAACACTTTTTACCTTGTAGCAAAGGTGCCTGTTATTTTTTCTAATGAATTGATGGTCGTGTTTGGATTGGCTAATAACCGTGGTGACGCGGAAAGGCTTCTTTTGAATGTGGACAATTTTACCATTCGGACTATTTCGGCCAGTAACATTGCCGAGATTAGTCCTGTTATGACAAAGGCAGGATCAACGAATGTCCTTACTATAGCGATCAAACCATGGTTTAGTACCACTACAGAGGCGGGAGTACAGGAGTTATTTATTCGATTGCCAGAAGCCTTTTCTCATACCAATTGGGCGGCGTTTACCAATACGGTAGCGGTTTTCTGGATGCATACGAATAAGACGGTGTATAAAACCTTTGCGAAGACGTTTGGGGACATGAATCCTTCCGCGGGAAGCGCTGCGTTATCGCTTAAGGAGAATGGCAGGCTTCTCAAAATTCGGTTTGCTGCAGGCGCCACAGCGGAGGTTTTTCATCCTGATTTCTTTGGGGGAGATATAAATGTCACTCACCAGTACATGATAGTGGTTGTGGTGAGTAATTTCTTCACCTCTTCAGCCGGTGATGTGGTGGGCAAGACTTTTGAAGTGTATGTCAATAATGAAAAATATCCTGATACCACGTGGGGACGAGTTGCCACAACAGGTCCTGCAAAAGCCATGGCGGGGGATGTGGCAGATTGGGGAGGGGCTTTCTTTGATAGCAATACGCTTTGTTTCCGAACGGCTAATGATCCGGTTGGTATTGCTTCTGTTCGACCAAATTTTGTGTACGAAGGAGAATCCAAGACATGGTTTGTGGATATAGCGGCCAAAGATACCAATGAAATGGTGGATAACAATGCCGATATTGCCCATGTGGATATTTTCTTACCTCCAGGATTTCTGGTGGACTCTTCTTCTATAAAAAGTGCCGTGTGCTCTTCCATCTTTTATGATTCAGCCCAGAGAAAGATATCCCTTCTCTATTCGAATGACAATCGTGTACTTGCCGCAGGAAGTGGAAATGATACGGTGAGTTTTTTAAATCTTACCACAACCAACCTTGATATCCCTGCTCCGGGTACCAACGAAATGTCTAACCGGATTATGGTGGTGAGTTATTCTGCTCTTCCGGGGACAAAGCCAGTAACCAATGGGATAAGTATTTCCTATCCTACACAACACTTTCTTGTTCGCAAAAAACCACCAAAAGCAGAGGCATATCAGACTCCTCGTGAGGTAAAAAATATCCTCTCTTCGCAGGAGTATAGTTTTGTGGTCAAAAATCGTGCTGAAAATCCTGGGAACTCCATCCGTCGCCTTCTCATTCGTGTGGATAAGGTGATCACAAACATTGCCTCTGTGGTATCCGGGCGACCGGCAACGGTGACAGTGACGAAGAATATCACCAATGGGAATATCACAAATACTGAAGGGTATTTATGGATTCTGGTGGATTACTATAGCCAGAATACCAATATCCCAAAAGATTATACGGAGATTGTTCGTTTTACAGGGTATGATAATGTAAAGTCTCTCACAAATGTGATTATCCGGGCAACGAATATAGCCTATGTGGATAACGGAAATGGAGATGGCTGGACAGAGGTCAAAGAGGATGTGTCCAGTGGCTGGAGTTACTTGTTCTACACTCCGCCCGCTGAACTCAAGGCGTCCATTGTAACGCCATTGAATGAAGATGGAGTAGCCGATGCTTCCTATAATCATCATCACTATGTGGATGAGAATTCCCCTTTCTATCTTCAACTAAGCCTCCGAAATACGGGTGAAAAAGATAACACCATATTCCGGGTGAGGATAACTTTTCCTTACGGTATTACCAATGTGATGTATCCCTCTTCAATGATAGTAAGTTCTAATCAAATCAGCCTTTATAAAACCAACAGTGGCAGCAATTGGGTGATGGAAGTTGCCTATACCAATACGGTGGCTCTCTGGTCAGGAAGCAATGATATGATAAGCTGTTATCTCATGGATGATATTGCTTCTCCCACCAATGTTATCATCCGTCTGGAGGCCCGGAATACGACGAATTATGTGTTGGCTGAAAATGATGGGGCTGATAATACGGAATTGCGTTTTCTTTATCCAAGGCCAAAGGCTTCTGGTGGCGTGGTGATTCCTGGTGGGTTTATTGATGCGGCCACCAATCAGGCCACTATTACGTATATTGTTTCAAACCATGGTTCTGTAGAAAATCTTATCAAGCGAGTGTTCTTCCTGGTTCCTACCAATATGATTACGAACGTGACCTCAGTGTCTTCCCTGCTTGGGGGTGTTTTCTCTGGTTTTGAGTTTCATGCACCCGGGTATTATCGGGTTGTGTTGGATTATGGAAACCAGTTTTATGGAGGGAGAAGTGATACCATTACCATGACCTTGTGGGACAGGGTAGAAACAGAAGCGGAGTTTCCTCTTCGGGCCTCTGTTTCCAATCAAAGGATGTGGTCAAACACCATTGCGGTATTGCCAGAGGGAACACAAATGGTTTCCATTATTCCACCTCCGACCTTTTATGAATATGCGGTTCTTCCCACGGTGCTTTATCGGAATTATAGCGGGAAAACCAACACCAATATCATTTGTTTGAGAGTGAAGAATAATGGATGGGGAAGTAATAGGCTTGAAAGATTGCGTATAGTTTTGCCTCCAGTAGTCTCCAACCAGATTTTTATGGTCAGCAATGCTTTTTTGGGTGTAACTTCACCAGGCGCAGCGCTTCGGTTTATCACCCTTGGTGGTACTAACGTGGTGGAAGTGAACTACAAACTTTCTAATACGAATATTCCACCGGGTGGCATGGATGATTTTTATCTGTATGTGGCACTCACCACCAATGTCGTGGCCACAAACTGGATAGTTGTTCATGCGGCCAATAATTCTACCAATATCGATGGTTCTCCGAAGTGGACAAATTATTATGCGGTTTCCTCTTTACTTTCTCGTACCAATGTGATCACTCTTGTAGATCCGGTTCGATTCTTTGTGTTGCCAGGAGAAGTTTCTTCTCCAGCCTCTTCAGCCATATACTCCAATCGAATAGAGAATGGCTTTGAAAATGGAGGGCGCTTGATTTCAGCCGTAGAGATTGAATATCCTTCGGCATTCTTTAGTAGTCTCCAGGTTCTTTCTACGACGGGGAATTCAAGTGTCAATGGAAGTTGTGTGCGGATAGACTATCCCTATGGGCTTATGCCAAACAATGGGGAATGGGTGGTGATTCGTGGGTATGATACGTGGACGGCAGGGGATACGAATTTTTCTGTTACGGTTCGGGTATGGTACACAAATAATGCTTCCTTCACGAATATGGCTGTTGTTCGGGAGGGATATACCAATAAGGTAAGTTTTGTTCATCCTTTTGCCGAAATGTGGGCCTGGAGTACTCCAAATACAGTGGGACAGGATTTTATCACCAATCTGTATGTGTTTGGTTTTACCAATGTGGGAGGAGAGGGGAATGATATTCGGTGGGTGAAAATCGTTCTTCCTTCGTTTATAACGAATGTCACAGGGCTTGCCTCGCTACGGGGGGCCTTAGTGACCAATACCAATGGAGCGCTGTGGATATATTATCCTTCTCTTTTACCGGTGGAGGGATATGATGAAGTACGTTTCTGGGGATGGGATACCATAGATCCTGGTCAGGAAACCAATATCATCTGGGAGGTGTATGCTGATAATACTTTGGGATATACCAAACCGGTACTGGCAGGGACGTATCCTTCGAGAAGTCTCGCTCTCTCTATCATTCAGCCTGGTTATAGGGCCGCCGCTTATCTGGAAGTGACCAATGCTATTTCTCTTTCTCAGACGAATGCGATCTGGACGACGGAAACGAATAACGGTCTTCGGTTCTACTTGTATAACAACAGTGATACAGGGAACCTCATAAGGATGGTGAAGATTCCTGTGCCTTCAGCGGGAGGGCTTCTTTTGACAAATGCTCTCACTTTTACGAATATGCGGGCCGGGGTGAATCGAGCTTTTTCAAACGGGGCGATGTGGCTTGATTATCGAAATGCACCACTCTATCCTACGGAAAGTGATGAAATATGGGTTCAGCTTCATGATAGCGTGTTCTATAGTAATACCAATGTAACCTGGCAGGTAGAGGCCGCTTACAATACCACAGATGATAAATTTAAACCTGTTTCTCTCCAGCCTGGAAGGAGTCTCTCCGTGTATTATGTGGCTCCCTCTCCTGTCGTAGAGGTTTCGCTTTTACCGGGGATAATTTATTTTGACAGGAAATACTTTGCTCTTTCTTTTGTGCTCTCCAATGCCGGCAAGTCAACAAGTGCGGTGGATGAAGTAACTATTCTTCTCCCGCCGGAGTTTACCAATGGTTTTTCGCACACAAGAGTCTCCAATACCATGGCTACTTCTCGATCTTATGCGAACGGGGTACTGACTTTAGGATACGGTACCCCTCTTGCTGCAGGTCAAAAAGATACTCTTGTGCTCTGGTTGTCAAATACCATGATCATGCCGGGGATAAAGGGCTTTAAGGTCAATGTGAGAAGTTTTGTTACGAATGCTGTGGCAAGAGGTGAGAGTAATCTTGTGGTGTCTTCTATGCCGGTATATGCGGTGTATGTCAATGATAGAGAAAATGACAACGACCTTGATACGACAACCCATAGCAACCGGGTAGTTGTCCAGGTAGTGAATGATGTGACCTCGGATAAGCCAATAGAGAGATTGCGAATATCTTTGCCGGGGTTCTTTACCAATCGGGTGCAGACGCTCAGTCGTAAAGTAAATGTGGGGTTTATAAGTGGAGATCCTACGAATATCGTTGTTGATTATAAGACGGGTGGAAACCTCCTTGCTGCTGGAGAATATGATATTCTCCAGAATGATGTTCTGGATAATTTTGAAGTGGGATATACGACAAATAGTGTCTTGGTATGGGTAGAAGATCCCTGGGGTTATCTTCCTTTGCCGGTGATATCGGGTCGAACCAATGAGATAAGGATGGTGATGCCGTTACCCAAGGGAAGGCACTGGTTAGGAAGTGCGACGATTTATATTGATACCTTTGTCTCTAATCTGACCATTTTTGTCTCGAATACCGCTCAAACTGCCAATGTCATCTCCAATGTGGAAATTCTTCTTCCGGAAGGATTTGTTGATATTCATGATGTTATAAGTGGTTTGGGCAATGCAAGTTATGAAGCAGGAAATCATCTTATCAGGGTAAGATATGCTTCCGGGTTATCTTCTAACAGGTGGGATGCAGTGACTTTTACCTTTAGCAATACGTATCGAGCGCCCACGAATTTGCGCATTATGGTTCGAGCCACACACTTACCTAATCATACGGCCATTTTGCCCTCTCTTTTAGGAGAGGATTATAGCACTTTCCCTGTAAGTTATCCTCCTGTGGCTGTGGAGGGATATTTTGTGGGGGATAATGCGCTTTATATTGTGGAGAATGAGGGGATTCTCACCTATCGCTTGATGAACAGAACGTTCAAGAGTGAGGTGAGGAGAGTGTTATTGACCTTTGAAACCAATACTCTTTTGTTGTTTTCCAATATTGTTATTACAAATACCAGGGCAACGGTGACGAGGTTACAAACTAATTCTAATCAATTTCTCCTTGAGTATCTCCCGGGAGCGGGTATAGGGAGTCAGGAAAACGAGGATCTTAAAATCCACTTCTCCTATACCTTGAGTAATACGGGCAGTGTGCCTGTTCGAAGTATTGTGGATCTGGTGTCCACGGGAGTTGGGGGTACCAATGTTTCGGATTATCAGACTTTCTCCTTAGATGAAAGGAAAACCAGAATAGTGATTACCAATTCTACATGGGGGATTGTATGTGGGAGTGTTTTCCCCGGGACAAAATTGGTCTATGTGAAGATGTATGGCACAGATGGGGTGAGTATAGGATTGGATGATACGGGAAATCCGCTGTCGCAGACCATTCAACTTGGTTCGGGAAGTTATAGATTAACCCATGTTCCTCAGGGAACATATGTACTTGAATTTTCTGCTCCTTATTATCGGACCATTCGGACTCATGTAGATGTTCCTGCCAATCAAACGGTAAGACTTCCGGTTATAGCGATGCGCAACGCTCCACTGATGGGTGGTGAGGATGAGGCACAGGTGGTGGAGTGCTATGAGGACACCAATACGATGGTGGTCTTCCCTGGTGGTTCTGTGGGCAAGGAGTTCTCGGTGGATATCACAAGAGTGCCGCTTACCGCTGAACAGAAGCGCAATCTCACGGAGAACAAGACGGTGAAAGCCCCGAGCACAACGACGG